>NZ_JBIXJX010000003.1:0-509082 GCF_052871955.1 Bradyrhizobium sp. CAR08
CGCCGCCCCGAAGCAACCTGCGCCGCCCCCGGCTGCGGCTCCGCAACAGCACGCGCCGACACCGCCGCCTCCGGCACCGCCTGCCGCGCGCCCGGCGCCCACGCCGCCAGCGCCGCCACCCGCCGCGGCTCCGCAGCAGCACGCACCCACGCCTCCGCCGCCCGCGGCTCACCCGACACCACCGCCGCCGCCTGCAGCAACTCCTCAGGGACGCCCAGCGCCGGCGCCCACGGCAACACCGTCGCCTGCGCCGGCCGCTCCGACCGCGCGACCGGGTGCACCCGCTCCGGCTGCACCTTCAGCCACACCGTCACCGACGGCGACTCCTGCGCCGACCGCGACGCCGGCTCCAGGCAGCACGCCGGGCACGCCGCCGACTGGCCGCCCCGGTACGCCGCCCCCCGGCGGACGTCCTGGTGCGCCCCCGGCTGCAGGGTCACCTGCTCCAGGCGCCACGCCCGCGCCGACGGCCACGCCGACCCCCGGTGGCACTCCGACGCCGCCGCCCGGCCGTCCAGGTTCGCCTCCTGCGCCTGGTGCAACTCCGGCTCCGACAACGACGCCGGCCCCCGGTGGCGCCGTGACACCGCCCCCTGGACGCCAGGGTGGTGCGCCTCCTGCTGGCGCACCCGCTGCTGGTGCGCCCGCTGCCGGAGCTCCGCCGACCCAGCCGCAGGCAGGCGCCCCGCCCCGGCCGCCGGCTCCCCCCGCCGGCGCCGCTGCACCGAGCACCGTGCCGGGCTCTGCGGCTGCGACCCCGCCGCCCAACAGGGCGCAATACGCGGCGCCCACGGTTGCGCCGGCGTTCCGCGCCGCGCCCACGACGACCACGCCCCTGCCGCCACCGCCGCGTCCGCCGCAGCGTGACCTGACGCCGCTCGCGATCGGTGCAGGTGTCGTCGCCGGTGCCGTGATCGGCGCCACCATCGCCGACTACCGCAACCAGCGCCGCGAGTCGGTCGAAGGCGGCCGCACCGTCTACACCGAGCCGGACCGCATCATCATCCGCGATCCGGGTGGGCAGACCTACGTCCGCGGCAACGATCTCTATCGCTTCCGCTATGGCGCCCGCGACATCCGCACCGAAACTGTCGGCGCCGATACCCGCACCGTGGTGATCCGTCCCGACGGCAGCGAGATCATTACCGTTGTAGGTCAGGACGGTCGGCTGCTGCGGCGAATCCGCAGGGACCCGGCCGGGCGCGAGCTCGTCATCATCGACAACAGCTACCGCGATCCTCAGTCGGTCGGCGGTTTCTATGTCGACGCGCCGCCGCCCGTCGTCAACATGCCCTACGATCGCTATATCGTCGACGCCCAGGAGGCCTCGCCGGACGTGATCTACGAGACGATGGTGGCGCCGCCGGTGCAGCGGATCAACCGTCGCTACACGCTCGACGAGATCCGCTACAGCCCGAATGTTCGCATGCAAATGCCGAGCATCGACCTCAACACGATCAACTTCGAGACCGGATCGTGGACCATCCCACCGGACCAGGCGGCGAAGCTGCAGTCGATCGCGGACGGTCTCAACCGTGCGATCCAGGCCAACCCGCGCGTGGTGTTCCTGATCGAAGGTCACACCGACGCGGTCGGCAACGACGTCGACAATTTGTCATTGTCGGACCGTCGTGCGCAGTCCGCGGCCGAATTGCTGACCCAGCAATTCGGTGTGCCGTCTGAAAACCTGACGTCGCAAGGCTATGGCGAGCAGTACCTGAAGGAGCAGACGCAAGGACCGAGCGCGATCAACCGGCGCGTCACCGTCCGCAACATCACGCCGTTGCTCAACGGCGGCCAGGCCTCGCTGCCGCCGCCCCCGCCCGGCACCGCGCCGCCGCGCTGAGGCGACACACAAATGCAAAATGGCCGGGAGCAATCCCGGCCATTTTTGTTTCGTAGCCCGATGGAGCGAAGCGTAATCCGGGTTCTATCGGCTTAGTTAGAGAATCCCGGATTTCGCTGCGCTCCATTCGGGCTACGGGCGCGTCAGCCCTTGTCCCTCTCCAGCCGGAAGATCTGCGAGCCTTCACTGCCCGACAACAGACCCGTGTCGCTGTAGAGCTTGAGCTTGGCGCGGGTATCGTTGATGTCGAGGTTGCGCATGGTGAGCTGACCAATGCGATCGGCCGGCGTGAACGCCGCGTCCTCGACCTTCTCCATGCTGAGCCGCTCCGGCGCATAGGTGAGGTTCGGGCTTTCGGTGTTGAGGATCGAGTAGTCGTTGCCACGGCGCAGCTCGAGCGAGACCTCGCCGGTGACGGCGCGCGCGACCCAGCGCTGCGCGGTCTCGCGCAACATCAGGGCCTGCGAATCGAACCAGCGGCCCTGGTAGAGCAGGCGTCCGAGGCGCATGCCGCTGATGCGGTACTGCTCGATGGTGTCTTCGTTGTGGATGCCGGTGACGAGGCGCTCATAGGCGATGTGCAGCAGCGCCATGCCGGGCGCTTCATAGATGCCGCGGCTCTTGGCCTCGATGATGCGGTTCTCGATCTGGTCGCTCATGCCGAGGCCGTGGCGGCCGCCGATGGCGTTAGCTTCGAGGAACAGCGCGACGGGATCAGAGAAGGTCTGGCCGTTCAGCGCGACCGGGTGGCCTTCCTCGAAACGCACCACAACCTTCTCGGCCTTGACGTTGCAGTCGTCACGCCAGAACGGCACGCCCATGATCGGGTTGACGATCTTGATGCCGCTGTCGAGACTTTCAAGATCCTTGGCCTCGTGCGTCGCGCCGAGCAGATTGCTGTCGGTCGAATACGCCTTCTCGGCGCTCATCTTGTAGGCAAAGCCCTGCGCCGTCATGAACGCCGACATCTCGGCGCGGCCGCCGAGCTCGTCAATGAACTGCTGGTCGAGCCAGGGCTTGTAGATGCGCAGGCCCGGATTGGTCAGGAGGCCGTAGCGATAGAAGCGCTCGATGTCGTTGCCCTTGAAGGTCGAGCCGTCGCCCCAGATGTTGACGCCGTCCTCCTTCATCGCCGCGACCAGCATCGTGCCGGTGACGGCGCGCCCGAGCGGCGTGGTGTTGAAATAGGTGATGCCGCCGGTCGAGATATGAAAGGCGCCGGACTGGATCGCGGCGATGCCTTCGTGGACGAGCTGCTTGCGGCAATCGACCAGCAGCGCTTTCTCCGCGCCGAACTCCATCGCCTTGCGCGGGATCTCGTTGTAATCGGCCTCATCCGGCTGGCCGAGATTGGCGGTATAGGCGTAGCAGCGCGCGCCCTTCTGCTTCATCCAGAGCAGCGCCGCGCTGGTATCGAGGCCGCCCGAAAAAGCGATGCCGACTTTCTCCCCCTTGGGCAGGCTTTTCAGGATCGTGGTCATGGGGCTTCCAATCGGTCTCGAAGGGCTGATGTCGTTTCACGGGTTGACCGCGCGAATATCAAATTTCGCGGGGCTCGGCACCCCTTTAATGGCTCAAACTGACGGCTCGGCACCCGTCTTGCGTCCGAACAGGCGCTGGCGGAGCCGGTAAGCGGGCATGTTCAGCCGAGTCAGGGCGGCATCGACCGCCTCGTCGGAAAACCGGGTCCGCGGCCAGCGGTAAATCAGCGCGTAGGCAAACCAGATCACGACGAAGGTGACGAGGCCGGCGATCGACACGTCGGTGAAGAAATGGCCACCAAAGGCCATCCGCAGCCCGCTGGTCACGAGGCCGAACACCACGGCTCCGGCATAAGCGAGCGGTCGCCACGCCGGCGGTGCCAGTGCGGCCGGCGCCAGCGTCCAGAACGCGGTCGCGCCCTCGCCCGAGAAGAACGAGCAGTTGCGCGCGCAGCCCCCGCGCGGATCCCACCACGGCACGAATTGCTGGTCGCCGGCGAACTGCGTCACCACCACCGGGCGCGGCCGGCCCCAATAGGACTTGAAGGCGAGATTGGTGAGGATGCCGGCCGACATGATGATCGTGACCAGCAGGAAGACGATCGCGCGACCGGATACCATCAGCGGGCGGTCGGGCCGGACCATCTTGACCACGAGCGCGATCAGCGCAGGCAGCACGAACGCCCAGGCGACCCACATCGCGGCGTCGCGCGCGAAGCCGGCCCAACCGTTCAGCTTGAGCGGAAACGTTTTCGTCTCAGGGTCGAAGAACAGCGCGGCGAGCTTGAGATCAAGCTCGGGATAGAGGCCGAAAACGACGCCGATCACGAGCCACAGCGCCAGGGCGATGAAGAGTCCAGTCCGGTTCATGGCGCGCGGTTTAGCCCAGTGGGAAAGGGATGAAAACCCCGTGACAAGTCAGAAAGTCACCGCGCATCCGGCCGCGAATTCGACGGCAGCGGCGGAGGCGGCTGGCGCGCAGGCGGCGGATTGCGCCAAGCGCCGGCATTGCGGCCGGCGATCAGCCAGTAGACGACGCCGGCGACGATGCCCGCGCCGGTCATGATCTCCAGATGCCGCCGCACAATGCCTTCGAATTGCAGCGTGTCGGAATGAAACGGGACCAGGCCGAGATAGCAGGCGAGCCCCACGACGCCTCCGCCCACGGCATAGGCGAGCGCGCTGCGGATGTAGAGCGCCTCGGTGATCGCCACGATCACCGCCGCCGGCACCAGCGCAAAGCCCGAGACGAAGATGAAGCCGAACCCGAGCAGGATATCGATCGTGCCCTGATCGACGGGACCGGCGCCGAGATCGGCGAACTCCGGAAACAACAGCGCGACGACAACGATCATGCCGCCGACGAAACAGGCGGCGAGGAAGCCGATGAAGATGACGACGAGGCGGCCGATCAGGGACATGATGGGAACGAATTGGTGACTGACGGCGTCGCCACATCCACAATCGTCATGCCCGGGCTTGACCCGGGCATCCACGACTTGCTCTCTCGTGGCTCGACGTGGATGGCCGGGTCAAGCCCGGCCATGACGGGCGTTGAGAGCGTCGCCATCATCAATATCAATCCGTCATCGCCATGGCCCGCAGCGTCTGGCGTTCACGGGCCGAGAGCTTTTCCGTCTCCGACTTGAGCTGGCCGCAGGCGGCGAGGATGTCGCGGCCGCGCGGAGTGCGCACCGGCGAGGAATAGCCGGCGTTGAAGACGTATTCGGAGAATTTTTCGATCTGGTCCCAGTCCGAGCACTCATAGGCGGTGCCGGGCCAGGGGTTGAACGGGATCAGATTGATCTTGGCGTGAATGCCCTTGAGCATCTTCACCAGCAGCTTGGCATCGTCGAGCGAATCGTTGACGCCCTTGAGCATCACATATTCGAAGGTGATGCGGCGCGCGTTCGAGGCGCCGGGATAGTCGCGGCAGGCCTGCAGCAATTCCTTGATCGGATATTTGCGGTTGAGCGGCACCAGCTCGTTACGCAGCTCGTCGCGCACCGCATGCAGCGAGATCGCGAGCATCACTCCAATCTCCTCGCCCGCGCGCACGATATTCGGGACCACACCCGAGGTCGACAGCGTGATGCGGCGGCGGGAGATGCCGATGCCTTCGTTGTCGCCGACGATCAGCAGCGCGTCGCGCACCGCGTCGAAATTGTAGAGCGGCTCGCCCATGCCCATCATCACGATGTTGGTGACGCGGCGCGTACCGTCTTCGCGATCGGCCCAATCATTCAGACGATCGCGCGCCACCATCACCTGTCCGACGATCTCCCCGGCGGTGAGATTGCGCACCAGGCGCTGCGTGCCGGTGTGGCAGAACGAGCAGTTCAGCGTGCAGCCGACCTGGGAGGACACACACAACGTGCCGCGATCGGTTTCGGGGATGTAGACGCACTCGACTTCATGCGCCCGCTCGACATTGTCGCCGCTCGGCAGCCGCAGCAGCCATTTGCGGGTGCCGTCGTTGGAGATCTGCTCGGCCACGACTTCGGGCCGGTCGACGGTGAAATGTTGCGCGAGCTCGGCACGAATGCCCTTCGAGACCGACGTCATCTCTTCGAAATTCTGGGCGCCACGGAAATACATCCAGTGCCACAGCTGCTGCACGCGCATCTTGCGCTGCGCCGGTGCAACGCCGATCTCGCCGAGGCGATCGGCAAGCTCGGTGCGCGACAGGCCGATCAGCGAGGGCCTCGCCGGCGGCACATAGGTCTCGAGCGGAGTCTTCTCCACCAGTGTTGCGTTGTGCGGCTCGGTCGTCGGTTGCATGGAATGGCCTGATTTAGGTGGTCGTTCTGGGATGGTCCAAAGGACTAAACCCGGAACCTCGAGATTCCGAGTTCGATGCTACGCATCGCCCCGGAATGACGGGAGAAAATCTGGAACGCGCCCTATATAGCAACCGGAACGGCCGATTGCGACCTTATCGACCGCAGGCTTAACGCCTGCAATCCTGCGCGATCTTGTCGAGCGCCTGGGCAAGGCCCTTCAGCGAAAAGGTGTCGGTGGTCTCGGTCCCCTTGGACGACATGCCCTTGACCACGAGATCGGCGGATTTGCGCATGGCCTCGACCATCCGCTCTTCCTCGGCCGCGTTCTTGATCCAGAGACCGTCGCCCTGCGAGTACATGGCGAAAGCGGCGCCGCCCACCTCGACCGAGGATTCAGAGCCCGGCTTCAGCGCATAGCCGATCATGACCGAGACTTCGTTGTTGACCTTCTCCGCCGGGCGGGTGGAGACGAAGGCATAGGCAGGATCGCGCGGCCGATTCGGCGGGTTGGTCTTCGACGACGACGGCTTGGCCAGCGCGAAGCAGACCTTTTTGCCGTTGGGCGCGGCCGAATAGGCGCCCCAGGTGCCGAACTGACCGATCAGGGTTGGCTCCGCGCCGCCGGCAACCGCCGCGTGCGGGGCCGCCGGCTTGCTCTCGGGCTTTGCAGCCGTCTTTCCGGTCGTATTGGCCGCCGGCGCGGCCGGTTTCGGCGCGGCCTCTTTCGGTGCAGTCTTGGGCGCAGGCTGCGCCGTCTGCGCCCGCGCGGAATCGATGATTCCACAGGCCGCCACGCCCGTCATCAAAGCTAAAATCAGCACCCGCCACATGCTGGAGTGGTTCCCTCAATATTGTGACTGGAAGATGGCCCGGTCGCGCATTGTCCCCGGGGCAGGGATAGCCGGGAAAGTCCAATTTGGGAAGGCAGTTAGCGAAGGTCGCGGCGACTAGGCCCTGGATCGCGCCGCGCGTTGCTCCGCCCATTGCGCATCGGTCCAGCGCAACAAATCCTCGACGCCGGAGCTGCGCAAATGCGCGCCACCGTCGATCACCACCATATCGCCGTTGATGTAGCCGGCACGGTCGGAGACCAGGAAGCTGGCGAGGTCGGCAAGCTCGGGGTGCTCGCCGGCTCGTCCCATCGGGTTGCGCGCGGCCCACCCTTCGTCGCGACCCTCGGGGCGGAGCTGGCCCGAGGCGCCGGCGGTCGGGAACGGTCCCGGCGCGATCGCGACGGTGCGGATTCCCTTCGGGCCCCATTCCACGGCGAGACTTTTGGTCATCGCCAACACGGCCGACTTCGCCATCGCCGACGGCACGGTGAAGGCGCGACCGGTGATGGTCGAGGTCGAGAGGATCGAGAGCACGACGCCGCCATGCTTGCCGTCGATCCAGCGCTTGCCGGCGGCAAGCGTGCAATACATCGCACCATGCAGGGTCGGCGCGAGAATCGCATCCGCGGCGCGGAATGAGAGATGCTCACTCTGCGCGATGAAAGTCGCAGCCGCATTGTTGACGAGAATATCGAGCGGCGCCCCGCGCCAGATCGCGTCCATCATGCTCTCGACGGCGGTGCCGTCTCGGATATCGCAGGCGATCGTGGTGACCTTGCCGCCGGTCTCTTCGCGCATCTTGCTCGCCGCCGCCTCGAGCCGATCGAGCTTGCGGCCGCAGATCACGAGCTCGGCGCCGAGCGCGAGGAAACGGTGCGCCATTGCAGCACCGAGGCCCGAACCGCCGCCGGTGACGAGGATGCGCTTGTCCTTGAGCAGGCCTGTTTCAAACATGGTTTGAATCCTTCTTGTTTCGTCGTTGCGCGCGCAGCGGGAAACCGTACCGCGGAAATAGGCTTCGCTACGCTCCCAATGACGGGAGGATAGGCTCCTGCGTTCCAACTGACAAAGAAACCGGATTGTCGCCCGCACCTAAATCCGGCAGAAACGGGCAAACTATAAATCCACTCGAAACGCCCAGTACTTCACTTCTCAAGAAGGTGCCGCCATGAAAGCCATCCTCTGCTCGCAATATTGCCAGCCCGACGATCTCGTTCTGGCCGACGTGCCGGATCCGGTGGCCGGTCCCGGCGAAGCCGTGATCGCGATCAAGGCTGCGGCGCTGAACTTCTTCGACATCCTGATGATTCAAGGCAAGTACCAGATCAAGCCGCCATTCCCGTTCTCGCCGGCCGCCGAAGTGGCTGGGGTGATCGAGAGCATCGGTCCCGGCGTGACTGATCTGAAGATCGGCGATCGCGTCGTCGCCTCCTGCGGCCACAACGGCGCGCGCGAAAAGATCGCGCTGCCGGCGGCATCGATCGTGAAGATCCCCGACAATCTCGATTATGACCGCGCGGCCGGCATCATCATCATCTACGGCACCGCGCTGCATGCGCTGGAAGATCGCGCGAGCCCGAAGCCGGGCGAGACGCTCGCGGTGCTCGGCGCCGCCGGCGGCACCGGACTTGCCGCGTGCGAGCTCGGCAAGCTGATGGGCCTGAAGGTGATCGCCTGCGCCTCGTCGGACGAGAAGCTCGAATTCGCGAAGGCGCACGGCGCAGAACTCGCGCTCAATTACGGCAAGGAAGATTTGAAGGAAGGCCTGCGAAAGCTTACGGGCGGCAAGGGCGTCGACATCATCTTCGATCCGGTTGGTGGCACCTATGCCGAGCAGGCCCTGCGCTCGATTGCCTGGGAAGGCCGCTTCCTCGTGATCGGCTTCGCCGCCGGCGACATTCCGAAGATGCCGCTGAACCTCGCGCTGCTGAAAGGCTGCGACATCCGCGGCGTGTTCTGGGGCGCATGGACCCGACTCAACCCGGAAAAGAACCGCGCCAATCTCGAGAAGCTCGTGAAGTGGACAGCGGAAGGAAAGATCTCCTCGCATGTCGATCGCGTCTTCCCGCTGGCGCAGACGGCGGATGCGCTCAAGGTGCTCGCCGGACGCCAGGCGATGGGCAAAGTGATCCTGCATCCGTGAGGCTATGCGGCGCGACGTGTGTCGGTACGGCCGCTCGCCACGAGCTCAACTGTCATCGCCCGGCTTGACCGGGCGACCAGTACTCCGAGACGTCAGTCATTGAATCGAGAAGCCGCGGCGTACTGGTTTCCCGCCTTCGCGGGGAATGACCGCGAGCGCGGGACAGGCAGTGTCCGCGCCGCCGCCGGGTCAATCCCCGTCAACCATTGTCGACAAAATTGCGGGGCATTCCTCCGCCTCGCCTCAATCAAACCCAAATATCTCCCGATTCGCGCAAGCCGCCGACCTTTTTTGGGCTGATTCAGACGGCGATTTACCGGCTCCAGTTTGCGGGGCATTTCTGGACAACAACAAAAAGACTGAAGCCGGGATGCCCCAGCGTTGCGTTAGTAGTGGGGAGCATCACCATGGAGACGACGGCGTACCGCCCGTCCAGGGAATCGAGATCGTTCGATTCCGATCAAGCTGCATCACATCCGGCCGTCGCGTCCTATATCCGTGCGCGCGCCGCGCGGCTCGATCTGTCACCGGAAGATCCAATTCCACTGTTCCTGTCCGATCCGCTCGGTGTGCCGGAGTCAGGCGAATATACGGCGCGGGCGTTGGGTCCCCGGCTCAGAATTGTCCCGCGTGTTCTCGCGGCGGTTCTCATCGCATCCACGCTGGCCGTTGCGGCCGCGCTGTATCAGCCCAGTCTCCGCAATCTCTTCGCCGCCGACGCTGCCGGCCCGACGGGTGCCGAGCTGGACCAGGCCATGGCGTCGGCCAACGTGCCGGACAGGCCTCAGACCGCGTACAAGGACCCGGCGCGCTTGAGCAACACAAGGCTGGCGAGCGCTGACGCGCAGGATCTCCCCGCAGCCTCAGCTCCGAGCCGCGAAGCGATTGCGACTGCCTATCAAACCGCGCTGCAAGCCCAGGCGCCCGGGCCAGTCGCGGCGCCGCCTGCGCCCCCACCGCCCGCTAAGACGCTCGATGCCGACACACTGGCTGGGCTGATGGCGCGCGCGAACGGTCTGTTGGCGGTCGGCGACATTGCCGCGGCGCGCCTGCTGCTCGAACGGGCCGCCAATGCACAGGATGCAACGGCTGCATTTCTGCTCGCGCAAACCTATGACCCGGCGGTGCTGGGCACGAGCGACGCGCGGCGCGTTGCTGCCGACGCGACCGCCGCGCGCGACTGGTACCAAAAGGCCGCAGGCCTTGGATCGGCGGAGGCGCGGCAACGCCTCGCCCAGCTTCAGAACTAGAACTCTTTAGGGGATATCATGCGTAACGCTTTGAGAATGGCGCTTGCCGCCATCATGATGATCTATGCTTTCGCGGCACGCGCGGAGCAGACCGAATATGATCCGGCCAAGGTCTCTGACAGCCTGAAAGCCATCTTCCAGTTCGGTTCGACCTCGACCAAGCAGTCGCTGAACGCCAACACCGTGACGTTGATCACCGGCACGATCGGCGGCACCTATGTGCAATTCGGCGCCGACCTCGCCTCCGTGCTCGACGACGGCAACAGGATTCGTGTGTTGCCAATCGTCGGCCGAGGTTCGGTGCAGAGCGTTGCCGACATCCTGTTCCTGCAAGGCGTCGATCTCGGAATCGTCCGCGCGGATACGCTCGACTATCTCGAGCGCAAAGGTTTTGCCAAGGACATCAAGAAGCAATTCACCTATGTGACGAAGCTCTACAACGAAGAGATGCAGGTGATCGCGCCAAAATCGGTCGCGACACTCAAGGATCTGGAAGGCAAAACTGTAAGCGTCGATCTGCCCAACGGCGGCACCTTCGTCACCGCGCTCACCGTGTTCGAGCGGCTCGGGATCAAGGCGAAATTCGTTTATGTCGAGCAGCGCATCGCGATGGAGAAACTGAAGGCCGGCGAGATCGACGCCGTCATCGTGGTCGGCGGCAAACCGTACAAGTCCGTTTCGACCTTCGGCAATGACGGCCGCTTCCACCTTGCGACCGTGGATTATGCAAAGCCCCTCCAGAGCGACTATCTGCCGGCGACGCTGACCGCCAAGGACTATCCGAACCTGGTCAAGGAGGGCGAGAGCGTGGACACCATCGCGGTGCCGGCCGTGCTCGCGGCCTACAACTGGGCGCCCAACACCGAGCGCTACCGCAAGCTTGCACTGTACGTGGACGCGTTCTTCACGAAATTCCCGACGCTGCAGAACCCGCCCTTCCATCCCAAGTGGAAGGAGGTCTCGCTCGCGGCGCCCCTGGCGGGCTGGAACAGATTGCCGGTGGCGCAGCAATGGCTCGACCGCCACGGCGTCGAACCAGTGACGCGGCAACGCTTCGAGGCGTTCCTGCGACAGAGCCCCTCGGCCGCAAAAGTGTCCGACGCGGACAAGGAAACGCTGTTCAAGCAATTCCAGGCGTGGGACGCCGAAAAGGCCCAGGCCCAGGCGCAGGCGCAGGCGCAGGCGGAGGCGGAGAAGAAGTAGCGAGCAGTCATCCACACATACAGCTGTCATCGCCCGCGAAGGCGGCGATCCAGCATTCCGAGACGGTTATGGTTCAATCGGAAGGCCGCGGCGTGCTGGATTCCGCACCTTCGCGAGGAATGACAGCGGAGTATGCGGCGACAGCTATTGCGCGGCTTCCGGCTCCACCTCATCCACCCCGCGCTTCAGCGCGGCGCGGGCGGCTTCGCGATGCTCGTTCGTGATGTGGCTGGCAACCATGCGGATCGCGGTGGCGAGTACGGCGGCGTCATCGGTGAAGCCGAGGATCGGCATCACGTCGGGAACGAAATCAAACGGCAGGATGAAATAGGCGATCGCCCCGAGCAGCGAGGCCTGGACATGGCGCGGCGTCTGTCGGTCGAAGGCGCAGTAATAGGCGGCGAGCAGATCCTCCGCGAACGGCAGATGCGCGGCGACACGCTTCAGCTTGCGCCAGAAGCGGCGGCGCACGCTCTCACGATCTTCCGCGAGCCGGTCGGCGGGCTCGAAACCGACGCTGTGTTCGGCAGCCATGTTCGACAAACTCCCCGTTCCAGCCTGGGTGGCAGATCGCCGCATCCCGTGCTGATCACAAGATGGGGACGCGGCCTTCCCCTGCAAGACGTCAGCCTGGTGTCAGCTTGGCGATGGCGTTCATCGCCTTGGCGAGCTCGATGTCGAGCGCGGTGACGCCGCCGGCGTCATGGGTCGACAGCACCACCTCCACCGTCTTGTAGACATTGCGCCATTCGGGGTGGTGGTCCATCTTCTCGGCGACCAGTGCCGCGCGGGTCATGAAGCCGAACGCCTCGTTGAAATCCTTGAAGACAAAGGTTTTCCCGATCGCCTCGCGTCCTTGAGCCTCGGTCCAGCCAGGTAGTTCGCCCAGCGCCTGCCTGCGTGCCTCCGCCGAGAGCCGTTCTGTCATCCTCGCCTCCGTCCTTTCAGGGGAACTTTACCCTAACACCGCACTGACGCCCCGGGTTCATACGGGATTGGACCCCATCCGCTAACCATGACGGAGATGTAACCCTGCCGGACAAGAAATTTGCTACACTTGCAGGCGTAAACCGCCGGCCAAGATGAAACTGAGCCTCAAGCGAATGTTCGGGAGATCGATGACCGGGGGATTGGACCTGGCCGAAGCGCCCACCCCGTCCTCGCCGCGATCATCGGCGCGGAAGACGGCGCTCGTGACTCTCGCGCTGGTGCTCGCGATCGTCGGCGCGCTCGCCGGCGGCTACTATTTCGCCATGCGGCCGGTGACGCTAAAGATCGCGGTCGGCCCCGCCAACAGCGACGACGTCAAGGTCGTGCAGGCACTGACCCAGGCCTTCGCGCAGCATAAGAGTTCTGTGCGGTTGCGCCCGATCCAGACCGACGGCGCCACCGCCAGCGCCAATCTGCTCGCGGAAGGCAAGGCCGATCTTGCCATTGTGCGCGGCGACGTCGACGTACCGAAGAACGCGCAAGCGGTTGCGACCCTGCGCAAGAACGTCGTGGCGCTATGGTCCGTGTCCGGCAAGGGCAAGAAGAAGGGCGCGAAGATCACCAAGATCGCGCAGCTCGCCGGACATCGGGTCGGCGTGGTCGGCCGCACCCAGGCCAACGTCAATTTGCTCAAGGTGATCCTGCAGCAATACGGCGTCGATCCCGCCAAGGTCGAGATCGTGCAATACCCGGCAACCGAAGCCGTCGAAGCGATCAAGGCGCAGAGGGCTGATGCCTATCTCGCGGCCGGTCCCGTCAACAGCAAGATCACGGCGGAGGCGATCGCCGCTTCCACCAAGGATTTCGGCACGCCGACCTTTCTCGCGATCGATTCCGCGGATGCGATCGCCCAGAACCATCCGGTCTATGAAGCGGCCGAGATTCCCGCGGGCACTTACGGCGGCTCGCCCGATCGTCCCGATGACGAGGTCAAGACCATCAGCTTCTCGCACCACATCGTGGCGCGCAAAGCAGTGTCCGAAACCACCATCGCGGCGTTCACGCGCCAGCTTTTCTCCGTACGCCAGCAATTGGTGACGGAATTCCCGCTGGCGGCGAAGATCGAAACGCCCGACACCGACAAGGATGCGGTGATTCCCGTGCATCCCGGCGCCGCCGCTTTCGTCGACGGCGAAGAAAAGACCTTCCTCGACAGATACAGCGATTACATCTGGTGGACCCTGATGGCGCTCTCGGCCATGGGCTCGATCGGCGCCTGGTTTGCGGGCTATTTGAAGAAGGACGAGCGCGACAACAACAGCCATCTGCGCGAGCGGCTGCTCGACATGATCACCGCCGCTCGAAAGAGCGAAACGACCGAAGATCTCGATCAGATGCAGACCGAGGCCGACGAGATCCTGCGCGACACGCTGCGCTGCTACGACCACGGCGCGATCGAGGAAGGTGCGCTCACCGCCTTCAACATCGCGCTCGACCAGTTCCATGCGGCGGTTGCCGACCGCAAGGCGGTGCTGTTCAGCCTGCCGCAGAACCTGCAGCGCGCCGGTGCCCAATTCCGGGCCGCTGGCAACGCGTAAGCGCTCGCGCGTTATCGCCGCGTCACATTGTCTCAATATAGCGTCTGCTTCACCATGGCGACCGCCCTGGCGATCGCCTCACGCGATATCGAGACCGTCTTCATGAACATCAAATTCTCCCGCCGCCGTTTCCTGACGACCAGTGCCGGCGCGCTCGGCGCGGTCGCAATGCCCCATCTCTCCCGCGCGGCCGACCGGCCGGCGGTGACCCATGGCGTGCAGTCGGGCGACGTCACCGTCGACAGCGGCGTGGTCTGGGCGCGCACCGACCGGCCCGCACAGATGCTGGTCGAGGTGGCGACGACGGAGTCGTTCAGGGATGCCCGCGCGCTGCCGCCGATCGCGGCGCTGCCCGAGAGCGACTTCACCGCGAAGATGCTGATCGAAAACCTGCCGGGCGGACAGGACATTTTTTATCGCGTCCGCTTCCGCGATCTTTCGCACACCGCGGTGGAGGGCGAGCCGGTGACCGGCCGCTTTCGCACCGCACCCGCCGACCGTCGCGACGTCAGCTTCGTCTGGGGCGGCGACGTCGCAGGACAAGGCTGGGGCATCAACCCTGATGACGGCGGCATGTTCACCTTCTCGGCGATGCGCAAGCACCGTCCGGATTTCTTCCTGCACTCCGGTGACACCATCTATGCCGACGGCCCTATCCAGTCCGAGGTGAAGCTCGTGGACGGCAAGATCTGGAAGAACGTCACGATTCCCGAGAAGGCCAAGGTCGCCGAGACGCTGGACGAGTACCGCGCCGCGCACAAATACAATTTCACCGACGACAATCTTCGCGCCTTCAATGCCGAAGTGCCGATCTTCGTGCAGTGGGACGACCATGAGGTGACCAACAACTGGTCGCTGTCGAAGGAGCTGCCGGCGACCTACAAGGAGCGCGACATCGCACTGCTTGCGGCCCGCGCAAGCCGTGCCTTCCACGAGATGTATCCGATGCGCGAGAGCATCGTCGAGCCCGGCCGCGTCTATCGCCAGATCTCCTATGGTCCCCATCTCGACGTGTTCGTGCTCGACGAGCGCAGCTATCGCGGCCCGAACGGCCCCAACCTCGAAACCGTTTACGGCCCGGCCAGCTATTTCCTCGGCCCGGACCAGATCGCCTGGCTCAAGCGCGGCCTGTTGAATTCTCGCGCGACCTGGAAGGTGATCGCCTCCGACATGCCGCTCAGCCTCGTCGTGTCAGATACGGCAAAGGGCGGATCGGAAGCCATTGCGCAGGGCGACGGCCCGGTGCGCGGCCGCGAGTTCGAGATCGCCGACATTCTGCGTTTCATCAAGATGGCGCCGATCAGCAACACCGTATGGCTGACCGCGGACGTGCATTACGCCGCCGCGCATTATTACGATCCGAACAAGGCGCAATTCCAGGATTTCGAGCCGTTCTGGGAGTTCGTGTCGGGGCCGCTTCACGCGGGCACATTCGGTCCGAACGCGCTCGACAATACGTTTGGGCCGGAGGTGCGTTTCGTCAAGGCGCCCGGGAAAGACAACCAGAACCTGCCGCCGTCCGCCGGCATGCAGTTCTTCGGTCACGTCAAGATCGACGGCGCCTCCGGCCAGATGACGGTGACCTTGCGCGACCGCGCCGACGTCGCGCTGTGGTTGACCACGCTCGATCCGAAGCCGGCCTGACGCCGTATCGCTAGTTCGCCGCGCGGACCTGGAGCGCCGCCTCCAGCGCGTCGCTCGAACACGGCTTCTGCAATCGCGGCTGGCCGGCGAATTCGGGCGGGATGCGCGCGTCAGCGCCGTAGCCGGTGACGAACACAAAGGGAATTTTCAGCGCCGCGAGCCGTTCGGCGACCGCAAAGCTGTTCTCGCGACTCAAACCGACGTCGAGCAAGGCGAATTCGGGGGCGTGCGCCGCGATTGCGGCCAGCGCCTGCGCGACTGAACCTACCGTGCGCACGCTCTTCACGCCAAATCCGAGCAGGCGATCCTCGAAGTCGATCGCGATGATCGGATCGTCCTCGACGATGAGGACATCGGCGGGACAGTTCGAATCATCGGAAACGGCGGGTGCCATCATCGTAACTTGGAGCATGAGGTTTCTCTGACTGGGATACCGCGTCACGACGCCTGTACCCGGCGCGGAGGTTCCCGGAACGAAACCACCACATCACAGTTGTTAGGTCTGTCTACTTGTGCACACAGACCTCGTCGGAACTCGCTAATGTGGAGGCGGATGGGAGTTTAAGATGGACGCGCGGACCAGCAACGCCACCGAGATCGATAGCCGGCCGACCAACAATCTGCTGCGGCGCTTGAGCCCGGCCGACTTCGCCCTGCTTGCGCCGCATGTCATGCTCGAAAGCGCCGCAGCGAATGAGCTGCTCTACAACCCCGGCGACGACGTCCAGGTCGTCCACTTCCCCTGCGGACCGTCGCTTGCAACCTTCCTCGTTCCCAATGAGGACGGCCGCGATGTCGAGACCATCCTGGTCGGCCGCGAAGGCGCGGTGGGCGGCATCGTCAGCGAGGGTTATCTGCCGGCCTATACCCGGATCTGCGTGAAATTCGGCGGGCCGTTTGCGCGAATTCACGTCAGCAAGCTGGAGGCCGCCAAGCAGCGCTCGCCCTCGTTGCGCCATGTCTTCGCTCGTTACGCCGACTGCATGCTGGCTCAGATCTTCCAGTCCACCGCCTGCAACGCCATTCACTCGATCGAGCAGCGCACCGCCAAATGGATGCTGGCCGCTATGGAGCGGACCGGCGACGAGAGCAGCGTGCCTCTGACGCACGAGCAACTCGCGACACTGCTCGGCGTCGGCCGCAGCTATGCCAGCCGCGTGCTCCAGTCGTTCAAGGCGGAGGGCGTGCTCGACACGCGACGCGGATCGATCCTGGTCCGCAACCGCGAGGGCCTGCGCCTGCGCTCCTGCCTGTGCAACGAGGCCGTGAAGATGCACTTCGAGGAGGTGCTGCGCGGCGTCTATCCGACCGAGGAGAGGCAGGCCGGCTAGCCGCCTGACTCGCTCCTCTTCGGGGATAAGAAGCGGCCGCACTATCCCGCCGCGGGGGAACCTGGGCTAATGTCCCCGCATGAGCGGGGCTTTCCTTCACACTCTCTTCGACATCGCGGCGTGGCTGGCTGCGGCCGTGGCGCTCTACGGGCTGTCGCGACAGGGCTTGCGGTTTCCGGCGCAATCCTTTGAGCGGTCCTACCTCGCCGCTTTGGTGTTCGGCGCGGGGCTCAGCGCCTATCTGTTCGGCTCCGCCAATCTGTGGCTGTCGGGCCAGAGCGGCATCGCGCGCTCCGTGGAAGGAGCGCTGGTCGGCGGCATCTTGGCGATCGAGCTCTACAAATGGTCCGCAGGGATCACGGTCCGAACCGGCGCCCGTTTTGCGCTGCCGCTGGCGCTCGGCATCGCGATCGGCCGGCTCGGCTGCTTTTTCGCGGGCCTCGACGATTTCACCTACGGCACGCCGACGGCATGGCCCTGGGGCCATGATTTCGGCGACGGCATCCCGCGCCATCCCGTGCAGCTCTACGAAAGCGCCGCGATGGGGGTGTTCGCGCTGCTCTACGTGGTGGCGGTCTTGAACCGGAGCGCGTTTGTGATCACCAATGGTTTCTACCTCGTCCTCGTCTACTATGGAGCACAGCGCTTCCTGTGGGAATTCCTCAAGCCCTACGGCACGCTGATCGGCCCCTTCACGCTGTTTCACCTGCTGTCGCTGTCCATCCTGCTCTACGCCGTCGTCATGCTGGCGAGGGCGCCCAATGCGAGACCCATGCATGAACGCGCCGTTGCGCAAGTCGCGTCCCTATATCTTCTGGGGCCAGACCCAATCTCTCTGCGAGACCTGCCTGAAGCTGGTGCCGGCCAAGATCCAGATCCTCGACAACGAGGTTTGGTACGAGAAGCGCTGCAAGGAGCATGGCGTCCAGTCCACGCTCGTGTCGACGGACGCCGCGTATTGGCGCCTGTGCAAGGATTTCATCAAGCCGGGCGACCGGCCGCTGGCCTTTCAACGGCATACCGAATTCGGCTGCCCCTATGATTGCGGCCTGTGCCCCGACCACGAGCAGCATTCCTGCCTCGCGCTGATCGAGATCACCGAGCATTGCAATCTGACCTGCCCGGTGTGCTTTGCCGATTCCTCGCCGGCGCGGACCAGCTTCACGCCGCTGGCCAAGGTCGAGCGAATGCTGGACGCGCTGGTCGCGAGCGAGGGCGAGCCTGATTTGGTGCAGATCTCCGGCGGCGAGCCGACGCTGCATCCCGACTTCTTCGCGATCCTCGATGCGGTGCGCGCCCGCCCGATCCGCCATGTCATGATCAACACCAACGGCCTGCGTATCGCCCGCGAAAAGGATTTCGTGGCGCGGCTCGCCGAGAACAAGCGCGGGCTCGAGGTCTATCTCCAGTTCGACTCGCTCGAACGCGACGCTTTGATCAATCTGCGCGGCGCGGATTTGCGCAAGATCCGTCAGCAGGCGCTGGAGAATCTCGAGCATTACGGCGTATCGACCACGCTGGTGGCGACCATCAAGCGCGGTGTCAACGATGCCGAGATCGGCGACATCGTCCGCCACGCGCTGACCTGGAAGTGCGTTCGCGGCGTCACGCTGCAGCCGGTGCAGGACGCCGGCCGCAACGAAAATTTCGACAAGAACACCGATCGCATCATGCTGTCCGAGATACGCAAGCGCGTGGTCGAAACCGGCGTGTTCGGCGACAAGGACATGATCCCGCTGCCCTGCAATCCCGAAAGCATCTCGATCGGTTACGGCCTGCGCAACGGCGAGAAAGTGCTGCCGCTGACCTCGCTGATCCCGCAGGAGCAACTCGTCGCATTGTTGCCCAATACGATAAGCCCGGAGAAGCATCCGGCGCTGAGGGAGAAATTCATCGATCTGTTCTCGCTGTCCTCGGGACCGCTGAACACGAGCGAGCGCGTCTGCGAATTGCTGTGCTGCCTGCCGAGCTTCGAGGTCCCGCAGGGTATCACTTACGAGAACGTATTCCGCGTCACCATCGTGCAGTTTCTCGACCGCTTCAATTTCTGCGTCGGCAACGTCAAGCGCAGCTGCATCCATTTCGTCACCGAGAACGGCGCGATCATCCCGTTCGACACCTACAATCTGTTCTACCGAAACGGAAAGATCGACGGCATCCGCGCCGAACTGGCGGCGCAGTCAACCGAAGGAGTCTTGCAGGCATGAGCATCAGCGACACGCCGCCGCCAGCCCCTCCGGGACCGCTTCCTGGACCGCCGAACAAGCGCGGCGGCTGCCTGACCGCGATCATGGCGATCTTCGGGATCCTCATGCTGCTACCCGGTGCCTGCGCATTGCTGTTCGGCGGAATGTCGGTGATCGAGGGCGGCCGGATGGGTTCCGACGTGGCACCGCTGGTGTTCGTAGGCCTGGTCGTGGGGCTGGGCGGGGTCGCCCTGATCTGGGCCGCGATCAAGGGGCGGCGCGGCTGAGCCCGGCTTTTCGCCTAACCCCCGGGAATTCCCGGACAAAATTCAATCAACCAACGGCCAAAGAACACATTGTTTTTTGGCGGTTTTTGCCTATATTGCGCCGCAACGCGTAGGGTGCCCGGTCGATATGCCGGGCTTTCCCTTTTGGGCGGAAAGCGCCCCGTTTCCAGTCTTCAAGCGTTGTTTCGAGAAGAGGTCCCGGTCTGACCGGCGAGATCGCGCTTAACCCATTGTCCGACCGCAAAGAAGCCCACTCATGAATCTTCGCAACATCGCCATCATCGCCCACGTCGACCACGGCAAGACGACCCTGGTCGACCGCCTCCTTCAGCAATCCGGCACCTATCGCGAGAACCAGAAGGTGACTGAGCGCGCCATGGACTCCAACGATCTGGAGCGCGAGCGCGGCATCACCATTCTGGCCAAGGCGGCCTCGGTGCAGTGGAAGGACACCCGCATCAACATCGTCGATACCCCAGGCCACGCCGATTTCGGCGGCGAGGTCGAGCGCATCCTCAACATGGTGGACGGCGCGCTGGTGCTGGTCGACGCCGCCGAGGGGCCGCTGCCGCAGACCAAATTCGTGGTCTCCAAGGCGCTCAAGGTCGGTTTGAAGCCGATCGTCGTGATCAACAAGGTTGACCGTCCCGACGCGCGGGCAACCGAAGTCATCAACGAGGTGTTCGACCTGTTCGCGGCGCTCGACGCCAGCGAGGAGCAGCTCGACTTCCCGATCCTCTACGGGTCGGCCAAGCAAGGCTGGATGGCCGAGAGCCCGGACGGGTCGCAGGAAGCCGGCATGCAGCCGCTGTTCGACCTGATCGTGCGCCATGTCGCGCCGCCGACCGTCGAGGAAGGCCCGTTCCGCATGATCGGCACCATTCTGGAAGCCAACCCCTATCTCGGCCGCATCATCACCGGCCGTATTTCCTCAGGCTCGATCAAGCCGAACCAGGCCGTGAAGGTGCTGGGCGCCGACGGCAAGATGATCGAGCAGGGCCGCATCACCAAGATCCTCGCCTTCCGCGGCATCGAGCGCACTCCTCTCGACGAAGCCGAGGCAGGCGACATCGTCGCCATCGCCGGCCTGACCAAGGGCACCGTCGCCGACACCTTCTGCGATCCGTCGGTCGACACCCCGCTGGTGGCGCAGCCGATCGACCCCCCGACCGTGTCGATGTCCTTCATCGTCAACAACTCGCCGCTCGCCGGCACCGAAGGCGACAAGGTCACCAGCCGCATGATCCGCGACCGCCTGCTGCGCGAGTCCGAGGGCAACGTTGCGCTGCGGGTCGTCGAAGCCTCCGACAAGGACGCGATGGAAGTTTCAGGCCGTGGCGAATTGCAGCTCGCGATCCTGATCGAGACCATGCGCCGCGAGGGCTTCGAGCTTTCGGTGTCGCGTCCGCGTGTCGTATTTCAGAAGGACGAGGCCACCGGCGCCACCCTCGAGCCGATCGAGGAAGTCGTCATCGACGTCGACGAGGAGCATTCCGGTGTCGTCGTGCAGAAGATGAGCGAGCGCAAGTCCGAGCTGATCGAGATGAAGCCGTCCGGCGGCAACCGTCTGCGGCTGGTGTTCTACGCGCCGACCCGC
This sequence comes from Bradyrhizobium sp. CAR08, assembly GCF_052871955.1. Taxonomy (NCBI): domain Bacteria; kingdom Pseudomonadati; phylum Pseudomonadota; class Alphaproteobacteria; order Hyphomicrobiales; family Nitrobacteraceae; genus Bradyrhizobium; species Bradyrhizobium sp. CAR08. Next base: position 21,113 of record NZ_JBIXJX010000003.1, read on the forward strand.
GGCCTGATCGGCTACCAGGGCGAGCTGCTCACCGATACCCGCGGCACCGCGATCATGAACCGTCTGTTCCACGGCTACGCGCCGTACAAGGGCGAGATCCAGGGCCGCCGCAACGGCGTGCTGATCTCCAACGACCAGGGCGAAGCGGTGGCTTACGCCATGTTCAAGCTGGAAGATCGCGGCCCGATGATGATCGAGCCGGGCTGGAAGGTCTACAAGGGCATGATCGTCGGCGAGCATACCCGCGACAACGACCTCGAGATCAACGTGCTCAAGGGCAAGCAGCTCACCAACATCCGAACCACGTCGAAGGACGAAGCGGTGCGCCTGACCCCGCCGATCCGCATGACGCTGGAAAAGGCGCTGGCCTATATCGAGGACGACGAGCTGGTGGAGATCACGCCGAAGTCGATCCGCCTGCGCAAGCGGCACCTCGACCCGAACGAGCGCAAGCGCGCGGAAAAATCCAAGGAAGCGGTGGCTTAAGGCCACTCGGACACACGACGAATGCGTCATGGCCGGGCTTGTCCCGGCCATCCACGTCTTCGATACTGGTGTCAATGACGTGGATGCCCGGGACAAGCCCGGGCATGACGATGAAATTGACCGCTATGTCCCTCCCCTCCTCCGTCGACGTCGCGATCATCGGTGCGGGCGCCGCCGGCCTCGGCGCGGCGCATGCGCTGGCAGGCTCCGGCCTCTCCGTGATCGTGCTCGAGGCGCGTAACCGGCTCGGTGGCCGGGCCTGGACGGTGCAGGCCTCGCCCGAAGTCACCTTCGACGTCGGCTGCGGTTGGCTGCATTCGGCGGACAACAACTCCTTCGTCGCGATTGCAAAGCAGCTCGATTTCGAGGTCAACAAGGACCTCCCGCCCTGGCGCGAGCGCGCCTATGGCGACGCGTTTCCGAAAGCCGAGCGCGATGATTTCATACACGCCATGGACGCCTTCTATCAGCGGCTGTGGGAGACCGCCCAGAAGGGCCAGGATGTCCCCGCGAGCTTCAGCCTGGAGCCCGGCAATCGCTGGAATCCCATGATCGACGCGATCTCGACCTACATTAACGGCTGCGAACTGAAGGACATGTCGACGCTGGACTGGGACGCCTACGAGGACAGCGACCTCAACTGGCGCGTCCGCCGCGGCTACGGCGCGCTGATCGCGGCCTATGGCGCGCCCTGCCTGGTGGCGCTGAACTGCAACGTCACGCTAATCGATCATTCCGGCCAGCGCATCCGCATCGAGACATCGCAGGGCACGCTGACCGCGGACAAGGTGATCGTCACCGTGCCGACCAATCTGATCGCCAATGAGGCGATCCGCTTCTCGCCACCTCTCCCCGCCAAGGTCGACGCCGCGGCCGGCCTGCCGCTCGGTGTCGATGACAAGGTGACGCTGGCGCTCGACGATGCCGAAGCCTTCCCGAAGGAAGGTAATTTGCGCGGCGCCACGATGCGCACTGACATGGGCACCTATCATATCCGCCCGTTCGGCCAGCCCTGCATCGAAGGCTTTTTCGGCGGCAGCTTTGCACGCGAACTGGAAGACGCGGGCGACGGCGCCATTGCCGCCCAAAGCATCGAGGAGATCGCAGGCTTCCTCGGCAACGACATCAGGCGAAAGCTGAAGCCGCTCTACGAGTCGCGCTGGGCCCACGACCCCTTCGCGAGAGGCTCCTACTCGCACGCCCTGCCCGGCCACGCCGGTGACCGCGCCGTGCTGGCGGCACCGACCGATGGGCGGCTGTTCTTTGCGGGAGAAGCGACGTCGCCGAACTTTTTCTCGACGGCGCATGGGGCGCGGGACTCAGGGGAGCGGGCGGCGAGGGAAGTGCTGGGCGTTCTGGGCAAACCGTAACCGCACGCTCGTCATTGCGAGCGCAGCGAAGCAATCCAGAATCTTTCCGCAGCGACACGGATCGCTTCGCTGCGCTCGCAATGACGAATTACTCGATCACCCGTGCTCGCAAATCGGCGTCAGGCACGAAGCACGCATCGTACTTGCCAAATATGCGGTAACGGTTGGGCGCAATGAGGCTATACACCGGGTCGCGCAACGCTTTCGGGACGGCAAACAACGCACGCACGCACCCAGCCCCAGCCGGGAAGCTGCGACAGCACCGTCAGCGCAGCGTCCGACTTCATGAACACCTCGCCGCCGTGAATGACGGCATTGGTGTCGGGATCAGCGGGATCGATGCCGAACGTGCGCGCGAGCCGGGCGCCATAGTCGGACTGGATCGGCGTGAAGCGAAACCTCTTCCCCGTGTCGCGCGCGGCGACGAAGCGGACCCAGCGCGAGCAAAAAATGCAGACGCCGTCGAAGAGGATCACGTCGTCGTCAGGCCATTTTGGCATCAGCGATTGTCCAACATCAAAAGCGCAACAAGCATCAGCACGATCGCCGGCCCCGTCTTCACCAGTGCGCCGAGCGGCTCGATCCAAAGGTCCGGCGTCAGGATCGCGGCACCCAACATATAGCCCAGCGAAGCCAGGATGCCTGCAACGAGCCCGAGCGCAGCGGTGCGACGGAACGCGATCAACACGCCGATGCTCATATCCATCAGGCTGGTGGCGATGGTGATGGGATCGACGAGCGCCGAGGGAAAGTTGTGCGCACTCAGGATGCCAGCAGCGGCGCGATAGGACACGAACAGCGCGATGAAACCGGAGACGCACCAGAACGCGACAAGGCTCGCGAAGATCAGCGTCTTCACCAAAAACAGCCGCGCGAACCATTTGTCCTGGATCGTGGCGGGGTGGCGCCCGACCGTCTGAGCCAGTGATTTCGGCACGATGCCCGTGGCGGCGATCCACGCCGAGGGATCGCCGGTGACGCCGCGGCGCAGCTCGGCGATGGCCGTGGAGCGCATCGGCGGTATCCAGCCGAGATAGTTGGCGACATCGCCGCCTTTCGCGCCGAGATCGAGCACGAAGGACGGCATCGCGACGCGCGACCAGCCGGCCGTACCGAACGCGATACGGAACTGCTTGATGACGCCAGCCATTGTAATCGGTTCGACCTGCATCAGGTCCCAGTTCACGGCCTTCACCGATGCGTCGTCGATATCGCGCGCGGCAAGCCAGGCAATGGTGGCGGAAATATCCTCGACAGCAACGGGCTGGAACGGCGTCGCCATCTCCTTCTCCGGCAGGTCGAGCGGGGAGGCCGCAAGCGTGCGGAGCATCGCGCTGCCGCCATAGGCCGACGGCGCGACCACGAAACCGGGCCGCAGGATGGCGTGGGGAGTGCCGGAAGCCACGATCAAACGTTCGGCCTCACGCTTCGTCGTTGCGAACGCGGTTCGATCCTCGCCGGCGGTCCCGGGAATCGAGATGTGCACAAACCGGATCGCACGGCCGCTGCCGCCAATCGCCTGAAGCAATCGTATGACGAGATCGCGATGCACCGCGTTGGTATCGCTGCCGGGGCCGTCCTGGAGCACGCCGAGGCAGTTCACGACGACATCGACCGCGTGCTCACCAAGGAGGCGCGTCAGAGCCGCCGCATCGAGGGAGAGGATCGGCAGCTCGATGTCCAGCGCGCTCATCTTCTGCGCCACCGACAGGCTGCGCGCCACCCCGATCACGCGAAATCCATGCGCGCGAAGATCGTCGGTGACGTAGCGGCCGATCAGGCCGGAGGCGCCGAGCACGAGAATGGTTCGCTGGCTCATGACCTTCCTCAAAACGGTTTTGCGATCATCAGCCAGAGGATCAGCATCGTGGCCCCGAAGCCGGGGAAACCGAACGCGAACCAGCGGCGAAACAGGACGAAATAGCGCTCCGGAAGCGCGCCACGCTGCTCGGCGGCCTTCCGCGCGAGATCGCGCATCTCGATCTGCATGAAGATCACGGGGATCCAGAACAAGCCAGCAATTGCATAGAGCGCAAGGGAGGCGAGCAGCCAGCGCTCGGCGACCGACGTTGCCGAGAGCATCATCAGCAGGCCGCCCGTGACCGGCTGGAGGATCACGGCGGACAACGTGAAGATCGCGTCGGCGATCACGACTGCCGAAGCGGTGCGCGCGATGAACGCCACGTCGTTCGTGCGATGTGCCATCAGCATGAAGGTGGCAATGCCGGTTCCGGTGCCGAGGATGACGATAGCTCCGAGCACGTGCAGATATTTGATGAGGAAATACAGCGTCATGGCTTCTTGGTCACCACGGGCTTGGGCAGGCTCAACCCACGCGCAAGCTCGGCACTCGCGGCTTTGACGCCTGCCTCGGTTTCGATCATCCAGTGGCCCTCGCTACCGACGGCCGGCGTCGTGCGGAAGTCGACCTTGCCACCGCCGCCGCGAAACGCATCGACCAACGCAAGCGAAAATGCCGGTGCAAAGTAGCTGTCATTGGCGGCAACGAGCCATGTGATGGGGATGCGCGCGGCCTTGCCGAATTCAGCCGCCGCGGCGAGAAGCGTATGCGGCGCGCAGATCCGGTTCGGCTCGTCATTGGCGTGGCCGCCGCGGCCCGGCGCAATGGCGATGATGGCGGAGATCGCCTTCGGATCGGCATTCGCGAGCGCCAGCGCGCCCCAACCGCCGGCGGAATGGCCGATCACGATCGCGGCGTCCTTGCGGATAAAATCCTGCTTTCGCACATAGTCCAGCGCGAGCGCGATTTCGTCGGCCGTTGCGCGGCCCGAGCGCACGTAGTCCGCCTCGTCGCAGCCACCCTGGTCCTCGACATAGCGGCCACCGGTCGCACCATGGCCGAGCCGTTCGGGCACCAGCACGGCGAAGCCGCGCGCGATGAGGAATGCCGTGAGTGCGCGATATTCCGGCTGTGGCGTTTGCGCGCGCCGCAAGCCATTTTGCGTCGAAGCATGCGCGATCACCGCAAGCCGGAACGGGCCGGCACCCGGCGGGCGAAACAGCTGGGCATGAGCGGAGATGTCGGTATCCGGCGACGGCACGCGCCATTGCTGACGGCGAAACGGATCGCCCTCCGCTCCGGACGAACCAAACGTGACCTGAGCGCACACGGGCGGCGCGGTCAGCAAGGCCAACAGAGCCAGGAGCACGAGAATGTTGGGGATCCGCATGAATTGCCGGAGGCGAGAACAGCGACAGTTAGACTAGTAGGAACGAATCAATATCGGCAGACTTTCTGCGTTGCCATTGCCGTTCATTCGTTGCCGCAAAGCAGTTTTGCACCGTCGCAGAGCACCCCGGTGCCATTCGAATCGGCGTCTTGTCTTTTTTCGGTACAACATGGTTCAAATACTGATGCAGAAAGTCCACACGTTAACCGATAATTAACGATAGGTCTTGCCGCCGGCGCGGCGACTTGGTTTGATCACGTCCATGAGCACAACCCTGATCGAGGTCCGGCCGGCCAAAGCCGCAGATGCAACTGCGGTGGCGTCCACCCATGACGAAGCCTGGCGCTCCGCCTATCAGGGCATCATTCCCGGCGCCGAACTGGAGAAGTTGATCAACCGCCGCGGTCCGCAATGGTGGGACAGCGCGATCCGCAAGGGCAGCCGCGTCAGCGTGCTGGTGTTCGGCGACAAGATCGCAGGCTACGCCAATTACGGCCGCAACCGCGCCCGCAGCCTGCATTTCGACGGTGAGGTCTACGAGCTCTATCTGCGTCCCGAATTCCAGGGCCTGGGCTTTGGTCGCCGCCTGTTCACCGCGGCCCGCCGCGACCTGATGCAGAGCGGCCTGAAGAGCATGGTGGTGTGGGCGCTCTCGGACAACGATCCGGCCACCGAGTTCTACCGCGCCTTGGGCGGCCGCATGGTGGCGCGGTCCTCGGAGCGTTTCGGGCCGAAGTCGCTCGACAAGGTTGCCTTCGCTTGGACCAATTGAGCTGCTGAAGTCCCGCCGGCAGCGTTTTCCTTCCGTCGATACCGCTGCCTTGAGCCGGTGATCGCCGGATTCATTATTTCACAAAAACGCGATGGATCAGCGGGCCAAGCCCGCGTATGACAGCGCCAAAATCGCTGCCGGGTGCGATTTAACCTCGGCAACAACGGAGCCTTGAATGCGTATCGATGCGGTCTCGATCGGGAAAAACGTCCCTCACGACGTCAACGTCATCATCGAAGTCCCCGTGGGCGGCGAACCGATCAAGTACGAGATGGACAAGGAAGCCGGCACGCTGGTGGTTGACCGCTTCCTCTACACGCCGATGCGTTACCCCGGGAACTACGGCTTCATTCCGCACACGCTGTCCGACGACGGCGATCCCTGCGACGTCCTCATCATCAACACCCGCGCCATCATTCCCGGCGCGGTCATGAGCGTGCGCCCGGTCGGCGTGCTGTTCATGGAAGACGAAGCCGGCGGCGACGAGAAGATTCTTGCGGTGCCGTCGTCGAAGCTGACGCAGCGCTATGACAAGGTGAAGTCGTATTCCGACCTGCCGGACATCACGCTCCAGCAGATCCAGCACTTCTTCGAGCACTACAAGGATCTCGAACCCGGCAAGTGGGTGAAGATCCTGCGCTGGGGCGGCCCCGAAGATGCGCACAAGCTGATCCTCGAAGGCATCGATCGCGAGAAAAAGAAGAAGGCCTGAGCTCTGCTCCCTCGCCCCGCTTGCGGGGCGAGGTGAACTACACCGCCGGCTTCGGCAGCCCTGCAATCGCGCAGGCCGCGCGCAACGTGTTCACGAGCAGGCAGGCGACTGTCATCTGACCGACGCCGCCCGGTACCGGCGTGATGGCGCCAGCCACGGCGAGCGCTTCCTGATAGGCAACATCGCCGACGAGACGCGTCTTGCCGTCGTCCCTCGGAATCCGGTTGATGCCGACGTCGATCACGGTCGCCCCCGGCTTCAGCCAGTCGCCGCGCACCATCTCGGACTTTCCGACGGCGGCATAGACGAGGTCTGCGCGCCTCACGAGCCCGGGCAGGTCACGCGAGCGCGAATGCGCGATGGTCACCGTGGCGTTCTCGTTCAGCAACAGCTGCACCAGCGGTCGGCCGACGAGGTTGGAGCGGCCGATGACGATGGCGTTCATGCCTTCAAGCGAAGCATGCACGCTCTTGGTCAAAATGATGCAGCCGAGCGGCGTGCAGGGCGACAGCGCCTCGAAACCGCCGGCGAGGCGGCCGGCATTGTTCGGATGCAGCCCGTCGACATCCTTGCCGGGGTCGATGGCATTGACGACCGCCGCGGTATTGAGGCCCTTGGGCAGCGGTAGTTGCACCAGAATACCGTGCACGGCGGGATCGCGGTTGAGTTTTGCGACCAGCGCCAGGAGATCTGCTTGCGAGACGTCGGCCGGCAGCTTGTGCTCGAACGAGGCCATGCCGGCGGCCTGGGTCTGGGTGTGTTTCGACCGGACATAGACCTCGCTCGCCGGGTCGCTTCCGACCAGGACCACCGCAAGGCCCGGAACCAGATTGTGCTCGCGCTTGACGCGTGCGACCTCGTCGGCGACGCGGGCGCGAAGTTCTGCGGCGATGACTTTTCCGTCGATGATCTTGGCGGTCATGTCAGTTCCCTCAGTCTGTCGATTTGGCTGATGCGAGCTGGCGCAGGGCTTCGCCGAGCCGCGCCGGATCGCCGTCGACCGCGATCTGCTTCAGCCGCGAGGTCGCTCCCGACAGGAGTTTGACGCTGGCCTTGGGCACGCCCAGCGATTTCGCCAGCAGCACCAGAACGGCCTTGTTGGCCTCGCCGCCATCTGCGATAGCGCGCACCCGCACCTTGAGCACGCTGCGGCCATCGGAGAGCTGCTCGATCCCGTCGATGTCGTCGCGGACGCCGCGCGGCGTCACCCGCAGCGCGATGCTGATACCTGCGGCCCCGTAACGCCAAGGTTCCTTGATGACAAGGTTCTTTGGCAACCCAGGGCGCTCCAGCTTGCTTAGATCACGTTCGGGTAGATGTAATACAGGATCACCCGCTCGATGAACATGATGAGCAGGATCAGGATGATCGGCGAGATGTCGAGGCCGCCGAGGCTGGGCAGGAAATTGCGAATCGGAGCCAGGACCGGCTCGGTGATTCGGTACAGGAACTCCGCCACCGCCGAAACGAACTGGTTGCGGGTGTTCACGACGTTGAAGGCGATCAGCCAGGACAGGATCGCGGACGCGATCAGCAGCCAGACGTAGAGGTCGAGCACGATGATGACGATGTCGAGAACGGCACGCATGGCTTTTGAAGACTCTGACTTTTGAAAATTCTGGCTGCGGTCGGGATTGACGCCTGCTGCTAGATATCGGTTCCCCCCGGTCCAAACAAGGGAAGTCGGTGCCGGGATGGCTAAAACCGGGTTACACCCGTCCTTGACTTGACCTTGGCGGGGACTTAAATGGCGCCCGGTTGTCGGCCGCATTGACCAGAGCGGCCTACAAAAGGGGCCATAGCTCAGCTGGGAGAGCGCGTCGTTCGCAATGACGAGGTCGGCGGTTCGATCCCGCCTGGCTCCACCACGCTTCGCCCTTCGGGCTACGCGTGGCGCAGCCGCGCGGAGCTCGAGGGGCGAAGCGTAGTGTCCGGCGTAGCCCGCAGGGCGAAGACGGACTGCCCCTTAAGCTTCCCTACTTCCCCGTAAACCTTGGCGGCCGCTTCTCCATGAAGCTCGCGACTCCCTCCCGGAAATCGCTGCCGTTCAGCGCCACCATCATGTCCCGATTGGCTTCGATCGTCGCCTCCGCCAGCGTCTGGAACGGCACCTCGTAGAGCTGCCGCTTGATCACGGCCATCGCGCTCGGCGAGACGAAATCGGCGAGGTCGCGCGCATAGGCATAGGTCTCCTCGCGCAGCTTCTCGGGCGAGCAGAGCCGATTCACCAGCCCCATCCGCAGCGCCTCGTCACTCGAAACGCGGCGCGCCGAGAGCAACAGATCCATCGCGTTGGCGTGGCCGACGATTCGCGGCAGCATCCAGCTGATGCCGTGCTCGGCGATCAGACCACGCCGGGCGAAGGCGGTGGTGAACACGGTGTTGTCGGCGGCAAAGCGCAGGTCGCAATAGAGCGCGTGGACGAGGCCGATGCCGGCGGTCGCTCCATTGAGCATGGCGATGACAGGCTTTCCGATCGACGGGTAGAAGCCATAGCGCGTCTGCCAGTCCGGCCGCCGGTTCATGTCGAAGGGCGGCAGGTTCGACGCACGCCTGACATCATCGGGGTCGAGCCCCTTCAATGCGTCCATGTCGGCACCGGCGCAGAAGGCGCGGCCCGCGCCGGTGATCACGATGACGCGGACATTGTCATCGGCGCTCGATGCTTCCATCGCATGGCGCACGTCGCGCTCCATGATCGGCGTCCACGCATTCATGCGATCGGGACGGTTGAGCGTGATGGTCGCGACCTTGTCGCTGACCTCATAGAGAATGTGTTCGTAAGCCATGGTGCTCTCCCTTTGTCTGCCGGCGCAGTTTCGCGCGCGCTCGTTGACATGAGCCTAGCATATCAAGGGATGAGACAAGGGCTTGTGCCAACGGCCTGGGAGGGCGCGATCACTCGGCGGCTTGCGCCAGCAACGGCCGACGCGCCAGCCAGCCGTCGATGAATTGATCAAGCCAGGCGCGTTCCGCGGCATCGTAGACGGCACGGTCCGCGAAATGATGATGCCGCTGCCGCGCGCCGGGCGCGCTGAGACCGTCATAGCCGCGCGTGGTCCAGCAATGCATCATGGCGTAGGTCACGTCAGGATGAAACTGCACGCCGAAAGCGTTGCCGGTGCGGAACGCCTGCACCGGAAAATCATCGCCTTCGGCAAGCAGTTCAGCGCCAACCGGCAGCTCGAAGCCTTCGCGATGCCAGTGATAGACCCGTGCCGGCCAATTCGGGCAGAGCCCGTGTCCCGCGGGTGTCGGGCGGATCGGGTAGTAGCCGATCTGGGTCAGCGCATCGGCATGCGGCGCGACGCGGGCCCCTAACTGCTTCGCGAGCATCTGCGCGCCGAGGCAGATGCCGAGGAACGGCCGCTGTTCGCGGAGCGGAATTTCGATCCAGTCGATCTCGCGGCGGATGTAGTCGTCGGGATCATTGGCGCTCATGGGACCGCCGAAGACCACAGCGCCGGCATGCTGGTCGAGGGTCTCAGGCAGCGGATCGCCGAGGCGGGGACGGCGGATGTCGAGGCGGTGGCCAAGGGCGCGCAGCGCATTGCCGACGCGGCCGGGCGTCGAGGATTCCTGATGCAGGATGATCAGAACCGGCAACCGGGTTTCGAAGGCGGCGACATCAGGCGTCCTTCTGGGGAAGGGCACCACATCTGCGCCACCAAATCTGTCCGTCCGGAACGACATGGTCTCTGCGACTGCTATCGGTTCTGACCGCCAGCATAACTAAGCGATCGTTAATTTCGTGTGAGTTTGCGCACACACACTCCCGATAGAAAGCAAGCTCCGGGCCACGACCGACCGAGAGCTCCCTCTAGCGTCTTTGTCTCTGAAACCGGCTGGTGGCGGACAGGATGAAGCCGCGCGGGAAGAAGCGCAGCGCGAATGGCACAATCTTGATGCCCAGACCGGGGAGCACGGCCCGCTTGTTGGCCATCAGGCCGCGATAGGCCTGTCGTGCGACCTCAGCGGCAGGAACATTGAGAAGGGCCGTATCATGTCCGGACCCAACGCCGGCGCGCGCCTGGAATTCGGTGGGCACCGGGCCCGGGCAAAGTACGGTGACGCGAACGCCGTGCGGTGCAAGCTCCGCCCGCAAGGCCTCGGTGAAGGAAATGACATAGGCCTTGGACGCGTAATAGACCGCCATGCCGGGGCCGGGCAGATAGCCGGCGACCGATCCGACGTTGAGGAGGCCACCCTTGTTCCTGATCAGCTGATCGGCAAAGCGCAGCGACAGATCCGTCAGAGCCCGGACATTGACATCGACTATGCCGACCTGCTCGACGCGGTCGCGCTCAATTGCGTCGCCGAACACGCCGAAGCCGGCATTGTTGACGAGATGATCGAGCTCGACGCCTTCGGCAGCGAGTGCGGCGGCGATCTTCTCGCCGGCATCCGCATCCTCAAGATCGCAGGCGATCACGATCGGCTTTTTGCCACCCTTGGCAGCGAGCTCGTTTGCGAGCGCCTCGAGCCGGTCCGCGCGTCGCGCCGTCAGCGCAAGACGGTGTCCGTTCGCGGCGAACACACGCGCTAGCTCCGTGCCGATGCCCGCCGAGGCACCGGTGATCAACGTTACCCGCTCAGTCACGATCAAGATCTCTTGAATTGAAGTTTTTTTGGCGCCGCAATGCTGGAACGAGAGCATAGGCCGTGCGCGACAGGCAAGCGGCGTCCACCGCATAGCCACCTGAGCGGGAAACGGGGGAAGCAGGAAAACCCCGTTTTTACAGGGGAAAACCGGAACCCGGGCAGCCCCGAGGCTACATTAAAGTTTCGTCATGTGGTCCGCACAACCGCCAATTGGCGGTATTGGCAATGATCACCCACCGACCGCGCTGTTCTTGACCTGACCACCGGCACGATCTGCGACCGCGTGCTTCAGGTCGATCCGGTCGCGTTGCGAAATCCCGAGCAGGTCGGAGGCACGCCAAACCACATTATCCTCGAACTCGGTAACCTGGCCATCGGCATAGACCAGCTCCCACATCATCTGGACGACCCGCTTGCGGCCCTCTTCGTCGAGCGAGCGCATCATGATGCTGGTGAAGTGATAGAGGTCGACCGCCTCGCCCTCGACCTCCGTCGCATCCGCGATCAGACGATCCGCGGTGCCGCGATCGAGCCCAAAGTGGGTTTCGATCAGGCTGTGCAATTTGCGCTGCTCGGCAGCCGTCGGCTGGCCGTCCAGCGAGATCACGTGAACCAGCAGCGCGGTCGCCGCCAGCCGGTAATCACTGTCACCGAAAGCACGGTCCTGGGCATGGGGAGCAACAATGTCGGCGATGAATTGGCGCAGGCCGTCGAGCATAAGATCCTACCGAAATCGATGAAGCCGCGGAGCGCGACCGCTACCAGCATTATATGAGTAGGAAATTCAACCGGCGCAACGTGCGTCAGTTCCGCGCGTCGCATTACGTTTCGGCAATCTGAGTCTGTGATTTTGGAGTAGGGCAAGGCAAGTGCGCACATGTGGTCCCGGCGAAGGCCGGGACCCATAACCACAGGCTGCGGTTTGGCGAAGGCTTTGGCAACGACCATCCAGCCTGTTTCGGAAATCACGCGGTATGGTCCCGGCCTTCGCCGGGACGACACCAGTCACGGTATCTCGTACACCACCATCTTGTCGGCGATGCCGCGCAGTGCGGCCTGCTTCTGGATCGGCCTGATTTCGCGCTGCTTGAGGACTTCGGCAACCGCCGGCGCATCCAGCACCGGGCCGGTGATGTGAATCTCCTGCGCGGTCGAGAGGCTCTGCACGCGGGCGGCGATGTTGACGGTCTGGCCGAAATAATCCTGCCGCTCGTTCAGCATCACCGCGAGGCACGGACCTTCGTGGATGCCGATCTTGACGATGAGATCGGCAGTACCGCGCTTTTTGTTGAGCTCGTCCATCGCCGCGCGCATCCGCAAACCCGCTGCGATCGCATGCTCGGGACGGACGAAGGTCGCCATCACGGCGTCGCCGATGGTCTTCACCACCGCGCCTTTCTCGGAGGAGATGATCTCGAGCAGCGCATGGAAATGCGCGCGCACGAGGTCGAAGGCGGCAAGATCGCCGACGCGCTCATAGAGCGCGGTCGATCCCTTCAGATCGGTGAACAGGAAGGTCAGCGAGGTGATCTGGAGCCGCTGGTCGAGACTGAGATTGTCCGCCTTGAACACATCACGAAACGTCTGGTTCGACAGCATCCGCTTGGCGGTCAGGAACGGCTTGCGCTTGCCGATGAGGTGATGGAGCGCCTCGGCCGCGATGAACACCGACGGCAGCACGCGTACGCCGGCCTGGTTCTCCAGCGACAGCCGCAGCGGGCCCGGCCGCATGGTCGTGGTTCCCGTCGGCGCCTGCACCCTGTTGTACATGATGGCGAGCTGCTGACGGTCCTTGGTGGGCTCGCCCTGCACGTCGATGAAATGCGCCGCGTGCGTCACCGGTTCGAAGATGATGATGAAATCGTCCGGCAGTTGCAGCGACATGGTCGCCTTCTCGCCGGCCGGGAGCTCCATCGTGTCCAGCGTCACCTCGTTGGCGAGCGTCGCAAACGATTCCTTGTTGAAGTCGACGCCGGAACTCCAGAACACCTGCTTGAAGTACTCCCACACCGGAAGCGTATCGGGATCATGCGCCGCAATGCGCCGGACACGTGAATTGACGGTGAAGGAGACTTCGACCTGATCATCGACGGAGGCCTTGTAGCCGCAGGCGCACAGCGCACAATGATAATCGTCTGGCTTGAGCGCCTTCAGGGTCGAGTGCGCACCCAACACGCCGCCGCAGCCCGGGCACAGCACATTCCAGCCCAGATCGAACAGGCCGAGCCGCGCCGAATGCAGGAATGCCGAGATCGCGTGCTCTTCATCGAGACCGTGCTGCTTCGCGAAATCGAGGACATTGACGCGGTTGAGCTCGTGATCTTCGCCGTCCTCGATGAGGCGCGCGATCGCGTCGACCACTTTCGCATCGGCGGTCTGCTTCAGAACGGAAAACTGGGCCTGGATATCGCTCATGGCGCAACTCTATCTGGAGTGGATCACGCCGTCGGCCAGGCGAACGCCTGTCACCGACGCGTGATGCGGAACAGCGGCGACCGGTCCGGCTGGGTCGTGACGACGCCGAGCGGAATGACAGGGCTGGTATCGGCAAGCTCGACACGGAACGCACCGATCAGCCGGGCCAGCGCCAGCACGGATTCGGCTTGCGCGAAGGGGGCGCCGACGCAGACGCGCGGACCCGCGCCAAAGGGCAGATACGCGAATCGATCGGGCGCTTCCGTGGACATGAAGCGTTTTGGAATGAACGCGTTCGGCTGATCCCACAGCTTCTCGTGCCGGTGCAGCAGCCACGGTGCGATCATGATGATGTCGCCCTTGCCGATGGCGACGCCGGCCGCGTTGTCCTTCTCGCGCGCGGCCCGGGCGATCAGGAAGGCCGGCGGATAAAGCCGCATGGTCTCCTCGATCACGGCGCGGGTGAACTTCTGCCGATCGATGTCGGCCATGCTGTCGAGGTGCTCGCCGCGGGTCTCGGAGGCGATCTCCTCCTGCGTATCGGGATCGAGCGCGAGCAGATAGAGCGCCCAGAACAGCGCGGTCGCCGTGGTCTCGTGACCCGCGAGGATCATAGTCGCGACTTCGTCGACCAGTTGTTCGTCCGAAAAGCCCTTGCCGGTTTCAGGGTCACGCGCCTCGTCCATGAGATCGAAAAGATCGCGCGGCGGCGCGCCGTCTTTCTTGCCCATCTCACGCCGCTCGGCGATCAGCATCGCGACGAATTCGGTCCAGCGCTTGCGGAAACGGGCGCGGGCAAAATCCATCGGACTCGGCCAGGACAGCGGCAGCACCATGTCGAGCAAGTACGGCCGTCCGAGCCGGGCTCCATACTCCATGACGAAGTTGCGCAAGGTCAGACCATGCCGGTCCATGCCGAACGAGAACATGGTGCGGCCGGCGATCTCCAGCGTCATGCGCTGCATGATCTCGCGCAGATCGACCGGCTCGCTCGTTCGCCCGTCGAGCTTTGCGATGGTCTCGTCGAGCACCGCCGTCATGTGCGGAACGAGATTTGCTGTCGCACGCGGCGTGAACGCCGGCGCGAGGGTGCGGCGCTGAAACGTCCACGAATGGCCCTCCGCAATCAGAAGACCGTCGCCGAGCACGGGACGAAGCATGCGGATGCCCGCCGGAGTACGCGAATAATTCTCGTAATTGCTGAGCAGGACATGCCGGATCGCATCCGGCCGGTTCAGGATGAAGCTGTTGCGGAAGAAGAAGCGGCCTTCAATGACGTCTTCCTCATAGGCGCGCTGCCCCCAGGTCGCGATCATATTCCGCTTGATCACGGCAAGCCGGCCGAGGAACGACATGTCGTCGGGCGCTCGCGGCGGCGTCGGAGGGACGATGGGCCGACGCACGCTGGCGATGTTCATGGCTCTCTCCCGGAGGGGTGGCGCAGGCAGTTAGCTAGTAAGTCAGCTCGGCAATCGCAATCCTGTTCTCGGAGGCAGGCCAGGCGCGTGCCACAATTCGTTCTTCGTTGAATTCGGCCACGATGTTACGCCCGACCTCGCCGGCCGGAAGGCGCAGTGTTGCTGTCGAATCCGTGGGCACACCCGATTTGACGTCCGCCGGCTCCTTGCCGTCGAGCAGCACCACGTCCCGCGGCAGGCCGAAATAGCCGCGCGGACGCGACATGATCACGACGGCCCCGGCGTCCTTGTCCGCGGGACCGAGCGGGCGCGCGGCGCGCAGGTGAACGACGTCGGACGAGCGCGGGAAGGGCGAGCGGTAGATGTGCGTCGTCGGCGCATCCGGCGCTGCGAGGGCGAATTCGAGCGACCAGGAAGGTTCGACCTGCGCCGGTCCCCAGCGGCCGTCGGCACCGGTCTTCGCGCTGTGCACGGCGCTGCCCTTGCGCTCACCGGTTTCAGGATCAACCCGAAAGATATCGACGGTTGCACCGGCCACCGGCCGATTGGTCGGCGCACCGCCCGGTGTGCCCGTCACGAGGCCGCTCAGCCTGACGCTCTGCTCCGGCACAATCGCGATTCGCGCGGGCTCGCGGCCGGCAATGAACTTATAGATCTCGCGGAAGGCTCGGGGGTGAAACGCCACCTCGCGATGATCGAGTGCGCCCAGCACGAGGTTGGTGGCCCCCTTCAACTCCGGACCTTCGACGCTGACGCCGGTCGGCGTGCCGGGCTTGCCGATGAAGCGGCCATCGGCCTGCGCGTATTTGTCCATGCCGTCGCTGCGCAAGGTCAGGAAGGCAACACCCGGCGTCACCTCACTCTCGCCCTCGTTCAGGCCGCGCAGGAACGCGCCGCGGCCGTTGAACTCGCTGTTGGGCTGGTCGTCAGTCGCGAACACGCCGTGATTGGGCGTGCCGCACAGCACGGCGTGGCTGACATCGCCGGCGCCGCCGTTCTTGATGACGTTGCGGATGGCATAGCCGCCGCGCGAGCTGCCGACCAGCGCCACGCGGGCGGCGCCGGTGCTGCGCTTCAATTCGGCTATGGCGGCGGCGAGCTCGCGGCGCTGGTCCTCGGTCGAGGAGCGGCCCGCCTGCTCGACCTTGTCGTCACTTCGCGCATTGGGATCGTTGAAATTGATCGCATGCATGCGATCGCGCGCAATGCCGTTGGATTCCATCCGCCACAAGGTCGTCATCCAGAGCGCGTCGTAGTCGCCATTGCCGTGGACGAACAGGATTGGCGGCACGTCGCTCGGCGCAGTGGGTGCGGATTGAGCCAATGCGCCCGTGCGCAAGCTCGCAATTGCGAAGGGCAAGCTGCCGGCACCTTGCAAGATCATCCGTCGTGACAGCTTCATCTGTTCCTCCCCGGCAAAAGCATCTCTGTGCACCGCTTATACCGGCCTAACCACTGGACAGCGAAGGACTTTCGCGGGCATCACTGAACTTGCCGAAATCGCCCAAAGACCACGCCGACGCCACTTCTGCCAGCCCATTTGGAAGGGGATATGACCGAGCAGACGAACCGTCAGAAAATTGACGCCGACGGCATCATGGCGCCGCTACGGTACACCGTGTTCCGGCGCATCTGGCTCGCCAGCCTGCTCTCCAATCTCGGCCTGCTGATCCAGGGCGTGGGCGCCGCCTGGGCGATGACGCAGATGGCGGCCTCGGCGGACAAGGTGGCGCTGGTACAGACCGCCCTGATGCTGCCGATCATGCTGATCTCGATGCCGGCGGGCGCCATCGCCGACATGTATGACCGCCGTATCGTCACCCTGATCGCGCTCATGATCGCGCTGACTGGCGCGACCGCACTCACGGTCCTGGCCTGGCTCAACTTCATTTCCCCGGAAACGCTGCTCGCCTTCTGCTTCGTGGTCGGCAGCGGCAACGCACTGTTCGGTCCGGCCTGGCAGTCCTCGGTCAGCGAGCAGGTGCCGCCCGATGCACTGCCGTCAGCCGTCGCGCTGAACGGCATCAGCTACAACATCGCCCGCAGCTTCGGCCCTGCGGTCGGCGGTGTCATCGTCGCCGCACTCGGTGCTGTCGCGGCGTTCGCGTGTAACGCGATCCTCTATTTGCCGCTGTTGGTGGTGCTGCTGCTCTGGCGGCGCAACACCGAACCCTCGCGCCTGCCGCGGGAGAAGCTCAACCGCGCCATGGTATCGGGCTTCCGCTACATCACCAATTCGCCGCCGATCAAGATCGTGCTGTTGCGCACGCTGGTGATGGGCCTGATTGGCGGTGCCATCATGGCGTTGATGCCGCTGGTCGCACGTGATCTGCTGCATGGCGGCGCGCAAACCTACGGCATCATGCTCGGCGCCTTCGGAATGGGCGCTGTGATCGGCGCGCTCAACATCCACGAATTGCGCAAGCGCATGAGCGGCGAAGCCGCGATCCGCGCCTGCACCATCTCGATGGCGTTTGCGATGGCCGCTCTCGCCGTGAGCACCGAGCCGGTGCTGACCGCGGCTGCGCTGGTGCTCGCCGGCGCGGTCTGGATGGCCGCCATCGCGCTGTTCAATATCGGCGTGCAGCTCTCGGCGCCGCGCTGGGTCGCCGGCCGCTCGCTCGCGGCGTTCCAAGCCTCGATTTCCGGCGGCATCGCGATCGGCGCCTGGGGCTGGGGCCATCTCACCGACTATGCCGGCGTCGAGGTCGCGCTGCTGACGGCCGCCGGCCTGATGCTGATCTCGCCGGTGCTCGGAATCTGGCTCACGATGCCGCGCGTCGGCGCCCGCAACGAAGACGCCGATCTGCTGGCCGATCCGGAAGTCAAATTGTCGCTCACGGCGCGCAGCGGGCCGCTGGTGGTCGAGATCGAATACCGCGTCGCCCAAGAGAACGCCCGCGCCTTTCACAACGTGATGCAGGACGTGCAGCTCTCTCGCCAGCGCAACGGCGCCTATGGCTGGTCGATCGCGCGCGACATCGCCGATCCCGAATTGTGGACCGAGCGCTATCATTGCCCGACCTGGCTCGACTATCTGCGCCAGCGCAACCGCTCGACCCAGTCCGAACGCGCGCTGCATCAGGAGGCGATCGATTTCCACATCGGCCCGGATCCGGTGCGGATCCGCCGCATGCTCGAGCGTCCGTTCGGCTCGGTGCGCTGGAAAGAGGAGACGCCGGACCAGGCAGCAAGTGAGGTGCTGCCCGTGGTCGCCACTGCGGCGGGAAGCAGCACTTAGGTTTTGCGAGTCCGTAGCGACGTCTTACTGCCCGTGATCCGTCAGCACCTTGTCGCAGCCCTTGGTGAGCCGCGTACGGTTCTGCTTGAGGCAGGCGAGCACGGCGCCATCGCCATTGTTCATCACCGGACGGCAGAAGCGCGTGACGTCGCGCGCGCAGGCGTCGTGACCGGGCTGCTGCGCTGACGCAGTCGATGCAAACAGGATCAATGGAATGATGCAAAGAAATCTGGTCATCGCGTAATGCCTCTTACCCGGAAGATGTGCGGGCGAAGCTAGAGCGACGATCCCGAAGCCGCAACGGCTTTATTGGCAGACGGGCTTGCGCCGCCGCGGCGCTCCGGCATCACGCCGGGGCACATCGCGAGGGGAGCTAACCGACGCAACGACGCTATCGTTGCTGTTACTGATCGACTCTTATTGACTGTCCTGGGCGTCAGCGACCTTGCGTGACGCGCCGCCCTTGGCGAGATCCTTGTCCATCACCGCACGGCAACCGGCGCTCAGATCCGAACGATGCTTCATCATGCACGCCGTGATCTTCGGGATGTTCGGGATTTCCGACGAGCACAGGCGGAAAGCGTCGCCGGTGCACTGCTGCTGCGCTTCGGACGAGAAGGCGAAGCTCGAGCCGGTCGAGGCGATCGAGAGGATGGCGGCAAAGCCCAGAGCCAGGCTGACGTCGCGGATCTTGCTACTTAAGGACTTGATGTTCAGCGAGTTGGTCATTTGAAGCTCCCATTGGCACCGCGGAAGCGGGCCCGCCGTTGTTGATGGGATTGACCATGCTCCAGCAAAACAGTTCCGACTGTGATGACGGTCACGGGAGGCTCACCCTCTGTGACCTCGGTCACGCTGGCGCACCTCGCTGAAATTCCTCCATATCCGCTGTCGTGTTGGTGTCACGTTAACTGTTCCTTCGCATTAATGGCTCGTCGAGCGGGAAATTCCGCCGGTTTGGTTGCGTAATTGGAAAGAATGGCGATGCGTAATGCGTTGGGCCTGATGCTGGCCAGTGTAGTTGCGGCGGTCGTGATTGCCGCCGGCGGTTGGTTTTATTATTCCTCGCGCGCCGACCAGGCCGCTCCCAAGACGATTGCCGCCCGTGCCGCCGATCCATTGCCGGCACAGGCGAAGCTCGCCGCCAAGGACGACGTCGCGACCACGGCCGCGATTGCGGCCAAGCCGGCGGCAGCCGCCCCGGCGCCCGCACCCGCGCCGATGCCGGTTCAGCAGAAATCGACCTGCGCCAATCCCAACGCGCTCGGCGTCTCCCGCGTGGTCGAGATCGACACCACCGGCGGTCCGGGCTTCGGCTTCGATCATTTCAAGCAGTTCGACTTCCTCACCGACAAGGAGGTCGTGCTGACGTTCGACGACGGCCCCTGGCCGGTCAACACGCCCGCCGTACTGAAGGCGCTCGCGGACGAATGCGCCAAGGGCCTGTTCTTCTCGGTCGGCAAGCATGCGACCTACCACCCGGAGATCCTGCGCCAGGTGCTGGCCCAGGGCCATACGGTCGGCACGCACACCTGGTCGCACGTCAATCTGAACGGCAAGAAGATGACCGAGCAGATGGCCAAGGACGAGGTCGAAAAGGGCATTAGCGCGGTGAAATACGCGCTCGGCACCAACCCGGCGCCGTTCTTCCGCTTCCCGCAGCTCCAGCACAATCCGGCGATCGTGAGCTATTTCGGCACCCGAAACGTCGCGATGTTCTCGACCGACATCGACTCCTTCGATTTCAGGAAGGGCGCCACGCCGGAGAAGATCATCGAGACCGTGATGACCAGGCTCGACAAGCTCGGCAAGGGCATCATCCTGATGCACGACTTCCAGAAGCACACCGGCGAAGCCATGCCCGCGCTGCTCGCGCGGCTGAAGGCCGGCGGCTACAAGATCGTGCAGATAAAGGCCAAGACGACCCTCCAGTCGCTGCCGGAATATGACGAGGCGCTGCTGAAGGACCTAAAGGTGCCGACCTCGAGCGCGCGTCCGATCGGGAGCGTGGTGCAGACGGTTTCGCAGTAGCGCGCCCGATCAGATTCAAAACTCTCGCGTGATGGCCGGGCTTGTCCCGGCCATATCCTTTTGAGAGCGGGCATCTTACCAGTAGATGCCATGGCGATGCAGCTCGCTGATGATGCGGCCTTCGGTCCAGCTGCGCTTGTGCTTCGGCTTGTCTGCCTTGGCCGTTGTCTTCGCGGCGGGTTGCGTCGTCGTCGCGGGCGCTGAGGCCGTCGTGGTCGTGGGTGTGGCAACCGCCGCGGGCGCATTGAGCGACACCGCCGGCGGGCGATCGAGATATTTCGGAGCCTCGGCGGCAGGCGCTGCTTCGCTCACCTGCGTCGGCGCGGCAGCAAGCGCCGGCGCCGTTTGCTGAACCGAAGCCGGCTCGCTCACCGCGGACAGCGACAGGCTGCGCGGGCCTCCGGCCTGGGCAGAGGCAGAGACCAGCACCATGGCGGTCACCAGAATGATCTTGCGCATATGAAATCTCCCCGTGTTTGGCGTGAGCTGGACACTAGGGGAGCCGATTGCGAGTTTATGTGATCACGATCACTCAGGGTGGCGCTCGATCCCGAACGCGTCCGTTGCGATGGAACGGCAGCTCTCTGTGCGATAGTTGTGGACGCTGCGAACGACAACTATAGTTGGCCGTCCTCGCTGATCTTCGAATTGTCTAATGCATAAGGTCTTTCCACATATGAAGGAAGGCGAGTCTACACCGTCTCGCCCGCAGTCAACTGCCGCTCGGGATGGTCATCGTGCGGAAGCACCCCGCTCTAGTCCGCTAGGGCGAACCTCTGAACCACCCACAAAGCTGAGCGACCCAATTAGCGAGTCGCGATGGCACAAATTCGGCCGCGTCGCCCTTGGGTACCGCCGTCGTGCCCATGCGACGTACATCAAAGCGCTACTGTCTACAGACCTGCGCCTGCAACGAACGATCCAGCAAGTCGCCTCCAAAGGATCAACGCTCCTCGCGACAATTGTGTCCGTGATAATCTCGGTGCTCTTCTACACCATCGCTGACAGCACGGATATCAAAGCAAGTGAGATGCACTTAGCCGCCGCCCAAATAATTGGCGCTGCGCTTGCGCTAGTTTTGTCTCTTTCAATTATTCCTGCGCAACGCGCCGCCGAATTATTTTCTATCTCTGTTTTGCAGCAGTTCGCTAAGGATCGTGCTCTTCTCGGCGTTTTTTTGATTTTGGTGGCGACTACGATGCTCTCGCTCTTGCTGGGGACGCGGTGGTCCGTCCGGCTCGATCCGAAGATGTCCCTGGTGCTGCAATTCCTTCTTCTTGGAATATCATTCGATGCTCTGCGCCGCTTCTACGTTTCAACACTTAACCTGCTTGCACCAGAGTCGGCCATCCGACAAATCGTACGGGTCAGCAGCGCGCAGATTCGCAGGATAGGACGAGCTGCTGAGAAGGTGGTCGCAATTCAAGTCGTTGCTAACGGCGCGCCGAGTAAGATGGATCAGACACTCCACGCACAAACAATTGTGCGCACGCGCTTACCTCAAGGACTCCAACACTCGATTGCGCAACTTGAGGAATTTGCGCACCGTTTCATTGCTCGCCGCGACTCGAATGCGACCATCGAAACCCTCGGCGCGCTTGAAACTATCGCTACCGAATACTCAGACCTACGAAAGAAGAGCATAACGCTTCATGTAGATCCCAAATTTCCATTTGCTGGATACCTAAGCGACGTATCGGACGTATTGAATCCCATCTACGAGAGCATACTGCACATCATAGAGGACGCGATTGCCGCCAAGAACGAGCGAGTTGTGCAACATTCAATCTCGTCAATGGGCCGGATGACATTGCAGGCTATGTCTGTTGTCGCGCCCGGCGCGGCAGAGCAGAGAGTAGCGCCGCTGGCCTATAGTGCTTGCTTTTACCTTCACCGCGCGGCGCGTTTGGTGCTTGCGGCCAACATGCCCGACGCAAAATTGCGTGCTATTTCCAGTTTCGGAGCCGTGCTTCAAAACCGCTCGACTGATGTGGGCTCTACGGAAACAACAATGGAGGCGAACGAGGCGCTCTTTGACATTGCTGTGGATGGATACGGTAAGTCGGATCAGATTTCGGTGTTCCGCTCGTTTGAAGCCATTCTTTTCGCGGTCCGTTTTGAAATCGAGAACGACTTGTTCGAAGTAGGGTCGCTAAAATCGACGTTAGACCAAATTTCCGAACTAATTCCGTCCGAGATATTGGCTGACGCCGCAGGTAAACGCCGTTTACACGTTTTCCCGGCTTACGCACTCGGCTTTGAAGCTAGCATCCCGGCGCTGGTCGAAAGCATCGCGGCAAAGATCAAGGTTGATCCAGAGCGGCCATGGAACGATCCCTTCGCCGATCTATCTGAGGCCGCGGAAGAAGTCCGCGGGCATTACCGACGCCTGTCGAGTATCGATTTTCAAGGCACCCTATTGGCCAAATGGGTGCTGGACTCCCTCGATGCGATTCTGAAAGTGCTCATGCGCCAGATCGCGCATCCACCTTCAGGTGCAGAGGAATTTATCTCGACGGTTGTGGATGACCTAAAGCCACTCATAACTTGGGTGGGAGGATTTTTTCCTGCTGATCGTCCTGCAAAGGGACACCACTTGTCCGACGCGACGGCCAATCTTGCGGTCTTTGGACTCGATGCGCTCGACAAAGGCTGGCCCGACATCGCGCAGACCTGCGCAGAAACAATCGAAAGAATTGCTGATAACGTCGGGGGAAAGATCAGCGCCTATAACTTGGCCGACATACATGTCGATCTAGAAGTTATTGCCCGAGCCGGTGAAAGGACAGCCGGAAAAGCGTTTGCTGCAAACGTTCGATCCATGATCTCTCTGCCCGCAAATCTCGACCAAGATAGTCAAAAGCATCACCTTGAAGCGCGGGCAACACGGTTTGCCCAATTGGACGAAGCTGTATCAAAGGCAGGCCGTCGGCCGTACTCAATGAAAGCCGATCCTGCCGAGCGCCTGCACGCGTTCTTTGAAATTCATCCGCAGCGATAGTGCATGCCCGGCGGTGATAGCGAGGATCGATGCAATGGCGACGGATGATGACCGCAAGCTAATAACCGCCGCGCGAGACGCGCTGCACCTGAAGCAGACGCCTGCAACCTCTCGACACCCGTTCGGCGCGAGGCTGTCACCCATGTCTTAGGTACGTTCCGTTACCCATGTCTTCGGGCCGGACACTGGGGCGCTGGTGCCGCAAGAGGGATTCGAACCCCCGACCCCGTCATTACGAATGACGTGCTCTACCAACTGAGCTATTGCGGCGAACCTTGCCGGGGCCCGCGCGAGGCCGGTCCCGTTACGCGCGCTCCTGATATCGGGCATGGCCCGAATTGGCAAGGTGGCGCCGGCTCCCAAATGCCGCTCACCCGCCCCAGCGAGACCAGAATCCGCGCCAGCCGCCGGCCTGGGCCTTTGCGTGGTCCCTGGGCGTGCCGATTTGTTCCGTAAATTCATCGCTCGGACCCTCGTCATCGATCCCGGGATCATCAGGCGCGCGGACGATCGGGATGACGGCGGGAATAGGCGCTGGTGCCGGCTTGCCGAGATCGGCGCGGGTCCGGAACACCGGCGTCGCCGCCGCGGACGATGATTCGGCGATCTCAGGGGCCGGTTTGACCGGCTCGGCGGGCGTGACGACCGGCTCTTCCTTGGCTGTTTCCTTGACAGTTTCCCCGGCGATTTCCTTTGAGATTTCCTCGTCCGCAAGGGGCGGCGAATTGTCCTGCGGAGCGGGCACCGGATCCGGCGCCATGACAGCCGGTTCCACCGGGCTCTCGCTCGGGGCCGCCGTCACCCGCTTCGGCGGCGGAGCCGCCAGCATCGCTTCCTCGAAGGCCGAGGATTCGATCATGGCGCCTTTGTCGGAAGGAAGACTCGCGACTGGCGTTTGCCACTGGAAGGCGTCAAGACGGCCGGTGACCGGGGAAACCGGACGCCAGCGGTCGCTGACATAACCGTCCGCAGTCCAGGCCGGATCATGGCGGGCGCGCACCGCGCGCAAGGTCCAGGCGCGGGCCCGGCCGCCGTCACCATGCTCGGTCCGCTCGATCTCGGCCATCAGCAACGCCACGCGCTGGGTGGGATCGTTGACGTAAGGCGCCAGCACCGCGCGCGCACGGGCAAACTCGGACGCATCGATCGCGGCGCGCGCGATCGCCAGCTGGCCCTCGATATAGCCAGCCTTGTCGGCAGAAATCTTGGCCGCAAGCGTCTCGACCCGCTGCAGGCGCTGCCGCGCGGAATCGCCGAGCTTCACATGCGCATAGGCATCCGCAAGATCAGGATGCGGATTGGCGAGCCAGGCGGTTTCCACCAGCTTCATGGCGCGGCGCACCTGATGCGCCTCGCTCTCGAATTTTGCAGCGAGCACTGCGGCCGGAACCAGGGTCGGCGCGAGCTTGACCGCCTGCATCACGCTCTCGCGCGCGACGTCGCGGTCCATTGTTTCCAATTCCAGGGCGCGGGCGGCGAGCAGCACGCCGCGCTGGCGGCGATAGGCCTGCTTGTCGATCAGGCCCGCGGACAGATTCGAATCGAGGATCGCGAGCGCGCCGCTCCAGTCGCCGCGCGCGCAGCGGAAGCCGAGCACCGCATGCGAGGCCCAGGTCGAGGACGGCGACAGCTTGATCGCTTCCTCGGCGATCATCACGGCGCCGACCGCATCGTCGGCGCGCTGCGCCTCGATGAACAGGCCGCGCAGGCCGAGCAGGCGCGTGTCCTCGCGCTCGGCCATGGCACGGAAGACGCGCTGGGCCTCGTCGCGATTGCCCTCGAGCTGCGCCGATTGCGCATGCAAGAGAAGCGCGAGCGGATCGTTTGCAGCCAGCCGCCGCGCGGTATCGGCGTGGCGACGGGCAAGCGCGGTGTCGCCATGGCCGATCGCAAGCAGGCCGTGGGTGATGGCGTGGCGGCCGCGAGCATGGCGCTTTTCGTGACGACGGCGGCGCAGACGCCCCGGAGCGCGCCAGGCCATCGTCAGCAGGCTCCAGACCAGCACGACTGCTGCGGCAAAGAGACCAAGCAAGAACACGAAGCGGGGAAGCGTCGTTGTGGCGCGGAAAGCGCCCGCAGTCAGGACGAGGTCGCCGGGCTGATCGGCAACCCAGGCCGCGCCGGCCGCCGCCAGTGCGATCAGAACGAGGAAGAGGACGATGCGAAGCATGACGATCCCTATACGCGCTGATTGTTGCGCGAACCTTTATTGACCAGGCTTGACGAGATCCGCCATGGCGGCGTCGGCGAATTTGCGTGACGCGGCGAGCGCGGCGTCACGGGCATCGGTCTTGTCGAGCCAGGCTTGCGCCGGTGCACGATCGGCCTCGGGCAGCGTTTTCAACTCGCGCCGCGCCTCGACGAAATCGTTGCGCAACGCAGCCGCCGTCACCCGCGCGACGATCGCGCCGCGATCGTTGCCGACCCCGTCGGTACGCTCGATGCGGACGAGTTTCGACGCCCCCGCCTGAAGGCGCTCGACGATTCCGGTGCCGCTGGCCGGAGCTTCCGCCGGCGGCGACAATTTTGGCACGATGTTGAGGAGCTCGCGACTCAAGGCGACCGGCGTCGGAATGCCTGACGACGCAAAGGTGTCGAGCGGCTTCAGCATCTCCGGCTTTGCTGCCAGCGACCGCGCGGCAGCGAGCTGCGACTCGTAGGCATCGCCGTGGCGAACGGCGACGTCGAGCAGGGCCGCCGCCACCACATGGCGCAGCGGCTTGTCGTCCATCGTTTTCGCGTCGGCGATCTTCTCGCTTTGCTGTGCGAGTTCCGCACGTTCGGTCTTGCTGGCACGTTCGAGCTGAGCGAGGCGGTCGTTGAGAGCGGCAAGATCGGGCGCGGCAGCGCGCGGCGCCGATGTCGCGTCGTTCAGGGCGCTCGTAGTCTTGTCGGATTGTGCGCGCAGATTGGCGATCTCGCTGCGCAGGCTCGTTGCGGATTTCTCCAGCGCATCGATCCGCGCCACCATGGCCGGATCGGCGGCCGGCTTGCCCGCCTTGGCTTCGACCGCGGCCACGCGCCCGCTCAGCGCCTCGACGGTTGCGCCCGTCACTTGCGGAGCAGCCGGCGGCGCCTGCACGGCAGGCCAGCCCAGCATCCAGCCGACCGCGATCACGATTGCGGCTGCGACGGCGCCGGAGAACGGAGCGATAACCCAGGGTGAAATCGACGGCGATACCGACGCGGACGCAACGGAAGACTCTTCTTCGGCAGGTTCGGGCTGCGGCGCGGCAATAGCTTCTTCGGACCTTACCTCTTGAGACTTTTCCTCTTGAGACTTGCCCTCTTCAGATTTGGCTTGCTCATGCGCGGCCTGTTCGGTCGCTGCCCCAGCCTCAGGCTCGCCCGTCACCTGCTGCGGCTGGGTCGAGACTTCCGTCGCCTCGAGGTCGATGGTGGGCGGGATGCGCTTGGCGCGGCCGGACTCGGGAGCCAATCCTGCGTCTTCAGGCTTGTCGTCGGCCATCGTGACGGTTCCTCACACTTACCTGCCCTGAACGAACGGACCCGATTGCGTCGGATTCGGCCCGACCTCTTACGCCAAACGGGTACGCAAAGCACGCTCCAAGGTGTCAAATAAGGCATTTTCGTCCGGCGTCGCCGCCACCAGAACCTGCGAGGCACCGGCCTCGCGCAGTACGCCTGCGACCGTCTCGGAAAGGCAGCACTGCGGGATCGCCAGAGCCGAGATTTCGACACCTTCCGCCCGCGCGGCCTCCAGGAAAGCCCGCGCGCTGCGCCGGGAGTAGTGCAGCACCGCCTCGATCCCATGGGCGGCAAAGCCCTCACAGACATCGCGCGGCAACAGCTTGACCGGCGCCATTCGATAGGTCGTCTGCGTGATGACGTTGAAGCCTTCGGCGCCCAGCTCCCCGCCGAGGTCGCGCGACAGATCCGCGCCCGCGAGATAGAGCAACGTGCTCTTTTTCTTCAGCCGCTTGTCGCGCGCGCTCTGCATCACCTTGTCGCGCAGGGCAGCGGCATCGCCACCGGCGACGATCACCTCGGCAAAACCGGCATCGCGCCCGGCGGCGGCGGTGTGCTCGCCGACGGCAAACAGCGGCAGCTCCAACAGACCAAGGTCCGGTAATTGCGATGCGACGCCACGAATCGCATTGGCCGATGTGACAATGACGGCGCTGTAGCTCGTTTCACTCTCGCCATGGAAGGCGACCGGCTCGAACTTGAGCACCGGCGCGAGCAGCACCACATGACCCCGTGCCCGCAGATTTTCCGACGTCGCCTCATTGTCGGGATGCGGCCGTGTGACAAGAATGGACATCGCTTGTGTTCCCGAACCACGTGGCGGTGGCGCTTTCACGAGGAACGGCCGCGCGTGACGATTGCGTTGGCCGACCCCAGAATGCTACCGGACGTACCAGAACTCTGCTTTGCGGATGAGCGCAAGGGGGCGGGAAGGGCGCAAATTGGATAACAATTCGCCAATGCTGGTACTGGGCATCGAAACCACCTGCGACGAGACCGCCGCGGCGGTGATCGAGCGTGCGCCTGACGGCAGCGGCAAGATCCTGTCCAATATCGTGTGGTCGCAGGTCGAGGAGCATGCCCGTTTCGGCGGCGTGGTACCGGAGATCGCGGCCCGCGCCCATGTCGACCTGCTCGACGGCATCATCGACCGCGCCATGACTGAGGCCGGCATCGACTTCGCCCAGCTCGACGGTGTCGCGGCCGCCGCGGGCCCGGGACTGATCGGCGGCGTCATCGTCGGGCTCACCACCGCGAAGGCGATCGCGATGGTGCACGACACGCCGCTGGTCGCGGTGAACCATCTGGAAGCGCATGCGCTGACACCGCGCCTGACCGACGCACTCGAATTTCCCTATTGCCTGTTTCTCGCCTCGGGCGGCCATACCCAGATCGTTGCCGTCACCGGCGTCGGACAGTATGTGCGGCTCGGCACCACCGTCGACGATGCGATCGGCGAAGCCTTCGACAAGGTGGCGAAGATGCTGGGGCTGCCCTATCCGGGTGGCCCGCAGGTCGAGCGCGCGGCAGCCAACGGCGATGCCGCGCGATTTGCGTTTCCGCGGCCGCTGCAGGGACGCCCCGACGCCAACTTCTCACTCTCGGGATTGAAGACAGCGGTGCGCAACGAAGCAAGCCGGTTGGCCGAGATCACACCGCAGGACGTCAACGATCTCTGCGCGAGCTTCCAGGCCGCCGTGCTCGACTCCACCGCCGACCGGCTGAGCGTCGGCCTGAAACTCTTCCGCGAGCAGTTCGGTGCACCGCGTGCGCTGGTGGCGGCCGGCGGTGTCGCCGCCAATCAGGCGATCCGCGGCGCGCTGCATGACGTTGCGAGGAAAGCCGGAACACAATTGATCATGCCGCCGCCGGCGCTCTGCACCGACAATGGTGCAATGATCGCCTGGGCCGGCGCGGAACGTCTCGCGCTCGGCATGACCGACACGATGGAAGCACAGCCTCGCGCGCGCTGGCTGCTCGATGCGAACGCGACGGCACCGGCCGGATACGGCAAGACACGCGCGGGATTCTAGCAATGACAGCGTTCCGATCTGTCGCGGTGATCGGCGCGGGCGCCTGGGGCACGGCGCTGGCGATGGTGGCGGCGCGGGCCGGACGGAACGTGACGCTGTGTGCGCGCAATTCCGAGCACGCGACGCGAATCGCATCGAGCCGCGACAATCCGCGGCTGCCGGGCGTGCGGCTTGCGCCGGAGATCATCGTCACGAGCGACCTGGCCCTCGCCGCACGCGCGGACATGCTGCTGATCGCAGTGCCCGCGCAGCATCTGCGCGGTGCTGTCAACATGCTCGCCTCGCACCTGGAAAAGCCGGTGCCGATCATTGCCTGCGCCAAGGGCATCGAGCACGGCACCCATAAATTCATGACCGACGTGATCGCCGAGGCCGCGCCTCACGCGCAGCCGGCGATCCTGTCGGGCCCGAGCTTTGCCGACGATGTCGCGCGTGGCCTGCCGACGGCGGTGACGCTGGCCGCAAAGGACGACGCCTTGGCGAGCCACCTGGTGCAGGCGCTGGGCTCGCCGACGTTCCGGCCCTATCACTCCACCGATGTCCGCGGCGTCGAGATCGGCGGCGCCGCCAAGAACGTGCTGGCGATCGCGGTCGGCATCGCGGTCGGGCGCAAGCTCGGCGCTTCCGCCCAGGCCGCACTTACCACCCGCGCCTTTGCCGAGCTGACACGCCTCGGCCGCGCGCTCGGCGCACGCAGCGAAACACTCACGGGCTTGTCTGGCCTCGGCGATCTGATCCTGACCTGCTCGAGCCCACAATCGCGCAATTTTGCGCTCGGCCTGTCGCTTGGCCGCAGCGAGCAGCCGCCCGCCGGCAAGCTTGCCGAAGGCGAATTCACCGCGCCGGTACTGATCGAGCTCGCGGCTTCGCAAAACATCGAAATGCCAGTATCGGAAGCCGTCGCATCGATCCTGACCGGCAGAAGCACGATCGACGCCGCGATCTCGGGGCTCATGACGCGACCTTTCAAGGCGGAGGAATGAACATGGCGTACTGGCTGGTGAAATCCGAACCATCGGTGTGGTCCTGGGACCAGCAGGTGGCGAAAGGCGCCAAGGGCGAAGCCTGGACCGGCGTGCGCAATTACACCGCGCGCCAGAACCTCGTCGCCATGAAGAAGGGCGACAAGGCGTTCTTCTATCATTCCAACGAGGGCAAGGAGATCGTCGGCATCGCGGAGATTATCAAGGAAGCCTACCCCGACCCGACCGACAAGACCGAGAAATTCGTCTGCGTCGACATCAAGGCCGACAAGCCGTTGAAGATTCCGGTGACGATGGCCGCGATCAAGGCCGAGAAGAAACTCGCCGACATGGCGCTGGTGAAATATTCGCGCCTTTCGGTGCAGCCGGTGACGGCCGAGGAATGGAAGCTCGTCTGCAAGATGGGCGGGATGTAGGCTTAGGTGCTGTAGCCCGGATGAGCGAAGCGATATCCAGGACTACTGCTGCTATCCCGCATGTCGCTACGCTCATGCGGGCTACGACATCGGAGCTTGCGTCTCCGGCAGCGCAAACACCTCGCATGGCGAGGCGATGCCCCGCAGCGAATGCGATCCGAGCGCGATCAGAGGCCTGTCGGTCTCGGCGGCGAGCGCGCCCGACACCAGCACGGTTCTGCCGAGCGGCTTGCACAATCCTTCGAGCCGGCTGGCGAGATTGACGGCGGGACCGATTGCGGTGAAATCCAGCCGATTGGCGGCACCGATATTGCCCCATAGCATCTCGCCGAGATGCAGCGCCGCGCCGAACGCGAGCGGCGGCAGACCTTGAGCACGGCGCTCCGCGTTGAGATACACCATCCCGGCTTCGGCTGCGCGCGCGGCACGCAGAGCTGCATCGGACGCTTGGCGCGGTGACGGCCCGACCACCGGAAAGATCGCGAGCACACCGTCGCCGATGAATTTCAGCACCTCGCCGCCGAAGGCGTGGACCGCGCCGGCGATGCGATCGAACCAGGCATCGAGCGCCGCGATGACCTCGGCAGGCGGATTGGTTTCCGACAGGAGCGTGAAGTTGCGCAAATCGGCATAGAGCAGCGCGGCCTGTATGGTCTCGCCGAGGTCGCGCCGCAGGGGTGCCGCCAGCACCCGCTCCGCACTGCGCTTGCCGAGATAGGCATCAAGCGTCGCGCGCAACGTTGCACGCGCGGCAAGCACCGCAAGAGGTGTCGCGGCAAAGCGCGCGGCCTGGCGCAGTTGCTCGGTCTCGTCCGCGGTGAACGGACGCGGCCCGATCCAACCGAGCAACGGCCCGTCGGGCCGTCCGACCAAATCCTCGTGCACTTCACCCTTCGCGATGTCGCGCAGCCAGCGGCGGCCGGCATCGTTAGGCGGGTCGGGCGCGAGGCCGCCTGGTGCGAAGCCGAGCGCTTCGATCACCCGGCCGTTCTCCGCGCGCCACAACCATGTCCGCTTCGCGATCAGCGGATGTGGCACCTCGAGTGTCACGCTGCCTGCCGCAAGCGGCACGCCGTCGGCGACCAGTTGTGCGCCGAGATCCGCGAGCAGGCGGTCGGCCCCGGTGCTATCGGCAGCGGCGTCGACAAGCCAGGCGAGCGTCGGCGAGAGGTGCATGGCCCGATCATGACGAACGCAGGCGGTCTTTGTCACGGGCAATCCTTGACGGGCCGCTCGAGCGCCGCCATGTCCCAGTGTCAGCCCAGGGGTGATCGTCGATGACCGAACCGTTCATAGTGCGACGCGAGACCCAGATCGCGGCCCCACGCGCCACCGTTTTCGCCTACCTGACCGACCCCGAGAAGATTTTGAGCTGGATGGGTTCCGACGCGACCACGGAGCCACATCCCGGCGGGCTGTATCTGCTCAAAGGCATCGGCCCCCGGGGCGGCGTTGCCCGCGGCGCATTCCGCGAAGTCGTGCCGGTGCATCGGCTCGCCTACACGTTCGGATGGGAGGGCGGCCAAGAAGTGCCGCCCGGCTCGAGCCTGATCGAGATCGACCTGATCGAACGCGACGGCGGCACATTGCTGCGCATGACCCATAGCGGGCTGCCGACCGAGGAACAGGCGGCCGCCCACGCGACGGGATGGGCGCACTATCTGGGACGGCTCACGGCGGCAGCCGCGGGCGGCGATCCCGGTCCCGACAACGGCGTTTCCAACAAGGCGTAACGACGCCGAGGTCAGACCGCCGCGGTCGCCACCACCTGCTGCAAAAGCTGCTCGCGCCTGGCCTGCGAGCGCTGGCCCTGCATGGTCGCGGCGAAGCGTTCCAGGATGCCGTCCTCGAACGCGGTGACGATGGTATCGTGAACATAGCTCTTGCGGCAGATCGCCGGCGTGTTGGAGAGCTGGTCGGCAGCGCCGCGGATCGCCTCCAGCACCTGCTTCTTGCGGCCGCGCTGGCTGGTCGCCGGCGTGATCCGCGACAGCGATTCCACGACGACGGCAGAGGCCATCAGCGTGCGGAAATCCTTCAGCGAGATCTTGATGCCGGCGATCTCGCGCAGAAACGCGTTCACCTGCGTGGTGCTGACCGCGCGCACGATGCCATAGGGATCGCGATACTGGAACATGCGCTTGCCGGGAACGCCCTGCAAGATCCCGATGGCGCGCACGAGCTTGGCCGCGTCGCACTCCTTGCGCACCGCCTTGCCGCCCTTCGCCTTGAAGGTCAGCACGAAGCTGTCGTCTTCCAGCGAGACGTTGGACTTCAGCAGCGTGGTGGCGCCGCGGGTGCCGTTGAGACGGGCATAGGATTCGTTGCCGGGGCGGATCGCGGTGCGCGCGATCAATTCGATGACGGCGGAGAGCGCGAACTCGCGGGTCGGCTCGTCGCCCGACAGGAACGCCGAGACCTTGCGCCGGATCTTGGGCAGCGCGCCGACGAGCTTTTCCAGGCGATGCGCCTTGCGTTGCTCGCGGACCTTCTCCCAATCGGCGTGATAGCGATATTGCAGCCGGCCCGCGGCATCGCGTCCCACTGCCTGGAGATGCGTACTCGGATCGGCCGAGTAGCGCACCTCGCGATAGGCCGGCGGCACCGCCATCGAATGCAGCCGCCGAATGGTGCGGGCATCGCGGATGTGGACGCCGTTAGGCCGCACGAACGAATAGCCCTTGCCGCGCCTGACGCGGCGGATGGTCAGCTCGTTCTGGTCGCCGAGCCGCAGGCCCAGTTCCTTGGCGAGGGCCTCGACCGTCGTTGCCGGCGCCGCGTCGAACACTTTCTTCGGGCTGGGACGGCCGGAACCGGCCGGTTTCGGCCATTGTCCGAGGGCTTTGGCCAGCGCGATGGCTGCAGGATCGGCTGAAGCGGGCCGTATCGTCCCGAGATTCTGCTGATCCATCATAGTCTTATGCCTTAGCCCTGTCTGTTGTCGGTCAATGCCGCTGTTCTGATTTTTGTTCCAAGGGGTCTCGTTGGACCCGGGTTGGCCATTTAGGGTGTTCCGAACCGCATTGCGAGTCCCGAATCAGTGAGAGGCGGTTTCTAAATACCTCTGCTGAATGCATGGCGCTCTGCGCGGGCCCATTCCGAGGATCTGGGTGAAGACCCGAAAGCCGCCAGTCGCCCTGTTTCAAAACTGCGACAGTCGCACGAAACGGCTTGATCCTCCGCATGGCAGGCTGCTCGCCGAAGGTCCAGCTTGTGCACCTTGTCGGGTCCGGTTAGCCCGACGCATAATCGGTTCAACGATCAAGTCGGCTCGCCAGTGGTCCGTGCTCGGCTCGCCGTATGTGGAGGGAAACATGTCCGAGAAGATCTACGACGTCCCCGCAGAATGGGCGAAGCGCGCCTGGGTCGACCAGGCCAAGTACAAGGACATGTACGCCCGCTCGATCTCGGACCCGAACGGTTTCTGGGCGGAGCAGGCCAAGCGCATCGACTGGATGCACGCGCCGACCAAGATCGAGAACGTCTCCTTCGCGCCCGGCAACATCTCCATCAAATGGTTCGAGGACGGCGTCCTCAACGTCGCCCATAATTGCATCGACCGGCATCTCCACAATCGTGCCAACCAGACCGCGATCATCTGGGAAGGCGACGATCCCGCGCAATCCCGGCACATCACCTACAAGGAGCTGCACGACGAGGTCTGCCGGATGGCCAACATCCTGCGTACCCGGAACGTCAAGAAGGGCGACCGCGTCACCATCTACCTGCCGATGATTCCGGAGGCGGCCTACGCGATGCTGGCCTGCGCGCGGATCGGCGCGGTTCACTCCGTGGTGTTCGCCGGCTTCTCGCCCGACAGCCTCGCCCAGCGCATCAACGACTGCCAGTCCAAGGTGATCATCACCGCCGATGAGGGCCTGCGCGGCGGCAAGAAGGTGCCGCTGAAGGCCAATGTCGACGCGGCGCTCGCCAAGGCAGACGGCGTCGACTGGGTCGTCGTGGTCAAGCGCACCGGCGGCGCGGTCGAAATGAATCCCTCGCGCGACCTCTGGTACCACGACGCCGCCAAGATGGTGACGACCGAGTGCCCGGTCGAGCACATGCACGCCGAGGATCCGCTGTTCATCCTCTACACCTCGGGCTCGACCGGCCAACCCAAGGGCGTGCTGCACACCTCCGCCGGCTATCTCGTGTTCGCCGCGATGACGCATCAATACGTCTTCGACTATCACGACGGCGACATCTACTGGTGCACCGCCGACGTCGGCTGGGTCACCGGCCACAGCTACATTCTGTACGGACCGCTCGCCAACGGCGCGACCACGCTGATGTTCGAAGGCGTGCCGAATTACCCGGATAATTCGCGATTCTGGAACGTCATCGACAAGCACAAGGTCAACATCTTCTACACCGCGCCGACCGCGATCCGCGCGCTGATGCAGAGCGGCGACGCGCCCGTGAAGAAGACCTCGCGCGCCAGCCTGCGCCTGCTCGGCTCGGTAGGCGAGCCGATCAATCCGGAAGCCTGGGAGTGGTATCACCGCGTCGTCGGCGACGACCGCTGCCCGATCGTCGATACGTGGTGGCAGACCGAGACCGGCGGCATTTTGATCACGCCGCTGCCCGGCGCCACGAAGCTCAAGCCGGGCTCGGCGACGCAGCCGTTCTTCGGCGTGGTGCCTGAGATCGTCGACGCCGACGGCAACGTGCTGGACGGCGAGACATCAGGCAATCTGTGCCTGACGCGGTCATGGCCGGGCCAGATGCGCACGGTCTATGGCGACCACGCCCGCTTCGAGCAGACTTATTTCTCGACCTACAAGGGCAAGTACTTCACCGGCGACGGCTGCCGGCGCGATGCGGACGGTTATTACTGGATCACCGGCCGCGTCGACGACGTCATCAACGTCTCCGGCCACCGCATGGGTACCGCCGAAGTCGAAAGCGCGCTGGTGGCGCATGAGAAGGTCTCGGAAGCCGCCGTGGTCGGTTACCCGCACGACATCAAGGGTCAGGGCATTTACGCATATGTGACCCTGATGGCCGGCATCGAGCCAACCGAGGATCTACGCAAGGAGCTCGTCACCTGGGTGCGCAAGGAGATCGGCCCGATCGCTGCGCCCGACCAGATCCAGTTCTCGCCCGGCCTGCCCAAGACCCGATCCGGCAAGATCATGCGCCGCATCCTGCGCAAGATCGCCGAGGACGAACCGGGCAGCCTGGGCGACACCTCGACCCTGGCCGATCCCGGCGTGGTCGACGACCTCGTCAAGAACCGTCAGAACAAAAAGGCGGTCTGAGCCACATCGTCCTGTGCCCCGGACGCAGCGTAGCGCGCACTTCGCGGTGCGCTGCAGAGTCGGGGCCGATGCAACGGCAGACTCTGTGGCTTTCTAGATTCCGGCTCTGCGTCGCACCGCTTCGCGCTGCGCCGCGTCCGGGACACGAGGTCGCATCCCCGCGTTAGCGATCCCCCGAACAACGGCCGTTCACATCCTCACGCACTTGTCAGGCCGCACCCCGGCGCTCGGGCATCTTTCCCGCCAAGTGTTGTTTTCAGGTCATTTACTTTGTTTCGAACATTTCCTTTGTTCCCCCTGCTGGCTGGCCCTTGGCGGCCGTGCGTGGAAACCATCCGGTTAACAGGCGCGGTTAAGAATGTCCCCTAACAAGGACTTGGCGAGCCGGCGATTGCCTAATCTTGGACGGTCCGTTCGGGGCAAGGGGAAAATCGATGTCGATGAGGATTGCTGTGGCGCTGGCCGCCACCGTCGTGACTGGGGTCTTGACGTCGACGGCGGCGCAGGCGCGGCCGGAAATGGTGGGGACGAACCTGGCTGACTATTCGCCGGGCACCATCGTGGTCAAAACCAACGAGCGTCGGCTCTATCTCGTCCTCGATAGCGGCCACGCCGTGCGCTACCCGGTCGGCGTCGGCAAGTCCGGCAAGCAGTGGGCCGGCACCACCCGCATCGACGGCAAGTACCGCAATCCGGCCTGGGCGCCGCCCGCCGAGGTGAAGCGCGACAAGCCCAGCATCCCGGACGTCATCCCGGGCGGCTCGCCGCGCAATCCGATGGGCGTCGCGGCGATGACGCTGTCCGGCGGTGAATACGCGATCCACGGCACCAACGTGCCGGGCTCGATCGGCGGCTTCGTCTCCTATGGCTGCATCCGCATGCTCAACGACGACATCACCGATCTCTACAGCCGCGTCTCGGTCGGCACGACGGTGGTCGTGACGCGCTGATCGCCGGCATCAGGACGAGACGGCAATAGCCGCGTCGTTCGACGCGGCTTTTTTGTCACCAGAAGCGCCAGCTCCGCGCGCACCAGCCGTCGCGATGGCCGCCATTGTAGCTCCGCGCGTAACCGCCCGCGAGCAACGCCGCCGAGACATTGGTCGTGCGTTTGGTCGCGACGTCGGCGAGAACGCGACCATATTTGTCGGCACCGAGGTTGGTGATCGTCACGCCACCCTGCGCGAGCAGATCGCGCAATGCGCGGGCCGCGGCTTCGGCCTTGTCCAGTTCCTCCTGGCAGGATGCTTTCATCTCGGGTGCGTCGATGCCGCGCAGGCGAACGCGCACGATCAGATCGCGGCCGTCGCGCTGACGAACGCGTGCGAGAAAGGTGTCGCCGTCAATGGTGCGAACGACATCGACCGGCTCGCGACGATCGGGATGGCCGCCTTGCTGGAGCACAATCTCGGCGTCTCGTGATTGACCGTCGGTCACGTGAGGGAACGGCCAGTTCATCCCGTGCCGGAACGTGAACACCACGGCCACCACGATTCCGACCACGAACATCCACGGCAACAGCCCTGAGAACCGGCGACCAAACGGCGAGCCGCTGTATGAAGGCCGATATGGATGGCTTGGATCGAAACGCGACATCCGCGCACGCTAGGGCTGAGTCGGGCAGTCCGGCAAGCGAGCCTCAAAAGACAAGCTTCAGAAGTCGGAAGCGATGCCCTTGCGCTCCCAATCGCCATAGCGGGTCGGTTCGGGTCCTTTTGGGCCCTGCAACTCCTTTGGCGCCGCCTGGCCGTCGTTTTTAGTTCCGACTGCCGCAGCCTGACGGCGCGCTTCGGCCTCGGCCAGCGCGCGCTGGGCGGCCGGCGTAAGCTGCTTGCGGTCGGGAACGGGAGGCTGGTCGCTCATCGCCGGCTTTCTAGCGCGGGACGGCCCGCGACGCGACGCCCAATAACGCATTCCTGAAATGGCTCCGAAAGGGCTGAAAAACCCGGAAGCGATTCTTACATTTGGCATATTCGCGTGCCAGAGATCGCCTTCTCAAGGCATGCGCCCATTACGGCGAACTGCCGCTGCTCAGAACCTTGTTTCCGCATGCCTTCTCAACGTTTCGCTCCTCCATCCGAAGTGCCCGGTCTCGCGGCGCGGCGGATTGCCGCCGACATCGTCGACGGCGTGCTGCAAAAGCACCGCACACTTGACGAGCAGCTCGACGGCAGCGGCGCCCATCCCGGACTGAAGACGCTCCCCGACCGCGACCGCGCGCTGATGCGCCGCCTGGTCGCCACCGTGCTGCGCCGGCTCGGCACGCTCGGCCATGTGCTGTCCCGCCTGCTCGACAAGGGCATTCCCTCCGACGCGCCGCGCGCGCAGAGCGCGCTGTTGATCGGCGCCGCCCAGATCCTCTGGATGGACGTGCCCGATCACGCGGCCGTCGATCTCTCCGTTCGCCTCGTGCAATCCGACCGGCGCGCCGCGCGCTATGCCGGCCTCGTCAACGCCGTGCTGCGCCGCTGCGCCCGCGAGGGCAAGGCGCTGGTGGACGAGGTTGCCGCGCAGTCGCTGGACCTGCCGCCCTGGATGGTCGCGCGCTGGAGCGCGCATTATGGCGAGACGGTCGCAAGGGACATGGCGCTCGCGCTCAGCCATGATCCGTCGCTGGATCTGACCGTGAAGTCGGACGCCGCGCAATGGGCGAGCCGGCTCCATGGCGAAGTGCTACCGACCGGATCGGTGCGCACGGTGCTGCACGGCGCGGTGACCATGCTTCCCGGCTTCGCCGAAGGACAATGGTGGGTGCAGGACGCCGCCGCTGCGTTGCCAGCCCGGCTGTTCGGCGACATCAAGGGCAAATCCATCGCCGATCTCTGCGCCGCTCCCGGCGGCAAGACCGCGCAACTGGCGCAGGCCGGCGCGCACGTCACCGCCATCGACCGCTCGCCTGCCCGGGTGGCACGGCTGCGCGAGAATCTGACGCGGTTGTCGCTGCAGGCCGAGACCGTCGTCGCCGACGCCGCGGAATGGGCCGGCCCTGCCGATGGCTTCGACGGCATCCTCATTGATGCGCCTTGCACATCGACCGGGACGATCCGCCGCCACCCCGATGTATCCTGGCTCCGGCAGGAATCCGACATCGCCGCAATGACCGCGCTCCAGCGGAGGCTGCTGCAAAAATCGGTCTCGCTACTCAAGCCCGGTGGGACGCTAGTTTATTGCACCTGTTCGCTGGAACCTGAAGAGGGCGAGCATGCGGTCGCCGCGCTGCTGACCGCGGAGCCCGGTCTTCGCCGGGTTCCGATCGATGCGTCCGAGGTGTCTGGGCTCAGCGAGATCATCACCGCCGAGGGCGATCTGCGCACCCTGCCCAGCCATCTGCCGAACGCCGATCCCAAGCTCGGCGGGCTCGACGGATTTTTCGCGGCCCGGCTCGTTAAATCCTGATTTTGCACTGGATTTTGCAAACACGGCACTGATTCGCGTCGTTCAAGGTGGTGTCGGCCGTCCGATTTTGGGATTAATAAGGATTCGTCGGAATCCTCTCCCCCATCAAGGCAAGGCGTGTCGGTCGCTCAACGCAGACGTATCTCGACGCTGGTGATGAACCGCTTCGCGCGGAACATGCTCGCGCGCGCGAGCGGCGGTTCCGTCGCCCTGTCGCGGGTCTGGCCCGGCCGCGCCGACCGGCTGATCATCGCGCCGCATGATCTACGCACCGCGGATGCGACCCGCGCCGCCGAGATCTATGCCGGCCGCTTCGTCTTCGCCGGCAAGATCGTCAATTGCCACGGCCGCTCGATCTTCGATCTCGAGCCGCCGTCGGAAGATTGGGAAGTTGCGCTGCTCGGCTTCGGCTGGCTGCGCCATTTGCGCGCCGCCGACACCGCGCTGACGCGCGCAAATGCGCGCTCGCTGATCGAGGACTGGATCGGCAACCCCGCCAGCAAGCGCCGTCCCGTCGCGCGACGCGCCGACGTGCTGGCGCGCCGCGTGATCTCCCTGCTGTCGCAGGCGCCGCTGGTGCTGAACGATACCGACAACAAATTCTATCGTCGGTATCTGCGCGCGCTGGCGCGCGAAATCCGCTTGCTGCGCTACGCCATGGTCAACATCCCCGACGGAGTGCCGAAGCTCCAGGTGCTGATCGCGCTGTGCTATGCGGCGTTGTGCCTTGCCAACCAGGCAAGTCACATCCGCAGCACCTCGAAAAAGCTCTCGGATGAATTGCAGCGGCAGATCCTGCCCGACGGCGGCCATGTCTCGCGCAACCCGGGCGCGCTGATCGAGCTCTTGATCGACCTGTTGCCGCTGCGGCAGACCTTTGCCGCGCGCAACATCGCGCCGCCGCCCGCGCTGCTCAACGCGATCGACCGCATGATGCCGATGCTGCGCTTCTTCCGCCACGGCGACGGCAATTTCGCGCTGTTCAACGGCATGAGCGCGACCCCGTCGGACCTGCTCGCGACGCTGCTTGCCTATGACGACACCCACGGCGCGCCGATGTCGAACATGCCGCATACCGGTTTCCAGCGCCTCGATGCCGGCCAGACCACTTTGATCATCGACACGGGCCCGCCGCCGGCGGCCAGCGTCAGCCACGACGCCCATGCCGGCTGCCTGTCGTTCGAACTCTCCTCCGGCATCAGCCGCATCGTCACCAATTGCGGCATGCCGGCCACGGGCCGCGACAATTGGCGGCCGTTCGCACGCGGCACGGCGGCGCATTCGACGCTGACCTATCACGACACCTCGTCATGCCAGTTCGTGGAGATGTCGGCTATGAAGCGGCTCTTGCACGGCGCTCCGGTCACCAGCGGCCCCGTCGAGGTTGAGAGCTATCGCGAAATCGTGCAGAACGGCACCCTGCTCACGACGTCGCATGACGGTTACCTGACAAAATTCGGCGCGATCCACCGCCGCGTACTGATGATCGCCAATGACGGCGCGCGCATCGACGGCGAGGACACGTTGTCGCCGCCGCAAGGCGGGCGCTTCAAGGGTCCGGATGCCGATTTCGCGCTGCGATTCCATCTGCACCCGGCGGTGAAGGCGAGCCGGCTGTCCGACGCCCGCGGCGTCATGCTGGTGCTCCCGAATCGCGACGTCTGGACCTTCGAGGCGCTCGACGACAAGGTGGAGCTGGAGGACAGCGTATCCCTGGCCGGCAATGACGGCCCGCGCCGCACCGCGCAGATCGTGATCCGCCAGGACGCGCGGCAGGCGCCCTCGATCCGCTGGAGTTTTGTGCGCTCCACCGCCTCGCCGGCGGTCACGAATGCCCGCAGAAATGCACGGCGGGAGCCGGAACTTCCGCTGTAGACGCATGCGATTCGGCACCATCTGGTCGTTGTGATAGCGACCGAAAACTGCTATCGAGCCCTCGCTCGCGCGACTGGCGACCTTGGATGGAGCACCATCGGGAAGCGCGGGACACAGCTGCCGCGCGCCTGGGCATTACTCCTTCAGACAGAGGATCTTGCTCATGACTGACCATCCCCGCCGCGTCACCCGCGCACTTCTCTCCGTTTCCGACAAGACCGGCCTGATCGACTTCGCAAAGGCGCTTGCCGCGCACGATGTCGAGCTGATCTCGACCGGCGGCACCGCGAAGGCGATCGCCGCGGCCGGCCTCGAGGTGAAGGACGTGTCCGAGCTGACCGGCTTCCCCGAGATGATGGATGGCCGCGTGAAGACGCTGCATCCGAAGGTGCACGGCGGTCTGCTCGCGATCCGCGACAACAAGGACCATGCGGATGCGATGACGGCGCATGGGATCGCGCCGATCGATCTCCTCGTCGTCAATCTCTATCCGTTCGAGGCGACCGTCGACAAAGGCGCGGGCTTCGAGGATTGCATCGAGAACATCGACATCGGCGGCCCCGCGATGATCCGCGCCGCCGCGAAGAATCATGACGACGTCGCCGTCGTGGTCGAGGCGCAGGACTATCAGGCCGTGCTCGATGAGCTCGCCGCCAACAGCGGTGCAACCACGCTGAAGTTGCGCCGGCGCCTTGCCGCCAAGGCTTACGCGCGCACTGCCGCCTATGACGCCGCGATCTCGAACTGGTTCAATCGCCAGCTCGAGATCGACGCGCCCGATTTCCGTGCCTTCGGCGGCCGGCTGATCCAGTCACTGCGCTATGGCGAGAATCCGCACCAGACCGCGGCGTTCTATGCGACGCCCGACAAGCGGCCGGGCGTCTCGACCGCGCGGCAGCTCCAGGGCAAGGAGCTCTCCTACAACAACATCAACGACACGGATGCGGCCTATGAATGCATCGGCGAGTTCGACGCCAAGCGCACCGCAGCCTGCGTCATCGTCAAGCATGCCAATCCCTGCGGCGTCGCGGAGGGCTCCGACCTCGTCGGCGCCTACAGCAAGGCGCTGGCCTGCGATTCCACCTCGGCGTTCGGCGGCATCATCGCGATGAACCGCGCACTCGATGCTGACACCGCGCGCGAGATCACGAAAATCTTCACCGAGGTGATCATCGCGCCTGACGCTAGCGAGGAAGCGATCGCCATCATCGGCGCGCGCAAGAACCTTCGGCTTCTGCTCGCCGGCAGCCTGCCCGACCCGCGCGCGCCGGGCCTCACCGCCAGGACGGTGGCGGGCGGTCTCCTCGTGCAGAGCCGCGACAACGCCGTCGTCGACGACATGACCTTCAAGGTTGTCACGAAGCGCGCGCCCACTGATGCCGAGATGCGCGACCTGAAGTTTGCTTTCCGTGTCGCAAAACACGTCAAGTCCAACACCATCATCTACGCCAAGGATCTCGCGACCGTCGGCATCGGCGCCGGCCAGATGAGCCGGGTCGATTCAGCGCGGATCGCGGCACGCAAGGCTCAGGATGCGGCCGCCGAGCTGAAGCTCGCCGAACCGCTCACCAAGGGCTCGGTGGTGGCGTCGGATGCGTTCTTCCCGTTCGCCGACGGCATGCTCGCCTGCATCGAGGCCGGCGCCACCGCCGTGGTGCAGCCCGGCGGCTCCATGCGCGACGACGAAGTGATCAAGGCCGCCGACGAGCATGGCATCGCCATGGTGTTCACCGGCACGCGGCACTTCAGGCACTAGATCTGTCGTGTACTAAACTCTCGACGGGTCGTCCCGGCGAAGGTCGGGACCCATAGCCCAGGAAGTAGTTTGGTGTGCGGTACTGGCCGTGTCGCGGCAACGAGCAATCACGCGGTATGGGTCCCGGTCCCCGTGCGCAATTGCGCACTAGGCCGGGACGACGCTAATTTTCCCGCACCCGCATCAACAGCGCCAGACCCGCGACGAAGAACACCACCAGCACGGCCATGCCGGCCTTCTGGCTCGCCGTCACCGCGGTGATCACGCCGATCAGCAGCGGGCCGATGAAGGACGTCACTTTCCCCGTCAGTGCGAACAGACCGAAATACTGCGCGATGCGGTCCTTCGGTGCGAGACGGATCAGAAGCGTACGTGAGGCCGCTTGCAGCGGACCACCGGCCGCACCGATCAGGCAGCCCAGCACCAGATAAGCGCGCTCTGACGCGGCGGCGAACAATCCGCCGCCGGGCGCGGGCGGCGCGACCTTGATGAAGAGGATCGAATCCTTGTCGACCAGCAGGATCGCCGCCAGCGCCAGCAGCAGGACCAGCATGCTGCCGGCGATCACGCGCTTCGGCCCGAAGCGATCGTCCAGCTTGCCACCAAACCACGCGCCAAACGCGCCGGCGATCGCGAGCATGATGCCAAACGTGCCGATCTGGATCGTGTGCCAGCCGAACGTACCCGCGGCATAGATGCCGCCGAAGGCAAACAGCGACACCAGACCGTCGGTGTAGATCATGTTGGCGAGTAGAAACGCCGCAAGCGATTTCTGCTGCGGCAGCCCCTTGATCGATTGCTTCAGCTCCGACAGCCCCTCGTGCAGCGCCTCGCGCACCGGACGCTTCGCCGGATAGTCCGGCGTGAACAGGAACATCGGCGTCACGAAAACGATGAACCAAAACCCGGTCAACGGTCCGGCGGCGCGGTCGCCCTGATGACTGACGGGATCGAGCCCGAACAGAGGCGTGAGACCGAGCAGCGTGCGACCGGTCTCGGGGTTCGCGGCGAGCAGGCCGAGCACGATGATCAGGCTGACGATGCCGCCGACATACCCCGTCGCCCAGCCGGTGCCGGAGAGCCGCCCGATGCGCTCCGGCGGCACCAGCGTCGGCATCATCGCATTGTTGAAGAGAGTGGCGAATTCCGCGCCAACGCTGGCGAGCGCGACCGCGGTGAGCAGCGGCGGAATGATCGAGGGATCGCCGGGCTTGCCGATCCACAGCGTGCAGGATGCCAGCACCAGCACTGCGCCGAATCCGGCGATCCACGGCTTCCTGCGGCCCGACGCATCGGCGATAGCCCCCAGCACCGGCGACATCAAGGCAATCGCGAGGCCCGCGGCAGCCATCGCAAAGCCCCACAACGATTGCCCGGTGGCG
This sequence comes from Bradyrhizobium sp. CAR08, assembly GCF_052871955.1. NCBI lineage: Bacteria > Pseudomonadati > Pseudomonadota > Alphaproteobacteria > Hyphomicrobiales > Nitrobacteraceae > Bradyrhizobium > Bradyrhizobium sp. CAR08. The sequence continues at coordinate 64,943 of NZ_JBIXJX010000003.1, forward strand.
GGATTCGGCGCAATGCCGGTGGCGAAATAGGGCGCGAACACGAAGGTCGTGATCAGCGTAAAATAAGGCTGCGCGGCCCAGTCGAAGAAGATCCAGCTGACGACGGCGCTGCGCGGCGGATAGGTCCGCTGCGCGCCGGCGATCCGCGCATCCCGGGCGATCGTCGTCACTCCATAATCCTCATCACGAACAGTTTTGCCTCTGTCGGGGCAAACCGTATAGCATTGCAGCGCTGCATGTGAACTGCCCATGGCCATTGCGGAAGTTTGATGATGTCGTCTTTTTCGACACGGCGGACATTTTTCGCCTTCCTTGCCACTCTGGCGTTCGGACTTCCGACCGCGACCGCGCAGGATGCGCGGCGGGCCTATGTGCCGCCCGCGCTCGACACCGTGCACGCCGTTCCCGCCGAACACGGCATGGTAGTAGCGCAGGAGAAAATCTCCGCGCAGGTCGGCGCCGATATCCTGCGGCGCGGCGGCAATGCCGTCGATGCCGCGGTCGCGACCGGCTTTGCGATGGCCGTGACCTATCCGCGGGCCGGCAATATCGGCGGCGGCGGCTTCATGGTGATTCATTCCACCGAGCGCAACGAAGACATCACGATCGATTATCGCGAGACCGCGCCGGCTGCGACCACGCCGCAGATTTTCCTCGGCGCCGACGGCAAGCCCGATGCGGCGAAGTCGCGGGATTCTGCGCTCGGCGTCGGCGTGCCCGGCACCGTCGCGGGTCTTGCGCTCGCCCTGGAAAAATGTGGCTCGGGCCGGTTCACGCTGGCGCAACTGCTCGAGCCCGCGATCGTGCTCGCCCGCGACGGCTTCCTCGTCGGCGACGACATTGCCGACACGCTGCCGGGCTGGCACAAGCGGCTGGTGCGCTGGCCCTCCTCGGCCCGGATATTCTCGCGGCCTGATGGCACGCCGCTCAGCCAAGGCGACAGGCTGGTGCAGAGCGATCTCGCCGAAACGCTGTCGACTGTCGCCGTACAGGGCCCGCGCGGTTTTTATGAAGGGCCGGTCGCGGAAAAACTCGCCAAGGCCGTGACTGATGCGGGCGGCATCATGACGCCAGCGGATTTGAAATCCTATCAAGCGGTGATCCGCGCGCCAGTGCGCGGCACCTATCGCGGCTATGACATCGTGTCGATGCCGCTGCCGTCGTCGGGCGGCGTGGTGCTGGTGGAGACGCTCAATATTCTCGAAGGTTTTCAGCTCGCCGATCTGAAGCAGGGATCGCCGGCCTCGCTGCATCTGTTGATCGAGGCCATGAAGCGCGCCTATGCGGACCGGGCGCGCTATCTCGGCGATCCCGCCTTCGTCAACGCGCCGATCGGGACGCTCACCGGCAAGGACTATGCGGCCAAGCTGCGGGCAACCATCTCCGCGGATCGCGCCACGCCGTCGGAACAGCTCGTTTCCACTGCGACCTCACCGCATGAGGGCAGCAACACCACGCATTTTTCCGTCGTCGACGGCAGCGGCAACGCGGTCAGCAACACCTATACGCTGAACTTCAGCTACGGCGTCGGCCTCGTCGCCGACGGCACCGGCGTGCTGCTCAACAACGAGCTCGACGATTTCACCGCAGCGGTCGGCGCTTCCAATGCCTACGGCCTCGTCGGCTTCGAGGCCAATTTGCCCGGGCCGGGCAAGCGGCCGCTGTCCTCGATGTCGCCGACCATCGTCCTGAAGGGCGGCAAGCCGGTGCTGGTGACGGGCTCGCCGGGCGGCAGCCGCATCATCTCGGCCGTGCTCCAGGTGATCGTCAACGTCCTCGATTACAAGATGGACGTCGCGGCTGCCGTGGCCGCGCCGCGGCTGCATCACCAATGGTTGCCCGACGAGGTCCGGGTCGAGAGCGGCTTTCCCGATGATGTGCTGCTCGAGCTGAAGGCGATGGATCATCTCATCGTCACGCCGATGGGGCAGACATCGGCGAATTCGATCGCGGTGACCGCCAACGGGCCGCTCGGCGCGCCCGATCCACGCACCCGGGGCGCGGAAGCAGCGGGGCAGTAACTCTGTACTTGCATGGCGCGAAGGCCGGCGGCCGCCTTGCGCGCGCCCCCGCGCGTGCTACCACCGCCAGGCCAGAGAAACTGCCAAAGAAAACACTGTCGGGAATCGCGCATGACCACCGTTGATCCGAACCAGCGCATCGAACGCGCCGAGATCGAGGACACCAGCCTTCTTGCCTTCTATCGCGACATGAACGCGCCGGAGCGGCGGACGTTCTGGGCGTGCGCCGCAGGCTGGGCGCTCGACGGCATGGACTTCATGATCTATCCGCTGGTGATCGGCACCATCATCGCGCTGTGGAAGGTCGATGCGGGGTCGGCCGGGCTCGCCGGCACCGTGACGCTGCTGGCCTCCGCGATCGGCGGCTGGCTCGGCGGCTATCTCTCCGACCATATCGGCCGGGTCAGAACGCTCCAGATCACCATCATCTGGTTCTCGTTCTTCTCGCTGGTCTGCGCGGTCGTGCAGAATTTCGAACAGCTCCTGATCGCACGCGCGGTGCTGGGCCTCGGCTTCGGCGGGGAGTGGGCGGCGGGCGCCGTGCTGATGGGTGAAGCGATCCGGCCGCAATATCGCGGGCGTGCAGTCGGCTCGGTGCAGTCGGGCTGGGCCGTCGGCTGGGGCCTCGCGGTGCTGTCGCAGGCGATCCTGTTCTCGGCTTTGCCGGCGGAGACAGCGTGGCGCTGGATGTTCGTGATCGGCGCGTTGCCCGCGCTGCTGGTGTTCTACATCCGCCGCTCGGTGACCGAGCCGGAGATCGCGGCTGAGGCCCGCGCCAAGCAGGCCGCGAGCGGCAATCGCCCGGCGCTCTGGGAGATTTTCTCGGGCCCGATCCTGAAGACCACGATCCTGGCGTCGCTGATGGCCACGGGCTGCCAGGGCGGTTATTACGCCGTCACCTTCTGGGTGCCGCAGTTCTTGACCAAGGAGCGGCATCTGTCGATCGTCGGCTCGACCGGCTATCTCTCGACGCTGATCATCGGCTCCTTCATCGGCTATCTCACCGGCGCGTGGCTCGCCGACCGGATCGGACGGCGCAATCTCTTTCTGACCTTCTCGATCGGCGCGATAGCGGTTGTGCTGCTCTACACGCAGCTGCCGCTCACCAACGAGGTCCTGTGGGTGCTCGGCTTCCCGCTCGGCTTTTTCGCCTCGGGCTATTTCTCCGGCGTCGGCGCGTTCCTGACCGAGCTTTATCCAACGCGACTGCGCGGCTCGGGCCAGGGCTTTTGCTACAATTTCGGCCGCGGCATCGGCGCGCTGTTTCCGTTCCTGGTCGGAGCGCTATCGGCGACGACGTCGCTTGCGAATGCGATCGCCATCTTCGCGGTGGTGGCTTACGCGCTGTTCTTCATCGCCGCCTTCGCGCTCCCGGAGACGCGCGGGCGCGTGCTGCACGCGGACTGATGAAAGCTAACTATCGACCGACCTGATACGGCCCGCCCTTTTCGAGGGCGCGGCTGTACGCCGGCCGTGCATGAATGCGCTCCAGGAACGCCATCGCGTTGGGATGGCCGAGCTCCAGCCCGCCGCGCGCCTGGGCTGCCTCAAGCGGAAAGCTCATCTGAATGTCGGCGGCGGTGAACTCGTTGCCGGCGAACCACTCGCTCTTGCCGAGCTCGCCTTCCCAATAGTCCATGTGCTGCTTCAGCTGCGGATTGACCAGCGCAGTAAGCGCCTGGTTCGAGACCTTGCGCACCAGCGGGCGGAGCAACGCCGGCGCGCGCTTCGGCATCAGCGTGAACAGCAGCTTGAGCAGCAGCGGCTGCATCGCCGAGCCTTCCGCATAGTGCAGCCAGTAGGTGAAGCGCAGCCGCTCCGGCGTGTTCGGCGGCGGGACCAGCCGGCCGTTGCCATAGGTGGCGATGAGATATTCGATGATCGCGCCGGATTCGGCGATGGTGTTGCCGTTGTCCGTGATAACGGGCGACTTGCCGAGTGGATGGATGGCGCGGAGCTCCTTCGGCGCGCGCATGTCCGGCTGGCGCTGATAGCGCACGATCTCGTAAGGCACGCCCAACTCTTCGAGCAGCCACAGCACGCGCTGCGAGCGGGAATTGTTGAGGTGATGAACGGTCAGCATCGCGTGGTCCCCGGGGCTAGGCATGGTTCGATCGGCCGCGCGTTCGTGCCAGCCCGGGAACGCAATGTCGAGCCATCCGGTCGAGTATTTTAACCCGGGTATATTGACCTTAGCAATTTACCCGGGTATTAAAGCTGCCATCGCGACCAATATGGCAATGATTCCAATGCAGAAGACTTTCACCGCTTTCCAAGGGCATCGCCGTCTGGTCTCCGGGCCAGCAGGAGAGGTCGCGCTGGTCATCAAGAGGATGACGGAGCGGCCGGACGAGCCCATCATCATCTTCGAGGACGCCACGGGCAGATCGATCGACTTCGATCTGCGCGGCGGAGACCGGGAGGTGCTGGCGCGGCTGGCGAAGCTTGTGCCGCCCCCGGTTGAGGACACCGCATCGCCGAGCGAGCCGCGCGGTCGCGGCCGGCCGAAGCTCGGCGTGGTCGCGCGCGAGGTGACGCTGCTGCCGCGGCACTGGGAGTGGCTCAGCGCGCAAGCAGGCGGCGCCTCGGTCGCACTACGGAAACTTGTCGAAGAGGCGCGGCGTGCCAGCGGCGACAAGGACCGCGAGCGGCAGGCGCGCGATGCGGCCTATCACTTCATGTCGACCATGGCCGGCAATCTGCCGCAGTTCGAGGAAGCATCGCGCGCGCTGTTTGCGGATGATCGGCGGCGTTTCACCGGACTGATCGCAGATTGGCCCGCCGACATCCGCGACCACATTGTCAAGCTCGCCTACAGCGACCGCGCTTAGGTGCGCGCCTTCTCACAACCCCATCGACGGCCAGGCCACGCGCATTGCGCGTGGCGACGGTTTCGCAGGCCCTGAAAGGCCAATCCATGTCCGCAGCCAAGCCGCTCTGGAAAAGTTTCCTGCGCTTCCTCGCGCCGTTGATGCTGAGCAACGCGCTGCAATCACTGTTCGGCACCGTCAGCAACGTCTATCTCGGCCAGATGATCGGGATCGACGCGCTTGCATCGGTCTCGGTGTTCTTTCCGGTGATGTTCTTCCTTTTCGCCTTCGTCATGGGGCTGAGCACCGGCGCCACGGTGCTGATCGGCCAGGCCTATGGTGCGGGCGAGCAGGGCCGGATCAAGCTCATCGTCGGCACGACGCTCGCAATCGGCCTGCTGCTCTCGATTGCAATTGCACTGATCGGCGGCATCTTCAGCCGGCAATTGATGATGATGCTCGCAACGCCCGCAGACATTCTCGACCAGGCTAGCGCCTATGCCCGCATCATGCTGCTCACCATGCCGCTCGGCTTCGTCTTCCTGCTGATGACGGCGATGATCCGCGGCGTCGGTGACGCGCTGACGCCTTTGCTGGCGCTGGCCTTGTCGACCGCGATCGGCTTGATCCTGACGCCGATGCTGATCCGCGGGTCGTTCGGATTGCCGGCGGCCGGCATCACCAGCCCGGCCTGGGCGGCAGCGATCGCCAACGCGCTGACGCTGGTCGCGCTGGCGGCCTATCTGCTGCGGAGAAAACATGCCTTGGCACCGGACGCTGCACTGCTGCGCCATCTGCGGCTCAATCGTGTGGTGCTGGGACGGATCCTCGGCATTGGACTGCCGAGCGCGATCGGCATGGTGGTGATGGCGATCGCCGAGCTGGTGCTGCTCGGCCTCGTCAACGGCTTCGGCTCGAACGCAACCGCGGCCTATGGCGCGGTCAACCAGGTGATGGGCTACACGCAGTTCACGGCGATATCGATTTCAATCGCGGTCTCGATCCTCGGCGCGCAGGCGGTCGGCCGCGGCGACAGAGCGGGGCTCGACGGCATCGTACGCACCGGACTTGCGTTCAACATCGTCCTGACGGGCGGACTGGTGGCGCTGATCTATCTCGCGCCGCGCGCCGTGCTCGGCATCTTCATCACTGATGACACCGTGCTCGAGCTGGCGAAGAGCTTGCTCAACGTCGCACTGTGGAGCTCGGTGCCGTTCGGCCTGGCGACGGTGTTTTCCGGCGCGATGCGCGCTGCCGGCGTGGCACTGACGCCAATGCTGCTCGCGGTCTTCGCCATTATGGCGATCGAGCTGCCATCCGCAGTGATCCTGAGCCGCACGATTGGCCTTCAGGGTGTGTGGGCCGCCTATCCGATCGTGTTCTGCGCCATGTTCCTTTTGCAGATGGGCTATTACCTTCTGGTGTGGCGCAAGCGGACGATCCGGCGCCTGACCTGACCAAATCATCAAGAGATTATGACCGTCATTAAACGGTAGACCCGCGGCGCGCGCTGCGCCACAATGCGAAAAAAGCGACGTCAGGGAGCATGATTTTGACCCGCACAGCCCCGCAATTCCTGTTCGATTTCGGCAGTCCGAACGCCTATCTCAGCCATCTCGCGATCCCCGCCATCGAGCAGCGAATCGGCGTCAAATTCGAATATGTGCCGATCCTGCTCGGCGGCATCTTCAAATCGACCAACAACAAGTCCCCCGCCGAGACGCTTGCCGGCATCAAGAACAAGCGCGAATTCCACGCGGTCGAGACCGTGCGCTTCGTCAAGCGCTTCCAGGTGCAGCCCTATGTCATGAATCCGTTCTTCCCCGTCAACACGCTGAACCTGATGCGCGCAGCGATCGCGGCGCAGCTCGAGGGCGTGTTCGAAACATACGTCGAAGCCGCCTTCCACCACATGTGGCGCGAGCCGAAGAAGATGGACGATCCGGAAATCGCCGCGAAGGCGCTGGCGTCCTCCGGCCTCGACGCGCAAAAGCTGTTCGCTCGCGCCGGGGAACCGGAGGTGAAGGGCAGACTGATCAAGAACACCGAGGAGGCTGTCGCGCGGGGCGCGTTCGGCTCGCCGACCTTCTTCGTCGGCAACGAGATGTTCTTCGGCAAGGAGCAGTTGCGCGAGGTCGAGGAGATGGTGTCGGGGAAGTGATTTTCTCGAAGCAGGGAAACCGAACAATGTCCTCGACGTCATCCTGGCGAAAGCCAGGACCCATAACCACCGGATCGCATTTGGCGATAGGCGGGGGCTCCGACTTGTCCGACAAGAGGCAGTCGGGGTAATGGGTCCTGGCTTTCGCCAAGACGACGAAAAAGGACCAACAACAAGGACAATCCCATGCGTATCCTCGTGGTCGGCGCTGGCGCCATCGGCGGTTATTTTGGTGGCAGGCTGTTGCAGGCCGGCCGCGACGTCACCTTCCTGGTACGGCCGCGGCGCGCCAGCGAGCTCGCGAGCGCCGGCCTCGTCATCAAAAGCCCGAACGGCGACGTGACCTTGAAAAATCCGCCGACCATTCAGGCCGACGCGCTCAAGGACAAGTTCGACGTCGTGCTGCTGAGCTGCAAGGCCTTCGACCTCGACGACGCCATCAAGTCGTTCGCGGCAGCAGTCGGGCCCAATACGGCGATCATCCCGATGCTCAACGGCATGAAGCATCTCGATATCCTCGACGACAAGTTCGGCAAGGAGCGCGTGCTCGGTGGCCTCTGCGCCATCGCCGCGACGCTCAACGAGAAGCGCGAGGTGGTGCAGCTCCAGCCGATGCAGTCGATGAGTTACGGCGAGCGCGACGGCGAGCTGTCGGATCGCGTCAAGGCGATCGACGAGGCCTTCAAGAGCGGCATCGCTGGGGCCACCGCCAGCCAGAACATCATGCAAGACATGTGGGAAAAGTGGGTGTTCCTGTCCTCGCTGGCCGCGTCCACCAGCCTGATGCGCACCTCCGTCGGCAATATTCTCGCCGCTCCCGGCGGCAGGGATTTCCTGCTCGGCATGCTGGACGAGACCAGCGCGATCGCCACCGCGTCGGGCTACACGCCGGGCGGGCCGTTCTTCGAGCGCGTGAAGGGCAACCTCACCACCGAGGGTTCCCCGATGACGGCCTCGATGTTCCGCGACGTCAAGGCGGGCCTGCCGGTCGAGGCCGATCACGTCATCGGCGACCTCATCGCTCGCGCCGATGCCGCCAAGGTGCCGGTGCCGAAGCTGCGCATCGCCTACACGCATTTGAAAGCGTATGAGAAGCAGCGGGTGGGGTAGCCGCAGCTTCCGCTATTTGAAATACGCGAGATAGTGCGAGACGGCGGTGATTTCCTCATCGCTCATGTGATAGGCGACATCGGCCATCGCAGCGCCACCACCGCCGACGCGCTGGCTGCTCTTGTAGTCGTGCAGCGCCTTGACCAGGTATTCCTCGCGCTGGCCCGCCAGCCGCGCGACGGCCTTGGTGCCGGCAAAGCTATCCGTATGACATGAGGCGCAGCGGCGGCCGGCGGCAACTTGGGCGCCCTTTTTCGACAGGTCCGGATCCTTGTCCTCCGCCGCTGTGGGCGGCGTCAGCGCGGCAAAATAGGCGCCGAGATTGCGGACATCCTCGTTGGTGATTTCCTCGGCGATGGGTTGCATCTGGTCGTTCTTGCGCGAGCCGGCGCGGAAAAACACGAGCTGCCATTGCAGAAATTGATCGGGCTGGCCCGCGAGCGAAGGAATGTTCTCGGTCTGCGAGATGCCGTTCTCGCCGTGACAGCCGGCGCAGACGGCGGCCTTCTCCTTGATCGCGGCATTGTCGGCGGCGCTCGTGGGGAGAGAACCGAGCGCGAGGAGCGCGACCGCGCTGATTGCGTGCGAGATGAACTGCCGGCGCATGATTGGAATTCCGATCTATCGAACGCGTCATTCCGGGGCGAAGAAGCGCGAGCTATGATGCGCAATGACGCATCTGAGAATTCGATAACCCGCGTTCGTGGCCAAGGGTTCCGGACTTGCGCGCAAGCGGTGCGCGATCGGAAACGACAGCGTGCGAAATTGAAATGAGAAAGGCTGCGGCGCCCTCTCGGCACCGCAGCCTCGCGTCGTCTTACGCTACTTCTTGCTGTAGCTGATGCGGTAGATCGCGCCGGCCCAGTCGTCGGCGACCAGGATCGAGCCGTCCTTGGCGAGAATGATGTCGTCGGGACGGCCGAGATAGCCTTGGTCGCCCTCGATCCAGCCGGAGGCGAACACCTCCTGCTTGGCGTTCTTGCCGTCGGGACCGACGATCACGCGCATGATGCGGCCGCCCTGGTACTTGTGACGATTCCAGGAGCCGTGCTCGGCGATCAAGATGTTGTTCTTGTACTCGGCCGGGAATTGGTCGCCGGTATAGAACTTCATGCCCAGCGGAGCGACGTGAGCGCCGAGGTTCAGCACGGGCGGCGTGAACTCGGAGCATTTGTGGCCCATCGCGAACTTGGTATCCGGCAGATCACCCTGGTGACAGTAGGGATAACCGAAGTGCTCGCCGATCTTGCTGATCATGTTCAGCTTGTCTGAGGGCAGATCGTCGCTGATCCAGTCGCGGGCATTCTCGGTGAACCAGAACTTGCCGGTGCGCGGATCGACGTCGCCCCCGACCGAGTTGCGAACGCCGAGCGCATAGATTTCCGCATTGCCGGTCTTGGGATCGACGCGGCGGATCTGCGACACGCTGGTCGGGGGAATGCCGATGTTGAAGGGCGGTCCGAACGGAATGTAGAACCAGCCTTCCTTGTCGACCGCGATGTATTTCCAGCCATGCGCGGCATAGGACGGCATGTCGTCATAGACGACCTTGCCCTCGCCGGGATTGTCGAGCTTGTTTTCGATGTCGTCGTAGCGGATCAGCTTGTCGACCGCGATGACGTAGAGGGCACCGTCCTTGACGGCCAGACCCGTGGGCATGTTCAGGCCCTTGAGGATCGTCTTGACCTCTTTCTTTCCGTTGTTGTCCTTAATCGCATAGACGTTGCCGAGGCCGAATGAGCCGACGAACAGCGTGCCCTTGTCACCCCAGGCCATCTGCCGCGCGGCCAGCACGCCGGAGGCGTAGACCTCCATCTTGAAGCCCGGCGGCAGCTTGACCTTCTTGACGATATTGGCGAGCTCGGCGTCGGACGCGCCGGTGGGCGGACCCGACGGCGGCGCCAGGCCCTTCTGCGCCTCGGTCTCGTCGCCGAGGAACCAGTCGTCCGGCGGATGGGTCCAGAACTCCTTGGTGCCGGATTCGTATTTCTTGAGCGGCTTGTTCTTGTCCTGCTGCTGCGCGTGACCGACGCTTGTCCCCGCGAGAAGGGCAACCGCTGCAAGCGCCAGGACGGATTGAAAGACGGATCGATGGAATTTCATCGCGTCACTCCCCTAAGGCAGCCATCAGGGCTGCACATTTATTTTATTTTGCTATCGAGAGGCGAAGTTCGGACTCTGTCGAGAGGACAGACGCAGAAGGTTAGCACATCTGCGAGCGGTGAGAAGCGCGCCGCGTGCGCTGCGATAGCCCTCAGTAAAAATTGAGACGGAAAGGCAATGATCGCGAATGCCGCTACGACAACGCTCTCGCTGCAGCGCGGAATCGAGATCATGCGCGGCTAATTTGCAGGCAGCAGGAGGTCTGGAACAAAAAAACGCGAAAACAACCCCATGCAAAGTAGAACGGCTCCGGCCATCTTGCTGCCGGTGACTCCGGGTAGACATCTGACGGATCGAGCGAATTAGCAAAGGTGGCGGCTACGGGGCGACGGGGTAAGGACCATCGTCGAAAATCGTCTCATGATAGCCTTTCGACCCGACATCGCGCGCCAGCGTGCTGCGAAAATCGCGGTCATCGCGAAGGCATTTCAGGACATGCGCAAAGTCGAATTCGGGCCGCCAGCCGAGTTCGTGCCGCACGCGCTCGTTGACATAGACGCGGTCAATCGCGGGGAACAGCCGCCAACCTCGCGCCGCATAGAGCTCCGCACAATCCGGATAGAGCTCGCGCACCACACCGGCCGCATCGCGCGCCAGCGCGGCGAGGTGGCGCTGCTCGAACGGGCTCGTGGCCGACAGGATGTAGCGGGCAAACCGGATATCCGGCGCGCGCTCGGCGGCGAGCAGATGGGCGCTCACCGCGTCCGCGATATCCAGCCGGCGATAGAGCAGCTCGTTGGCCTGCGCATTCTCCGGCGCGTAAGCCGACCGCATCGCCGGATCGTCATCGTCTTCCGGGAAGAAGCGCGAGGTCCTCAAGACCACGACAGGCAGGCCGCGCTCGCGACAGAACAGCTCGCAGAGAGTCTCAGCCATCAGCTTGGTCGTGCCGTAGATGTTCTTCGGAATCGGCGGCAGGTCCTCGGTGACCCACACCGCGGCTTGGCCCGCCTCGGGGCGAAGCTGCGAGCCAAACGCGCTGGTGGTACTGGTAAAGACAAAACTGCGCACGCCGGCGGCCACGGCCGCTTCAAGCAGGTTGAGCGTGCCGGTGACGTTGGTGTCGACAAAGTCTTGCTTGCTGTGGGTCGCCACATGCGGCTTGTGCAGGGTCGCAGTGTGGATCACCGCGGTGACGCCGTCCATCTGGGCCCGGACGAAGTCGGAATCGACGATCGAGCCCACGGCATCGGTGAAGGGCGATGGCTTCAGGTCAATCCCACGCACAGACGAATCGCGCCCGCGGAGCGTGCGGAGAAGACCCTCGCCGAGATGGCCCGCGCTGCCTGTGACCAGAATTGTCATTCGAGACTCAAACGGCCGCCAGAGGCGTGGAAAACCACGTGCCCGTCCGGCTCACTGGATGCTTTGGGAGAAAATTGGAGCGGGCGAAGGGGCTCGAACCCTCGACCCCGACCTTGGCAAGGTCGTGCTCTACCACTGAGCTACACCCGCATCCTGTGTCGGTCGCATGACTGCGCCGGCAACGGCTGTCGTATGCCAAAAGCGGGAGGGGAATGCAACAGCTACCGGCGGCATAGATGCGCAATCGGAGGCCCGATATGGACCCGAACGCGGCCAAATGCCCCAAAAAAGGCGCCGGAACCGGCGAATCGGCCCACACGGATTGAAATTCGGCCGTCCCGGCCCAATTTAGGGCCAACAGCGAAGCATATGAATTGGCGACGTGCTAAAGACCCGCCAATTCCAGACATCAGACGAGGGGATCCCGTGACGATCATCGACCAGGGTAACGGAGCAGCGGGCCCGGCTGCCGCCGATCTGATCAAGGACACGACTACCCAGACCTTCGTGAACGACGTCATCGAGGAATCGAAGCGCCAGCCGGTGCTGATCGACTTCTGGGCGGAGTGGTGTGGCCCCTGCAAGCAGCTCACGCCCTTGCTGGAAAAAGCGGTCAAGGCCGCCAAGGGCAAGGTCAAGCTGGTCAAGATGAACATCGACCAGCACCCGGCGATCCCGGGCCAGATGGGCATCCAGTCGATTCCGGCGGTGATCGCCTTCGTCAACGGCCAGCCGGCCGACGGCTTCATGGGTGCGGTCCCGGAGAGCCAGCTCAACGCCTTCATCGAGAAGCTGACCAAGGGCGTGACCGCGCCGGGTGAGCCGAATATCGCGGAGATCCTCCAGGAAGCCGAGGCCGTGCTCGCAGAGGGCGATGCCGCCGCGGCCGCCCAGATCTACGCGGAGGTGTTGCAGCTCGAATCGACCAACATTGCGGCCCTCGCCGGGCTCGCGAAATGCTACGCCGTCTCCGGCGCGATGGAGCAGGCCAAGCAGACGCTGGCCATGGTCCCGGAATCCAAGCGCAACGACCCGGCTGTGAAAGCCGTGCAGACCGCGATCGATCTGGCCGAGCAGGCGGAACAGCTCGGGCCCGTCGCCGAGCTGGAACAGAAAGTCGCCGCAAACCCGCTCGATCATCAGGCCCGATTCGACCTCGCGATCGCGCTCAACGCGCAAGGCAACCGGGCAGCGGCCACCGAGCAGCTGCTCGCGATCGTCAAGCGCGACCGCAAATGGAACGACGACGGCGCCCGCAAGCAGCTGGTACAGTTCTTCGAGGCCTGGGGCGGCACGGACGATGCAACCGTCGAGGGACGCAAGCGCTTGTCGATCATCCTGTTTTCCTGACGCGCGCTGGCAAGGCCAGGGGACCCGGCAGATGCCGATCAACATCGAATATCGCGGGCCCGCCGACCTTCCGGAGATCCTTCCGGTGTTTCCGCTGCCGGGCGCGCTGCTGCTGCCGCGCGGGCAGATGCCGCTCAACATCTTCGAGCCGCGCTACCTCGCGATGATCGACGATGCCTTTCGCGACGGCCATCGCTTGATCGGCATGATCCAGCCCGACATCGCGCATTCGCCCAAGAATTCCGACAAGCCGGCGCTGTTCCGTGTCGGCTGTGTCGGCCGCATCACCCAGCTCGCGGAATCCGGCGACGGCCGCTACATCCTCGAGCTCACCGGTGTCTCGCGCTTCAAGGTCGTCGAGGAGCTTGAGGTTCTCACCGCCTACCGGCAGTGCAAGGTGGATTTCTTTGCCTTCGTCGACGACTTCACGCCGCGCATGGGCGAGGAGGAGGTCGATCGCGAAGCACTGCTGACGGTGCTGGCGGACTTTCTGAAGGCCAACAACCTCAAGGTTGACTGGGAGGGCGTCGAGACCGCTCCCAACGAAGCACTCGTCAACGCGCTGGCGATGATGTCGCCCTATGGCGTGGCCGAGAAGCAGGCGATGCTGGAAGCGCCCGACCTGAAGACCCGCGCCGAAATTTTGATCGCGGTGACCGAGATGGACCTCGCGAAGAAGCGCACCAGCGGCGATCCGCCGCTGCAGTGAGGGTAGGAATGCTCATGCAGCGTGGTAGGCCGCTTCGGCACCTCGCCGCAGCATGCTGGTGATGCTGGATGCAGGCATCGGCCGGCTGAAATAGTAGCCTTGTGTTTCGACGCAGCCTTCCTCACGGAGGATGTCCAGCTGCTCTTTCGTTTCGACGCCTTCGGCGGTCGTTATCTTGCCGAGGCTGACAGCAAAACGAACCACTGCTCGCGCAAGATGGTGCGCCTCTGCGCTCGGGCTGGATAGTTCGCTGACGAAACTGCGGTCGATCTTGATTTTGTCGAACGGGAATCTCTGCAGAAAGCTCAGAGACGAATAGCCGGTGCCGAAATCGTCCAGGGCAACTCGCACGCCAAGCTCGCGCAATTGTCCGAGCACCGCGAAAGCAGCCTCGCTATCGTGCATGATCACCGTCTCGGTGACCTCGAGCTCGAGCCTGTGTGGCGCCACTCCCGAACTCGCCAGCGCGCCGACAATGACAGCAACGAGTTCCTTGCTCCTGAATTGAGCGGGAGATAGGTTGATAGCGATCCTGACATGCGCAGGCCAATTGGCGGCTTCCGCACAGGCGGTCCGCAAGACCCATTCTCCCAGCGGCACGATAAGGCCTGTCTCCTCCGCAAGCGGGATGAATTCGCTCGGCGTGACCAGTCCTCGCTGTGGGTGATGCCAGCGGAGCAGGGCCTCGAAGCCGCGGGTCTCGCCGGTAGCGGCGCTGACGAACGGCTGATAGTGGAGCTCGAACTGACGATCGGCAAGGGCATCCCGCATATCGTGCTCCAGGTTGCGTCGCGCGTGCATGAGCTCGTCGAGTTCCGGCTCGAAGAAGCGGAATGCGCCACGTCCGCCACTTTTGGCGGAGTAGAGGGCGAGATCCGCGCTCTTCATGATCACGTCGGAATCGCTGCCATCGCGCGGCGCGATGGCGATTCCGATGCTGGTGCCGATCGTGACCCGGTGATCGCCGAGATCGAAGGGCTCGCAAAGCGCCCTTCCGATGCTCTCGGCCAGGCCGGCAGCCTCCACGGCTGGATTGGTGACGTAATCGATCACTGCGAACTCGTCGCCGCCCAGTCGAGCGATCAACGCGGTTTCGGTGGTGCATTCGCGCAGGCGCGCGGCGACGGCGCGGAGCAGGGAATCCCCCGCCGGATGTCCAAGCGTGTCGTTGACTTCCTTGAAGCGGTCGAGGTCGAGCATGAGCACGGCCAAGTCGACGCCGCCGTTGCGGGTAACTGCGATGGCATGCTCCATCCGCTCCCTGAGCAGCACGCGGTTGGGCAGATCGGTCAACGCGTCATGTTGCGCCATATGAGTGATTTTGGCCTCAGACCGGCGCTGCTCGGTCACATCGAGATGTGTGGCAACCCATCCGCCACCGGCCATTGGCTGCCGCGTCACGCAGATCAACCGGCCGTCGGCAAACTCGTCGATCCTGCTTGAGACCGCATCGAACGGCAGCGCGGCCAGCTTCGAGATGAATTGCTCGGCAGCCCCCTCGCTGAGATCGCCCTTGAGGATTCCGTTCACGATGCGATGCCTGATGATGTCGGTGTGCGACGTCCCCGTCCGCAGCAGTTCCGGCGGCAGCCGATAGAGTCGGGCGTAGCGCTCGTTGCAGACGACAAGCCGCTTCTCGGCATCAAACATGCAAAGGCCCTCAACCATGTGGTTGATCGCGGTGTCCAGCCTGAGCGTCTGATCCTGCAACTCTCTCTGCGAGCCTTCGAGCTGCTGCCGGGCGATCGAAAGCTGGCTGATGATCTCCTCGAATTTGCTGGTTCTACTTGCCAGGCGGCGGTCGGCGAGTACGCCGATCAGGCTCATCCCAAGTACAGATAGTGCCACGCCGGCGATGGCGAGAGCGAGGAAAGTCGGCGAAAGCGACAGACTATCGGTTGAACGCGTCGGATCTGGAACGATCTGCACGGCACCCATCGCCGTGAAGTGATGCGAGACGATAGCAAGGGTCAGCAGGACTGCCGCCAACAGTGCGCCCCAGGAGTTCTTGTACCTGACTGCAACAACGAGGGCGGCACAGCCGAGGCACATGCCCAGAATGACCGAGGCAAACACCAGATCCAGCGACCAGGTGACGCGGCCCGGCACTTCAAGTGCCCACATTCCGAGATAGTGCATGCTGGCGATGCCGCCGCCAATGACGACACCGCCTGCCGCGGCGCGCCACCGGCCGGAATAGCTGGCCGCAATGCCGAAGCCGCCGGACGTCAACAGCATTGCCGTAGCAAGCGAAAGCGCCGTCAGTACGATGCCGTAGCCGGTCGTAACGCCGGGTTCGTAGGCGAGCATCGCGATGAAATGCGTTGCCCAGATCCCATA
The DNA here is from genome assembly GCF_052871955.1 of Bradyrhizobium sp. CAR08. Taxonomy (NCBI): domain Bacteria; kingdom Pseudomonadati; phylum Pseudomonadota; class Alphaproteobacteria; order Hyphomicrobiales; family Nitrobacteraceae; genus Bradyrhizobium; species Bradyrhizobium sp. CAR08. The sequence continues at coordinate 80,912 of NZ_JBIXJX010000003.1, forward strand.
TCCGATGGCAGCGCCGGCAATCCCGATCCAGATCAACCGCGTTCTTGCGGGCGCCACGATCGCACGATGAAAGATACTGACCGCGACGCTACTCGCGAGCAAGCAGACCAGACCGGCGAGCAGGACAAGCCGCCAATCGTGCTCGACGGCAAGGCAAGCGAAAACCCGAAACATCCCAGCCGCTCCATCGTGGATATTGCCGATAGTGTCCGTGCTAATCCGCCTTCGCGTTAATTTTGTGCAACGCCTGATTGCATGCTTATTGGTTGCTTAACGTGGTCAGTGCAATTTGAAATCTGGCGGGCGCCCGCGCAGGACAATGCGCGCCACCGGTCGTAGAGCCAACCGAGAGCACTCTGGAACCGGCAGCGAGGCCTGGAGCGGAGGAAGGCGACACCGATTGGCGGGGGAGGAGACGCGCCGAACCGAAGCTTCGGTTCTGACACAATCAGAACCAATAGTGCTCTAGAGGTGATGACGGATGCGCTTACGTCCAGTGATCATCGCGCTGATCAGATTCTCGCGCTGGAGGCGTCCCATCATCAGCACGCCCAAGACGTGCAGCACGATCAGGACGATGACCGCATCCGATGAATAGTGGTGGGTGTCCTCGACCCACCAGACCCCGAAAAAGGTCACCGTCACCGACATCGCGCCCGTGATCGTCGAGACCGCCAGCGAGACCAGCAGCGCCACCAGCATCAACGTGCCGGCTGGATTGAGACCGATATAGCGGCCGGTGATGCCGCGGCGCAGATTCCAGAGATAACCCGGCGCGGCCCGAAGTCTGACGCCGACCATGCGAAAGCGCGAATAGCGGCTTCCCCAAAAACCCCAGACCAGACGGAACGCAAGAAGGCCGAGTACGGCATAACCGACGATGCGGTGAAGTCCGTCATAGACGGTCGGCGTGAACCACGCGGCCAGAACGCAAGCCGCGAGCGCCCAGTGCCAGAGCCGCAGCGGGAGGTCCCAGACCGCGACTGTCCGCGCGGCGGTTCGATCCGCGGGGGTCCGGTCGGACCCCCCGCGTGCGTGCGGCACCGTTTCTTCGATCAAGCGAGGACCACCCTCAGGCGTAGCATTGCGCAGACACTTCGCGCGGTCTACTTCGCAATCGTGTGCTTCAGGCTGAGATCTTCTGGGCTGTAGAACAGCTCGTAAAGCTTGCCTTCCTTGACGCCGTAGACCTCGTAGCACGAGCCTTCGATCTTGGAGCGCCGCACCTCGTAGCCGAGCGTCTTGGCCTTGGCTTCGGCGTCGCTCGCCGGCTTCCACGACGCCTTGTCGAGTTTGGTGCAGTCCTTGAAACCATCGGCCAAGGCTGCCGATCCCATGCCAATCCCGATCGTCAATGCAACGGCAACAACACGAATAACCTTCACGAACGTCTCCTCTTCTGTCGTGGGCGCTGCGCCGGCAGGCGAAGCGGGACCGAAGGAAGCAAAGCACATGATGAAGTCAATGCGGTTCGCGGCCAGTTCGCTTTAGAGTTATTCTAACGATCCGAAAAAGTTCAGCGCTCTCCGTATGCAGCGCGCATTTGAGACGACACTGCGGCCTTACGTCTCACGGTTTGACAGCAGGCTGATCCCGACGCGCAAGCTCAGTAGCCAGCAACCGCCATGACGACGACGGCGGTGAGCGCCATCCATCCAAAATGCCGGCCGCTTGTGGCCCATGCGTTGGCGAGAGCGGAGAAGCCGAACACACCGGCCATGGTGACGACGATCCAGTGACGCGCTGGCTCCGATTGCATCCAGGGCGCCGCGATCAGGAGCACACCGCCGCCGATCCAGGCGACGGTCGAGGCCTGCCAGACCAGGCGGATCAGGGTGCGGAGCCGCTCCGGCTCGATGCGGGCGCGGGCAAAGACCTTGGTCTCGCCGAGAATGCCATGAATGAGGGCCACGGCAATGGTCAAGACCCCGGCGCACTGGAGCAAGAGATCACGCATCGTCAAAGCTCCCTGCAAATATGGTCCATACAGTTATGTATGGTGGGATAGGCGCTGGCCTGCCGGCTGTCAATACACTAGTGTATGTTTGCATCCGGAACCCGACATGGCCGAACAGCTGACCGCCGACGACTGGATCAAACAGGGACTGAAGGCGCTCGCGCGAGACGGCTTCACCGCGCTGAAGGCCGATCCGCTGGCAAAAGCCATGGGGGTCTCGCGCGGCAGCTTCTATTGGCATTTCGCCGATCTCGGCGCATTCCATGCTGCTCTCTTGAAGCGCTGGCGCGAGATCGCGGCCGAGCAGATCATCGCCGATGTCGAGGCGGACAGCGACGAGCCGCTGAAAGCGCTGCTGCGCAGGACTTTTGGCGCGCGGCTCGACCTCGAGCGCGCGGTGCGGAACTGGGCGGCCTTCGATGCGGCGGCACAAACGGCGGTGCGTGCCATCGACCGGCGCAGGCTCGACTATATCGAGGAGCTGCTGAGGAAGCGCGGGTTCGAGGCGGCGACAGCGCGAGCCCGCGCGCAAATCCTGTACTGGACGTTTCTCGGCTTCGCCCTGTCGGGCCCGCCAGCGCCGGCCGCGCGGCTTGAGGGCCTGCTCGACGAGATTCTGCGGATGGTTGCCGCTTGAGGCGACGCGATGGGCTGCTACGATTTTTTATGCTAGAGGCAACCGACCGTCGGAGACCCCCATGAACGCGCCCACCGAACGCCCCGAAGCCAGCGTCGATCCCAAATTGCTGGAGATTCTGGTCTGCCCGCTGACCAAGGGTCCGCTGGAGTTCGATTCTGCAAAGCAGGAGCTGATTTCGCGCAGCGCCAAGCTCGCCTATCCGATCCGCGACGGCATCCCGATCATGCTGCCGGAAGAGGCCCGCAAGATCGATTGAGGGACTTGTGGTCCGATGAGAGACTTGTAGCCCGGATGGAGCGCAGGGAAATCCGGGGTTCCTCGTATGACGCAGCGGCCCCGGAATACGCTGCGCTCCATCCGGGCTACCGAAAATCCTACAGCGCCTCGCCCTTCAACAGCCGCGGTATCTCACCGGTCAACCCCGCGGCTTGGCGGATAAAAAGATTCTTCAGCGGCGGGGCGCGATCGACGAGGCCGAGGCCGATGTCGCGGACGGTGCGCAGCAAGGTGGACTGGTTGGAGAACAGGAAGTTCAGCGAGTTGGTGGCAACGCCCATGGCCATGGTGTCGAAGCGGCGCCAGCGCTGATAACGTTCGAGCACGTCGACGCCGCCGATATCCATGCCGAGCCGCGCGGCATCGACCACGACCTCGGCCAGCGCGGCGACGTCCTTCAGCCCCATGTTGAGACCCTGGCCCGCGATTGGGTGGATGACGTGGGCGGAATCGCCGACCAGCGCGAGGCGCTGGGCAATGAAGGAGCGTGCGACGAAATAGGACAGCGGAAACGCGCGCGGCTTGTCGAGCACCTTCACCTCGCCGAGATGCAGGCCGAAGCGCTGCTCGAGCTCGCCGTGAAATTCCTCATCCCTCAACGCAATGATACGCGCGGCTTCGCTGCGGCGCTCGGTCCATACCAGCGAGGAGCGCTTGCCCGAAAGCGGCAGGATAGCAAACGGACCCGCCGGCAGAAAATGCTCTTCGGCGCGGCCTTCGTGATCGCGCTCATGGCCGACAGTGACGACGATGCCGGATTGATCATATTCCCAGCCGTGGGTGGCGATGCCAGCGCGCTCGCGCAGTTTCGACTTCGCACCGTCGGCCGCAACCAGGAGGCTCGCTGCAATCACGCTGCCATCACCGAGCGTCACGTCGATACCTTCGGCCCGCGCGTCGTAAGACGACACTGTGGTCGCGCGGAGATCGATGCCCTCGGCCTCGGCGCGCACCACCAGCGCATCAATGAGGCGGCGGTTCTCGACCATATGCGCGAAGGGCTCGCCCGGCGCGACGTCGCCGGCAAAGTTGAGGAACGCCGGACGGGTGGCGTCTTCCAGCTTGGAATCGGTGACGATCATGTCGAGGATCGGCTGCGCCTCGCCCCTGACGTCGTCCCAGGCGCCGATCGCCTCGAACAGGCGGCGGCAGGCGGCCACGATCGCGGTCGCGCGCGGGTCCCGGCTCGGACGTGTGGAGAGCGCGGGGTCGGCGACGATGACGGGGATCTCGGGGCCGAGCCCCTGGCGCAGCGCCAGGGCCAGCGCCAGGCCCGCAAACGCGCCGCCACCGATGACAATGCTACCCTGTACCGACATACCCAATTCCCGGCTAAATCCTGGCCTTGCTAGCAGACTTGAGGTGGGCGAAACAGTGCGGTGAAACAAGGGCGGATAGCCCCCATTGTGTCGATCCGGAGCAGCGAACCCCGGGGCGGCAAGGCGAAAGCTGAAATCCATGTCCAAGAGCCTGATCGACCTCATCTCGATCCTCGACCTCGAACAACTCGAGGTGAATCTGTTCCGCGGCAACAGTCCGAAGACCAGCTGGCAGCGGGTGTTCGGCGGCCAGGTGATCGGACAGGCGATGGTTGCAGCGTGCCGCACCGTCGAGGGCAGGCTGCCGCATTCGCTGCATTGCTATTTCATCCTGCCGGGCGATCCGCAGATCCCGATCATCTATCAGGTCGAGCGCCTGCGCGACGGCAAGAGCTACTCGACGCGACGCGTCACCGCGATCCAGCATGGCAACGCGATCTTCTCGATCATGGTGTCGTTCCACGCGGAGGAAGAGAGCGCGTTCGATCATCAGGACAAGATGCCCGACGTGCCGCCGCCGGAAAAGCTGACGGCGGAGGAAGTCGCGAAGCAGCCGATGTTCAAGGAGATGCCGGAGTTCATCCGCCGCTATTATGAATCCGACCGTCCGATCGAGCTGCGCCCGGTCGAGCTCGGCCGTTATTTCGGTGAGAGGATCGAGGACGGCCGCATCCATGTCTGGATCAAGACCGCGGCAACGCTGCCGGACGATCCGGCGCTGCACATGTGCGCGCTGGCCTATGCGTCGGACTTCTCGCTGCTCGATGCGATTATGGCGCGCTACGGCCGCACCCTGTTCGACAAGCGCATGATGCCCGCGAGCCTCGACCACGCGATGTGGTTTCACCGCCCGTTCCGCGCCGACGAATGGCTGCTCTACGCACAGGATTCGCCGAGCGCGCGAAGCGGCCGCGGCTTGACCCGCGGCTCGATCTTCAAGCCTGACGGCACGCTGGTGGCCTCCGTCGCGCAGGAAGGCTCGGTGCGCGAACGGAGAGCCTAAGAGGCACAAGCACGATCGATCGCGCTTGTGCCTTTCGAGGTCAGGCCCGGAGCGATCCCCGCGGAGCCAGAACCGTCTCCGACGCGAACCAGTTCATGATCCAGCGATAGACCCACGGGATCGGGATGATGAAGCCGCACAGGAATGCGGCCACGATGCCCCGCCAGAGAATCCCGAGACCGCTGCCGTTGAACACGATCTCGCGCCGCGTGCCTTCGATGCTGCGGCAGAACCAGCGCATCTGAGCCGCGGCGACCCAGGCCCAGCCGATGATGGTGATGATGGAAATCGCGAACAGCAGGCTCCAGCCGACATAGGCCCAAACCGTGCCGGTGAAGCTCAGGCCGAGCGGCTGCCCATTGGAGGCGAGATTCGCGACCATCCATTTGATCAGGAGCCAGTACAGAACGAGCTGGGCGATGAACAGCAAATTGCTCAGCAAGGGAACGCCGATGTAGCCGATCACGACCGCCAGAACGATGAAGCCGAAATACCAGGGCACCAGCGCCATCGCATTGCCGGTGAAGCTGAGATTGGGCCGCCCGGGGACCTTCACGCAGGACACGATCCATTTCGTGTACCAGACGAACACCCACGGCACCGGGATGATGAAGCACATGCCGATCAGCATCACGATGCTGCGCCAGGTGAACTCGAGGATGCCGAAATCGACCGCCAGCGATCCTCCGGCGCCACCGCCGCCGTAGCCCCCGGAGCCCATCATCGGCGGGCCGCCAGCCGGCATCATCGGGGGCGCACCGCCCCCGCCGATCAGGCCGGGGATTTCGGCCGCCTTCTGCCAGCCGGCCATGCCGTCCGACCACACCAGCGTATCCGGACGCACGACTCCCTGGGCGACGAGGTCACGGAATTGCCCTTCCGGATAGGGCCCCTGCTGCTTGCCCTCGGATGCGTAGAACCAACTCGCCATGAAGCGTCCCCCTCGAACATAGTTTTGTACCGGCCGCGACGCTTGGGTTCATCGCATCCATGCCAAAAACGCATTGTGGAGGATGAACGGCTGCCCTGTACAGAGGCGGCCGTTCACATGGCCCAACGATTTTCCGCTTCAATCTGCAAGTTTTTTATGCCATTTGCCCGGAAAGATGCCAGATTGACGCTGCGCCGGGGACATACGGCGCGGCGCATCCCGGGGAATAGGCCTGACCATGAAACTCGTCGTCGCGATCATCAAACCCTTCAAGCTCGATGAGGTCCGTCAGGCCCTGACGGCGATCGGCGTCCACGGCATGACCGTGACCGAAGTGAAGGGCTATGGCCGCCAAAAGGGCCACACCGAGATCTATCGCGGCGCCGAATATGTCGTGAATTTCCTGCCGAAGCTGCGGATCGAGATCGCGGTTGCCTCCGATATCGCCGAGAAGGCCGTCGCGGTCATCACCGCGACCGCGCGCACCGGCCAGATCGGCGACGGCAAGATCTTCGTCACGCCGATCGATCACGCGACCCGCATTCGCACCGGCGAGACCGACAGCGACGCGCTCTAGATTTTTGCTTTGACGCGTTTTCTTTTCGCGAACCGGTAACCGCTTCGCTCGACAACGCTCTTCTTCGATCGCACCGGGCAACGGCGCCACGGCGTGCGACACAATCAATAGCTGGGGGAAACGACATGGCGGGATTGTTGCGCCGCGCGGCTGCTATCGCCGCGCCGATCGGGCTTGGGTCGATCATGGCTTCGCCGGCGCGTGCCGCGGGCTCCGAGATCAACACTGCCGACACCGCCTGGATGATCGTCGCCACCGCGCTGGTGCTGATGATGACGATCCCGGGGCTCGCGCTGTTCTATTCCGGCATGGTGCGCAAGAAGAACGTCCTCGCCACCATGGCGCAGAGCCTCGCCGCAGTGACGATCATCTCCATTCTCTGGGTCGCGTTCGGCTATTCGTTGTGCTTCGTCGGCGACGGCCCGTGGATCGGCACGCTCGACCGCTGGTTTCTCTCCGGTATGACCATGGACAGCGTCAACCCGGCGGCGAAGACGATCCCGGAAGCGCTGTTCATGCTGTACCAGATGACGTTTGCGATCATCACGGTGGCGCTGGTCGCGGGCGCGGTGGCCGACCGGATGCGGTTCTCCGCTTATCTCCTCTTTTCCGTGGCCTGGTTCATCTTCGTCTACATTCCACTCGCGCATTGGGTGTGGGGCGGCGGCTTCCTCGCCGGAATGGGCGTGCTGGATTTCGCCGGCGGCCTCGTGGTGCATCTGTCGGCCGGCACCGCCGGCCTCGTCGCGGCGAAGGTGATGGGACGCCGTCATGGCTACGGCACGGAAAATCTCTCGCCATTCGATCTGTCGCTCGCGGTGATGGGCACCGGCCTGTTGTGGGTCGGCTGGTTCGGCTTCAACGGCGGCTCGGCGGGCGCAGCCAATTCTCGCGCGGTGATGGCGATCATCGCGACCCATCTCGCAGCCTGCTCCGGCGCGCTGACCTGGGGCGCGATCGAATGGTCGACGCGGCGCAAGCCGTCCGTGCTCGGCATGATCTCCGGCGCGGTGGCCGGCCTCGGCACCATCACGCCGGCCTCGGGATTCGTGGCGCCCTGGCACGGCATCGTCATCGGCGTGATCGCAGGCCTCGTCTGCTACTGGGCCTGCACCTGGCTGAAGCACCGCTTCGACTATGACGATTCGCTCGACGTGTTCGGCGTCCACGGCATCGGCGGGATGACCGGGACCCTGCTGGCCGGCGTGTTCGCAACGAGCGCGATCGGCGGCACCGCCGGCCTGCTCGAAGGCCATCCGCAGCAGCTTCTTATCCAGCTCTACGGGGTCGCCGTCACCTTCGTCTGGTCGGCAGGCATGAGCTTCGTCCTGCTCAAGCTGGTCGGTCTGTTCGTGCCGTTGCGGGTCTCCCGCGAGCACGAACTCGAGGGGCTGGATATTTCGCAGCACGGCGAGGCGCTGCAGTAATTGGGCTTGCGCAACACATAAGCGTATGCTTATGTGTCGCCATGATCGAAGCCGACATCTTCAAAGCGCTGGCCGACCCGACCCGCCGCAAGGTCTTTGAGAAGCTTGCCGGCGGAAGCCTGAATGCCAGCGCCTTGCGCGACGGATTGGAGATCAGCCAACCGGCGATGTCGCAGCATCTCGCGGTGCTGCGCGGCGCGGGCCTGGTGCGCGAACAGCGGCAGGGCCGCTTTGTGAATTACGAAGTCGATCCCGAAGGAATCTCCGCGATCGGGGCCTGGCTTGCGCGCTACCGCGCCTATTGGCCGAAACGCATGGATGCCCTCGCCGATCTCTTGAAGGAGATGGATCAATGAGCGACGCCGTGAAGCCTGATCCCTCCGACGCAGACTTGGCGCTCAAAACAGACCTGGTGCTCGAATATGAATTCGATGCGCCGCCGGCCAAGGTCTGGCGCGCGGTGACCATTCCGGCTTTGCGCGAGCGCTGGTTGCCGGATTGCGATCTTGCGGGCGCCGAGCCGGAATCAGCGATCCCGGGCCAGGAGGTGCGCTACCGGCTTCGCGATTCCGAACCGCCGTTTCGCGAAAGCCATGTCATCTTCCGGATCGAGCCGAACGAGGACGGCGGCACCCGCTTCCGCATCATCCAGCAAGCCTGCGAGATCCGTATGAAGCTGCCGCAGCCGGCCAACAGCAATAGCTGCCTGATGCGCGCGGCCGCCTGACACCAACACCACTTCATCACCCGCAGACATGGAGGTCGCCGATGCGCGACATGCTTCAGCTCGTCCCTATGGTCGTCGAACAATCCGCCCGCGGCGAGCGATCCTTCGACATCTATTCGCGCCTGCTGCGCGAGCGCATCATCTTCCTCAACGGCGAGGTCAATGATGCGATGTCCGGACTGGTCTGCGCGCAGCTCCTGTTTCTGGAGGCGGAGAATCCGAACAAGCCGATCAATCTCTACATCAATTCCTATGGCGGCGTGGTCACCAGCGGCCTTGCGATGTACGACACCATGCAATTCATCAAGGCGCCGGTGCATACGCTGTGCATGGGCACCGCGCGCTCGATGGGCTCGTTCCTGCTGATGGCCGGCGAGCCCGGTCACCGCGCCGCCCTGCCCAATGCGAGCCTTCACGTGCATCAGCCGCTCGGCGGCTTTCAGGGCCAGGCGTCGGACATCCTGATCCACGCCACCGAAATGCAGGAAACCAAGCGGCGCATCATCCGGCTCTATGCCCAGCATTGCGGGCGCCCCGAACCGGACGTGGAACGGACCTTGGACCGCGACCATTTCATGACCGCGCAGCAGGCGGTCGACTGGGGCCTGATCGACCGGGTCTTCGCGGAACGCAGCGCCGCCTGACGGTCCCTGCCGGGGACCCGTCCGGCAAGCCTCGCCCGCTCAAGCAGGTTGGCCGGTTGCGCGCATTCCGTGAGCACAAGTGCGACGGGCCCGATATTTCGCGGCACGACAAGCCCTGCAATAGGCGTGCGCCTTACGGAAATACCTTTCTGCTGCCCTACGTGTGAGCACCAATGTGTCGACAGCCTGTCGTGCCTTTATTTTAATCAGGCATGGTCAGGTATTGAGCGCGGCGTAATGGCGCACTGCACCGCACTACGCGTCAAACGCGAAAACACCCGTTTTCATAGTCCGTTAGGCAACACGCCCGATCTGGCACGGCATTTGATTCTAAGGGTCCTGGCTGTGCCCGCGTAGTGAACTTTCTCCCTCGTGGCGAACCAGTCGAGAAGCGCCCGGCCACGTCCGGACCGGGCCCAAGCGGGGATAGGACCCATGAAAATTGTTATGGCGATTATTAAGCCATTCAAGCTGGAAGAAGTCCGTGACGCCCTGACCGCCATCGGCGTTCACGGTCTCACGGTGACGGAAGTCAAGGGATATGGCCGCCAGAAGGGCCATACGGAAATCTATCGCGGCGCCGAATATGCCGTGAGCTTCCTGCCCAAGATCAAGATCGAGGTCGCTGTCGCCTCCGACCAGGTCGACAAGACCATCGACGCCATCACGACCGCCGCGAAAACCGGACAGATCGGCGACGGCAAGATCTTCGTCATCAATCTCGACCATGCGGTTCGCATCCGCACCGGCGAGGCCGATGCTGCGGCCCTTTGATTTCGCGCTCAATCAAAATTCAATCAGGAGTAAATGAAATGACGTTTAAGCGTCCCTATGGCGCGGGATTGGCGGCTCTCGCAGTCGGCCTGTTCGCTGCGACCGCAGCCTACGCCGAGCCAACGGTCAACAAGGGAGACAACGCCTGGATGCTGACATCGACAGTGCTCGTGCTGTTGATGACGATCCCCGGCCTCGCGCTGTTCTACGGCGGCCTCGTCCGTTCCAAGAACATGCTCTCCGTCCTGATGCAGGTGTTCTACACCGTCTGCGTCGTCACCGTGATCTGGGCCGTGTACGGCTACAGCCTCACCTTCACCGGCGGTTCCGACTTCATCGGCGGCTTCTCCAAGGCCTTCATGATGGGCGTCACCACCGACTCGAAGGCCGCGACCTTCTCGGTCGACGCCAACATCTCGGAGCTCATCTATATGTGCTTCCAGATGACCTTCGCGGCGATCACGCCCGCCCTCATCGTCGGCGCCTTCGCCGAACGCATGAAGTTCGCGGCGCTCGCGCTCTTCGTCCCGCTCTGGGTCACGCTGATCTACTTCCCGATCGCGCACATGGTCTGGTACTGGCCCGGCCCGGACATGATCCAGGACGCAGCCAAGGCTCTGGCTGCTGCGGCTGATGGCGCGGCGAAGACCGCGGCGCAGGCCAAGCTCGACGAGATCAACGCCGACGCAGGCTGGATCTTCAAGAAGGGCGCGATCGACTTCGCGGGCGGCACCGTGGTGCACATCAACGCCGGCATCGCAGGCCTCGTCGGCGCCCTGCTGATCGGCAAGCGCGTCGGCTACGGCAAGGAGCTGATGGCTCCGCACTCGCTGACGATGTCGATGATCGGCGCCTCGCTGCTCTGGGTCGGCTGGTTCGGCTTCAACGCCGGCTCCAACCTCGAAGCCAACGGCGGCGCAGCCCTCGCCATGACCAACTCCTTCGTCGCCACCGCAGCCGCCGCGCTGTCATGGATGTTCGCGGAGTGGATCATCAAGGGTCACCCGTCGGTGCTCGGCGTCATCTCCGGCGCTGTCGCGGGCCTCGTGGCCGTCACGCCTGCCGCCGGCTTCTCCGGCGTGATGGGTGCGATCGTCCTCGGCCTCGTGGTCGGCGTGGTCTGCCTGTTCTTCTGCACGGTCGTGAAGAACGCGCTCGGCTACGATGACAGCCTCGATGTGTTCGGCGTGCACTGCGTCGGCGGCATTGTCGGCGCCCTCGGCACCGGCATCCTCGTCAATCCGGCGCTGGGTGGTGCGGGCATCATCGACTATACCGCGATCCCGCCGAAGGTAGCCGATTACGACTTTGCGGCGCAGATGGTCTCCCAGGTCTGGGGCGTCGGCACCACGCTGGTGTGGTCGGGTATCGGTTCGGCGATCCTCTACAAGGTCGTCGATGTGATCGTTGGCCTCCGCGCCAATGTCGAGAGCGAGCGTGAAGGCCTCGACATCACCGAGCACACCGAGCGCGCCTACAACATGTAAGTCTCCTCCCGGGCGCGGCCTCCCCGGAGGTCGCGCTCACAACTACGGTTTGGGGCACATACCCGGCAATGTCCCGACCGTTGAGGGGCTCCAGCGCAAGTTGGAGCCCCTTTCTTTTTGGTCCCGTGCCGCTGGGCCGTCATAAGTTAAATTGCGTTGCTGCGAGCTTGCTGAATATCATGCTCCCCGTTTGGAGCAGGATTTCATGCGTCTGCCCTATTGCCTGGTCTGGTGTTTCCTGTTGCTCGCTTTGTCGAGCCTCGAGGCCCGCGCGGACAAGCGCGTCGCGCTGGTGATCGGCAACGGCGCCTACCGAAACGTTCCCACGCTCGCCAATCCGACCAACGATGCGGCTGATGTCGGCGCGGCCCTCAAGCGATCGGGGTTCGATCCTGTGGTCGCGACCGACCTCGACCAGTCCGCCATGCAGGACACCATTCTTCGCTTCGCGCGCGAGGCCCGCGGCGCCGATGTCGCATTGTTCTATTACAGCGGGCACGCGCTCCAGTTCGCCGGCGTCAACTATCTGGTGCCTGTCGATGCCGTCGTCCGCGACGAGGTCGATCTGCGCCGTCTCGTGCGCGCCGACGAGATCCTGGCGGATCTGCAGCAGGCCAAGAACCTGCGCATCCTCGTGCTCGACGCCTGCCGCGACAATCCATTTGCCGACGAGTTGCGGCGAAACGTCGGACAGGGACGCGGCGTCACCGTCTCACGCGGCCTCGCCAAGATGGAAAGTCCCGAGGGCACTATCATTTCCTATGCGACACAGGCCGGCCGGACCGCCGACGACGGCAGCGGCCGCAACAGCCCCTATACCAGCGCGTTCCTGGAGCACATCGGCGACAAGGGCAACGTCAACACGGTATTTCAAACGATCAGCGCCGGCGTCTACCAGCGCTCCAAAGGCTCACAAGTGCCGGAGCTGTCGCTGTCGTTCTTCGGCGAGTTCTACCTGAACGGCAAGCCCGAAACGGCGGCGTTGTCGCCTGCGACGCCTCAGGTCGATCCCTGCGCGGAGGCCGGAGACCATTGGCGTAGCGCGGAAGCGCTGGGAACGCTCGCGGCATTCAAGGATCACCTCGCACGCTTCCCGGCCTGCGCGTTCGCAGATCTGGCGAAATCGCGCGTCGAGACCTTGGCGAAACCATCAGACACCGCCAAGCGCGTAACCGCATTCGATGGAACCTGGATCGCGAAGGAGACTTGCGAGAACAAGCCCCCATTTCCCGAGGCCTATTTCCAGTATGCCCTGCGCGTCAAGGATGGCGTGCTGCACACTCTCTCCGGGGAAGAGGGCAAGCCCGGTGCCACAATCTATGACGGGAAGATTGAAGCGGATGGCAGCGCGACTGTCACCGTCAACGGGCTGATTGGCGAGAAGGATCCGCTGCGCCGCACAGCCGGCGCGCCCTATCAGTACAAGCTCGCACTCGAGCTGAAAGGAACCACCGGCGCCGGCGTCCGCACCGATACCAGCCGACCGTGTCGGATGGAACTCTCCAAGCTGACGACACAGAGCCCCGCTGCAAGTCCGGGCCAACCTGGTTCGAAGCGGGCGCCCAAGCGCGAGGACAAGACGGCCGTGCTGCCGCCAGATCAGGCCGGAGCAGGGCAACCGCGGCAGACCGGAAGCGGCATGAGCTGTTCGTTCATGCGAAGCAGGTGCGCCACGGCATGCGTCGGTATGGGTGGCCGCGCGGATTGCGCTTCAACCGCTTGTCCACGGCTGGAAGCCGAGTGCATGAGCAGCGGGTGCTGGCGCGGCCGGGGATTCAACGGCTGCGGACTTGCCAAGAGATAGATGCACGAACCGGCTGCAGGAGGTCTGTCTTGGTCCGTCCAGGCGAAAGAAAAAGATTGCCATTCCACACCGCCCGCGCAGAAATATCGACCACAAGAAACAACAATCGGGAGGTCGTCATGCGTTTGGAAGGCGGATGCTATTGCGGCGAAGTGCGCTATGTCGCCGAGGGCGACCCGATGATGCAGGCGCAGTGTCATTGCCGCGAGTGCCAGTACATCTCGGGCGGCGCGCCCAACACCTTCATCGCGATGCCGGCGGCTGGCTTCAGCTACATCACCGGGCAACCCAAGCAATTCGCGCGCAAGGACCTCGAACGCGCCGTCACGCGCGAATTCTGCGCTCAATGCGGGACCCATCTGGTGACCAAGGTTCCCGGCCTGCCGGCGGCGATCCTGAAGGTCGGCACGCTGGACGAGCCTGCGCAGTTCCATCCGCAGATGGCGATCTACACCTGCGACAAGCAGGACTTCCACGCGATCCCCGCGGGCATGGCGACATTCGAGAAGCTGCCGGGGCATTAGGGCGCCTATCCGCCAAAGCCGTCATAAGCCGTCATGCCCGGGCTTGTCCCGGGCATCCACGTTCTTGGACGCCGTCGGAAAGGCCGTGGGTGGCCGGGACAGGCCCGGCCATGACATCGCCAAAACGTCCACCCCCTCGCAATGGCATGACCAACTCCGAGAGCCGCCCCAGCGCGCCCGTGGCCTCATTATTCCTGCTCTGGACCGAGGCGGCGACCGATGGTTAATCGCGTCTTAACCTCGCCCTATCTATGGTGAACTGAACCGCTTCCCGCCGGCGCCGTGCTGCGACCGGCTGTTCCAAGAGTGCTGGCGTCCAGAATGGCTATGACCGCTTCATCCCGTGCGCCGCAGGACAGTGGAAGCTCCGATAGCGAACGCTCTCCCTTCGTCCGGCTGAACGAGCTGCTGGCACCGCATCAGCCCGGCAAGCCTTTGATTTCGCTTGCCGTCGGCGAGCCGCAGCATCCGGTGCCTGATTTCGTCGGCCCGGTACTGGCCAAGCACATCGCCGATTTCGGCCGTTACCCCGCGAACAAGGGCACCGACCCGTTCCGCATGGCCGCGGGCGCCTGGCTGTCGTCGCGCTTCAGGCTGCCGCGACCGCTCAATCCCGAGAGCGAGATTCTCGTCCTCAATGGCAGCCGCGAGGGGCTGTTCCTCGCCGCCATAGCGGCTGCGCGCTATGTCGGCCCGCGTCCCGGCAAGCCCGCGATCCTGATGCCGAACCCGTTCTATCCGGTCTATGGCGCCGGCGCCCGCGCCGCTGCTTGCGAGCCGGTCTACCTGCCGACCACCGCCGAGAACGGCTTCCTGCCCGATCTCGACGCCATCGACGAGGCGACGCTGGCGCGCACGGTGGCGTTCTATCTGGCCTCGCCCGCCAACCCGCAGGGATCGGTGGCCTCGCGCGATTATTTCATTCGCCTGAAGCAGCTCGCCGACCGCTACGGCTTCGTGATCCTCAGCGACGAGTGCTATTCGGAGATCTACACCCGCGAAGCGCCCGGCAGCGCGCTCGAATGCGCTGGCCCTGATTTCACCCGCGTGGTCGCGTTCCAGTCGCTGTCCAAGCGCTCGAACCTGCCGGGCCTGCGCGTCGGCTTCGCCGCCGGCGACAAAAAACTCATCGGCATGTTCCTCGAATTGCGCAACATCGCGGCGCCGCAGGTGCCGGTCCCGTTGCAGCATGTCGCGACCGTTGCTTACGGCGACGAGGCGCATGTCGAAGAGAACCGCAGGCTCTACCGCATCAAGTTCGATCTCGCCGACCAGATCATCGGCAATCGTTACGGCTATCGCCGGCCCGATGCCGGCTTCTGCGTCTGGCTCAACACGTCCGAAATCGGCGACGATGTGTCTGTGTGCCTGAAACTCTTCAAGGAAGCAGGCGTGCGCGTGGTGCCCGGCAGCTATCTGGCGCGGCTCCAGCCCGACGGCTTCAATCCCGGCGCAGGCTACATTCGCCTTGCGCTGGTGCAGGATGGCGAGACCACGGCGCAGGCGCTGCACCGCCTGGTCGAGACTCTGGGTTAGGCGGGGCCCATGAGCATGTCGACAATCGAACGTGTCATTCCCTTGGTCAGCCATCTGCCGCCCTCGATCCGCGAGGGGCTGGCGCGGCGCGTGCGCGAGCTCAGCGGTCTCGGCCTGATCGCATTGTCGGGCGTCGCCTCGGCGGCGCTGATGACCTGGTCAGTGCAGGATCCCAGCCTCAGCCACGCAACGTCGCGGCCGATCCGCAATATTCTCGGCTATGCCGGCGCGATCGGCGCCGACCTTGCGATGCAGATCCTCGGGCTCGGCGCGATCATGCTGGTCCTGACCGTCGCGGTCTGGGGCTGGCGCATGCTGACCCATCGCCCGTTCGACCGCGAGGCGCTGCGGCTCGGCTGCTGGATTCTCTGCACGGTGATCGCGGCGGGCTTCGTCAGCTGCTGGCCACATGGCGGCGCCTGGCCGCTGCCGACAGGCCTCGGCGGCGTGGTCGGCGATGCCCTGGTTCGCGCGCCCGCGGTGATCTTCGGACCGCCGGGCATGATCTATCGCATCGTGCTCGGCACGATCCTGTTCGCCGCGATGGCGGCGACCTTCCTGATCGCCTGCGGCCTCGGCGCACGCGAGCATGACGACGAACTCGCTGAGATCGAGGACGATGACAAGCCGCTCGACCTGGACGAGGAGAGCGATCGCGGTTCGGTATCGCTGGGCTGGCTGTTCCACGCCTTGATGAGCACGAAGGCACGGCTGATCTGGTTGCTTGGCGCGGCCTACCGCTCGCTGGTCTCGAGCGGACCGAAGACCAAGGCCGTTGCCTTCAGCCGCCAGGAGCCGAAGCTCGGTGGCGGCCGCGCCGCGCCGCCGATCTCGCCGCAGTCCGAAGACGAGCACGACGAGGACGAGCACGAAGAAGACCACGAGGAGGAAGAGGAGGAGGAGCCCGCCGCGCGCGCGCCGCGCAAGAAGGCTGCTCCAAAGGCTGCTTCCAAGAAATCTTCCGACAAGTTCGAGCTTCCGTCCGTGTCGGTGCTGGCCGCGCCCAAGGCCGGCGATCGTCAGCCGCTCAGCAAGGCCGAGCTGGAAACCAATTCGCGCGCGCTCGAAGGCGTGCTGCAGGATTTCGGCGTTCGCGGCGAGATCGTGAAGGCCCATCCGGGTCCCGTGGTCACGCTGTACGAGCTGGAGCCGGCGCCGGGGATCAAATCGTCGCGCGTGATCGGACTTTCCGACGACATCGCCCGTTCGATGAGCGCGCTGTCGGCGCGCGTCGCCGTCGTGCCGGGCCGCAACGCCATCGGCATCGAGCTGCCGAACGCGCATCGCGAAAAGGTCTATCTGCGCGAGCTGCTGGTCGCCAAGGAGACTGTCGATTCGGTTGCGAAACTGCCGCTCTGCCTCGGCAAGACCATCGGCGGTGATCCCGTCATCATCGACCTCGCACGCACGCCGCACATGCTGATCGCCGGTACCACCGGCTCCGGCAAGTCGGTCGCCATCAACACCATGATCCTCAGCTTGGTCTATCGGCTGCGCCCGGACCAGTGCCGCCTGATCATGGTCGATCCGAAGATGCTCGAACTCTCCGTCTATGACGGCATTCCCCATCTGCTCACGCCCGTCGTGACCGACCCAAAGAAGGCGGTGGTCGCGCTGAAATGGGCCGTGCGCGAGATGGAAGAGCGCTACAAGAACATGGCCAAGCTCGGTGTGCGCAACATCGACGGTTACAACACGCGCTTGCTCGAATTGAAGGCCAAGGGCGAAGAGCCGACGCGCACGGTGCACACCGGCTTCGACAAGGAAACCGGCAAGGCGATCTACGAGGAAGAGAAGCTCTCGCTCGACCCGCTGCCCTACATCGTCATCATCGTCGACGAAATGGCCGACCTGATGATGGTTGCCGGCAAGGACATCGAAGGCGCGGTGCAGCGCCTCGCGCAGATGGCGCGCGCCGCCGGCCTGCACGTGATCCTCGCAACGCAGCGTCCATCGGTCGACGTCATCACCGGTACCATCAAGGCGAACTTCCCAACCCGCATCGCCTTCCAGGTGACGTCCAAGATCGACAGCCGCACGATTCTCGGCGAGATGGGTGCCGAGCAGCTGCTCGGCCAGGGCGACATGCTCTACATGGCCGGGGGCGGTCGCATCAGCCGCGTGCACGGACCTTTCGCGTCGGACGAGGAAGTCGAGAAGGTGGTGCGCCACCTCAAGACGCAGGGACAGCCGGAATATCTCGAAGCCGTCACGGCCGAAGAACCCAGCGAAGACGAGGACGGCGCGGTGTTCGACGCGTCCGCCATGGGCGCGGATGGCGGCGGCGATTTGTTCTCGCAGGCTGTTGCGATCGTCAAACGCGACCGTAAGGCCTCTACCAGCTATATCCAGCGCCGCCTGCAGATCGGCTATAACCGCGCCGCATCGCTGATGGAGCGCATGGAACTGGAGGGCATCGTCGGACCCGCCAACCACGCCGGCAAGCGCGAGATCCTGGTCGAGGAAGAAGACAGCCATATGTGAGGCGAGCCGCCTCAAACCATCATTCACGCAAAAACGTTATCTGCTTTTGGCCGAAATCACGCTAAAAGGGTGCCCAGCCACACAGGACGACGCGTTGATCAGACATCCGGACATTCGATTCGCTGCCATTGTCGCCGCGCGGAGCGCGCGCATGGCCGGCGTAATTCTCGTCACCGCCGCGATGGTGATCACGGCGTCGTTCGCGCAGACCGTTCCCGTGCCGAAGCCTGCACCGAAGGGCCGCGACGGCGGTCCGGCCGTTGGAGGGCCCGCGGTCACCGGCGCGACCCAGACGCCGCCCAATCCGGTGATTCCGGATCCACGCCGCAACGTGCCGAGCAGCATCTTCCAGACCTTCGATGCGAACCAGAAGGCCCAGGCCGCCAAGGTCAGCGCCTATTTGTCGTCATTGTCGACGCTGGTCGGGAATTTCGTCCAGGTCGGCCCCGACGGCAGCAAGACGCAAGGCGACTTCTACATCCAGAAGCCGGGCAAGGTGCGCTTCGAATATGACGCGCCGAGCCCGATCGACATCGTCGCCGACGGATCGTCGCTGGTGGTGCGCGACCGCAAGCTCGCGACGCAGGACGTCTATCCGCTGTCACAGACACCGCTGCGTTTCCTGCTGTCCGACCGCATCGACCTGATGAAGGACACCAACGTCGTCAACGTCTCGGCCGACGACGTCTTCGTCAGCGTCACCATCGAGGAGAAGCAGGCGCTGGTCGGCACCAGTCGCCTCTTGCTGATGTTCGGCGCCAAGGACGGCCAGTTGAAGCAGTGGACCGTCACCGACCCGCAGGGCTACGACACCACGATCGCGGTCTATAATCTGGATACGAGCAAGAAGCTCGATCCCGGCATGTTCAAGATCGATTTTACCAATTACGGCCCGTCGCCGGGCTGAGACTTACTCGCTGCTGCGATGATCGACATGCCCGGGCTTGTCCCGGGCATCCACGTTCTGGACCTACAATCTGGACCTACAAAAAGGCGTGGATGGCCGGGTCAAGCCCGGCCATGACGGATGGAGTTTGTTAGATCAATCTCATGCGTTTTTCCCTGACAACCTGGAACATCAATTCGGTTCGGCTGCGCATCGATCTGGTCGCAAAATTTCTCAAGAGCGCGCGGCCGGACGTGCTGTGTCTCCAGGAGACCAAGTGCATCGACGACGCTTTTCCGCTGAAGCGCTTCAAGCGGCTCGGCTACGAGCATGTCGCGTTGAACGGACAGAAGGGCTATCACGGCGTCGCCATCGTCTCGAGGATTCCGTTCGAGTCGAAGGACATCCGCACCTTCTGCGACAAGGTGGATTCACGCCACATCTCGGTATCGTTCGGTGAGAGGGCCGGGATCGCGAAACCCCTGGTGGTGCATAATTTCTACGTGCCCGCCGGCGGCGACATTCCCGATCCCGCGCTGAACGAGAAATTCGATCACAAGCTCCGCTTCCTCGACGAGATGAAGGCGTGCGAGCCGTTGCATCCGCGCGGCGAGGATCGCCACATCCTGGTCGGCGATCTCAACGTTGCCCCGCATGAGAATGACGTCTGGTCGCACAAGCAGCTTCTGAAAGTGGTGTCGCACACGCCCATCGAAACCGAGAAGCTGCAAGCCGCGCTCGCCGCCGGCGAATGGGTCGATGTCGCGCGCGATCGCATTCCGTTGTCGGAAAAGGTCTACACGTGGTGGAGCTACCGCTCCGCCGATTGGACTGTCGGCGACCGCGGCCGCAGGCTCGACCACATCTGGGTCTCGCGCGCGATGAAAGATGCGGTGAGTGATTTCAAGATTTTGCGCGATGCGCGGAGCTGGGAGCGTCCGTCGGATCATGTGCCGGTGACGGTGACGCTCGAGGTTTAATGTCGCTCTGGCGAAAGCCAGGCCCATTACCACCAATCTTCGTTGTTGCGCGAGGACATCGGCAATCGCACCAAGCCAGAAACATTTGGGATGACGGGTCCTGGCCTTCGCCAGGACGACATCACGACGTCAGCTTCGCACCCGCCATCAATATATCGCTGGCGATCTGGCTGGAGCGCACCGCGAATTCGTCGCGCAGGCGGACGGCGGCGGCGGGGTCGCTTTCGAGCACACGCTGAAACAGGCTGCGCGCGACGCGGATGACGGAGGCGTGCTCGATCGCGATCGCGCTCGACGGCCGCTTCATCGGCACGATCAACGCGAGCTCGCCGATCAGCGCACCGGGACTTGCGATCATCTCCGCGCCGGCGCCGTCGTCGACCCGGAAGGCGCCGCGCTGGACCACGAAGCCGGCATCGGCATCGTCGCCGAGATTGAACAAGACGTCGCCGCGGACGAAGTCACGCTGCTCGGAGCCGATCGCCAGCATGCGCAACGAAGCGTCTCCCAACAGGCGCAGTGTCGGGACACGCTCGAGAAGCGCTACATCATCGTCGATTGACATTCAGGTCCGGGGCTCAAGGGCACGCAATCTAAAACGATTCGCACGCCCCTGAAGCGTATCACGGCACCAGCTTGTAGCCACCGGCTTCCGTGACCAGGATTTCCGGGTTAGCGGCGTCCTTCTCGATCTTCTGGCGAAGCCGGTAGATGTGGGTTTCCAGCGTGTGGGTGGTGACGCCGGAATTGTAGCCCCAGACCTCCTGGAGCAGGGTCTCGCGCGAGACCGGCATCTGGCCGGCCCGGTAGAGGAAGCGGAGGATGGCGGTTTCCTTCTCCGTCAGCCGGACCTTGCGCGCATTGGCGGCGGTCAGCATCTTGGAGCCGGGTCGGAAAGAGTAGGGGCCGACCGAGAACACCGCGTCCTCGCTGGCTTCGTGCTGCCGGAGCTGGGCGCGGATGCGCGCCAGCAGTACGGCGAAGCGGAAGGGTTTTGCGACATAGTCGTTGGCGCCGGATTCCAGCCCCAAAATCGTGTCGGAATCGGTGTCATGCCCGGTGAGCATGATGATCGGAGCCTTGAACCCGCCCTTGCGTAAGGAGCGGACCACTTCGCGGCCGTCGGTGTCGGGCAGGCCAACATCCATCAGGACGAGATCGGGGGCATTGGCCTTCGCGGCGCTCGCGCCCTTGGCGCCGGTATCGACCGCGGAGGCTTCAAATTCTTCGTGCAGCGACAATTGCTCCACCAACGTATCGCGCAGATCGGTATCGTCATCCACGATCAGGATCTTGCGGGCATTGGCCATAGGGGGTCATCCTTTTGGGGTCCGGCGCGGCGCGCATCCATGCTGCACCCAGCCGAGAGGGAAGTTTAGGGGTCGCCGTTATTATTGTTGTTCGTCTTGAAGTAGTGGGCTGTTACCGATTCACAAGCCAGAACCACTCTAACCTAGAATAGCAGGCCGTTTTGATGAATGTCCTGTAATGAATTCGACATCGCACGTTCACATGAAAAATAAAGCTGCTTCAGCTAGTTACACCATGAACCGGAGCGCCGGACCGCTCTCGGTGATCCGCGTTAAGCCTGCCGCCGGGAAGCCGCGCCGGGGCTGGCTGACCGCCGGAGCGCTGACGATTCCAGTGGCGCTCGGACGCGGCGGCATTCTGGCGAACAAGCGCGAGGGCGATGGCGGCACCCCGCGGGGCAGCTTCCGCCCGAGGCGATTGTGGTGGCGGGGCGACCGGCACAGCCGCCCGCAGACCTTCCTGCCGGCCCGGATCATCACCGGCGAGGACGCCTGGTGCGAGGATCCCAAGGACCGTCATTACAATCAGGGAATCCGCCTCGGCGAGGGGCAGGGCGGCGACCGGCTCAAGCGGGCCGACCATCTCTATGACTTCATCATCGAAATCGACCACAATACGAGGCCGCGGATCGCCGGCCGGGGCAGCGCGGTGTTCTTGCATCTGGCCCGCGACAATTTCGGCCCCACCGCAGGCTGCGTCTCGATGACCGAAGCGGCGATGCGACAATTGCTGCGGCGGCTTGGACCAAAAACAAAAATCATCATCGGATGAGGACACATGCTCGACAAGGATCAGATCGCCGCCGCTTCGCAGGTCCTGATCAAACATTGGCGCGACGGCACCAAGCTTGACGCGCTGGAGCCAGAGTTGCGGCCTCAGAACCGCACCGAGGCTTACGCCGTGCAGGCTGCGCTCAGCGGGACTTTGTTCGGCTGGAAGATCGCGGCAACGAGCGAGTCCGGACAGAAGCACATCAATGTCGCGGGACCGTTGGCCGGTCGGATCATGAGCGACACCGTGATCGCCGATGGCGGCACCGCCTCGATGAAGGGCAACGCGATGCGCGTCGGCGAACCGGAGTTCGCTTTCGGCATGGGGCGCGATCTGCCGCCGCGCGCGGCGCCATATACTGTCGACGAGGTGCTCGCCGCCGTGGACAGCTTGCATCCCGCGATCGAGATTCCTGATTCGCGCTTTGCCGATTTCGCCAGCGCCGGCGAGGCGCAGCTCATCGCCGACAACGCCTGTGCGCATCTGTTCGTGCTGGGCGCAGCGACGAATGCGAACTGGCGTGCCATGGATCTCGTCGAAGAGCGGCCGCAGATCACGCGACGCGGCCAGCGCTATCTCGGCCACGGCAAGAACGTGCTCGGCGATCCCCGCATTGCCCTGGCCTGGCTGGCCAACGAGCTGCGTGGCCTCGGCATCACCTTGCGGGCAGGGGAGGTAGTGACCACGGGCACGTGCCATCCGCCGCTTCCGATCCAGGCGGGTGATCGGTTTGTCGCGGACTTTGGCGCGCTGGGGAAGGTGGCAGTGGGGTTTGAATAGGCCCCACATACACCACCGTCATTGCGAGCGCAGCGAAGCAATCCAGAATCTTTCCGCGGAGGGACTCTGGATTGCTTCGCTGTGCTCGCAATGACGAAATCGAGAGTTCGTATGGCGCTCTGCCGTCGCTAACGGCTCTCACCGGCGCCCGAAGATCGCACTGCCCACGCGCACATGGGTGGCGCCGAGCATGATCGCGGTCGCATAATCCGCGCTCATGCCCATCGAGAGCTTCTTCAATCCATTGCGCGCGGCGATCTTGGCGGTCAGCGCGAAATGCGCCGCCGGCGGCTCGTCTACCGGCGGGATGCACATCAACCCCGAGATCGTCAGCCCGTAGGTGTCGCGGCAGCTCGCGATGAAAGCATCGGCCTCGCCGGGCGCGATGCCCGCCTTCTGCGGCTCCTCACCGATATTGATCTGCACGAACAATTCCGGGTGCTTGTTCTGGGATTCGATTTCCTTGGCTAACGCCTGGCAAATGCTCGGGCGATCGACCGAATGGATGGCATCGAACAGCGCGACTGCCTCTTTCGCCTTGTTGGATTGCAGCGGGCCGATCAGATGCAGCGCGATATCGGGGTAAACAGAAGTTAACGCGGGCCACTTGCCTTTGGCCTCCTGCACGCGATTCTCCCCGAATACGCGCTGCCCGGCGTCGATGACCGGGGTAATTGCATCCGCGGCGAAAGTTTTCGACACCGCGATCAGCGTCACGGAGGCACGCTCGCGCCGCGCATCCTTGCAGGCGCGCGCGATTTCGGCTTCGACCGCGGCGAGCGCGTTTGGTGAATGGCCGGTTAGCGGCGCGGCGTTGGCTTCAGTCATGATGTCGCATCGGAGCTGGTTGTTGCGGAGCTAGTTCTAATTTTACCGAGTTCAAGAAAGAGTTTTTGAACCCCTCGCTTTACCTTAGCCGCGGGGTGGGCAGCGAAGATGTCAAACGTCAGTTTCAACCGCAAACGAGCGAAACTCAAGCAGGTTCTCGGAATCCGGGCGCGGCTTGCGTTGCTCGCGGTGATTCTGGTGACGCCTTTGATGTTCGAACGCATCCGATCGCTCGAAGACACGCGCACACGGCAGATCGCACAGGCCACAGCCGAATTCACCACCGTTGCAAGACACAGCGCCGATGCGCAGCGCGAGGTGATCTCGTCGGTCGAGACCATCCTGAAATCGGAAGCTTTCATCCGCGCCTCCGCCGGCGGCATCAGCAAGAGCTGTGACGTGCTGCGCGCGAGCCTGCCGTCGAATCTTCCCTGGATCCGCACGCTTCTGATCGCCGGCCAGGACGGGCGCATCCAGTGCGCCACCAACAACATGTATGTCGGCCTGGACCTCAGTGACCGGCCGTATTTCCAGCAGGCGCAGGAAACCGGCCGCTTCGTCCTGAGCGACTTCATCCTGTCGCGCCCGGTGCTGACACCGACCGTCATGGCGGTTTACCCGGTGTCCGCCTTCAGCGGCGTAGCGGATGCCGTCGTGCTCGCCACGGTCAACCTCGACTGGATGTCGAAGGTCATGAGCAATCTGGGGGGTCGCGCCGGCATCACGGCCGTGCTGGTCGACAGCACCGGCACCGTGTTGGCGGCACCGGCCGACCAGCATAGTGCGATCGGCCGTCCGCTCGACAACATGCCGCTGATGTCCGCGATCGCCGACAAGGCGCTGAGGTCTGACCAGGACGAAGGTTCACTCTCTTTCCTCGCTGCCGACGGCTCCCGTCGCGCGGTCAGCTATATCCGCATCGCCGGAACCAATGCCCGCCTGATCGCCAGCATCGACGAGGACAAGGTGTCCGCGGCCGTGAGCCGCGACATCCGCACCGCCTATCTCCAGCTCGGTTTCGTCGTCGTATTCGTGCTGCTCGGCGCGCTGATCGCAGCCGAGAAACTGGTGATCAAGCCGATCAGGATGCTCGCCGACATGGCCAAGCGTCTGGGCGAGGGCGATCTGTCGGCGCGTGCCGCGCGCAATCGCCTGCCGGCCGAGTTCGTGCCGCTCGCCCGCGCGTTCAACGCGATGGCCGCACAGCTCAGCCAGCGCGAACGCGAGCTGATGGCGAGCAATGACCGACTCACGGTGATGGCCTCGATCGACATGTTGTCGGGGCTTGCCAACCGCCGCGGCTTCCAGAGCCGCCTCGATTTCGAATGGATGCGCGCGCAGCAATATGGCAGCGACCTAGCGCTGTTGATGATCGACGTCGACCATTTCAAGCTGTTCAACGACACCTACGGCCATCTCGAAGGCGATTCTTGCCTGACCAGGCTCGGCGAATCGCTGTCCGGCATCGCCGCCGACACGATGGGCTTCGCGGCCCGCTACGGCGGCGAGGAATTCTGCCTGTTGCTGCCGAACACCGACGTGGCGCGCGCCGTCGAAATTGGCGAACAGGCGCGTGCGGCCGTGCTGAAGCTGGGCCTGCCGCACATCACCTCCGACCACATGATCGTCACCGTCTCGATCGGCGTTGCCGCGACCAAGCCCAACGAGAGCTTGCGTCCGGGCGATTTGATCGAAGCCGCCGACGCCGCGCTCTACGCCGCCAAGCACCGCGGTCGCAACAACGTCGTCGAGCATGGCATCACGGTGATCGACAACGGCGCGGCGGAAATGATGATGGCGGGCTGAGGGCTAACCCGCAGCCCGGACGCGATCGACCTCGCTCTCGGTGACCAGGCCCGGCGAGCCGAACAGGACTCTCCGTATTTTTGCGGAGCAGCCTTGCGGCGCCGCGCCGCCAGCGGCAACCCATTGACCCCCCGAGGACTTCTATGGCCTAGTCCGCCGTCTTTAGACGGCCAGATCCACGAAAACCCAACGATTCCATGACCTCCGAACGCTACAACGCCCGCGACGCCGAACCGCGCTGGCAAGCCGCCTGGGACCAACAGGCGATCTTCGTCTCCAAAAACGACGATCCGCGGCCGAAATACTATGTGCTTGAGATGTTCCCCTACCCGTCGGGGCGCATCCATATCGGCCATGTCCGCAATTACACGCTTGGCGACGTACTGGCCCGCTTCATGCGAGCCAAGGGTTTCAACGTGCTGCACCCGATGGGCTGGGACGCTTTCGGCCTGCCGGCCGAGAACGCCGCGATCGAGCGCAAGGTCGCACCGAAGGCCTGGACCTACGCCAACATCGCCGCGATGAAGAAGCAGCTCCGTTCGATCGGACTGTCGCTGGACTGGAGCCGCGAGATCGCGACCTGCGATCCCTCCTATTACAAGCACCAGCAGAAGATGTTTCTGGACTTCCTGCGCGAAGGCCTCGCCGAGCGCGAGAA
Organism: Bradyrhizobium sp. CAR08; assembly: GCF_052871955.1. Classification (NCBI taxonomy): domain Bacteria; kingdom Pseudomonadati; phylum Pseudomonadota; class Alphaproteobacteria; order Hyphomicrobiales; family Nitrobacteraceae; genus Bradyrhizobium; species Bradyrhizobium sp. CAR08. Next base: position 107,042 of record NZ_JBIXJX010000003.1, read on the forward strand.
GCGCAAGGTGAACTGGGACCCCGTCGACATGACCGTGCTCGCCAACGAGCAGGTGATCGACGGGAAGGGCTGGCGTTCGGGTGCCGTTGTCGAGCAACGGGAAATGAACCAGTGGGTCTTCAAGATCACGAAGTACTCGCAGGAGCTGCTGTCTGCACTGGATACGCTGGACCGCTGGCCCGACAAGGTGCGGCTGATGCAGCGCAACTGGATCGGCCGGTCCGAGGGCCTGCTGATCCGCTTCGCGCTCGACGCGGCGACGACGCCGGCCGGCGAGAGCGAGCTGAAGATTTTTACGACACGCCCCGACACGCTGTTCGGCGCGAAGTTCATGGCGATCTCGGCCGATCATCCGCTGGCGCAGGCAGCCGCGGCTAAGAATCCGAAGCTTGCCGAGTTCATCGGCGAGATCAAGCGGATGGGCACGGCGCAGGAGATCATCGACACCGCCGAGAAGCAGGGATTCGATACCGGCATCCGCGCGGTCCACCCGTTCGATCCGAGCTGGAAGCTGCCGGTCTATGTCGCCAACTTCGTGCTGATGGAATACGGCACCGGCGCCATTTTCGGCTGTCCCGCACACGACCAGCGCGACCTCGACTTCGTCAACAAGTACGCTCTCGGCAACACGCCGGTGGTGTGCCCCGAGGGCCAGGATCCGAAATCATTCGTCATCACCGATACCGCCTATGACGGTGACGGCCGCATGATCAATTCGCGTTTCCTTGACGGCATGACCATCGATCAGGCCAAGGACGAGGTGGCGAAGCGTCTCGAGACCGAGCTGCGCGGCAACGCGCCGGTCGGCGAGCGCCAGGTCAATTTCCGCCTGCGCGACTGGGGCATTTCGCGCCAGCGCTATTGGGGCTGCCCGATCCCCGTCATCCATTGCCCCAAATGCGATGTGGTGCCGGTGCCTGACCCAGACCTGCCGGTGAAGCTGCCGGATGATGCGACCTTCGACAAGCCGGGCAACGCGCTCGACCATCACCCGACCTGGAAGCACGTCAGCTGCCCCAAATGCGGCGGCAAGGCGCAGCGTGAAACCGACACCATGGACACCTTCGTCGATTCGTCCTGGTACTTTGCGCGCTTCACCGATCCCTGGAACGAGAACGCGCCGACGACGCCCGCGGTCGCCAACCGCATGCTGCCCGTCGACCAGTATATCGGCGGCGTCGAGCACGCGATCCTGCATCTGCTCTACAGCCGCTTCTTCACCCGCGCGATGAAGGCGACCGGGCACATCGCCCTGGACGAGCCGTTCGCGGGCATGTTCACGCAGGGCATGGTAGTGCACGAGACCTACCAGAAGGCCGACGGCACCTACGTCCAGCCGGTCGAGGTGAAGGTCGAGACCGGCGCCAACGGCCGCCGCGCCACGCTGCTAACGTCAGGCGAAGACATCCAGATCGGCCCGATCGAGAAGATGTCGAAGTCGAAGAAGAACACGGTCGATCCCGACGACATCATCGAGACCTATGGCGCCGACGTCGCCCGCTGGTTCATGCTGTCGGACTCCCCGCCCGAGCGCGACGTGATCTGGAGCGACGAGCGCGTCCAGGGCGCCTCGCGCTTCGTGCAGCGGCTGTGGCGGCTGGTGAACGATTCTGTGGAACCCGGCAAGGGCGCGCCGACGGCCCGGCCGGCCAGCTTCGGCCCGGACGCCACCGCCTTGCGCAAGGCTGCCCATGGCGCGCTGGACAAGGTCACCACCGGAATCGAGCGACTGCACTTCAACGTCTGCCTCGCCCATATCCGCGAATTCACCAATGCGTTTGCGGAGATCTTGCAACGTCCCGGCCAGCCGGCTCCAGATTTGGCCTGGGCGATCCGGGAGGCCAGCCAGATCCTGGTCCAGCTGTTCTCCCCGATGATGCCGCATTTGGCCGAGGAGTGTTGGCAGGTTCTGGGCCATAGCGGGCTGGTTTCCGAGGCCAATTGGCCCCAAATCGAACGCGATTTGCTGGTTGAAGACAGTGTGACCCTGGTGGTCCAGGTCAACGGTAAGAAGCGGGGCGAGGTCACAGTTGCAACAGCGGCCGAGAATCCGGAAATCGAGGCTGCCGTTTTGGCCCTCGATGCGGTAAAACTGGCCTTGGATGGCAAACCCGTCCGCAAGGTGATTATCGTCCCCAAGAGGATCGTGAATGTTGTCGGCTAGGATCCGCATCGCAGCCCGCTTGCTGGCGGTCGCCGCACTGGCGGCCATGACGGCCGGCTGCTTCCACCCGATGTATGCCGAGCACACCGACGGCACCCCCGGTCTGCGCGAGAAGCTGATGGGGGTCGATCTACCCCCGATCGCCAAAGCCAATGCCTCACGCGAGGCCCGGGTCGGCGTCGAGGTCCGCAACGCGCTGGCCTTCAAGCTCTATGGCAGCGCCACTGGCATGCCGCCAACCCACCGCCTCGAGATCCGCTTCGCAAGCAGCAAGACGTCGCTGATCGTCGATCCCAACACCGGCCTGCCCAGCAGCGAAAACTACGGCCTCGACGCCCAGTACAATCTGATCGAGGTCGTCAGCGGCAAGTCGGTGATGACAGGCACCACGTTCTCCCGCGTGTCCTACGACATGCCCGGCTCCTATCAGCGTTTCAGCCGCAACCGCGCGGTACGTGATGCCGAGGATCGTGCCGCCAACGAGATCGCCGAGAACATCACGACTCGACTCGCCTCGTTCTTCACCGCGGGCACTTAATTCATCCCGTCACCCCGGTTCGCCCGGAATGACGAGTCCCAGGCAACATGGTCGCGCTGCGCGGAAAAGAGATCGACGCCTTTCTCGCCCGCCCCGATGCGGGCCGTCCGATCATCCTGCTCTATGGTCCCGACGCCGGCCTGGTCCGCGAACGCGCGGATGCGCTGATCGCCTCGGCCGTCGACGATCCCAATGATCCCTTCTCGCTGGTCAAGGTCGATGGCGACGAGCTCTCCGCCGAGCCGTCGCGCCTCGTCGACGAGGCCATGACGGTGCCGCTGTTCGGCGGCCGCCGCGCCATCCGCGTGCGCGCCGGCTCGCGCAGCTTTGCCAGTGCTATCGACACACTGGCGGAGATGGGCGTCAGGGATTGCCGCATCGTGATCGAGGCCGGCGAGCTGCGTCCGGAATCGCCACTGCGCAAGGCCTGCGAACGCGCCAAGACGGCCGTCGCGATCGCCTGCTATCCCGATACCGAGCGCGATCTCGCCAAGCTGATGGAAGACGAGCTCCGCATCGCCAATTTGCGCATCGCGCAAGATGCCCGCGCGGCGCTGATGTCGTTCCTCGGCGGCGATCGCCAGGCCTCCCGCAACGAGCTGCGCAAGCTCACGCTCTATGCCCATGGCAAGGGCGAGATCACGCTGGATGACGTGATGGCTGTCGTCGCCGATGCGTCGGAACTGAAACTCGATCCGATCGTCGATGGCGCCTTCGCCGGCCGGCCCGAGATCGTCGAGAACGAGTTTGCCAAAGCCATGATCGCCGGCACCTACCCCGGCGTGATCATCTCCGCGGCGCAGCGTCAGGCGGCGTGGCTGCACAAATCGGCGCTCGCAATCGCCGACGGCACGCCCGCATCCGCGGTGCTCGACAGCGGCTATCCGCGCCTGCATTTTTCGCGGAAGCCCGCGGTCGAAACCGCATTGCGCAATTTCAGCGTGGCGCGGCTCGCCGTCATCATCGAGCAGCTCGCGACCGCCGCGCTCGATACCCGCAAGCAATCCACCCTCGCCGCCGCCATCGCCCAGCGCACGCTGATGGCGATCGCCGCAAACGCGAAGCGGCGGAGCTGAGCTTCCCGCACTGTCCCCTCGTCATTGCGAGGAGCCCTTGCGACGAAGCAATCCAGAATCTCTCCGCGGAAAGATTCTGGATGGCTTCGCTGCGCTCGCAATGACGTGTGGATCGGCATGAGGTCCTGGCTTTCGCCAGGACGACACCAAGCGGCTACAGCGCGCCCTTCGCCAGCCGCCGCATCACCTCGTCGAGCTGATCGAGGTTGCGGTAGTTGATCTGGACCGAGCCGCCGGGGTCTCGGTGGCTCACCGTGACCTTGAGCCCGAGCGCGTCGCTGACGCGCTTTTCGAGGTCGACCGTGTCAGGGTCTTTTTCCTTCGCCCCCGAGCGCGCCTTCTGCGGCTTGCGCTCCGGCACGCCCTCTTCATGCGCCAGCGCCTCGGCCTGGCGGACGTTGAGGCCCTCCTCGACGATGCGCTTGGCGGCCGCGAGCGGATCAGGCACGCCGATCAGCGCGCGGGCATGACCTGCGGTCAGCTCGCCGCTCGTGATCAGGGTTTGCACCTCGGCGGGAAGCTTCGTCAGCCGCATCATGTTGGCGATGTGGCTGCGGCTCTTGCCGACGACTTTGGCGATGTCGTCCTGGCTGCGTTTGAACTCGTTGGCGAGCGCGTGATACCCAAGCGCCTCTTCCATCGGGTTGAGGTCTTCGCGTTGCACGTTCTCGACGATCGCGAACTCCAGCGCATCGCTGTCGCTGATGTCGACGGGGACGATCGGCACTTCGTGCAGGCCGGCCATTTGCGAGGCGCGCCAGCGCCGTTCGCCGGCGATGATCTCGAAGCGGTCCTGCGCACCCTTCACCGGGCGCACCACGATCGGCTGGATCACGCCATGCTGCCTGATCGAATCGCTGAGCTCCCTGAGCTCGCTCTCCGAAAAGGTGCGGCGCGGGTTGCGCGGATTGGGCTTGATGAACTCGATCGGCACCTTGCGTTGCGCGCGCGGCCGATCGACATGCTGAGCCTCGCCGCCGACGTCACCGATCAGACTCGCAAGACCCCGGCCCAGTCGCGAACGCGCTTCGTCGGCCATCGCCAGCTCCCTTGGATTCACGCTGCACTCCAGAACTGAATTGTCGAAACTCGTAACTCGTAGCATCAACGCCGCTTCAATGCGTCGTCCGCAGCTCGCGCTCGCGCTGGATCACTTCGGTGGCGAGCCGCAGATAAGCTTCGCTGCCGACGCATTTGAGATCGTAGACGAGCACCGGCTTGCCGTAGGACGGCGCCTCCGAGATGCGCACGTTGCGCGGGATCATGGTCTTGTAGACCTTCTCGCCCATGAACTGCCGGACGTCGGCAACGACCTGGTTCGAGAGATTGTTGCGCGAGTCGAACATGGTCAGCACGATGCCGTGGATCGACAGGCTCGGATTGAGCGTCGAGCGCACCTGCTCCACCGTCTGCAGCAATTGCGACAGACCTTCGAGCGCGAAGAACTCGCACTGGAGCGGCACCAGGATTGCGTCGGAAGCCGCCATCGCGTTCACGGTGATCAAGTTGAGCGAGGGCGGACAGTCGATCAGCACGTAAGTGTAATCGGCGTCGGGCGAGACGTTGTTGTTGAGCGCGCTGATCGCATCGCGCAGCTTGTACGCACGACCCGGCGTGGTGCCGAGCTCGAGCTCAAGGCCGGAGAGATCCATGGTCGAGGGCGCGATATGCAGCCGCGGCACTGCCGTCGACACCACCGCTTCCCGCAGGCTCGCCTCGCCGATCAGAACGTCATAGGTCGAGCAGGAGCGGTTGCGGCGATCGATGCCGAGTCCGGTCGAGGCATTGCCCTGCGGATCGAGATCGACGATCAGGACGCGCTCGCCGATCGCAGCGAGCGCCGTGCCGAGATTGATCGCCGTGGTTGTTTTTCCCACGCCGCCCTTCTGATTCGCCAGCGCCAGGATGCGCGGATGGCCCTGCGGGACGGCGGCGGTCTGTTCTTGCTGCGGTTCGTCAATCACGCTCATCGCAAATTCCCCCACTCGGCCCCTGACGCCTCACCCGCGCCGTTCGACGGAAGCCAGCTCGACGATCCAACCGTCGCCTGTACGGCTGTGGTGGAGCTGCGGCTGAATATTCCAATATTTAGTGGCTTCGGTCAATTCAGACTCTACATCTTGACCCTTGAGAAACAACGCCTTTGCGCCCCGGCGCATCAGCGGCTCCGCAAAGCCGATGAGTTGATGTAGCGGAGCCAGCGCACGCGCGGTGACGCAATCGACCGGGCCGGTGATTCTATCCACATTATCCCCGATCTCAGCGAGATGTACGACTCCCGGAGATGTCGTGACGCGCACGGCTTCGCGCAGGAAGGCCGCCTTCTTGGCGATTCGCTCGACCAGATGGACGCTCGCCCCGGCCGTCCCGGCCATGGCGCAGGCCAGGACGATCCCGGGAAAGCCGCCACCGCTGCCGAGGTCGGCCCAACGTTTGGCCGATGGGGCGAGAGCGACGACCTGAAGAGAGTCGGCGATGTGCCGGGTCCAGAGGTACGGCAATGTCGAGGGCGCGACGAGGTTGGTCTTGGCCTGCCACTCCCGCAGCAGTGCGATGTAGCGATCGAGCCGGGCTTCCGTTTCATGTGAAACAGGCGCGAGGTTGAGCGCCGCAACCTTGTCGGCTGCAATGACGACGTCCCACGATCGATCGTTGGCGCTGGCCTTGTCGATCTTTGGCCGGGCAGGCGCCGGTTCGGAGCGAACACCGGCACCCTCACCCGCCGAGGGTTTTCCTGAAGACGATCTGCCGCCGCCCGGCCCGCGCTGTTTCACGTGAAACCTATGCGATTACTTTGGAAGTCTTCCGCGCTTCGCGGCGGAGATAGGCCGCAAGAATGCCGAGCGCGGCAGGCGTCATGCCGTCGATTCGGCCGGCCTGGCCAACGGTGAACGGCCGCGCGTTCTCCAGCTTGGCCCGCACCTCATTGGAGAGACCGGGGACCTGCTGGTAATCGACGTCCGACAACACCATCCCCTCGTCCCGCCTGAAGGCTTCGACGTCCGCGCTCTGGCGCTCCAGATAGACATCGTACTTCGCGTCGATCTCGAGATGGGTGGCAATGACGGGATCAATGCCGGACAGCTCGGGCCAGATCGCACGGACCTGGCTCCAGCCAATATCGGGATAGGCCATCAGTTCGAAAGCCGAGCGCCGCTGGCCGTCCCGGTTCAGGGTCAGACCCTGCTTAATGGCCTCGTTCGGGGTGATCGTCAGCGACTTCGAGAGCGCTCGTGCCGCATTCAAGGCGTCCATCTTGGCGCGGTGATGCACGGTCCGGGCGCTCCCGACGCATCCCAAGGCGATGCCCTTCTCGGTTAGACGCTGGTCGGCGTTGTCCGCACGCAGTGTCAGCCGGTACTCGGCCCTAGAGGTGAACATCCGATAGGGTTCGCTGATGCCGCGGGTGACGAGGTCGTCGATCATCACGCCGAGATAGCCATCAGCTCGGTCGAACACCGTCAGCGCGGCGCCGCTCGCAGCCAATGCCGCGTTCAGCCCGGCCACGATGCCCTGGCCGGCGGCTTCCTCGTATCCGGTCGTGCCGTTGATCTGGCCGGCCAGGAACAAGCCGCGCAGGCGCTTGGTCTGGAGGGTCGGATCGAGCTCACGCGGATCGATGTGGTCGTATTCGATGGCATAGCCCGGCCGGACCATCTTCACCCGCTCCAGGCCGGGAATGGTTGCTAGGATGGCGAGCTGAACGTCCTCCGGCAGCGAGGTCGAGATGCCGTTGGGATAGACAGTGCTGTCGTCGAGCCCTTCCGGCTCCAGGAAGATCTGGTGACCGTCGCGATCGCCGAAGCGAACGATCTTGTCCTCGATCGAGGGGCAATAGCGCGGTCCGGAGCTCTTGATCTGGCCGAAGTACATCGGAGAGCGATGAACATTGGCCCGGATCACCTCATGGGTGGCGGAATTGGTTCGGGTGATTCCGCACTGGATCTGCGGCGTCGTGATCCGCTCGGTCACCATCGAAAACGGCTCCGGAGGCTCGTCCCCCGGCTGCATCTCGACCGCCGACCAGTCGATCGTCGTGCCATCCAGACGCGGCGGAGTGCCCGTCTTGAGCCGTCCAAGGGTGAATCCGGCGCGCTCGAACGAGGTCGAAAGGCCCATCGCAGGCGCCTCGCCGACCCTGCCGGCGGGCCAATTCTTCTCTCCGAGATGGATCAGACCGCGAAGGAAGGTGCCGGTGGTGACGACGACAGCCCCTGCCCGAAGCTGGCGGCCATCTGCCAGGCGCAGGCCGATCACCCGTCCCTCGACCACGATCAGCTCGTCCGCTTCGCCTTCGACCACGGCAAGACCCTCGGTCTCCCGGATCGCCGCCTGCATCGCGGCCGCATAGAGCTTCCGGTCGGCCTGCGCGCGCGGACCACGGACCGCTGGGCCCTTACGGCGATTGAGAACGCGAAACTGAATACCGCCGGCGTCGCCGACCCGGCCCATCAGACCATCGAGCGCGTCGACCTCGCGAACCAGATGGCCCTTGCCGAGACCGCCAATGGCGGGATTGCAGGACATCGCGCCGACCGTGGAGAAGCGGTGCGTCACCAGAGCGGTCGCCGCGCCCATCCGGGCAGAGGCAGAAGCGGCCTCACAGCCGGCATGGCCGCCGCCAATCACAATGACGTCGAAGCTCTCTCGCTCTGTTCGCATGGACGGACTTCTAGCTCAGAGGCGGGGAAGCCGGAAGCGGAAACTGGAAAGGGCGGTTGTTTCACGTGAAACGGTGCAAGCGGAGCCCAGATGTTTTTCGCGAAAACAACCCCATGCACAGTAGAACCGCCCTTGGAAAGATTTATTTTCAGTGGGAGAAAACGGAGCTCCCGAAGCATAAAGTGTCTACTGAAGGGCCGTAACGTCCAGATGCGGCCCGGTCTCCGAAGCTCGATGGCAGCGGCATACTCCCATCATCGCGAGCGGAGTGATCCGGGATCTCTCCGCTCACCCGCTCCCTTAGCTGCCACGTTTGCCAGCAAATATGTGTAATGGAGTCACGTTTCACGTGAAACGTCTCGAAACGCGACCGCAGTGTTTCACGTGAAACGAAGAAGTGGAACAAAGGCTAGTTCTACAATGAAGAACTAGGGCTACTTCCCAACGCAGAACTTCTGAAAAATCGCCCCCAGGACGTCCTCGACATCCACCCGACCCAGCAGCCGGCCCAAGGCATAGGCCGCAGCGCGCAGCTCTTCGGCGGCAAGCTCCTCGCCGTCTTCTACAAGCTCCAGACTCCGCCGCAAGCTGTCCGACGCTCGGCGCAGCAAATCCCGCTGCCGGGCCCGGGTCACCAACGCGCCCTCAGTCGTTCCGAAGAAGTCGGCGGCGAATTTCACCATAGCATCGACCAGCTCGGGAATGCCGTCCCCCCGGCTGGCGGCGATTCCGAACTCACCGTACAGGCCGACGTCCTCGACCCCGCCGAGATCGATCTTGTTGCGCACGATCCAGACCGAACCGCCGGAGCGGCTGCCTGAGTTGCCGGACTTCCCCAGCAACGGCATTGCGGCCGGATCGACCGCGCGCCCCGCCTCCACCAGCCACAACACGAGGTCGGCGTCTTCGGCTCGGGCTCGCGCCCGGCGAACACCCTCCTGCTCCACCGGATCGTCGGTCTCGCGAATGCCGGCCGTGTCGATCACCGTGACGGGATAGCCATCAAGATCGAGCTGCACCTCGATCACATCGCGTGTCGTGCCAGCATGCGGCGAGACGATCGCGACGTCGCGGCGCGCGAGCTGGTTGATCAGCGTCGACTTGCCGACATTCGGCTCGCCCGCGATCGCAACCACCAGGCCGTCACGCAAGCGTTCAGCTTGTCCCTGTGCCGCAAGGACTTCTGCGATTTCGTCATGCAGCGCACTGATCGCCTTGACCGCAGGCGCTCTCAACTCGGCGGGCACATCGCCCTCGTCGGAGAAATCGATGCCGGCCTCGATCAAGGCCGAGGCGTCGATGATGCGCTCGCGCCAGTCGCGCGCGCGATTGCCGAGGAGACCCTGCAACTGCCGCAACGCCTGGCGGCGCTGGCGGTCGGTGTCGGCATGAATGAGATCGTCGAGGCCCTCCGCCCCGGTCAGGTCGAGCTTGCCGTTCTCGAAGGCGCGCCGGGTGAATTCGCCCGGTTCGGCGGCTCGCATATTCGGAATTACGGAAATTGCGGTAAACAGTGCGGCCAGCACCGCGCGGCCGCCATGGACGTGAAATTCGGCGACGTCCTCGCCGGTCGCGCTGCCGGGCCCCGGAAACCACAACACCACCGAATCGTCGATCGGCTGGCCCACGCCGTCATGAAGGAGCCGGCGGCTGGCCTGCCTCGGCGCCGGCAGCTTGCCCGCCAGCGTCGTCAGCACCAGGCTGGCGCCTGGCCCGGAGACACGCACCGCCGCAAGCGCACTTGGCGGACGGCCAGACGACAGTGCAAAGATGGTGTGGTCTCGCGGATACATAGCCTATTTGTCCGGCTGAAAGGGAAAAGGCAAACATCCGTTTCGGCTGACAAATCGAGCGATTATGCTGCTTGGATTCTCGCAGCAAAACCAATAGTGCGATGCAATAAATTCGCGAGCGTCTACTGCAAGAACCACTTGCAACGGAATGAGCGGCATCCCTCGATCCGCTATTCATAGATTATATCAACATCTTAGACGACGCCTACTCCAGACGACAACGCCCCGCCATGCTGCAGCTCGCTGCAACAAAGTCGCACAAAGAAAAAGGGCGCCCGAAGGCGCCCTTTGGATCATGTTGCACTGCAATCAGGTGTTCATCGAATCGAAGAACTCGGAATTGCTCTTGGTCGAGCGCAGCTTGTCGAGCAGGAAGTCGATGCCGTCCATCGTCCCCATCGGATTCAGGATGCGGCGGAGTACGTACATCTTCTTCAAGACCACCGGATCGGTGATCAGCTCTTCCTTACGGGTGCCGGAGCGCGAAATGTCGATCGCCGGGAAGGTCCGCTTGTCCGACACCTTGCGATCGAGGATCAGCTCGGAGTTGCCGGTGCCCTTGAACTCTTCGAAGATGACTTCGTCCATACGGCTGCCGGTATCAACCAGCGCAGTCGCGATGATCGTCAGCGAGCCGCCCTCTTCGATGTTGCGGGCGGCGCCGAAGAACCGCTTCGGCCGCTGCAGCGCGTTGGCATCGACACCGCCGGTCAGCACCTTGCCCGATGACGGCACCACGGTGTTGTAGGCGCGGCCGAGGCGCGTGATGGAGTCCAGCAGGATCACGACGTCGCGGCCATGCTCAACCAGACGCTTGGCCTTCTCGATCACCATCTCGGCGACCTGGACATGGCGCACCGCCGGCTCGTCGAAGGTCGAGGAGACGACCTCGCCCTTCACCGAGCGCTGCATGTCCGTGACTTCTTCCGGACGTTCGTCGATCAGGAGCACGATCAGATAGCACTCGGGATGATTATGCGCGATCGAGTGCGCGATGTTCTGCATCAGCACGGTCTTGCCCGTGCGCGGCGGCGCGACGATCAGCGCGCGCTGACCCTTGCCGATCGGCGCAACGATGTCGATCACCCTTGCAGACAGGTCTTTCCGCGTGGGGTCGTCGATTTCCATGCGGAAGCGCTGATTCGGAAACAGCGGCGTGAGGTTGTCGAAATTGACCTTGTGCTTGGCCTTTTCCGGGTCCTCGAAATTGAGCGTGTTGACCTTCAGCAGCGCGAAATAGCGCTCGCCCTCCTTCGGGCTGCGGATGTGGCCTTCGATAGTGTCGCCGGTGCGCAGGCCAAAACGGCGGATCTGCGAGGGCGAAACGTAGATGTCATCCGGGCCCGGCAGATAATTCGCATCGGGCGAGCGGAGGAAGCCGAAGCCGTCGGAGAGAACCTCGACGACGCCTTCGCCGACGATGTCGGTCTCGGCGAGCGCAAGCTGCTTGAGGATGGCGAACAGCAGCTCCTGCTTGCGCATGGTGCTGGCATTCTCGACCCCATTCTCTTCCGCGAACGAGACGAGCTCGGCCGGCGTCTTCGACTTGAGGTCCTGGAGTTTGATTTCCCGCATTGGGGTGGTCCTGTGGGGTAACCTGGGAGGGGCGTGCGAGGAGGCTCTGAAATGCGGACGCGAAAAGGTAAGGTCCGCAGGTCTGGCAAGGAGAGCGCCGGTGAGGCTTCAAACCTGATGGGGTGTCCGGCCTCTGGAAAGCTCAGACACGACCACATCCGCCTGCGTTGGGTGGGATATCGCTAATATAGAAAATCGCCTCACACTCCGCAAGCAGAAGCACTGAGCGATTGTTCGCGACCGCTGCCTAGAACGGCTTCACGATCACCATGATGACGATCAGAATCATCAAGGCAGTTGGTACCTCGTTGATAATCCGATAGAATTTCTGGCTCCGGGGGCGCCGGTCCGCCGCGAAATCCTTCAGCCAGCGCGAAAAAAAGCCGTGGACCGCGGACATCGCCAGGACCAGTGCCAGTTTTACGTGCAGCCAGCCGAAAGTGAACCAGTGTCCAGCCCAGGCGAGGTAGAGCCCGGCGAGCCAGGTCACGATCATAGCGGGGTTGATGATCGCCTTGAACAGCCGCCGTTCCATGATCTTGAACGTTTCCGACTGCTGCGAGCCGACTTCAGCCTCGCAATGATAAACGAACAGCCGTGGCAAATAGAGCATGCCCGCCATCCAGGAAATGACGGCGATCACATGCAGCGCCTTGATCCAGAGGTAGACGTCTTCAAACATGTCTGGGGGTCCGGATTCCTGCCCAGCCGAGGGGAAACGTTGGGGATAGTAAGAACTCGTTAAGGTCTTGCCTGCACACATATCCGTCCGTAGCGCCCTTCTCCAATAAGAATCTTAGATTCTTAAGGTTTGAGTCTATATGACGGTGAATTGGACTCACACATCTCCGTCCGCCCGTTCACACGCGCTTGTTCACATCCATCAACATATCCTCTGACAGCTCCGGCCGCTTTCGATAAGTCGGTCAGCTTCAAAGGCTTGCGCGTTTCTGTCGGCAGCTTATCAAGAGGGTTATCGACGCAATCCCGTTTCCCTTTCGGGAGGGCGTCGAAGTTGTTCTCAGGGGCAGCGGTGTGAAGAAAATCCGCCGTTGTCCCGCCCCCGGTGTCGCACATCCCTTTCCGGGAGGTTAAGCTCCACAGAAATCCACAAACCACACCGACTCCATACAAAGGGCTTTTGTGCCGACTTCGAACAATTATTTCCATCTGCACCTCGTCTCCGACTCCACCGGTGAGACGCTGATCACGGTCGCGCGCGCCGTTGCCGCCCAGTACGCCAACGTGACCCCGGTCGAGCACGTCTATCCGCTGGTGCGCAGCCAGAAACAGCTCGATCGCGTGCTCGACGAGATCGAGGAAGCGCCGGGAATCGTGCTGTTCACGCTGCTCGAGAAGGATCTGGTTTCGAGGCTCGAGGATAAGTGCAAGGGGATCAATGTTCCGAGCCTGTCGATCATCGGGCCGGTGATGCAGTTGTTCGAGGCCTATCTCGGAGCTGCCACGACCGGCCGGGTCGGCGCCCAGCACGTGCTCAATGCCGAATACTTCAAGCGTATCGACGCGTTGAACTACACGATGATCCACGATGACGGCCAGCATGTCGAAGGGCTCGACGACGCGGACGTGGTGCTCGTCGGCGTTTCCCGCACCTCCAAGACCCCGACGTCGATCTACCTTGCCAACCGAGGCATCCGCACTGCCAACGTGCCGCTGGTTCCAGGCATTCCGGTGCCCTCGCAACTGGAGACGTTGACGCGACCGCTGGTGGTGAGCTTGCATGCGACGCCGGAACGATTGATCCAGGTGCGCACGAACCGCCTGCTCTCCATGGGGGCCGATTCCAGCAGCGACACTTATACCGACAAGCAATCGGTCGCCGAGGAGGTCGCATTTGCCCGCAAGCTGAGCGCCAAGCACGATTGGCCGCTGCTCGACGTCACGCGGCGCTCGATCGAGGAAACCGCCGCGGCGATCATGAAACTTTACAGCGATCGTCAGCGTAACCGGCCTTCTGAATAGCTTTGGGATAGTTTCGCGATGGGTCTCTGGCTCGGCAAATCTTCGTTGATCCTGGCCTCGCAGAGCAGCGCGAGAAAGATGCTCCTGGCGAATGCCGGGCTCGAGTTCAAGGCGATCACGGCTGATATCGACGAGCGCGGCATCCAGGCCGCCTCCGGGCTTTCTGGTCCGCGCGAGATTGCCCTGCTGCTGGCGCGCGAAAAAGCCAAGGCAGTCTCGGCCCATCACGTTGGAAGCACCGTCATTGGTGCTGATCAAACGCTGGCGCTTGGCGATCGCCTCTTCAACAAGCCAGCGGGCCGCGCCCAGGCGCTGGCGCAGCTGCGCGATCTCTCCGGCCATAGCCATGAGCTGAATTCCGCCGTGGCGATCGCACGCGATGGCGAGATCATCTTCGAGGACGTCTCGGTTGCCCGCCTCACGATGCGGCAGATGACCGAGGCCGAGCTTTCGGCCTATCTCGACATCGCCGGCGGCGCCGTCAGCACCAGCGTCGGCGGCTATCAGCTCGAAAGCCTGGGGATCCATTTGTTCGAGCGTATCGAGGGCGACCACTTCACCATTCTAGGCTTGCCGCTGCTGCCGCTGCTTGCGTTCCTGCGGCGCGAGCGGCTAGTTGCGGTGTGACTGGCAGATATGGTTGGGCGCTGATGCGGATCCTGGGACTGACAGGCTCGATCGGGATGGGCAAATCCACCACCGCGAAATTATTCGCGGAGGCTGGCGTGCCTGTCTACGATGCCGATGCGGCCGTCCATCAGCTCTATGAGGGCGAGGCCGCACCCGCGATCGAGGCCGCCTTCCCCGGCACTACCGCGAACGGCAAGGTTGATCGGCCAAAACTCTCGGCGCGTGTGGTGCACGATCCTGCGGCCATCAAGCAGCTCGAGCAGATCGTCCATCCGATGCTCGGCGCTTCCCGGAAAAAATTCTTCGCCGACGCAAAAGCCGCCAACGCGCCGGTCGTGGTGCTGGACATTCCGCTGCTGTTCGAGACGGGTGGCGAGACGCGGGTCGATGCCGTAGTCGTCGTCACCACGTCTCCGGAACTGCAGCGCGAGCGGGTGCTGGCGCGCGGCACGATGGACGAGGCCAAGCTCGACGCCATCATCGCCAAGCAGACACCCGATGCGGAAAAGCGCAGGCGTGCCGATTTCGTGGTGGATACATCCCACGGACTCGAACCGGTGCGCGCCCAAATCGCGCACATCCTCGCCGACGTCGTTAAGATGCCGCAGCGGCGCGCCTGATTCGCCGCCTGACACGGCTTCCCAGATCATGCGCGAAATCGTTCTCGACACAGAAACCACCGGCCTTGACCCGTTGCGGGGAGATCGCCTGGTCGAAATCGGCTGCGTCGAGATGCTCAATCGCATGCCGACGGGGCAGAGTTTCCACGTCTACATCAATCCCGAAAGGGACATGCCGGCAGAAGCCTTTGCGGTGCACGGGCTGTCGGCCGAATTCCTGGCGACGAAGCAGCTGTTTCACGAGGTCGTCGACGATTTTCTGGAGTTCATCGGCGACGCGCCGCTGGTGATCCACAATGCCTCGTTCGACATCAGCTTCATCAATGCCGAGCTCGACCGGATCAAGCGCCCGGCGATCCCGCGCGAGCGGCTGGTCGATACGCTGCTGCTGGCTCGGCGCAAGCATCCCGGCGTGTCGAACCGGCTCGACGATCTCTGCTCACGCTATGCGATCGACAATTCACGCCGCACCAAGCACGGCGCATTGCTCGACGCCGAGCTGCTTGCGGAAGTCTATGTGGATCTGGTCGGGGCGCGGCAGTCGCAGCTGCTGCTTGCTTCGGAATCCGAAGAGACTCGCGCCAATGGGGCTGCCGATGCGCCTCGGCGGCAACGGCTGGCGCCGCTCACCCCGCGCATTTCGGACGCCGAGCGCGAGGCCCACCGGGCCTTCATCGCAACGCTCGGCGACAAGGCGATCTGGAACGAGTTCTTGCCCGCTCCAGCCGCCCCTTTGGCTGGTTAAGCCTGGCCGCTCGGCTGAGCGGCCATTTGCCGCTCCATGTTCTGGCGATAGAGGCCGACGAAGTCGACCGGATCCAGCATCAAAGGCGGGAACCCGCCGTCGCGCACGGCAGTGGCGATGATCTCACGGGCAAACGGGAACAGCAGGCGCGGGCATTCGATCATGACCAGCGGATGCAAATTGTCCTTCGGCACGTTGGAGATGCGGAAGACGCCGGCATAAGCGAGCTCGAACGAGAACATGATCTTGCCGGCGGTCTCGGCCTTGCCCTCGACCGACAGCGTCACCTCGAACTCCTGTTCGCTGAGATTGTTGGCGCTGACATTGATCTGGATGTTGATCTGGGGCGGCTGGCTCTGCTGCTGGAGCGAGCTGGGCGCATTCGGATTTTCGAACGAGAGGTCCTTGGTATATTGCGCCAGGACGTTGAGCTGGGGAGCCTGGGCCGCCTCGGGAGGGGTGCCGTTACCGTTGGTCATAAGAGTGTCTCCTTACCCGATTGGGCTGAATTTCGCGGCGGTTGGCTAACATAGGGCTACCTCGTTCCACAAGGACGAACGGTCCCGGATGGGGAAATCCGGCCACGCCCACAACTGTGGCGTTCACCCCGGCGATCCCGCGCAACTGCGCCTTAAACGATTGAAGATGCGCGATTTCCGGGCAGGATCGGGTTTCCCCTTAAGCATAAAACGCGCTACACTCGGTGCTGTGCCAAAAGGCGCCATTGGCCGGGCAAGATTTCGTGCCTACATCCCACGGACCTGACGCGCGGACCCAAAATGGTGATGTAGACTTGCCGTTCCGGTATGGAACGGTCTACTGGCCGGATCGATTTTCCCGGCACGATCCTTTCGAGACGGCCCCTTCTACAGACGACCAGAAAGCGAATACGACGTGGACATCTACACCATCATCTTCCTGGCGCTGGCGGTCTTCATCTTTCTGAGGCTGCGCAGCGTGCTGGGGCAGCGCACGGGCAACGAGCGGCCGCCGTTCGACCGCAACGCGCTCCAGGGCGCCCAGGACAAGAACGTCGTCACCATGCCGGGCAAGGTCATCGACCAGGCTCCCTTGGCGCCGGCGGCCGAGCCGACCCCGCCCTCCGACCGTTGGAAGGGCCTGACCGAGCCGGGCACCGTGCTTGCCCAGGGCCTCGACGCCATCGTCGAAAAGGATTCCACCTTCGATCCGCGGCATTTCATCTCCGGCGCCCGCGGCGCCTATGAGATGATCGTGCTGGCCTTTGCCAATGGCGACCGCCGCGCGCTGCGCGACCTGCTGTCGTCGGAGGTCTATGAAAGCTTCGATGCCGCGATCAAGGAGCGCGAGAAGAACGAGCAGAAGACCGAGACGCGTTTTGTCTCGATCGACAAGGCCGAGCTCGTCGGCGCCGAACTGCGCGACCGCACCGCCCAGCTCACGATCCGCTTCGTCTCGCAGATGATCTCGGCCACCCGGGACAAGGCCGGCAACATCGTCGACGGAAGCGCCGACACGGTCGCCGACATCACCGACATCTGGACTTTCGCCCGCGACATCACTTCTCGCGATCCGAACTGGAAGCTGGTTGGCACCGGAAGCGCGAATTAAGGTTTTCCTGAAGACCAGCGCGACGGCGCTTTGCGCAGGTGCCGTCGCGCTGTCGTCGTTTTCACTCGGCGCTGAGGCGGCGCGGCGCCACTATCGCAGCCATCACCATCATCTCCCGGAATTGCCTGCCGCGCCGCCGCGCGCCTTGCCATATCCGCAGCTTCCCCTGCCGCTCGAAATTCCCGGCGCCCAATATCTGCCGCTGGCCTGGGCCGACGTGAAGGGCTGGGGCGACGACAATCATCTCGCCGCCTACAAGACCTTTCGCGCGAGCTGCCGTCCGATCAACGCGCAGACCGGCGCTCCCGAACCGAAGGCTTTGGGCGCCTCGCTGGGCGAACCCTGCCGGGTCGCCAAATCGCTCGAGCTTACCGACGACGCTCGGGCCAAAACCTTCTTCGAGGAGAATTTTGCGCCGCTGCGGATCTCGCGCCTCGGCGAGCCCGATGGTTTCGTCACCGGCTATTACGAACCGGTGCTGGAGGGATCGCGCACGCAGACCGACGTCTACAATGTCCCGGTCTATCGCCGCCCCTCGAATCTCTTTGTGCGCGGTTACAAGCAGGATTCGGTCAGCCTGCCCAACAAGGGCCCGGTCTATCGCAAGATCGGCCGCCGCAAGCTCGTGCCTTATTACGACCGCGCCGAGATCGAGGACGGCAAGATCGCCGGCCGCGGACTCGAGATTGCCTGGCTGAAGGACCCGACCGATCTGCTGTTCGCCCAGATCCAGGGTTCGGCGCGGATCAAGTTCGACGACGGCGGCACGGTCCGGCTCAACTACGACGCCTATAACGGCTATCCCTATACGGCGGTCGGTCGCATCCTGATCGAGCGCGGCATCATTCCAAAGGAAGAGATGTCGATGCAGAAGATCAGGGAGTGGATGGCGCAGACCCCTGACGGTGCCAAGGAGCTGCGCCGCCAGAACCGCTCCTACATCTTCTTTCGCGAGGTCAATCTATCCGACAAGGAGGAGGCGGTCGGCGCGCAAGGCATTCCGTTGACGGCCGGCCGCTCGATCGCCGTCGACAAATCGCTCCACGTCTACGGCACCCCGTTTTTCATCGAAGGCGAGCTGCCGATCGATTCCGAACGCGCGAAGACGCCGTTCCATCGGTTGATGATCGCGCAGGACACGGGCTCGGCCATCATCGGTCCGGCGCGCGCCGATCTCTATTTCGGCGCGGGTCAGGATGCCGGCCGGGTCTCCGGACGGCTGCGCCATGCCATGCATTTCGTGATGCTGGTGCCGAAGAGCCTCGATCCCACAACGCGCGGCGCGCGGCTCCCGGTGCCGGACCCGCGGCCCTCGGAGAAGATCGCAAAGCTGTTTCCGCAAACGGAGCCTGCGAAGGACAAGCCGCCTGCCGAGCTGCAAAGCAAGAGCGAGACGGTCGCTGTCGCTGGTCCAGTCCCGCTGCCGGTGCCGCGTCCCGTGATCGAGCCAGTTCAGGAGCCGCGGCGGCCGGTGAAAAATCGCTCCCATCGGCAACAATGAAGCGATCGTCCCGTCCGCCCGTGCTGGAGCCTCGTCCCTCGCCGCGCCGTCGCGCGCTGAGTGAGGAAGAGCGCGCGCTGTGGGATACGGTCGCAAAGCAGGTCAAGCCGCTGAGAAAGCATCGTGCGGCGAAGGCGCAAGCTGCACCACGCACCGAGTCTTCGCCTGCAGCGCCCGCCCCCCGGCTTGCGCCGTCGCCACGTCCGATTGCCGCTGCCCCGGCACCGCGCGCAGCGAAGCCGGCGGTGCCGCCGCTGGCGCCGCTCGGCAAGCGCGAGCGCACAAAGCTGTCGCGCGGGCGCAGCGAGATCGAGGCGCGGCTCGATCTGCACGGCATGACCCAGATGCGTGCCCACCGCGCGCTGAGCGGCTTCCTGCACCGCGCCCATCATGACGGCCTGACCTTCGTGCTGGTCATCACCGGCAAGGGCCGAAGCGGCGGCGAAAGCGGCGTGCTGCGCCGTCAGGTGCCGGAATGGCTGAGCCTGCCGGAATTCCGGGCCTTCGTCGTCGGGTTCGAAGAGGCCGGTATCGGCCATGGCGGCGAGGGCGCGCTCTACGTGCGGATCAGGCGGGCGAGATACTAGAACGGCCGCACGATTCCGACGCGCGGGATCAATGTGACAATCAGGCCGAAGATATTTGTCGTCTGATCTTCCGCCGAAATCAGCGGCGTCTCGCGTGCGGCGGGCAGCATCTTCACCGCGTGCAGGATCAGGAACATGCAGACGGCCCAGTTCGAGATCCAGCGCGAATAGTCGAATACCATCACGAACATCACGACACAGGCGAGGCTGACGCCGATCAGCGCCGCAATGACGAGGCGGCGATGCGTGTCGCTTGCGAGCGCGCCGATCAAATTCGCAAAATAGCGCCACAGCGGTGTGTGCAGCCAGATCAGCAGCGCGAACACGGGCACGCCGAGGATGTTGTGCGGCAGGCGGCCCCAGGTGTCGGAAATCTCCTTCGCCAACGGCTGATACCAGATGTAGGCGAACTGCAGCAGGTCGGCCCGCGACGGATCGGCCATCCGGCTCTTCAGATCGGCGACGAAATCCGCCTCCGGGACCGGCATCGTTCCCCAAAATTGCGCGGCGAAGAACAGCGCGGAGACGGCAACCAAGGCAATGATGCCGAACGCGACATTGGTGCGATCGCAGCCGTGCGTCAGATAATGCCTGATCACGACGATGGTGATGACGGTCGGCACATACATCAGGAGATGGATGTGGTGGATCAGGACGAGAACGCTCGAGAACAGCGCAGCGAGCGCCACGAACAGCAGCGAGCCGGCCGGCACCAGCAGCAGGATGATCGCCAGCGCGCAGCCATAGATGTCGAAATGGCCGAGCGTGTGCATGAAGTTCTTGAGGAAGAACGGCGAGCCCGCGATGAAGACGAACAGCGGCAATGTCTTCACGGTGAAGCCGAACGTCCTCCCGAATAGTCTTACATAAAGCCCGAGCGTCGCCAGCCATGTCGCGCCGCCGAGCGCGAACACCAGCCATTGCGGCACCTTGTCGGTGAACAGCGCGACGATCGCCCCGATCAGCGCGCGCTTGATGAAGCCGAAATGATAGTCGACGAGGAGGTGGATGTAGGGGACGTAAGGCGGCAGCTGGATCTTGTGAACGAAGACGCCGACGATGACCGCCGCGTTGATCGCGAGCAGGAGACGCCAGGGGTTTTGCAGGATGCGTGCGGTCACGCCGCATCCATAGCGCGGCCGCCCGGATTTACAAAATGAACCGGCTCAGATCCGCGTTCTTGGCGAGGTCGCCGACGTGCTTTTGCACGAAATCGGCGTCGACCCTGACGGTCTCGCCGCTGCGGTCGGGGGCGGTGAAGGAGATCTCGTCCAGCACCCGCTCCATCACCGTCTGCAGCCGCCGCGCGCCGATGTTCTCGACGGTCGAATTCACGGCCACCGCGACGTCCGCAAGCGCATCGATGGCGTTGTCGGTGATGTCGAGCGTGACCCCCTCGGTCTGCATCAGCGCGACATATTGCTTGATCAACGAGGCCTCGGGCTCGGTCAGGATGCGGCGCATGTCGTCGCGGGTCAGCGCCTGCAGCTCGACGCGGATCGGCAGGCGGCCCTGCAGTTCCGGCAACAAATCGGACGGTTTGGCGACGTGGAAGGCGCCTGAGGCAATGAACAGGATGTGGTCGGTCTTCACCGCGCCGTGCTTGGTCGAGACGGTGGTGCCCTCGATCAGCGGCAGCAGGTCGCGCTGCACGCCCTCGCGCGAGACGTCGCCGCCGGCGCGGCCTTCGCGGGCGCAGATCTTGTCGATCTCGTCCAGGAATACGATGCCGTTGTTCTCGACCGCGCTGATCGCCTCCATCGTCAACTGATCGCTGTCGAGCAGCTTGTCGGATTCCTCGTTGATGAGGATCTCATGCGAGCTCTCCACCGTCAGCCGCCGCGTCTTGCTGCGGCCGCCGAGCTTGCCGAAGATATCGCCGATCGACACCGCGCCCATCTGCGCGCCAGGCATGCCCGGGATCTCGAACATCGGAAAGCCGCTGCCGCCGCCTTGCGTCTCGATCTCGATTTCCTTGTCGTTGAGCTCGCCCGCGCGCAGCTTCTTGCGGAAGGAGTCCCGCGTCGCGGCGCTGGAATTGGCGCCGACCAGGGCATCAAGTACGCGCTCCTCAGCGGCGAGCTGCGCACGTGCCTGCACGTCTTTGCGCTTGCGCTCGCGGACCTGGGAAATCGCGACCTCGACGAGATCGCGCACGATCTGCTCGACGTCGCGGCCGACATAGCCGACCTCGGTGAATTTCGTCGCCTCGACCTTCAGGAACGGCGCGTTGGCAAGCTTGGCGAGCCGCCGCGCGATCTCGGTCTTGCCGACCCCGGTCGGGCCGATCATCAGGATGTTCTTCGGCAGCACCTCTTCGCGCAAGGAGCCTTCGAGCTGCTGCCGCCGCCAGCGGTTGCGCAGCGCGATCGAGACGGCGCGCTTGGCATCGGCCTGGCCGACGATGAAACGGTCGAGTTCGGAAACGATTTCGCGGGGGGAGAAGTCTGTCATGGGACCTTAGCTAGGATCAGATGCGGGGCGGGACAAGCCGCTTTTTTTGGCCGTCAGATGATCGGCGGACCCGATTGCCATAGTTTCACGACCTCGATCGGATGGATCAGCATCAGGATATTGAGCGTCAGATTGTCGCGAATATGCAGCGCCAGCATGATTTCGAAGGCGAGCCCAAGCAGGATGGTCACTGATACAGGCAGCAGGCGCGCTACGAGGAAGCCCAGCATCATGGACAAATTGTCAGAGATCGAATTGACGATGCTGTCGCCGAAATAATCCAGCGAGATCGTGCCGGCGCGGTAGCGTTCGATGATGAAGGGCGAGTTCTCGACGATCTCCCAGGCACCTTCGATCAGCATGGCGATGATCAGGCGGGCGGGCCAGGACAGAGACACGAACGGCAGCCGCGCGAACAGCAGCCAGGTCAGCCCGTAAAACAGGAAGCCGTGCAGGATGTGCGAGAAGGTGTACCAGTCGGCGATGTGCTGCGAATTCTCCGAGCTGTTCACCACGCCATGCCACAGCTTGACATAGCCGCAGGTGCAGATCGGCACCCGGCCCATCGCAAGCAGGATCGAGGCCTGCATCGCCAGCAGCAGCAGCGCGATGCCGACCCAGGCGAGCGGCGGAAACGCGGCCCTGCTCTCATGCGTGGTTGCCAGCGTCATGGCTCGCGCACCATCAGGAGTGCGGGCCCGTCGGGCGTCTCGACCATGCGTTCCCGGACAAAGCCGGCCTTCTCATAGGCGCGCACGGCGCGCGCGTTGAGCGGATCAGGATCAGTAACGATGCGCGGCAGGCCCTGCCGCAACTGCGCGTCGGCGAATTGCCGGATGAATGCCGAACCGTGCCCGCGCGCGATCATGTCGCTTTCGCCGATGAACTGATCGATGCCACGGGTGGCCTCCGGTTGCGGCCCAAGACCCGTATTCCAGGCGGTCAGGCGGTAGCATTGAAGATAGCCGAACGGCTTGCCGTCGGCCAACACGATGAACTGGTCCATTGCCGGCTCGCCGAGATCGCCGCTCACGAGCGCGAACTGCTCGTCCGGATCGCCCCACCATTCCCGCACATGCGCTTCGCCCAGCCATCGCCGAATCAGCGGCAGAACGGCCGCGGTCATCGGGCGGAAGGTGTAGGCGAGGGCCATGGCCTACCCGGCCGACAGCGCTTCGATGGTCACATTGCGGTTGGTGTAGACGCAGATATCGGCGGCGATGTCGAGGGAGCGGCGGACGATGGTCTCGGCGTCCTTGTCGGTGTCGAGTAGGGCGCGGGCGGCCGCCAGCGCGTAATTCCCGCCGGAGCCGATCGCCATGACGCCGGCTTCGGGCTCCAACACGTCGCCGGTGCCTGTCAGCACCAGGGAGACGTCCTTGTCGGCGACGATCATCATGGCCTCCAGCCGCCGCAAATAACGGTCGGTGCGCCAGTCCTTGGCGAGCTCGACGGCGGCCCGGGTCAATTGCCCCGGATATTGCTCGAGTTTGGCTTCCAGACGCTCGAACAGCGTGAAGGCGTCGGCGGTGGCGCCGGCAAAGCCGCCGATGACGTCGCCCTTGCCGAGTTTCCGGACCTTCCTGGCGTTGTGCTTGATCACGGTCTGGCCGATCGAGACCTGGCCGTCGCCGCCGACCACCACCTTGCCGCCCTTGCGGACCGTCAAAATCGTGGTGCCGTGCCAGCCCGGCGAGCTGTTTGGGGAGTCCTGCATGAATGATCCTCGTTGACCGGGCTGATTTAGGCGGTCGGGAGCGGGGGCACAACGGGCCGCTCCGGGCCCAATTCGCTCACCATAGGCAGAAGTAGAGGCCCGGCCAGCCGTTGCCGCAGTAGCGAAGGCGTCATTTGGCTGTTAAAAGACCGGCGTTTTCGGCCCGAACTAGGATGGAAGCGTGTTTTGATGCGCACCGCGACGATCAAGCGCAAGACCAAGGAAACCGACATCGAGGTCACCGTGAACCTCGATGGCTCCGGCGTGTCCAATATCGCGACCGGCATCGGCTTTTTCGACCATATGCTCGATCTCCTCGCCCGCCATTCCCGCATTGACCTCACGGTCAAGGCGGTCGGCGATTTGCACATCGATCATCACCATACCACCGAAGACACCGGCATCGCGCTCGGCCAGGCCGTCAAGCAGGCGCTCGGCAACATGGCGGGCATCACCCGCTATGCCGGCGTGCACATGCCCATGGACGAGACGCTGTCACGCGTGGTCATCGACATCTCGGGCCGCCCGGTCCTGGTGTTCAAGGTCGACTTTCCCCGCGACAAGATCGGCGAGTTCGACACCGAGCTGGTGCGCGAGTGGTTCCAGGCCTTCGCCATGAACGCCGGCGTGACTCTTCACGTCGAGACCCTATATGGCGATAACAGCCACCATATCGCCGAGTCCTGCTTCAAGGGTCTGGCACGGGCGCTGCGCACCGCCGTCGCGATCGATCCGAAGGCGGTGGGCGAAATCCCGTCCACCAAGGGCTCGCTCGGCGGCTGACATCTTTCGGCCCGCGGCGCGCGCCGTTTGCGGTATCACTGAATTCCTAGGGAACGGGCCATCGCCATGTCCGTCTACACAGTTCATGCTCCCTCCCCCGCAGGAGCCGATCTGCGCGCGACCGACAAGTTCGTCTTCGTGCGCGACGGCTTCCATTTTTGGGCGATGATCTTCGGACCGCTCTGGCTGCTGTGGAATCGGCTGTGGCTGGCGCTGATCGGCTGGGTGATCTTCGTTGCCGCGTTCAACGTCGGGCTGTCCAGCCTTGGCGTCGGCCGGTCGTCGATCGTCTTCGCCGACGTCATCGTCGCGCTGCTGATGGGATTCGAGGCCTCCAGCCTGCGCCGCTGGACGCTCTCGCGCGGTAAATGGCGGCAGCTCGACGTGGTGATTTCCGACGACGAGGACACCGCCGAGCGCCGCTTCTTCGAGCGCTGGAGCCAGAAGCAGCGCGGCATCGTCAACGATCAATGGGCCGTCGATCGCGGTGGCCCGCCGCCGACCCGCAACGTGCCGGGTCAGCAATTCTCCAACCCGCCGCCAATGCCGGCAGGTGGCATCATTGGTTTGTTTCCAGAACCGGGAGGGTCAAGATGAGCGTCGCCATCATCGATTACGGTTCCGGCAATCTGCATTCGGCCGCCAAGGCGTTCGAGCGCGCCGCGCGCGGCATGGACAACCCGCAAAAGGTGTTCGTCACTAGCGATCCAGACCAGGCCTACAGCGCCGACCGTCTGGTACTGCCGGGCGTCGGTGCCTTCGCTGATTGCCGGCGCGGGCTCGATGCCGTCAACGGCA
This sequence comes from Bradyrhizobium sp. CAR08, assembly GCF_052871955.1. Lineage (NCBI taxonomy): Bacteria > Pseudomonadati > Pseudomonadota > Alphaproteobacteria > Hyphomicrobiales > Nitrobacteraceae > Bradyrhizobium > Bradyrhizobium sp. CAR08. The sequence continues at coordinate 132,258 of NZ_JBIXJX010000003.1, forward strand.
TGGTCGAGGCGATCACCGAAGCGGTGCGCGTCAAGGCGCGGCCGATGTTCGGCATCTGCGTCGGCATGCAGCTGTTCGCCACCCGCGGCAAGGAGCATGTGATCACGCAAGGGCTGAACTGGATCGGCGGCGACGTCGAGAAGATCACGCCGAACGACGAGAGGCTGAAGATCCCGCACATGGGATGGAATACGCTCGATGTGCTGCGCGAGCATCCGGTGCTGGACAGGCTGCCGCTCGGCCCCAAGGGCCAGCACGCTTATTTCGTGCACTCCTACCACCTCAACGCCACCAACGAGGCGGACGTGCTCGCGCGCGCCGATTACGGCGGGCCCGTCACCGCGATCGTCGGCAAGGACACCGCGATCGGGACGCAGTTTCACCCCGAGAAGAGCCAGCGCTTCGGCCTCGCCCTGATCTCGAATTTTTTGCGATGGAAACCGTGATTCTCTTTCCCGCGATCGACCTCAAGAACGGCCAATGCGTGCGCCTCGAACAGGGCGACATGGCGCGCGCGACCGTGTTCAACCTCAATCCCGCTGCGCAGGCGGCGAGCTTCGTCGCGCAAGGCTTTGAGTATCTCCACGTCGTCGACCTCGACGGCGCGTTTGCCGGGAAGCCTGTGAACGCGCAGGCCGTCGAAGCGATGCTGAAGACGATCACGATTCCGGTGCAGCTCGGTGGCGGCATTCGCGATCTCGCGACTGTCGAAGCCTGGCTCGAAAAGGGCATCACCCGCGTCATCATCGGCACCGCCGCGGTGCGCGACCCCGAATTGGTGAAGGCTGCCGCCAGGAAATTCCCCGGCCGCGTCGCGGTCGGGCTCGATGCACGTGACGGCAAGGTCGCGGTCGAAGGCTGGGCCGAGACCTCGCAGGTGACGGTGCTGGAGATCGCACGGCGTTTCGAGGATGCCGGCGTTGCCGCCATCATCTTCACCGACATCGCGCGCGACGGCCTGCTCAAAGGCTTGAATCTCGATGCGACCATTGCGCTGGCGGATGCGATCTCGATTCCCGTGATCGCCTCCGGCGGCCTCGCCTCGATCGAGGACGTCAAGGCGATGCTGACGCCGCGCGCGAAAAAGCTCGCCGGCGCGATCGCCGGCCGCGCGCTCTATGACGGCCGGCTCGATCCTGCGTCCGCCCTCGCCCTGATCCGTAACGCAGGCGCTGCCTAGGAGACCTCCGATGTTCAAGGTGCGCGTGATCCCCTGCCTCGACGTCAAGGACGGCCGGGTCGTCAAGGGCGTCAACTTCGTCGATTTGCGCGATGCCGGTGACCCCGTCGAAGCGGCGATCGCCTATGACGCCGCCGGCGCGGACGAACTTACGTTTCTCGACATCACCGCGACCCATGAGAATCGCGGCATCATGCTGGACGTGGTCCGGCGCACCGCGGAAGCCTGCTTCATGCCCCTCACCGTCGGCGGCGGCGTGCGTGAGGTGAGCGACATCAAGACCCTGCTGCGCGCCGGTGCGGACAAGGTCTCGATCAACAGCGCCGCGGTGTCGCGGCGCGAGTTCGTCAAGGAAGCCGCCGAGAAATTCGGCGGGCAATGCGTGGTGGTCGCGATCGACGCAAAGCGGGTCAAGCGCGCCGGTGGCGGAGAGCGCTGGGAGATCTTCACCCATGGCGGCCGCAACTCGACCGGCATCGATGCCGTCGAATATGCCCAGGAGGTGGTCTCGCTCGGCGCCGGTGAAATCCTGCTCACCTCGATGGACCGCGACGGCACACGGCAGGGTTTTGACATCCCGCTGACCCGGGCGATCGCCGACAGCATTCCCGTTCCTGTGATCGCCTCGGGCGGCGTCGGCAATCTCGACCACCTCGTCGACGGTATTCGCGACGGCCACGCCACCGCCGTGCTGGCCGCCTCGATCTTCCATTTCGGGGAATTCACCATCCGCGAAGCCAAGGAGCACATGTCCCGGCGCGGGCTGCCCATGCGCCTCGATGCCTGACGACTCCCGTTCCTAAAAATGCTAAATCATCGGCGGGAACCGGCTTATCCCGTCAGAAACCGGCCAATCATCGGCCAAGGCGCGTTTTCCGAGTATTTGTATGCCGCGTTTCACCATCCACGATCTGGCCGAGACCATCGACGCCCGCGCGGCAGCGGGTGGCGAGGCGTCCTATACCCGCAAGCTCCTCGACAAGGGCGCCGAACATTGCGCCAAAAAGTTCGGTGAGGAGGCAGTCGAAACCGTAATCGCAGCAGTCGAAAACGATCGCGCGCATCTGATCGCCGAAGGCGCCGACCTGCTCTATCATTTCCTTGTGCTGCTCAAGGCCCGCGGCGTAAAGCTGGAAGAGGTCGAGGCCGCATTGGACAAGCGGACCAATATGTCAGGGTTGGAAGAAAAGGCGTCGCGTAAGGGCGGCAGCTAGCCGAGGTGGAGAGTCGCGTCATGGATATCCGCGCACCCGAGCAGCAGTATAATCCGTACCGCGTCTATACGCGCGAGGAGTGGTCGCGACTGCGCGACGACACGCCGATGACGCTGGAGCCGGGCGAGTTCGACCGGCTACGCTCGCTGCACGACCGCCTCGATTTGCAGGAGGTCGAGGACATCTACCTGCCGCTGTCGCGCCTGCTGTCGATTTATGTCGATGCGATGCAGCGGCTTTATTACGCGGAGCGCCAGTTCCTCAACATCCGCGACCGCAAGATGCCCTACATCATCGGCGTCGCCGGTTCGGTCGCGGTTGGAAAATCCACCACGGCCCGCGTGCTTCAGGCGCTGCTGGCGCGCTGGTCGCCGCGTCCCAAGGTCGAGCTGATCACCACCGACGGATTTCTGTATCCCAACGCCGTGCTGGAGCGGCAGGGCATCATGCAGAAGAAGGGTTTTCCGGAGAGCTACGACCTGCCGCTGCTGCTCAGCTTCCTCTCGGACATCAAGGCCGGCCGCCGCCATGTGCGCGCGCCGGTCTATTCGCATTTGACCTACGACATTGTGCCGAACCAGTGGGCCGAGATCGACCAGCCCGACATCCTGATCGTCGAGGGCGTCAACGTGCTGCAGACCGGCAAGCTGCCGCGTGACGGCAAGGCCGTGCCCGTGGTGTCCGACTTCTTCGATTTCTCGGTCTATATCGACGCCGACGAGGCCGCGCTGCGGCAGTGGTACATCAGGCGCTTCCTGTCGCTGCGCGACACCGCGTTCACCAATCCAAAATCCTACTTCAACCGCTACGCGCTGTTGTCGGACGAGGAAGCCACCGCCACCGCGATCGCGATCTGGGAACGCACCAACCTCGCCAATCTCGAGGACAACATCCTGCCGACCCGTCCCCGCGCGACCCTGATCCTGAAGAAGGGCGCCGATCACACGGTGGCGAGCGTGGCGCTCAGGCGGCTGTAGCAGCCTTGATGAACGCAGCCCTTGTTAAATTTCGGGCTGAGTATCTTTTGTTGCAGACCGGCGAGGGGTATTTGGTTATGGCTTTCGGAAACGCACACGGGCCCCATGGTTGATCGTCTCAGAAGCGCTGCCGAGCAGCTGGAAGCACCGACCTGCCCGGATTGCCATATCGAGATGAAGTGGTTCCGTTCCGAGCTGCTGGCGGACGAGCCGGCCCCGATCATCGCGCATCTTTTCGTGTGCCCGCATTGCAAGCGCGCGGCCCAGGCAGACACCAAATTCAAGGGCACGCCAGCGCCGCCGGCCAAGCTGTCCGCGCCGCGGTTTGCTGCTCACGCCGCGTAGCATTCGGGGGTGGCCGGATTCGGCGCTCGGCTGGCCGCCGGATAGTAACTCGACATGACGATCATTTCCGGGCCTCCTGTCGCGCTTTCGAGCCGATGAAGATGTGCCACGCCGTGAGAAACATCGCGGCGACGAGCGGGCCGATAACGAACCCGTTCGCTCCGAAAGCCGCAAGGCCGCCTACGGTAGCGAGCAGCACGACATAGCTCGGCATTTGGATCGACTGGCCGACCAGGATCGGACGGAGAAAATTGTCCGCAAGACCGATCACGAAGATCCCGAAGGCGAGCAGGATGATCCCTTTCGTGACTGAGCCTGCCACAAGCAGGTAGAGCGCGACCGGAACCCAAACTAGCGCAGAGCCGAGCACGGGCAGAAGCGAGAGCAGCGCCATCAGGGCGCCCGCCAGCAGCGGGGCAGTCAGGCCGAGCACCCAGAAAATCAGCCCGCCAAGCGCTCCCTGAATCAGCGCAACGAGAACGATCCCCTTGATCGTCCCGCGAACCGCGAGGGTGAATGCATTCAGAATCTCGGTGGTGTGGCTCGGCCGCAGCGGAAGCGCGTCGCGAATCCGCGCGTTGAGCTCGTCACCATCGCGGAGCAGGAAGAACAGCAGGTACAACATCACGAGCAAGCTTGCGACGAACTCCAGCGTCAACTGACCGATGTTGATGGCGTGCCCCGCCAGCTGTTGGCCGGCAGGTACGACCAGACTCGACAGACGTTCCTTCAGGGCCGAAAAATCGATGCCGGCCAGGCGATCCGACAGGGAAGCAGCCCAGGCGGGCAGCGCGGATTTCAGCTGCTGCAGGGGATGAGCGAAACTGATCTCTCCACTCTGAGCGCGCTGATACAGCTCCCCACCCTGGTCGATGAGCGAGGCGATGACGACCGCCACCGGGATGAGGACCATGACGATCACGACGACGACAGTGAACGATGCGACCAAGTTGCGCCTTCCCGGAAGCGTTTCCAGGGCCCGTCGATAGAGTGGCGCGAAGATGATCGCCAGAAGCGTGGCCCACAACAACGCGCCGGAGAACGGCCAAAGCACCCACCCGAAGGCAAGGGAGATCGCGGCAAGCAAGATGAGGAATGAGCGGTCTTCCGATGTTCTCACGTGTTCGCCAGCCCTTCTGTGGCCAGAGCATGTTCACCCGAATTCCGGGCCGTCACTTGTCTGCTTTCGCGGTCCAGTCGGCGAACTTGATGCGTCCTGCAAAGGTTGCAGGACCCGAGCCGCCGGCCTTGTAGACGAAAGCTTCGCCTTCCTGCACGTCCCCGGCTTCCTTGCCGAAGGCATCGGCGATGTTGGTCTTGTGGGTGACCAGGAAGGTGTTGGTGCCGGCCTTGGGCGGCGCGTCGACGAGCTGCCGCACGGCCTGGCCCGCCTTTGCATTTGCACCGGTCGGATTTGCCATGCCCGACGCACTCGCGTTACTGCTGTCCGTCAATGCGTCGACCGGCTTGATCTCGCGGCCGGAGATCAGTCTGCCGGCCTCGATCGCGCGGTTCAGCCGGCTGGTGTAGACGTCGCCGATCGGGATCGCGAGTTCCTTGATGGCCGTCCCGATCTGGCGCGCCATGTCCCGGCCCTTTTCACTGAGCTGACGCTGGGCGCTCATGTCGTCGAATTTGAAAGGGTAGACATCCTTTTGGCTGTCGTCGGTAGCGGTGTGGCGAAACACCAGCACGTAGCCGCCTTGCTTGAGCGAGGCGATCAGTTGCGAGCTATCGGCCGCGGCGGCTTGAGTGGAACCACAGAGAAGGATCACGAAAGCGAGGCGGCAAAGCACGTTCATGCGAAATCCTCTGTTTAAATGCCCCAGAGGATGGTGACGTGCGACGCGGTCGATTTCAATTGTCGATTACCGGCCGAGATCAGGTTCCCAAGAAATCCGAATCAAACCGCGAGCTGCCGCGCCGCCGCCAGTCCGGCCAGCGCCTCTTCCAGCTTCTCGCGATCGAGCGGCTTGATCAGAAACCCGTTCATGCCCGCTTCAAAGCAGGCGTAGCGATCTTCCACCAGCGTATTGGCGGTGAGCGCGAGGATCGGCGTGTGATGGCCGCCTCTAGCTGCCTCATGCGCACGGATTCGTTTTGTCGTTTCGATGCCGTCAAGCTGCGGCATCTGGATGTCCATCAGCACGAGATCATAGGGCGTGCCGGCCGATGCCGCGCCGAGCCAGGATTCCAGCGCGGCCTCGCCATTAATCGCGATGACGACGCGGTGGCCGAGTTTCGTCAGCAGCGAGCGCATCAACAGCGCGTTGATCTCGTTGTCCTCGGCGACGAGAACCGACAGGCCTTTCGCCGGTACCGCGGCGGTGGATGGGGCCGAGGGCTCCGGCGCGAGATCGGGCGAGGCGACCTCCGGGGGTAGCGTGAGGCGTGCGGCGAGCGAGGCCGCGCGCAGCGGCTTCACCAGGAAGCCCGTGAAGGCCGGCGAAAGTTTCTCGTGGCGCGAGCCGGACGTCAGCAGCACGAGGCGTTGCGTCGCATGACTGCGTGCGGCTTCGCCGAGGCGGTCGGCGGTGGCAGCGCCGAGCGCGCGATCGATCAGGACCGAATGCCATGAGCGTTCCGGCAGCAGCGCTTCCGCCACCGCGACGTCCGTCACCATGCAGGTCTGGCCGCCCCAGCGCTCCAGCCGGCGCGCGATCAAGGAGGCCTCGATGCCGTCGGCGATCAGCAGGATCGACTTGCCGGTGAGATCGGGGACGGGGAACGCCGTCTGTTCTGCGCCAGCGTGCGCTGGCGCGAGCGGAATCGCGACCTCGAAGGTCGAACCCTTGCCCGGCTCGCTCGTGAGCGTGATGCGGCCGCCCATGCGCTTGACGATGCGCTCGCTGATGGCGAGACCGAGGCCGGTGCCGCCATAGGTGCGGGCGACGCGTTCGTCGGCCTGCTCGAATTCGCGGAAGATGCGCTGTTGCGCGTCGGCTGCGATGCCGATGCCGGTGTCGCGCACCAGAAAACTGATCTCGTTCGGCCAGATGCCGGGCTCGACGATCAGCGCGACGCCGCCGCTCGCAGTGAACTTGATGGCGTTGCCGGCGAGGTTGAGCAGCACCTGGCGCAGCCGCGCGGCGTCGCCGACCACCTCGAGCGGCAGCCGCTCGTCGACATAGGCGGCGATCTCGAGCTGCTTCGCCTGCGCGCGCGGCGCGAGCAACTCGGTGATGTCCTCGATCAGGGCCGAGAGCGAAAAGGGACGCTGCTCGAGATCGAGCTTGCCGGCTTCGATCTTGGAATAGTCGAGCAACTCCTCGATCAGCGCCATCAGCGCTTCGCCGGAGGTCTTCACGGCCTTGGCGTAGGTCGACTGCTCAGGCGTCAGCGTGGTGTCGAGCAGCAGCCCGCCCATACCGATGATGCCGTTCAGCGGCGTGCGGATCTCGTGCGACGCCATCGCCAGGAAGCGCGATTTGGCCCGGTTGGCGGCGTCGGCCTGATCGCGGGCGTCGGACAGCGCGCGCTCGGTCTCGGTGCGGTCGGTGACGTCGCGTCCGACGCTCTGCAATTCGGCGGGCTCGCCGGCGTCGAGGCGGACATAGCCTTCGCGCCAGGCGATCCAGCGCGCGCCGAGCGGGGTTGCGATCTTCTGGTCGTGAATCCGCGTGCCGTTGCTCTCGCGAGCGCTGTCGCCCTGCTCCAGCACGGCGAAATCAAAGCGCGTGCCGACCAGCGCGCCGCGCGCCTGTCCGGCAAGCGCGCAATAGGCGTCGTTGGCGAAGGTGATGCGGCCGCTTGTGTCGCGCAGCACGATCAGATCGCCCTGCTGTTCGAACAGGCTGCGGGCGCGTTCTTCCGCTTCCTTCAACTCCCAATTGCGGTCGATCAGCGTTTCGTTGTGGGCAGCCAGCGCCCGCATCCGCTTGTTGACGAAGCGCAGGCGCATGCTGAGCGTGGCGAGGCCGAGGCAGGCGAGCGCGAACAGGAAGCTGACGCCGATCGCAAACGCATTGGGATCGTAGCCGGACGTCTCGGACCGGCTGCCGGAGACAAACCCATAGGCGCCGCCGAAGGTCGCCGAGAAGATCATGAAGGAGCGGATCGCAAAGGCGATTCGGGGGTGCTGTCGCCTGAAGCGGCGCATGCGCACCTTGATCCGGAACGTCCGACCCATCGCCACCGACCCGACTGTTTTCATAAAACGCTACGCTCGCTGTAAACGACGATGTGCCGCCGACCTTGCGAACAGTTTGAGGCCCTGCGACCGCCTCCAAACAGGGTTGACGAGGCGTTAACGGCGCAAAGCGACGCGGCTCAAAGCGAGGCGGCCTGGAGACGGCGGTGGCCGCCGCGGGCGCCGACGATCAGCGCCGCCGCCTCGCGCTGCGAGAAGGTTTTCGAGCGCACATAGACACGGTAATCCGCCGGCCCCTCGGTGGAGAGATAGATCACCTGACCGCCGTCGACGGGCTGCGCAGCAATCGAGATCAGGCGAGTCGAGGGGTTGGCCTGGCAGGACTCCGATTCCGAGCCGAGGCCGTCGTCGACGACGGCGAAGTCGGCCGCGTCCGCATCCTCGGTGATCTGAACCCGCACCGTGGCGCGCGCGGGATCATCGGTGAAGGCGACATGCACGCCGGCGGTCCAGAACAGCGACGTCAGCTCGACCGAGGTGTCGCCGAGGGCGATGCAGGGATGCGAGACCGATCCGATCTCGCTTCGGGCAAACACCGCGGCCGCCAACAGGGGAACAACCGACGCCAGGATCTTGAAACGCAACATGACACGCTACTCGCCGGGCCCGGTACGGGGAACTGATGGGCCTTATGGTTTGCAGAGCGTAAAGGAAACTCGTTACCGCCGGGTTGATGCCGGTATCCGGGGACGAGGATCTCAGTCGGTTAGGCGCTTCTGTTCGTTTTTCGCTCGACTTCAGTGAGAACCAAATAGCTGTTCTTCCCGAAGCTGATCGCCCACAGCGCCGCCCAGGCACCCCACCTGTTCCTGACCTCGATCTCGACGGTTTGGCCGGGAGTGGTGCGAACGACGAGCGGCTGGCTCCTGCCCCAATCAATGGTCGCCTCGATCGTGCAGGCGCCGGCCGGCAGCGTGATCTCCAACACGCCGTTGCGCGCAAGCTTCCCAACGCTGGTCCCGTTGACCCACAGCTCGTATGACCTCAGCCAATCAGCATATTGGGACGCACGAACAAATCTGATGGTGCAGGCATTGGCGTCGGTCATAGCTTCACTCTCGGGGAACGTGCTGTTCGTCAGGAAGATGCCGCGGGTGTATCGGTCAGGCGATCTGGCGCACATCCTCCGCGAGTGCGCGGTAGGACAAGGCCTCGGCGAGATGCAGCCGGCCGATCCTGTCCGCATGATCGAGATCGGCCAGCGTGCGCGCCACCCGCAACACGCGGTGATAGCCGCGCGCCGACAGCCGCATGGTCTCGGCGGCGTCGCGCAGCAGCTTCTGGCCTTGCGCATCCGGTTTGGCAATCTCCTCCAACACCGAGGCCGGCGCTTCGGCATTGGTGCGAACCTTCGGCAGGCCGGCGTCCGCGTAGCGGGCGAGCTGGATATCCCGCGCCGCCGCCACGCGCGCGGCGACTTCGGCCGAGCCCTCTGCGGGCGGCGGCAGGATCAAATCGGCCGCGGTCACCGCGGGAACCTCGATGCGCAAATCGATGCGGTCCATCAGCGGCCCCGAGATGCGGGCCTGGTAGTCGCCCGTGCAGCGATCGATGCGGCCGCGCTTGCAGGCATAGCCGGGCTCGAACGCATTGCCGCAGCGGCAGGGATTCATCGCCGCGACCAGCATGAAGCGTGCGGGATAGGTGACGCGGTGATTGGCGCGGGACACCGAGACCTCGCCGTTCTCCAGCGGCTGGCGCAGCGAATCCAGCACGCGCGGATCGAATTCGGGGAGCTCGTCGAGGAACAGCACGCCCTGATGCGCGAGCGAGATCTCGCCGGGCCGGGCGCGCATGCCGCCGCCGGTGAGCGCAGCCATGCTGGCGGAATGATGCGGCGAGCGAAACGGCCGCCGCGCCGTCAGTGCGCCGCCCTCGATCTCGCCGGCAACAGAGGCGATCATCGAGACCTCGAGCAACTCGCCCGGTGACAGCGGCGGCAGGATCGAGGGCAGGCGTGCCGCCAGCATCGATTTGCCGGCGCCGGGCGCGCCGATCATCAGCAGGTGATGGCCGCCGGCGGCCGCGATCTCCAGCGCCCGCTTGGCGCTCTCCTGGCCCTTGATGTCGCGCAGGTCGAGCGGCGAGCTTGCTGCTTCATGCACCTTCGGCACAGGCCGCGACAGCACCTGCGTTCCCTTGAAATGGTTGGCTATCTGGATCAGCGAACTTGCGGCGATGATCTGGATGTCCGGGCTCGCCCATGCCGCTTCCGAGCCGCAAGCCGCCGGACAGATCAGCCCCTCCTCGCGCACATTGGCCCCAATCGCGGCGGGAAGAACACCGGCCACCGGCGCGATCGATCCGTCGAGGCCAAGCTCGCCCAGAACGGTGAAGCCGGTCAGCGCATCCGGAGGGATCGCGCCGATCGCCCCCATCAGGCCGAGCGCGATCGGCAGGTCATAATGGCTGCCCTCCTTGGGCAAATCGGCGGGCGCGAGATTGACGGTGATCCGCCGCGCCGGCAGCGCCAGCCCTGAGGCGATCAGCGCCGAGCGGACCCGCTCGCGCGCCTCCGACACCGCCTTGTCCGGGAGACCGACGATCGCGAAGGCCGGCAGACCGGGCGCGACCTGCACCTGCACGTCGACCGCGCGGGCCTCGATCCCCTCAAAGGCGACGGTAGAAACCCGCTGAACCATGCCCGAACCAGCCTGCCCTTTTGCACAATTAGGGGTAGCAGAGCGGGCCAATTCTTGCAAGAACAATACAGGAACGCGTCGAAGGGCGCCGGAAGGTCCTAACCAATCGTAAACACGACGAAGACACTACGCCTCGAATGCAAGCTGCTCTGCTCAGCACATTCCAACGAATGTCCGCTACTCCTAGGGGTGCGGGATGGGCCGTGGTCTAACGGGTGAACAATTCAAATGCTTGCAAATCGCCGGAGAAGCGAACGACGGATGTGCACGCGGCTCGCGAAGATTCATTTTGGCGCGGGTTCGCTGCCGCGGGACTGCACGATCACGGATATTTCGGATGGCGGCGTGAAAGTCGTGGCGGAATTTCTGGAAGTGCCGCCGCAATTCACCATCATCTTCGCGCCCGACTATTCCCGGCACTGCCGCCTGCGCTGGCGCATCGGCTGCGAGTTCGGCGCTGAATTCACCGACTGAGCTTTCGGAAGCGCCCCGCCTTAACGGGACTTTAGCGTTAATCGGTAAGCATCTCTGATCAGTCGCCGAGTGATCAGAGTATGTCCAAGCGTTTGTCCGTCGCCTCTCTTCCGGCGAGATATCTGTTTTCCGCGCTTCTGATCCTGGCCCTCGGCGGCTGTCAGACAACCGGCATCGAGGACATCACCGGCGCGCTCGGCGGAAAGTCGGACACGGCTGGCAGGGCCGAGGCCAAGCCGGACGTGAAGCCGGACATGGATGCGCTGCGCGAGCGCTATCGCGCCAAGCCTGGCGATCCCAACGTCGCGCTCGAATACGGCAAGGCGTTGCGCCAGACCGGCCAGCGCGCGCAGGCGCTCGCGGTGCTGGAGCAGGCCGTGCTCGCCCATTCCAGCAACAAGGCGCTGCTCGCCGGCTACGGCCGTGCGCTCGCCGACAGCGGCAGTTTCCAGCAGGCGTTCGACGTCCTCGGCCGCGCGCATTCGCCCGAGGATCCCGACTGGCATATCCTGTCGGCGCAAGGCGCCGCGCTCGATCAGCTCGGTCGCAACGAGGAGGCGCAGCAATATTATGCCGCCGCGCTGAAGATCGTGCCGGACGAGCCGTCGGTGCTGTCCAATCTCGGACTGTCCTACATGCTGCAGAACAATCTGCCGCGGGCTGAGGAAACGATGCGCCGGGCGCACGAGCGCAATCCCGCCGATTTCCGCGTGCGCGCCAATCTCGCGCTCGTGCTGGGACTCGAAGGAAAGCAGGCCGAGGCCGAAGCCATCGTGAAGGCGGACCTGCCGCCGGATCAGGCGGCGGCCAAGGTCACGGCGCTGCGGCAGTTACTGGTGAAGAAGCAGCAGCGGGCGGAGAAGTAACTCGCTCGCGCGCGTCAGGATGCCGTGTCAGGAAGCCTTGGTCCGAACGCCTTGCTCAGAACGCCTTGCTCAGGATGCCTTGCGATGCGGGGCTGACCCGCGACCCGACCTGCCCTTCAGCTTCTTCAGCAGCGGCCCGAGCAGCGAGCGCTTCGGCTTCTTCACTTCGCCCCGCCCGGCGAGGCGGTTCGCCATGTTCTGGAACAGCTCGGTGGTGCGGTGGCTCTTGGAGACCTCCGCGATCATCTGGCCGTTGTTGGCCGCGGTCGAGAACAGCTTCGAATCGAACGGGATCACCGCGATCGGCTGGCTCTCCATGGTCTTGGCGAAGGCCTTGACCTCGATCTCCGCCCGCTTGGGCATGCCGACCTGGTTGATGCAGTAGAGCGGCGGCCGGTCGTTCGGCCGCGCCGCCTTCAAGACGTTCAGCATGTTCTTGGTGTTGCGCAGGTTCGCAAGATCGGGCTCGGCCACGATGACGATGTCGTCCGCGTTGACCAGCGCGCGACGGGTCCAGCCCGACCATTGATGGGGAACATCGAGCACGATGCAGGGCGTGGTCATGCGCAGCGTGTCGAACACCGCGTCAAAGGCCTCCGCGCCGAAATCGTAGACGCGGTCAAGGGTGGCGGGCGCAGCAAGCAGGCTGAGACGCTCGGTGCATTTGGAGAGCAGACGCTCTATCAGGGCCGTGTCCGGCCGATCCTGCGACAGCACCGCATTGGCGATGCCTTGCACCGGGTCCTGGTTGTAGTCGAGACCCGCGGTGCCGAAGGCGAGGTCGAGATCGATCACGACGGAATCGAGCGCGAGGTCGCGGGCGATGGTCCAGGCCACATTGTGCGCGACGGTGGAGGCACCGACACCGCCCTTGGCCCCGACCACCGCGATGACGCGGCCGGTGATGATGGTTTCGGACGCCGAGAACAGGCTGCAGATCGAGCGGACGACGTCGAGCGTTTCGACCGGTCCCACCACATAGTCGTTGACGCCGCGGCGGACCAACTCGCGATAGGGCGCGGTGTCGTTGGGATTGCCGATCACGACCACACGGGTGCCGGGATCGCAGACGCCGGCGAGGTCGTCGAGGCCCTCGAGGATGTCGCGGGTGCCGTCGGATTCGATCACGATGACGTTCGGCGTCGGCATCGTTTCATAGACTTCGATTGCCGCCGCGAGGCCACCGTCCTTGGCCGTGAGATGCGCCTTGGCGAGACGGCGATCCTGCCCGGCCGCGGTCACCGCGGCGAGCGTCTGCTCGGTCTCGCAAAAGGCTTGCACGGAGATGCGAGGAACCGGCGCAATGTGTTCCTCGGGGTGCTGCGGATCGTCCGCTTCTTCGTCGTGGACGCGTGTCATCTGCCTGTATCGCTGAGTTTGGCCTTGTCGGCGTCTGGATTGCTGCTCGCGATCGGCGTGCCCTTGCGATAGCGCTCGAAGGCCATGTCACGCCGTGCGTTATAGACCGGCGTCTCGGACCGCGGCTGCTCCAGGTCGGCCGGATTGTCGATCATGGCCGCGAGGTTGCGCTGGCTGGCGCAGCCCAGATTGAAATAGGGCCGGTTCTCGTTGTAGCCGGGGTCGAGGATGGAGGGGCCGATATCTTCCGGCCACAGCCCGCAGGGGCCGGCGACCGCGGCGATCCGGGAATAGCTCAGGCGGATGGTGGGCAGCAGCCCTGGATCCTCGGGCCGATAGGGATGCTGGACGATGGCACGCGATGGCACGCCGACGGATGCGAGCACGGAACGGATCTCGTGATAGGTCGCCGCCGCCGCGCGCGAATTCGCCGCGTTGACCGGGACGTCGACCACGACCGAGCCGGTGCCTTCGCGCACCCAGTCCCGGGCAATGCCGGCGACGTCCGCGTGCTGCGCGGCCGAGAGGCCGCCGCGAGCCTTGCCGACGAAGATCACGATCGACTTCTTGGCTTCCTCGACCGCGATCGGGTGACGCTGGCGATAGTCGGTCGGCACCGTCTGGGTGACGATCTCGCCGGTGGTGTTGCAGGCGCCCAGCATGACGGAGAGCCCCGTCAGTGCCAGCGCGACGCTCAACCCGCGACGTCGATCGGCCATGGTCTTCGTCATCGCTTCATCCCCTCGTGCCCCGTCTCTTGCCCCGTTCCTCAGGCTGTCCGTTCGTCGTCAGTCGATGATGAAGCCGAAATCGCCGGGCGTGCCCGCGATCGGATCGACGCGGCGCGCGACGCCATAGAGGCGGTTCATGCGACCGAGCAGCGCCGTCTGGGCGTCAGACGCCGGGGCGAAGCCGTCGTCGGGCCGGGACAGTTCCTTCTGAGCCACCGCGCGCACCACATAAGGCGTCACGATCACCATCAGCTCGGTCTCGTTGTTGACGAAGTCCTGGCTGCGGAACAGCGCGCCGATGATCGGTACCTGGTCGACGCCGGGCAGGCCGTTGATCGCCTGTTTGGTCTGCTGCTGGATCAGGCCGGCCATGGCCATCGAACCGCCCGAGGGAATTTCCAGCGTCGTTTCGGCGCGGCGGGTCTGGATCGAGGGGATGGTGATCGAGTTGGTCGAGCTCGACGACAGCGCCTGGGTCACCGTGATGGCGCTTTGGTTCGACAGCTCGGACACCTCGGTCATCACCCGCAGGCTGATCCGTCCCTCGCTCAGCACGACCGGGGTGAAGTTCAGGGAGATGCCGAACTTCTTGTAGGTGATCTGGGTGGTGCAAACGTGGGTGACGGGATCGCAGGCATAGCCCGAGGGAATGGGGAATTCGCCGCCGGCGATGAAGGTGGCGGATTCGCCGGAGATCGCGGTCAGGCTCGGCTCGGCGAGCGTGCGCATGACACCGGCACTTTCCATCGCGCGCATCGTGGCGCTGACGGTCGCGAAGCCTTTGGTGAGACCGGCGACACCTAGTCCGTTGTTGCTGACGATCGGTCCGCCGCTGACCGAGAACGGGTTGGAATTGTTGAAGTTCACCACCGCGGTGCCGGCGTTCAGACTGGCGCTGAGATCGACGCCCAACTGCTTGACGATATCGCGGCGCACTTCGCCGACGACGACCTTGAGCATCACCTGGTCGCGGCCGCGCACGATGATGTTATTGACCACCTTGTCGGAGCCGCCGACCAGTTTCGCGGCGACGTCGCCGGCCTGCTGGGCCTCGACGGGGCTCGACACCGAGCCTGTCAGCATCACGCTGTCGCCGACGCCTTCGATCTGCACGCCCGGCAGCGACTGGCGCAGCGCCGTGCGCATGCCGTTGAGATCGCGCTTCACCGCGATATCGTAGGCGGCGACCTGCTGGCCGTCGGCGGCGAAGAACACGACGTTGGTCTGGCCGACCTGTCCGCCGATGATATAGGCGCGTTGGGCCGAGCGGATCACGGCATTGGCGATCTTGGGATCGGCGACCAGCACGTCCTTGACGTCGCGCGGCAGGTCGATGACGGCGGACTTGCCGACGCCGAGCGACAGGAAGCGCGTCTTCGCCGGCGCGATCGTCCCGACCGGCGAAACATCGAGATCGGCTGCCTGCATCGGCGCCTGGTCGCCGACCGGCGCATCTGCGGCGCTGACGATATCGGGGGCTGCGAGGAGCCCCAGGGTCAGCATCGTCCCCGTCCAGAACGAGCGCCCCCGATTCCCCCGAATGCGCTTGCCCGTCCGATCATCCCCGTAGTTCATCATGTCCCCATCACTTCTGTGACGTCAGTTGCCGCGCCTGTACGCCGTAGCGGATCACGTTGACCCCGCCGGACCGCTTGCTCGCCTGGTCCTCGGGCGTGCTGTCGACCGAGTTGGCATCGACGATGCTGCGCAGCGCGAGTGTCAGCGTGCCGCCCTGGCGCGCTGCCGATAGCGCGGCGACCTGGTCGGGTTTAAGCTCGAGCGTGACGGTCCTGCCGACGACGGCGTTCTGGCCGTCCTTTTCCTTCGGCGCCTGGTCGATCGCGAGCACGCGGATATTGGTCAGGATCGCTTCGGATAGGATGAGGTCGTTACCGGCGGCCCCGTCAGGATTCTTCAGGCGGCGGGTCAGCATGATGTCGACGCGGTCATTCGGCAGGATGAAGCCGCCGGCGGCAGTCTCGGCTGAAATCTCGGTGGAGACGGCGCGCATGCCCGACGGCAGGATCGCGGCCATGAAGCCGGAGCCGTCGGCCCTGACCAGCTTCTGCTCGCGGATTGGCTCGCCCTGCATCAACGGCACGCGTGCGATCGAGCCTGCAATCTGGATCTGCGCCTCGGGCCTGTTGTCGCGGCGGATGAAGGCGCTGCTCGCGGTCGCCGCCGGCCAGAGCTGCCATTGCAGGTCCTCGGGCTTCACGGCTTGACCGAGCTGAATGTCATTCTTGGCGACCAGGACCTCGACCGTCGGCAGCTTCTCGGCGACGGGGAGAACGGGCGCGGGCTTATTGTCATAGCCGCTCGCCAGATACGCAGCGACGCCGCCGGCGCCCAGCGCGATGACGAGAACGACAATGCGTGCGGTGTTCATACGCCTCTACTCTTACGCAGGGTACTCGAACCGCACCTGGCGGGTCCCCGTGTCGATGAGTAGGCAGCAAAAGTATAAGTGGTGTTGCGAGGCCGAATGTGATCGACGGCCGCACTGTGGTCTTTCGGCAGATGGTGAACGTCGCGTTAGCCGGTCGGCCACTGGCCCCGTAGTTTCACGCAGTGCGGCCACTGCGTTCGAATGATGCGCGCGGCGTCATGGTAAATGGGTGGTTAGTGGTGTGTGGGGTGATGCCGCGCATGCATTACGTAGCCTGGATGGAGCGAAGCGCAATCCGGGGCCGCTGAACATGATGTGGCATCCCGGATTTCGCTGCGCTCCATCCGGGCTACGGGCCGGCGGCTACTTCGCGCGCTTTTGCTCGATCACGTCCCAGAGCTTTGCGGCAACGTCCGGTCCGCCGAGCCGCGCGATGGCGCGGATGCCGGTCGGCGAGGTCACGTTGATCTCGGTGAGGTTGCCGTTGATGACGTCGATGCCGACGAACAACAGCCCGCGCTCGCGCAGCGCCGGGCCGACGGTGGCGCAGATCTCGCGCTCGCGCGGCGTGAGCTCGGTCTCCTGCGCTGCGCCGCCGCGCACCATGTTGGAGCGGAGGTCGTCCGTGGCCGGCACGCGATTCACCGCGCCGGCGAACTCGCCGTTGATCAGGATGATGCGCTTGTCGCCGTGCTTTACCTCGGGGATGAACTGCTGGATCACCCAGGCTTCCTTGAACGTCACGGAGAACATGTCGAACAGCGAGCCGAAATTCATGTCCTGCGGCATCACGCGGAACACCGCAGCGCCGCCATGGCCGTGCAGCGGCTTCATGACGACGGCGCCATGCCTGTCGCGAAACGCGTTGATCTCGTCGAGGTCGCGCGAGATCAGCGTCGGTGGCATCAGCTGCGGGAAGTTCATCACGAACAGCTTCTCCGGCGCGTTGCGCACGGAGGCGGGATCGTTGACGACGAGCGTCTTCGGATGGATGCGTTCGAGAAGGTGCGTCGAGGTGATGTAGGCGAGGTCGAACGGCGGATCCTGGCGGAGCAGCACCACGTCGAACCCGTTGAGCGCCTCGCGCCTAGGTTCGCCCAGGGTGAAATGATTGCCCGGCTCATCGCGCACGGTGAGCAGCTGAACCGGAGCGACGATTTCCTCGCCGACCATCGAGAGCTTGTCGGGCGTGTAATAGGACAGGCCGTGGCCGCGCTTCTGCGCCTCCAGGAGCAGCGCAAAGGTGGAATCGCCCTTGATGTTGATGCGGGCGATGGGGTCCATCTGGACGGCGACGTTCAGTTTCATGGTCTGCCTTTCAGGTCGAGGCGTCGAATGCCGCCAACACATGGCGTGGAAGTCGTTTCGGCGCAATCAGCATGGCATCGAATCGCATTTCAAATTCCGCATGCTCGGGATGCGCGACGAGCCAGCCTTGCGCGGCATCGATGATGCGCTGCTGCTGGCGCGGCGTCACGGCGAAGGCGGCGTCGTCAAGCGTCGCGCGCGCCTTGACCTCGACGAAGGCGATCAAATTGCGGCGGCGCGCCACGATGTCGATCTCGCCATGCGGCGTGCGGTAACGTTTGGCGAGGATGCGGTAGCCCTTGGCCATGAGATAGGCCGCGGCGCGGCTTTCCGCGGAGATGCCGGTGCGAAACGCGGCGACGCGCTCGGGCGAGGCGATTTTCGGTTCCGCCGGGGCCTCATTCTTCGCCATCGCCGCCCCGCAGATCTTTGGCAAGCTCGAGCGCGCGGGCATAGACCTCGCGGCGCGGCCGGCCCGAGAGCGCGACCGCATGCGCCACCGCATCCTTGACGCTGTTCGCGGCGAGCTGCTCGCGCAGAAGGTCGTCGAGCGCGTCCGATGTCAGCATTCCGGCATCCGCCGCAGGTGGAGCGATCACCAGCACGAATTCGCCGCGCGTCTCCAGCGTATCGGCATCGCGCGCCAGCTCACGCAGCGTCGCGCGCGAAATCTGCTCGTGCAGTTTGGTCAGCTCGCGGCAAATCGCGGCTTCCCGGGTCCCCATGATCTCGGCGAGCTCGGCGAGCGTGTCCTGCACGCGGTTGCCGGAATCGAACATCACCAGCGTCGCATCGATGCGCGCAAGCTCGGCCACGCGCGACTTTCGCGCGGCGGATTTCGAAGGCAGAAAGCCTTCGAAGAAGAAGCGGTCGGTCGGCAGCGCTGCGACCGATAGCGCCGCCAGCACCGAGGACGGGCCGGGCAGCGCGTAGACCGCGTGGCCGGCGGCGCAGACCTCGCGCACCAGCTTGTAGCCGGGGTCCGAGATCAACGGCGTGCCGGCATCCGACACCAGCGCGATCGAGCCGCCCTGCGAAAGCCGCTCCAGGATCTTCGGACGGGCCGCTTCAGCGTTGTGCTCGTGATACTGCTTGAGCTGCGCAGAGATGTCGTAGCGCTCGGTCAGACGCCGCGTGATGCGGGTGTCCTCACAGGCGATGACATCGACCCCGGCGAGGGTCTGCAGCGCCCGCAGCGTGATGTCACCGAGATTGCCGATGGGGGTCGCGACCAGGTGCAGGCCAGGCGCGGCCTTCGGCGCGACAAGCCGATGGGCGTCGACGGAGAAACCGCGCGAGGCGGCCTCCGTCGTCTCAGGTGTGTTTGTCGGGGACGGCTTTGCGCGCATAATCAGACGAACTTAGGTATGATCCCCGGGGCTGGGAACCGGTCCCCGGAAAAAGATCGTGCCTGGGCGAGGCAAGGGGCGAGGCAGGACTGGAATGTGATCCATTCGGCATCACATTCCCCAGGGAATGAAGCGTCAGCGCCATATTCGCGGCGGAAACGCCGCCTTGATGCTGGGTGACGGACGGCGGACAGCTAGCCAGAACTTGAGCGGAAGCCGCGTTAAGCGGGCATTATCCTTTTGTTTGAGTTAACTATTTGCCGACGATATGCCTGAATCCATGGCCGGTGTCGTGGAAAGAATGTCGTGACCGGCTGGCGACGGTCGGTCGGAAGAGAAACTGTCATGACGGGCCCACGTGATCCCAGATCTTCCCTTTCGGAGGAGTCTCCCGTTCAGGGGCCCCTGATGTCAGGGGCGACCCGGCGAAGCGCGCTCGGCCTGTTGCTCGGCACGCCGCTGCTGTCGGCCTGCGCCGGCGTGCAGCAGAGCCTGAGCCAGTTCTCCAATCCGTTCAGCAGCTCCTCTCCGCCTCCGGCCCAGCCGGCCGGGCCGCCGCAGCAGGCGACGACCGCCGGCACCGGCGGGGTGAAGGTTGCCGTGATCCTGCCGCTGTCGGCATCCGGCAATGCCGGCCTCGCTGCGCAGTCGATGCGCAATGCCGCCGAGATGGCGTTGGCCGAGTTCCAGAATCCCAACATCCAGCTCCTGATCAAGGACGACAATGGCAGCCCGCAGGGCGCGCAGGCCAGTGCGCAGCAGGCGGTCGACGAGGGCGCCGAGATCATCCTCGGGCCGCTGTTCGCGCAATCGGTGCCTGCAGTGGCGCAGATCGCGCGCACGCGCGGCATCCCGGTGATGGCGTTCTCGACCGATTCCAGCATTGCCGGCCGCGGTGTCTATCTGCTGAGCTTCCTGCCGGAGTCGGACGTCAACCGCATCGTCGAATATTCTGCCAGCATCGGAAAGCGCTCCGTCGCCGTGCTCGTGCCCGACAATGCCTATGGCAATGTGGTCGAGGCCGCGGTGAAGGCGGCGGTGCCGCGCCGCGGAGGGCGCATCGTCGCGTTCGAGAAATACGGCGCCGATCGCGCCACGCCGGCCCGCACCGTGGCGCAGCAGCTCGGTAGCGCCGATGCGCTGTTCATCGCCGACGATGGCGATGCCGTCGTCTCGGTCGCCGATGCGATGAGTGCGGCGGGTGCGAATCTACGCAATATCCAGCTGCTCGGCACCGGCCTGTGGGACAGTCCGCGCGTCTATGCCAGCTCCAACTTGCAAGGCGGCCTCTACGCCGCGCCGGACCCGGCGGGCTTCCGCGCCTTCTCCGGCCGCTATCGCACCAAATACGGCGCCGAGCCCGTGCGCACCGCCACGCTTGCCTATGATGCGGTCGCCCTGGTGGCCGCGCTGGCGCGTACGCAGGGCACGACGCGCTTTTCGTCGGACGTGCTCACCAATCCCTCCGGCTTTGCCGGCATCGACGGCCTGTTCCGCTTTCGCGCCGACGGCACCAATGAGCGGGGCTTGGCGGTGATGAAGGTCACGACCGGCGGCGGCGTTGCGGTCGCGGGCTCGCCGAAGAGCTTTGGGGCGTAGCTGTTTCCTCGACGTCGTCCTGGCTTTCGCCAGGACGACGATGGAGAGACTTTACGCCGCGAGATCCGCGACCACCGCGTCCAGCACCGGAAAACCGCTGCTCGTCACGCGCAGCCGTCCCGTTGCATCCACCGTGATTGCACCTTCCTCGCTCAGCAGCGTGATGCGCTTGGGATCGAGTGAGCGGCCGGAGAGCGCTTTGTAACGGTCGGGGTCGATGCCCTCGGCGAGGCGCAATCCCATCAACAGGAATTCGTCGGCGCGCTCTTCGCTGTTGAGGAGATCGTCGGTGACGACGCCGTGGCCGTTGGTCTCGACCCGCATCAGCCAGGCTTCGGGGCGCTTCTCGGTGGCGGTCGCGTGCCTGATACCGTCGATGTCGAGGCGGCCATGGGCGCCGGGGCCGATGCCGGCATATTCTTCGCCGCGCCAGTAGACCAGATTGTGCCGGCACTCGGCGCCGCGCCGCGCGTGATTTGAAATCTCGTAGGCGGGCAGGCCGAGCCTGTCGCAGGTCTCCTGCGTGACGTCGTAGAGCGCGCGTGCGACCGCTTCATCCGGCGTCTTCAGCTTGCCGGCTTGATGTAGGCCGAAGAACGGCGTGCCTTCTTCGATCGTCAATTGATAGAGCGACAGATGCTCGGCCGCCTCGCCGATCGCGAGGCGCAATTCATCGGCCCACATCGCCGGCGTCTGGTCGGGACGGGCGTAGATCAGGTCGAACGAATAGCGATCGAACGAGCGGCGCGCGATAGCGACGGCATCGAGGGCCTCGCGCGCGCTGTGCATGCGGCCGAGCGCTTTCAGCGAGGCATCGTCGAGCGCCTGCACGCCGAGCGAGACGCGGTTGACGCCGGCGGCGCGATAGCCGGCGAAGCGCGTAGCCTCGACGCTGGTCGGGTTTGCCTCCAGCGTGACTTCGACGTCTTTCGCCACGGCCCAGTGCTTGCCGATGGCGTCGAGCACAGCGCCGACGGTTGCAGGCTGCATGAGCGAGGGCGTACCGCCGCCGAGAAAGATCGAGGTGACTTCGCGTCCGTGCGCGCGCTCGGCGGTCGCAGCGATTTCGCGCGCGAATGCTGACGCAAACCGCGGCTCGTCGATCGCGGCGTGGCGAACGTGGCTGTTGAAGTCGCAATAGGGGCACTTCGACAGGCAGAACGGCCAGTGCACGTAGACGCCGAAGGCTTCCTTAGCGCGGCTCAAGGCAGATCTCCGCCAGTTTCACGAAGGCGCGGGCACGATGCGACAGGCCGAGACCGAGCGGCGGCAGGCCGTGCTTCTCGATGCTCTCCATCTCGCCGAAGGTGCGGCTATGGCCGTCGGGCAAAAACATCGGGTCGTAGCCGAAGCCGGCGGTGCCGCGCGGCGGCCACACCAGCGTGCCGTCGACGCGCCCCTCGACCTCTTCGAGATGATCGTCGGGCCATGCAACGCAGAGCGCGGAAACGAAGTGCGCCTTGCGTTTGGCCGGCGTGGTCGCGCCGCGCTCCTGCAACAGACGCTCGATCTGCGCCATCGCTGCGGCAAAATCCTTGTTCGGGCCGGCCCAGCGCGCCGAGTAGATGCCGGGCGCGCCGTCGAGCGCGTCGACCACGATGCCGGAATCATCGGCGAAAGACGGAAGCTTCGTCGCCTGCGCCGCCGCGATCGCCTTGATCGCGGCATTGCTGCGGAAATCGTTTCCGGTTTCTTCCGGCTCGGGAAGGCCGAGCTCGCCGGCCGACACTGCTTCGATGCCGTAAGGCGCGAGTAGCTCCTTCATCTCGGCGAGCTTGCCGGGATTATGGGTCGCGATAACCAGCTTTCCGGTGATTCGGCGGTGCATCGGGCTATTGACTACGCTACCGCCAGTTTCTGCAAGTCCACGAGACGCGCGACGCCCTTGCGCGCCAGCGCCATCAACGCCAGGAACTCGGCTTCCGTGAACGGCTCGCGTTCCGCGGTGCCCTGGACCTCGATGATGCGGCCATCGCCGGTCATGACGAAATTGGCGTCGGTGTCGGCTTCGGAGTCCTCGGCATAGTCGAGGTCGAGCACGGGCGTGCCCTTGTAGATGCCGCAGGAGATCGCGGCGACGTTGTCGCGCAACACATTGGCCTTGACCATGTTGCGCGCCTTCATCCAGCTGACGCAATCGGCGAGCGCGACCCAGGCACCGGTGATCGAGGCGGTGCGGGTGCCGCCGTCGGCCTGGAGCACGTCGCAATCGACCGTGATCTGGCGCTCACCGAGCGCTTCGAGATTGATGATGGTGCGAAGCGAGCGGCCGATCAGGCGCTGGATTTCGACGGTGCGGCCGCTCTGCTTTCCGGCGGAGGCCTCGCGGCGGGTGCGTTCCGAGGTCGCGCGCGGCAGCATGCCGTATTCGGCGGTGACCCAGCCGCGGCCCTGGCCCTTCAGCCATGGCGGCAGGCGGTCTTCCAGCGTGGCGGTGACCAGCACGTGGGTGTCGCCGAATTTCACCAGGCACGAGCCTTCCGCATATTTGACCACGCCGCGCTCCAGCGTCACGGGGCGCAATTCGTCGGGCGCACGGCGGCTTGGCCGCATGGGAAATCCTCCAAAACTCTCGGAAAAGGGCTGTTGGCGGTGCTTGTAGGGGGGGTGAGGGTGGGCGGCAAGGGGGAAGATCGAGGCCTTCTTCACCCCCGATTTCCAATCCGCCAACGCCACGCTTGTCAGAAGCATCCGGGATAGACAAATTACCTGTGTCTTAGAGGAGTTACCGTCTGTGGCCCATCACGATCCGATCCATCTGATCGCGCCGCGCGCGGGCCTCGCCCAGCTCAACGAGCGTTCCCGCGACATCTTTCGTCAAATCGTCGAAAGCTATCTCGCGACCGGGGAGCCGGTGGGCTCGCGCAATATTTCGCGCCTGATTGCCATGCCGCTGTCGCCCGCCTCGGTCCGCAACGTCATGGCCGATCTGGAACAGCTCGGCCTGATCTACGCCCCGCACACCTCCGCCGGCCGATTGCCGACGGAACTCGGCCTGCGGTTCTTCGTCGATGCCCTGATGCAGGTCGGCGACCTCAATGACAGTGAACGGCAGGCGATCCAGAGCCAGTTGACCTCCGTCGGCCACGCGCAATCGGTGGAGGCTGCGCTCGAGGAGGCATTGACGCGGCTCTCCGGCCTGACCCGCGCGGCCGCGGTCGTGCTGACGCCGAAATCCAATGCGCGGCTGAAACATATCGAATTCGTCCGCTTGGAACCGGAAAAGGCATTGGTGATCCTGGTCGGTGAGGACGGGCAGGTCGAAAATCGCGTGTTGACGCTGCCGCCGGGAGTTCCATCCTCGGCGTTGACCGAAGCCGGCAACTTCCTCAATGCCCGCATCCGAGGCCGGACCTTGGCCGAGGCGCGGCTGGAGCTCGAGACCGCGCTCGGAGAGGCGCGCACCGAGCTCGATCAGCTGACGCACAAGGTGATCTCGGCCGGCATCGCCAGCTGGTCCGGCGGCGAGAACGAGGATCGTCAGCTCATCGTCCGCGGCCACGCCAATCTGCTCGAGGATTTGCATGCGCTGGAGGATCTCGAGCGCGTTCGCCTGCTGTTCGACGATCTCGAGACCAAGCGCGGCGTGATCGACCTGCTCGGCCGGGCCGAGACCGCGGAAGGCGTGCGGATCTTCATCGGCAGTGAGAACAAGCTGTTCTCGCTGTCGGGTTCGTCCACCATCATCTCGCCTTATCGGGACGCCGCCGGCCATATCGTCGGCGTTTTGGGCGTGATCGGGCCGACGCGGCTGAATTATGCCCGCGTGATCCCCACCGTGGACTACGCTGCCCGCATCGTCAGCCGGCTCTTGGGGGGCTGACCGGCGGCCGGGCCGATCACGGGCGCTTGATTTTCGCCGCCCGAAGCACGATATCCGGGCCAGAAACCCCCTGAGACGAATGCGAAAAGAGAGCCGATGACCGATCGAGACCGGCAACCCGAAGACACGAGTGCTGCGGCCGGCGAGCCCGTGGTGTCAAAACCGTACATCATGCCCGACGATCCCGAGCCCGGCTCGGTCGAGCTTCTGCAGAAGGAAGTCGCCGAGGCGCGCGACCGCATGCTGCGGACGCTGGCCGAGATGGAGAATCTGCGCAAGCGGACTACCAAGGAGGTCGCGGATGCCCGCCTCTACGGCATCACCGGCTTTGCCCGCGACGTGCTCGACATCGCCGACAACCTCCAGCGCGCGCTCGATGCCGTTCCGGCCGAAGCCCGTGCGGCGGCCGATGCAGGCCTCGCCTCGCTGATCGAGGGCGTCGAGCTGACCGAGCGCTCGCTGCTCAGCGCGCTGGAAAAACACGGCGTGAAGAAGTTCGACCCCTCGGGCCAGAAGTTCGACCCGAACTTCCAGCAGGCGATGTTCGAGGTGCCCGATGCGTCGGTGCCCGCGGGCACCGTCGTGCAGGTCATGCAGGCCGGCTACACCATCGGCGAGCGCGTGCTGCGTCCCGCCTTGGTCGGTGTCGCCAAGGGTGGCGCCAAGGCCGCGCCGGCTGCCAACAGCAACGAGCCGAACGGCGCGGCCAACTAGTTGATCCTCATGGGGAGGAGGCGCGTCAGCGCCGTCTCAAACCATGCAGGTCGCGCTGCTGCAGCGGGGCCTTCATCCTTCGAGACGCGCGCGGAGAAGCGCGCTCCTCAGGATGAGGGTCTTGCAGTTTTTTGACCGGGCCTAGGCGCTCGCCGCGATATCTGCGGACTGAATCCGCTTCACGCCGGCCTTGGCCATGTCGGCCCAGGCTTTTGCCAGCGAACCCTGATTGTCGATGCCGCGGCAGGCGTCTTCCACCACATAGACCTCGAAGCCCGCCTTGCGCGCGTCGAGCGCGGTCCAGGCGACGCAGAAATCCGTCGCCAGCCCCGCGACGAAGACGCGCTTGATCTTGCGCGCCTTCAGATAGCCGGCGAGACCGGTCGAGGTCTTGCCGTCGGCTTCGAGGAAGGCCGAATAGCTGTCGACGTCCTTGTGAAAACCCTTGCGGATGATGAGCTCGGCGTGCGGGATCGCAAGGTCTTTCGACAGCGCGGCGCCGTCGGTGCCCTGCACGCAATGGTCGGGCCACAGCACCTGCTTGCCGTAGGGAAGATCGACGGTCTCGAACGGCTTCTTGCCGGCGTGGACTGACGCAAAGGAAATATGGCCTTGCGTGTGCCAGTCCTGCGTCATCACCACATTCGAAAATGCTTTCGAGATCTTGTTGATGACGGGCACCACCTGCTCGCCTTCCTTCACGGCAAGGCTGCCGCCGGGCAGGAAGCAGTTCTGCACGTCGATCACGAGCAGCGCGGATGCATCGTCCGGCTTGATCGATGCCGCTGCCAGAATTGCCGTGGGCGCGAGCGCCACGAGCGCGCTCGTCCCGAGCGCCGCCAAGACTTGTCGCCGATCCAGCATCATTCGCCTCCCTCCAGGATGAACTCAACGGAGGGGGAGCCTAGTTCCGTTCGTATACGAACAGAAGCCCGAAAATGCAGCCGGCTTTGGTGAGTGGTTGGGCTTGAGCCGCGGGTTCGGTGCACCTCTCCCGCTTGCGGATGCTGCTAGCCCTTCGGCTGGATGCCGTCGCGGACCGCGCGGAAGCGGGTGAAGGCGGCCGGCCATTGCTCGCGCGGGGCGCTGGCGATGATGCGCAGCGAGGCGCCGCCGCTGCTGAAGCGGATCCACTGCACCACGGTCACCGGCGTCTTGTCCTTGCCGCTGACGCCGTCGATCCGGGTCTCGAAACCCTGCTGGCCGCTGATGCGGATCGGCTCGGACATGGTGACGCGCGACTCGCGCACGCCGGGAATCTGGAGCGCCGCCTCCTGGGCGAAGCGGGCGCGGTCGTCGGCGGCTTGCGGGGTGGCGCCAATCACGCCGAGGATGATAAACGGCTTCGATTCATAGCCGGAGCTCTCGTCGCCGTCGGCCAGGATGATACTCGAGCCCGGCGCCAGCGTGCGGACGTCCTTGAAGTCGGCGAGATCGGTGATCTTGAACGGCATCAGTGCGATCTGCTCTTCGGCCGAGACCTGCTTCCGGGTGACGACGCTCGCGAACATCTGCCGCACCGCCTCGTCGGTGTAGATCTTGATCGCATTCTCCGGAATCTGCACCGCGACGTAGCCGGAGAAGCCGGCGCCCGGCACGATCATCGAATAGCGCCGCACTGGCGTCTCGCCCGCCTTGCCGCTCTCCGTGGTGAAATAGGCCACGCCCGCGGGCGTCTCGATCTTGTCCTGCTTGACGCCGTTGGTGCCGGCCGGGTTGGAGTTGAAGGCGCTCACGACCTCGCCATAGGCGGCCGGCGGCAGCTCCGTGATCAGCACCTTGACGTTGCCGTCCTCGCTCTCGAAGCCGGGAAAGGTCTTGGCCGTGCTGAGGCCGACCAATGGCACCATGCCGAGGCGCAAGCCGGGTGGGAAAACGGCGTCGGCGGCCAGAGCCGGAAGCGTAGAGGCGACGAGGAGGGCGAGCGCGGCGAGGGGGCGGATCAGCTTCATGGGCACTCTGATTGGTTCACATTGAGGCCGTTCGATGGTGGCCAGCCGGCCGCTTTGTCGCGCGAGGCAGCCCGAGGACGAGCCCGGCCGGCTGCCCGCCTTTTAACGGTTTTGGTCTGGCCGCAACAGGGCGGGGCGGGATGCGGTAGCGGATGCCGGCCAATCGCGGACCTGTTAATAATTCCTCACCCGCAAGGGCGGTGCAGCCCGGATATGTTCTTCCAAAACCCAATGTTTTCACGGCCGAAACTTGCGTTCGGTCCTTGCAGGCACCTCCCCCCCTCCTATATGACCCCCAACCATCGCAATATCGCGAATGTTTGATCTTAGGGGGTTTCGGTTCGGGTGCCTTCTGGGCCCAGCCAGCCTGCCGCAAAAACAAGGATACAGGACCATGGGAAAGGTCATCGGGATCGACCTCGGCACCACGAATTCGTGCGTCGCCGTAATGGATGGCAAGAACGCCAAAGTCATCGAGAATTCCGAAGGCATGCGCACGACGCCTTCGATCGTCGCCGTGACGGACGACGGTGAGCGCCTCGTCGGCCAGCCGGCCAAGCGCCAGGCCGTCACCAATCCCGAGCGCACGTTCTTCGCAGTGAAGCGCTTGATCGGCCGCCGCTACGACGACCCGATGGTCGAGAAGGACAAGAAGCTCGTTCCGTACAAGATTGTTAAGGCTTCCAACGGCGACGCCTGGGTCGAGGCCGACGGCCAGACCTACTCGCCCTCGCAGGTCTCGGCGTTCATCCTGCAGAAGATGAAGGAGACCGCGGAAGCCCATCTCGGCCAGAAGGTCGACCAGGCCGTCATCACCGTGCCCGCCTACTTCAACGACGCCCAGCGCCAGGCGACCAAGGACGCCGGCAAGATCGCGGGCCTTGAAGTGCTGCGCATCATCAACGAGCCGACCGCGGCCGCGCTCGCCTACGGCCTCGACAAGACCAAGGCCGGCACGATCGCCGTGTACGATCTCGGCGGCGGCACGTTCGATATCTCGATTCTCGAAATCGGCGACGGCGTGTTCGAGGTGAAGTCGACCAACGGCGACACCTTCCTCGGCGGCGAAGACTTCGACATGCGCCTGGTCGGCTATCTCGCCGACGAATTCCAGAAGGAGCAGGGCATCAACCTGCGCAACGACAAGCTCGCGTTGCAGCGCCTGAAGGAAGCCGCCGAAAAGGCCAAGATCGAGCTGTCGTCGACGACGCAGACCGAGATCAACCTGCCCTTCATCACCGCGGACCAGACCGGCCCGAAGCATCTGACGATGAAGCTCACCCGCGCCAAGTTCGAGGCGCTGGTCGATGACCTCGTTCAGAAGACCGTCGAGCCCTGCCGCAAGGCGCTGAAGGATGCCGGCCTCACCGCCGCCGAGATCGGCGAAGTGGTGCTGGTCGGCGGCATGTCGCGCATGCCGAAGGTCCAGGAAGTCGTGAAGCAGCTGTTCGGCAAGGAGCCGCACAAGGGCGTCAACCCAGACGAAGTCGTGGCGATCGGCGCCGCGATCCAGGCCGGCGTGCTTCAGGGCGACGTCAAGGACGTGCTGCTGCTCGACGTGACCCCGCTGTCGCTGGGCATCGAGACTCTGGGCGGCGTGTTCACCCGCATCATCGACCGCAACACCACGATCCCGACCAAGAAGAGCCAGGTGTTCTCGACCGCCGAGGACAGCCAGAACGCGGTCACCATCCGCGTCTTCCAGGGCGAGCGTGAAATGGCGGCCGACAACAAGATGCTCGGCCAGTTCGACCTGATGGGCATTCCGCCGGCCCCGCGCGGCATGCCGCAGATCGAGGTGACCTTCGACATCGACGCCAACGGTATCGTCAACGTCTCGGCCAAGGACAAGGCCACGTCCAAGGAGCAGCAGATCCGCATCCAGGCCTCCGGCGGTCTGTCGGAAGCCGACATCGAGAAGATGGTCAAGGACGCCGAGGCCAATGCCGAGGCGGACAAGAAGCGCCGCGAGGCCGTGACTGCCAAGAACGACGCGGATGGACTGGTGCATTCGACTGAGAAGGCACTGGCCGAGCACGGTTCGAAGGTCGCCGAGACCGAGCGCCGCGCCATCGAGGATGCCGTCAGCGACCTCAAGGAAGCGCTGAAGGGCGACGATGCCGAAGCGATCAAGGCCAAGACCCAAACGCTGGCCCAGGCTTCGATGAAGCTCGGCGAGGCCATGTACAAGCAGCAGGCCGAGGCCGACGCCAAGAAGGATGCGGCCAAGGACGACGTCGTCGACGCGGAATTCACCGAAGTCGACGACGACAAGACCAACAAGAAGTCCGCCTGAACCCCGCGAGGGTGATGATGCGGACGGCTTGGACCCTCCACACGCCAACGGCCTCCTCCCTCGCGGGGGAGGCCATCGTGTCGGGCTCGACAAGCCAAGGCACTGATAAAATCGGCACTGATAAAATCGGGGCCGTTACGATCGATCAATTCCCAGCCGTTATTCTGAACACTGCCGTGCAATCCTCTGCCGCGAGGCGGAAGGGTGCTTATATCGCTGCATGGCGACGTTGCTTCGCTCCGACTTGAATCGCGATCGGATAGACCGAGCTCATCATGTCCACGTCCACCAAGCGCTGCTACTACGAAACCCTCGAAGTCGAACGCGATGCCGACGATTCCGCGCTGAAATCGTCGTTCCGCAAGCTGGCGATGAAGTTTCACCCCGACCGTAATCCCGG
This sequence comes from Bradyrhizobium sp. CAR08, assembly GCF_052871955.1. Lineage (NCBI taxonomy): Bacteria > Pseudomonadati > Pseudomonadota > Alphaproteobacteria > Hyphomicrobiales > Nitrobacteraceae > Bradyrhizobium > Bradyrhizobium sp. CAR08. Next base: position 162,026 of record NZ_JBIXJX010000003.1, read on the forward strand.
GGACAACACCAGCGAAGTCAAGTTCAAGGAAATCAACGAGGCCTACGAGGTCCTGAAAGACAAGGACAAGCGCGCCGCCTATGACCGTTACGGCCATGCCGCCTTCGAGCAGGGCGGCGGTGGCGGCGCCGGTTTCGGCGCGGGCTTCGCCTCCTCCTTTTCCGACATTTTCGAAGATTTGTTCGGCATGGCCGGACAGCGCGGGGGCCGTGGCGGCCGCGAGCGCGGCGCCGACCTGCGCTACAACATGGAAATCACGCTCGAGGAAGCTTTTGGCGGCAAGACCGCGCAGATCGAGATCCCGGTCTCGGTCACTTGCGAAGCCTGCTCGGGCATCGGAGCCAAGGCCGGTACCAAGCCGAAGACCTGCTCGACCTGCGGCGGCGCCGGACGCGTACGGCAGTCGCAGGGCTTCTTCACGCTGGAGCGAACCTGTCCGGGCTGCCAAGGCCGCGGCCAGATGATCGAGGACGCCTGCCCGTCCTGCTCGGGTCAGGGGCGCGTCACCCGCGAGCGGACGCTGTCGGTCAACATTCCCCCTGGAGTCGAGGACGGCACCAGGATCAGGCTTGCCGGCGAGGGCGAGGCCGGGGTCCGCGGCGGCCCGCCCGGCGACCTCTACATCTTCCTGTCGCTGGCCCAGCACCAGTTCTTCCAGCGCGACGGCGCCGATCTGCATTGCCGCGTGCCGATCTCGATGGTGACGGCGGCGCTTGGCGGCGAGTTCGAGGTGCCGACCATCGAGAAGGGCAAGACCAAGGTGAAGGTCCCTGCGGGGACCCAGTCCAGCCGTCGATTCCGCATCGCATCAAAAGGCATGCCGGTGCTGCGCTCGCGCCAGATGGGCGACATGTACGTTCAGGTCGTGGTCGAGACCCCGCAAAATCTCACCAAAAAGCAGCAGGAATTGCTGGCCGAGTTCGACAAACTCTCCTCCGGCAACACCCAGCCGGAATCCGAGGGTTTCTTCACCAAGGTCAAGGATTTCTTCGGTAATCGGGCGAGTTGACGCGTCTTGACCGTGCCGCTTTCGGCCTATACGTCTTTATGACCATTTTCTGACACGCCGCGGTCCCGCGGTCCCGGCCGGTCCCGACATGCCATTGCCATCGTCCGCGCGTGCGTTGAAGAAGCCCCGTCTCGATGACGAGGTGCGTTTTCTCCGGTCATGGATCGAAAAGCCCCTGCACATGGGTGCGGTGATGCCGTCGGGCAAGCTGCTGGCCCGGACCATGGCCCATTACGTCGACGTCAATTCGGACGCACCGGTGGTCGAGCTTGGGCCCGGCACCGGCGCCATCACCTCGGCCCTGGTCGAGCGCGGCGTCGATCAGAAACGTCTCGTCCTCGTCGAATACAATCCGGGCTTCTGCGCCCTGCTGCGCGACCGCTATCCGCAAGCCAAGGTGGTGCAGGGCGACGCCTATCGCCTGCGCGACACGCTGTGGAATGTGCTGAGCGCGCCGGCCTCTGCGGTTGTCTCCGGCCTGCCGCTGGTCACAAAACCGATGCTGACGCGGCTGCGGCTCATCCGCGACGCCTTCACGGCCTTGGCCCCCGGTGCGCCCTTCGTCCAGTTCACCTATGCGGTGGTGCCGCCGATTCCGAAATCGCTGCCCGGCGTGTCCACAGAGGCCTCCGAACGGATCTGGATGAACCTTCCGCCGGCCCGCGTCTGGGTGTATCGCAAGGACTAATTCCGCCGGCATTCCTGTTTGCGTGGCGGTCTCGTTTCGCCGAACGCATGGAAGCGGATGTCCGCACCGAAAATTCTGATCATTCCCGGCTCCCTGCGCACCGGCTCGCACAATGCGAAGCTGGCAGCGGTCGCTGCCTATGCATTCGATCAGGCCGGTGTCGACGTCACCCGGATCTCGCTCGGCGACTTTCCGCTGCCGATTTATGACGGCGACCTGCAGGCCAAATCCGGTGTGCCCAAGCACGCGATCAATCTCAAGCGCATGATCGGCGCGCATCATGGCGTGTTGATCGTCTCGCCCGAATACAACGCCTCGGTGCCGCCGCTGCTGAAGAACGCGATCGACTGGGTCAGCCGCGTGCATGAGCTGCACGAGCCGCGCGGCGAGGTGTTCCGCAACCGCGTCTTCGCGCTCGCCGGCGCATCGCAGAGCCGGCTTGGCGCGGCTCGCGCGCTGCAGGCGTTGCGGCTGATCCTGACCTCCTGCCACGCCAATGTGATTGCCAGCCAGCTGACGCTCGCCTTTGCCGACCAGGCCTATGACGATATGGACAGGCTGAAGCACGAGGGCGATATCGCCGCGTTGAAGGAACTGGTGCGGCAGTTGATCGACGTTTCCCAACGCATGATGTGAGGTGACATGACGCCAGCCGAGATTGCCCCGAAAGACCGCCTGATCGTCGCGCTCGATCTGCCCAGCGTTGATGCCGCGGAAGCTATGGTCAACCGGCTCGGCGACAGCGTCACCTTCTACAAGATCGGCTATCGGCTCGCTTATGCCGGCGGCTTGCCGCTGGTCGGCAAGCTCGCCGATCAGGGCAAGAAGGTCTTTCTCGATCTCAAGCTGCACGACATCGGCAACACCGTGGCGCAGGGCGTCGACAGCATCACAAGGCTCGGCGCGACCTTCCTCACCGTGCACGCTTATCCGCAGACCATGAAGGGTGCCGTCGAAGGTCGCGGCAGCTCGAACCTGAAGATCCTCGCCGTCACTGTTCTGACGTCCTACAACGAGGACGATCTGCACGCGGCAGGCTTCCGGCTCGGCGTCTCCGAGCTCGTCGAAGCGCGCGCGCAGCAGGCGCAGGTGCTCGGCATCGACGGGCTGGTATCGTCGCCCGAGGAAGTCGGAGCCTTGCGCAAGATCGTCGGCCACCAGATGAGCCTCGTCACCCCCGGCATCCGGCCGGCGGGCGCCGCGAGCGGCGACCAGAAACGCATCATGACGCCGGGCCGCGCGATTGCGGCCGGCGCGGATTATCTCGTGGTCGGGCGGCCGGTGGTGGAAGCCACGGACTCCAGGGCGATCGCCGAGGCCATCCAGGCCGAGATCGCGCAAGCGCTCGGCTAACTAACAACACAGGGAGAAGAACAATGGCAAAAGGCTACTGGATCGGACGCGTCGACGTGAGCAGTGACGAGGGCTACAGGCCCTATGCCGTCGCCAATGGTCCGATCTTCAAGAAATGGGGTGGCCGCTTCGTCGTCCGCGCCGGCAAGTTCACCACCGTCGAAGGCGCCAGCCGCACCCGCAATGTCGTGATCGAATTCCCGGACTACGAGACCGCGATCGCCTGCTACAACTCGCCGGAATACCAGGCCAACATCAAGGTGCGCCAGCCGCACTCCGTCGCCGACCTCATCATCGTCGAGGGCTATGACGGCCCGCAGCCGTCAGACGGCTGAGGCGCGAACTCCTCTTATTACTCTTGTCGAAATGCTCGGCCTGCATGGTTCGCCCGGCGATGCAGAGCATCGTCCGGAACGCCGCCTTGCGGGCTCCTCACCATGAGGGTCTGATATCTTGCCGCAAGACGCGACCTCATCCTGAGGGCCGCCACAGGCGGGCGTCTCGAAGGATGGCCGCAGGCGACCTGCCCCTAATCCCCCTCGGTTGCCGGAACTGCATCCCCCCGCTACAACGGCCGTGAGAGGATCGCACCATGTCCGATATGCGCTTGATCGTTGCTGGAGCCGGCGGCCGGATGGGCCGGGCGCTGACGCGGGCGATTGCCGAGACCAAAGGCGCGGTGCTGGCCGGCGCGCTGGAGGCGCCGGGCTCGGAGCTGCTCGGCAAGGATGCCGGCGTGCTGGCAGGTCTGCCGGCCAATGGCATCAAACTCTCCGGCGATCTCTGGGCGATGTCGAAGGACGCCGACGGCATTCTGGATTTCACCGTGCCCGCGGCGACCCTCGCCAATGTCGCGATCGCCGCCGAGCGCGGCCTCGTGCACGTAGTCGGAACGACCGGCCTGTCGGGCTCCGACAACGCCGTGATCAAGAGCGTCACCAACCGCGCCGTCGTGGTGCAGTCCGGCAATATGAGCCTGGGTGTCAATCTGCTTGCCGCTGTGGTCAAGCGAGTCGCCAAGGCGCTCGACGAGAGCTTCGACATCGAGATCGTCGAGACCCATCACCGCATGAAGATCGACGCGCCCTCGGGCACGGCACTGATGCTGGGCCAGGCCGCAGCTAGCGGCCGCGGCATCGCGCTCGACGAGCATGCAGACCGCGGCCGCGACGGCATCACCGGCGCACGCAAGCCCGGCGACATCGGCTTTGCGTCGTTGCGCGGCGGCACCGCGGCCGGCGATCACAGCGTGAGCTTCCTCGGCGCGTTCGAGCGCCTGACGCTGTCGCATCACGCGGAGGATCGCATGCTGTTCGCCCACGGCGCGCTGAAAGCCGCGCTCTGGGCGCATGGCAAGAAGCCGGGGCACTACTCCATGGCCGACGTACTCGGCCTGTCCGACATCTGAACGAAGCATGATCCGGAAAAGTGTGAAGCGGTTTTCCGACAAGATCATGCTTAAACAACGAACGAAACGGAAAAGCAGTCGATGAGCGAACGTCTTCTCGTGCTGGTGCGGCACGGCCAGAGCGAATGGAATCTGAAGAACCTCTTCACGGGCTGGAAGGATCCTGATCTCACCGAGCTCGGCGTCAAGGAAGCCTCGGAAGCCGGCCGCAAGCTGAAGGCGCAGGGTCTCGTGTTCGACGTTGCATACACCTCGGTCTTGACGCGCGCACAGCACACGCTCGATCTCATTCTCGGCGAGCTCGACCAGAAGGGCCTGTCGACGACGAAGAACCTCGCGCTGAACGAGCGCGACTATGGCGATCTCTCCGGTCTCAACAAGGATGACGCCCGCAAGAAATGGGGCGAGGACCAGGTGCTGATCTGGCGCCGCTCCTACGACGTGCCGCCGCCCGGTGGCGAAAGCCTGAAGGACACGCTGGCGCGCGCGCTGCCGTATTACGTGCAGGAGATCCTGCCCGGCGTGCTCAACGGCAAGCGCACATTGGTCGCGGCTCACGGCAATTCGCTGCGCGCGCTGATCATGGTGCTGGAAAAGCTCTCGCCCGAAGGCATTTTGAAGCGCGAGCTCGCCACCGGCGTGCCGATCATCTACCGGCTCAATGCGGATTCGACGGTGGCATCGAAGCTGGATCTGGCGGGTTAAAGACGTTCGCGCGCGACTGAGTCCCGCCAAGCACTCGGTGTCGTCCTGGCTTTCGCCAGGACGACTAAGTGGGGCAGTTTACGCGTGGCAACTCTTACTGCAGCCCCAGCTGCCCGGCCTCCCAGCCCAGCATCGCCTGCTTGCGAGTGATGCCCCAGTGGTAGCCGGTGAGCGTGCCGCTCTTGCCGAGCGCGCGGTGGCAGGGCACGACGAAGGACACCGGGTTCTTGCCGACGGCGGCGCCTACGGCGCGTGACGCTTTCGGGCTGTTGATGTTGCAGGCGATGTCCGAATAGGACACCGCGCGGCCCATCGGGATCTTCAGCAAGGTCTCCCACACCCGCACCTCGAAATCGGTACCGATCATCACCACGCGCAGCGGCTGGTCCGGCCGCCAGAGTTTTGTGTCGAAGATGCGCTGCGCCAATGGTGCGGTACCTTCGTGATCCTCGACGTAAGTTGCGTTCCGCCATCGCCGCGTCATGTCGGCAAGCGCCACCTGTTCCTCACCGGGATCGGCGAAAGCGAGTCCCGACAATCCGCGATCGGTCGCGATCACGATCGCGGTGCCGAACGGTGAGTGATGGAAGCCGTAGCGCAAGGTGAGGCCGGCGCCGCCGTTCTTCCATTCGCCCGGCGACATCGCCTCATGGGTGACGAAGAGATCGTGCAGCCGGCCCGGACCCGAAAGCCCGGAGTCGAGTGCCGCATCGAGGATGCTCGCGGAGTCCCGTAGCAGGCCCTTGGCGTGATCGAGCGTGAGCGCCTGCATGAAGGCCTTCGGCGTGATCGAGGCCCAGCGGCGGAACAGATGGTGCAGCTCGTCCGGGGTGACGCCGGCCGCATCCGCCATCGCCTCGATGGTCGGCTGCGTGCGCCATTTTTCGGAGATGAAGGCGATCGCCCGGCGCACGGAATCATAGTCGCGCATCGCGGCGTTCTGGGAGCCCGGCCCGGCCAGGCGCTGGTCATGTATCGCGAGTGTCATCATGCCTGGAAATGTAGGAGAGGGCGGGGTGCGAAACCACCCGATTTCCGATCCGCAAATCAGGTCACCGGATTGTAGGTCGGACCGCGCCTGGCGGCATTTAAGGCCTCAACCAAACCCTTGTAAAAACTTGCCTTTTCGTCGGGCCCCAGGAAGCGGGCGATCTGGATCTGGTGACCTCGCGAGATCAGATAGAGATGCTGGATGCCAAAATCCTCGTCGATTTCCATGTCGAGTCGAACCCAGAGCGGATTGAAGGTCCATTCGACGACCTGGCCATGCTGGCTGACGCGCCGCACGCGCAATTCAGATGGCGTGACCACGATCTCCTCGCTGGCCCGCGCCGCACGGAAATTGGCCTTGAAAGCCCACCAGATCACCAGCACGTCGAGGCCGAAAAAGCCGAACACCGGCCAGGCGCCCATCATCAGGAAGACGAGGCCGGTGACGAAGCTGACGGCGCTCAGGAACAGCATCACGGCGAGGAAGCCGGTGCGGTTCAGCGAGCGGTGCGGCGTCAGGCGCGCGGAAAAGATCTGAGGCTCAGCCTCGCTTGCAGATCGTTCGCGCTCAATTTCATTGCCTGTGCTCATCGTCCCTCAGTATATCCCGATCATGGCGAAAATCACCCGCAAGCCGGCCCCCCGCAAAACGTCCGTGCCGAAGAAAAAGGCGAAGGCGGCCGCCGCGAAGCCTAAGGCCACCGGCAAGAAATCCCTCAAGGCCACGAAACCCTGGACGCCGCCCGAGGTCCACGAGGTCTTCAGCCGTTTCCGCAAGGCCAACCCGGAGCCAAAGGGGGAGCTCGAGCACGTCAATCCCTTCACGCTGCTGGTCGCCGTGGTGCTGTCGGCACAGGCGACTGACGCCGGCGTCAACAAGGCGACGCGTGCGCTGTTTGCGATCGCCGACACGCCGCAGAAGATGCTCGACCTCGGCGAGGAACGCCTGCGCGAGTACATCAAGACCATCGGCCTCTACCGCACCAAGGCGAAAAACGTGATCGCGCTGTCGGCAAAGGTGCTCAGCGAGTTCGGCGGCGAGGTGCCGCGCACGCGCGCCGGGATCGAGTCGTTGCCCGGCGCCGGGCGCAAGACCGCCAATGTCGTGCTCAACATGGCCTTCGGCGAGCACACCATGGCGGTCGACACGCATGTCTTCCGCGTCGGCAACCGGACCGGACTTGCGCCCGGCAAGACGCCGCTGGAGGTCGAGCTTGGTCTCGAAAAGGTGATCCCGGCCGAGTTCATGCTGCATGCCCATCATTGGCTGATCCTGCATGGCCGCTATACTTGCCTCGCGCGCAAGCCGCGCTGCGAGGTTTGCCTGATCAACGATCTCTGCCGGTGGCCGGAAAAGACGGTCTGAAAATAGCGTTCGGGAAAGTGGTTTGGAGTCTAGCGTGAGTCAGCAGGAACAAATCTCGCCATCGCCACCTCCTGCTACACCGGCGCCGCCACCGAAGCCAACGCAGCCACCGGCGAGTTCGCTCTGGAGCCGGCTCGCGATTCCGCTGTTCGCGGTGATCGTCGCGCTCGGCTTCGTCGCGCTTGCAACGCAGCGCTTCGACGAATGGGTCGGCAATTCGGTGGTCCAGACCACCAACGACGCCTATGTGCGCGCCGAGCTGACGCGGCTCGCCAGTCGCGTCTCCGGCGAAGTGCTGACCGTCGGGGTCACCGACTTCCAGCGCGTCAAGGCCGGCGATCTCCTGATCCAGATCGATCCTGCCGACTATGAGACGCAAGTCGCCCAGGCCGAAGCGGCGGTCGCCGCTGCGCAGGCCGTGCTCGACAATCTGGCGAACCAGATCGAGCTGCAATATGCGACGATCGCGCAGGCGCAAGCCGCGCGGCTCTCGGCCGAAGCCGTGGAGGTCGAGGCGCGGCAGGAGCAGGAGCGTCAGCAGTCGCTGTCGCAGACCGAATCCGGTACGCGGCAGCGCTTCGAACAGGCGGTCGCAGGCTATGCCAAGGCGCAGGCCGACGTGCGCGCGAGCCGCGCCGTGATCGCGGCCCAGCAGCACCAGCTCGAAGTCCTGCAAGGCACCAGGAAGCAGCGCGCGGCCGATCTAGAAGCGACCAAGGCGACGCTGGCGAGCGCGAAGCTAAAGCTCGGCTACACCAAGATATCCGCGCCGTTCGATGGCGTCGTCGGCGAGCGACAGGTCCAGCCCGGCGACTACGTCAACATCGGCACCAACCTCATCAACGTCGTGCCGTTGCCGAAGGTCTATGTGATCGCGAATTACAAGGAGACCCAGCTTACCCACGTCGCACCGGGTCAGCCGGTCGAGATCACCGTCGACAGTTTCCCGCGCGAGAAGCTGCGCGGCCGGGTCGAGCGCATTGCGCCCGCGACCGGCGCGCAGGTCGCGCTGCTGCCGCCGGACAACGCAACCGGCAATTTCACCAAGGTCGTGCAGCGCATTCCCGTGCGCATCCAGTTCGACGACAACCAGCCGCTGCTGGCGCGGCTGGTGCCGGGCATGTCGGTCGTCACCAGCATCGACACCAAGGCCGGCAATGGCGGAAAATGACGATTCCAGTCGCGGACCGCTCTCGCGCGGCGGCGTCGCCCCGCAGCCGCTGTTTGCGGTGGCGGCGGTGCTGCTCGGCTCGTTCCTCGCCAATTTTGACAGCCGGCTGACCACGATTGGCCTGCCGGACCTGCGCGGCGCGTTCTCGCTCTCGTTCGACGAGGGCGCATGGCTCTCCACGGCGGGCATCGGCTCGCAGATCTTCATCGCGCCCGCGGTGGCCTGGCTTGCCACCGTATTCGGCCTGCGTCGCGTGCTGGGTATCCCCAGCCTCGTCTATGCCGCGGTCTCGCTGATCATCCCGTTCGTGCACGACTATCCGACATTGCTCGCGCTCAGCGTCGTGCATGGCCTCCTGCTCGGCACCTTCGTGCCGGCGACGCTGATGATCGTGTTCCGCAATTTACCGATCCGCTGGTGGCTTCCGGCGATCTCGATCTATTCGATCCGCGTCGGCTTCGCGCTCGATACATCGAGCTCGCTGGTCGGCTTCTATGTCGACCATCTCGGCTGGCAATGGCTGTACTGGCAGAGCGTCCTGATCGCGCCGCTGATGGGCCTGATGGTCTATTGGGGCACGCCGAACGAGCCGGTGAATCGCGCTTTGCTGCGCGACGCCGATTGGGGCGGCATGCTGCTGCTCGGCGCCGGCGTCTCGATGATCTATGCCGGGCTCGACCAGGGCAACCGTCTGGACTGGCTGGGGTCGGGGACTGTGATGGCGTTGATCATTGCCGGCGCGGTGCTGGTCGCGGGCTTCCTCGTCAACGAGTCCCTGGTGCGGCAGCCCTGGGCGCATGTGAACGTCTTGTTCTCGCGCAATATCGGCCTGGGGCTGGTCCTGATCCTGCTCTACACGCTGACCAGCCTCTCCAACGCGTCGCTGGTGCCGAATTTCCTCGCCACCATCGCCCTGCTCAGGCCGGAGCAGAGTGGCTTGCTGCTGCTCACCTGTGGCGCCTTGCCAATGTTCGTGCTGGTGCCGCTCTCGATCTGGCTGCTGCGGCATTTCGATACGCGCACGGTGGTGGTCGTGGGATTTGCCTGTTTCGCCGCCGCCAATCTCTGGGGCACGCAGCTCAGCCATGATTGGGCGCGCGAGGATTTCGCGGGCATCGTGCTGCTCCAGGCGATCGGGCAGTCGCTGACCTTGCTGCCGCTGATCATCACGCTGCTGTCCAACTCCGATCCGAGCCGTGCGACCTCGTTTGCCGCCTATATCCAGATCATGCGGCTCGGTGGCGCCGAGATCGGCGTCGCGTTGATGGGGACGTGGCTGCGCGTCCGCGAGCAGATCCATTCCTTCTATCTCGGCCAGAATCTCGGTGTCGGCGACGTCGACGTGGTCCGCATGCTGAAACAGCTCGCCGACCATTTTGCGGCCCATGGTGCCGGCTCGGCACAGGCACGCGCGGTCGGTACGCTCGCCGGCCTCGTCCAGCGCGAGGCCAATGTGCTCGCCTATATCGACGGCTTCTGGCTGTGCTTCTGGGTCGCGATGGCGGCGCTCGGCGTCGTCGCCCTAGTCACCCGTGCCCCGCCCGGCCCGTTCACGCCGGCGCCGTTCGGCTTCGCCAGGATGCTGTTGCGCAGATGCGGAGTGCCCCTGACGTAGGTTCAGGATCCAGACGACCCACGCGCCGAGCGACGGTCCGGGTTGGCTCTGACTATAACGTCAGACCACAAGCCCGACGGATGGCGATCTGAACCGGCGAGGGTGGCAACGCCGGGTCGAACTCGCCTGTTGGCAGCAGCGGCGGCTGTGCCATGAAACGCGGGCGCTTCCCCCGGTGAGGTTGCGCGGCGTGAACCAGGAATGGATGGCAGAGATAAACGGTCCCTGCCGCACCGATTGCCAGTTCAACGTCGCAATCTTCCGTAGAAGCGTAACCGTTGGCAGAGATCTGCTCCAGCGTTGCGCCTGCATCGCCATAGGGCAGCAGCTCCCGGGCGATGGTGGCGTGCGAACCTTTCCGTATCTTCGTTGGCGCATCCTCAGGGCCTACGCCCGAGAACAGGAAGAGCATCAGCAATGCGCGTCCGCTGCTCTTCACATTGAGGCGCCACTGCATGAAATCCGGATTATCGAAGCCGAAACTCATGTCCACATGCCAGCCAACATCACCAGGGGATTCCGGTGAGGGAAAGCGGACCGGAAAAGTTCCGAGCGCATTGGGCGCGATCCAGCGGCGGTCACCCGCGAGTTGGTCATAGGCTTCGTGCAGGATCGGCCTGTTGGCGGCTTCAATGAATGGTGGCGAGGTCTTGGATCCCACCCGAATGACCGGCTGGGTCCAGCTTTCGGGCTCGTGTGGCGATAGACCAATATCCGCCCACAATTCGTCCCTGCATTGTTCCGAAAGGTGCGTGCTGAAAGCGTTCTCGATCTTGATGAAACCGTCGTCGATGAAGTTTAGGACCCGATGAGAGGTCACGCCGATGCGCTCGGTTTTGGGCATTGCACATTTCTCCGTTCGGCCACCGCGTCAGCGCAGCCGTCTTGATCTGATTGGCGCGATACGCCGGAACGACTTGGTCGCTCAGATCAGCGGGAAGAATGTGGACATGAAAATCATGCTGCGTACCTTACGGCGGCGGAGAGCAAAATCAAGATAAGCAGGACGCAGAGCGCCTCTACGAGGGGGCGTCGTATGAGCGCGCCGCGCCGCCAAGTCCGCTTGACCTACCGCATCTGCCGCGCCGGCTCGATCAGCTCGGGCCGCGGACCTGACAGCCGCTTGTGCATGTGAACCATGAAGGCCATGGCGAAGATCGGCGTCGCCAGATTGACGATCGGGATCGAGACGAAGGCTGCGATGAACAGGCCCGCGGTGAAGATGGTGACGGCATTGTCGCGCCGCATCGCCTTGGCTTCCTCCGGCGAGCGAAACCGCATCGCCGCGAGCTCGAAATATTCGCGGCCGAGCAGCCAGGCCGTGGCGAGGAAGAAGACCAGGAAACCGGCGCCGGCGAAAAGCACCAGCGGCAACGCGACCAGATAGACCAGGATCGTCAGCAGCGCGGTCTTGACGCCCTCGTAGATCGCCTGGCTGAACGGCAGCGCGATCCCCGGCCGCTCCGCCGGATAGTGCTCGCGCTCGACGATGTCGGCGACGTCGTCGACGAACACGCTCGCGACCAGCGAGGTGATCGCGGGCATCAGGAACACAGCCCCGAACACGACGCCGAGGCCCGCGGCGATCGAAATGATCCAGGACAACACCTCGAGCGATGAGTGCCAACCCGGACCGAGCAGGCCTTCCAGCCACGCCTCGCCATAGGTGGCAAACCAGCTCAGCAGCCGCTGCAAGCCGATCGCCAGCACGATGATCAGCACCAGTGCGACGCCGATCGACCGCCACAGGATCGAGCGCATCGGCGGCGAGATCATTTGTGACAGCGCCTTGACGGCGGCATCCAGCATGGGAGTTCCTCTCACGAAATCACCCGCGAGAGGTAGACACCCCGGGCCACTTCGGCAAGGGAGATCGCCGGCACCGCTTATGGCCGGATTGACCGCTGGCATCAACGAAGCCACGATGAATTCGGCAAGACCGTTGCTCCACCAACCCGCTTGACAACAAGCGGAACCAGCGCGGCAAAGGAACAGGCGCATATGGCGATGGAAGAATCGGCGGACGGATTGCCGCTTGCAGGCGTGCGCGTGGTCGAGATGACCCACATGGTCATGGGCCCGACCTGCGGCATGATCCTGGCGCAGCTCGGAGCCGACGTGATCAAGGTCGAGCCGCCTGCGGGCGACAAGACCCGGAGCTTGGGGGGCATGGGGACCGCCTTTTTCCCATTGTTCAACCGCGGCAAGCGCAGCGTGGTGCTGGATTTCGAGAAGACTGAGGATCGCGACACCATGCACCGGCTGCTGGCGACCGCCGACGTGTTCCTTGAGAATTTTCGCGACGGCCAGCTCGGTAAGCAGGGGCTTGGCGCGGACGAATTGCGCCGCCGGCATCCGGGTCTGATCATTGCCGGCCACAAGGGATTCCTCTCCGGTCCCTACGAGCACCGCCCCGCGCTCGACGAGGTGGTGCAGATGATGGCGGGCCTCGCCGCCATGACCGGCACCAGCGAAAAGCCTCAGCGCGTCGGCTCGTCCGCCAACGACATCATGGGCGGCATGTTCGGTGTGATCGCGATCCTCGCGGCGCTCTATCAGAAGCGCAGAGGAAAACGCGACGGCGCCGACATCCGCATCGGCCTGTTCGAGAACTGCCTGTTCCTGGTTGCCCAGCACATGGTCGAATACGAGATGACCGGCAACAAGCCGCGCTCGATGCCGGAGCGCGAGCATGCCTGGCCAATCTATGACATCTTCGAGACCGCCGGCGGCGAGCGCATCTTCATCGGCGTCGTCACCGAAGGCCATTGGCAGAGCTTTTGCCGCGAGTTCGGGCTGACTGAATTCCTCGATGATCCCGCCTTGCGCACCACGACCGATCGCATCCTGGCGCGCGGGCGGATCATTCCGCGCGCGGCCGGGATCATCAGGCAGTGGGACGTGGCAAAACTGTCGCAGAGGCTGGATGCGCTCAACATCTGCTTTTCGCCGATCAACCGGCCCGACGATCTCTTCACCGATCCGCATGTGCTGCGGCCGGGCGGGCTCGTCAACAATGTCACCGCCGACGGCAAGCCGTTCCGGGTGCCGGCGCTGCCGATCGAATGGAACGGCAGCCATATCGGCGAAGGCCTGAAGGTCGCGCCGCTCGGCGCCGACACTGCGGCCGTTCGCGCCGAGATCGACCATGAAAATGAAGATGTCACGTCAAAAACAACAGGGAGGCGCGGATGAGCCGGATTCAGGAGATTTACCCCTCAGGGCGCGTCAGCCTGCGCGAAGTCGGCCTGCGCGACGGGCTCCAGCTCGTGAAGAAAATTCCGTCGACCGACGCCAAGCAACGCTGGGTGCGCGAGGAATATGCCGCCGGCGTGCGGCATTTCGAGGTCGGCTCGTTCCTGCCGGCGAAGACTTTTCCGCAATTCGTCGATGTTCGTGATGTCGTCGCGACCGTCGCTTCATTGTCCGGCGCGCATGGCATCGCGCTTGCGCTCAACGAACGCGGCGTGAACGAGGCGCTGGAATCCGGCGTCGGCGAAATCGCCTCCGTGATCTCGGCGACGGAAGAGCACAGCCAGGCCAATGCGCACCGTTCGCGCGAGTCCGCCATCGTCAATCTGAAACGCCTGTGCGAGATGCGCGATGCCACCAGCCACAAGCCGCTCGTCAACGCGGCGATCTCGATGGCGCTGGGCTGCTCGATCACCGGGGCGGTCGACCCTGCAGAAGTGCTGCGGCTGGTCGACAAATGCCTCGAAGCCGGTGTCGATTTCGTCGGCATCGCCGACACCGTGGGCTATGCCGGGCCGAAGCAGGTGGCGGAGCTGACGCGCGCCGCGGTGAAGCTCGCAGGGTCGAAGCCGATCTGCATCCATCTCCACGATACCCGCGGCATGGGCATCGCGAACGCGGCCGCGGCGCTCGACGAAGGCGCGCGGATCCTCGACGGCTCGCTCGGCGGCCTCGGTGGCTGCCCCTTCGCCCCCGGTGCGACCGGCAATGTCGTGTTCGACGATCTCGTGTTCCTGTGCGAGAGCAAGGGCTTTGCGACCGGCATCGATTTGGAGAAGCTGATCACGGTGCGCAGGATCCTGCGCGAGGAGATGCCGAACGAGCAGCTCTACGGCGGCCTCGCTCGGGCGGGATTGCCGGGTGGGAGCGCGGCGAAGGCGGCTTAAATCCGCAAGCGGAACGCCCTTCCCTTCTCCCCCTTGCGGGAGAAGGTGGCGCGAAGCGCCGGATGAGGGGTCTCTCTCCGCAAGCTCGAAGGAAAGTAGTCGCGGAGACATACCCCTCACCCGTCTCGCCGCTTCGCGGCGAGCCACCCTTTCCCACAAGGGGAGAGGGGAACCCACCGCCTGCGCGGCAAATCTACTCATGCCGGTGCGCGTGCTGGCGTGCCTTCGTCGGCTCCGCTTCGTCCAGGCTACGCGCATCTTACCGCGTTTCGTGAACGGTGCGAGAGAGAAGGCGCTCGCTCACAGCCGCGTTGCCCGTAGCCGCAGCGCGTTTCCAACGACGCTGACCGAGGACAGCGCCATCGCGGCCGCGGCGATGATCGGCGACAGCAGCACGCCGAACGTTGGATAAAGGATTCCGGCCGCGATCGGAATGCCTGCGGCGTTGTAGATGAAGGCAAAGAACAGGTTTTGCCGGATGTTGCTCATCGTCGCCTGCGACAGTTTTCGCGCACGCACGATGCCGGTCAGATCGCCCTTCAGCAAGGTGACGCCGGCGCTCTCCATCGCCACGTCCGTGCCGGTGCCCATGGCGATGCCGACTTCGGCTGCGGCCAGCGCTGGCGCGTCGTTGACGCCGTCGCCAGCCATCGCGACGCTGCGGCCGGCCTTCTGCAGCTTTGTCACCACCGCGCTCTTCTGATCCGGCAGCACCTCGGCCTCGACATCGGCGATGCCGAGCCTGCGCGCGACAGCCTCCGCCGTGGTGCGGTTGTCGCCGGTCAGCATGATGACCTTGATGCCTTCGGCCGCGAGTGCCTTCAGCGCCTCCGGCGTGGAAGCCTTGACCGGATCGGCGATCGCGAACAGGCCGGCGAGCCGGCCGTCGACGGCCATGTTGATCACGGTCGCGCCATCGCCGCGCAGCCGTTCGGCCTCGCCATCGAGCGTTTTGGTGTCGATGCCGATCGACATCAGATATTTGGCATTGCCGAGCACGATGGTTTTGGCGTCGACCTTGCCGGTGGCGCCCTTGCCTGTCGGCGAATCGAATTGCTCGACCTGGCCCAGCGCGAGCTGCTTCTCCTTCGCCGCGCGCATGATCGCGTCGGCCAGAGGATGCTCGCTGGCGCGCTCCACGCTGGCGGCCAAGCGGAGGATGTCATCTTCCGCAAAGCCGGCCGCCGGCACGATCGCGACCACCTTCGGCTTGCCCTCGGTCAGCGTGCCGGTCTTGTCGACCACCAGTGTGTCGATCTTCTCCATCCGTTCCAACGCCTC
This sequence comes from Bradyrhizobium sp. CAR08, assembly GCF_052871955.1. Lineage (NCBI taxonomy): Bacteria > Pseudomonadati > Pseudomonadota > Alphaproteobacteria > Hyphomicrobiales > Nitrobacteraceae > Bradyrhizobium > Bradyrhizobium sp. CAR08. The sequence goes on from NZ_JBIXJX010000003.1 coordinate 177,751, forward strand.
GGCGTTCTTGATCAGCACGCCTGCCTGCGCGCCGCGGCCGACGCCGACCATGATCGACATCGGAGTCGCCAGGCCAAGCGCGCAGGGGCAGGCGATGATCAGCACGCTGACGGCGGCGACGAGGCCGAAGGCCAGCCGCGGCTCCGGTCCGAACCAGGCCCAGGCTGCGAACGCGATGACGGCAACGGCGATCACCGCCGGCACGAACCAGCCCGCGACCTGGTCGGCGAGACGCTGGATCGGCGCGCGCGAGCGCTGCGCGTCCGCGACCATCTGCACGATCTGCGACAGCAGCGTCTCACGCCCGACCTTCTCGGCGCGCATGATGAAGCTGCCGGACTGGTTGAGCGTGCCGGCGATCACCTTCGCGCCCGTCTCCTTGGTGACCGGCATGGATTCGCCTGTTACCAGCGACTCGTCGAGCGAGGAGCGGCCTTCCAGAATGACGCCGTCGACCGGCACTTTTTCGCCCGGCCGCACGCGCAGGCTGTCACCGGCATGAAGGGCGTCGATTTCGACCTCATGCTCGCTACCGTCGGCATCGACGCGGCGCGCGGTCTTCGGAGCGAGCTGCAGCAGCGCCTTGATCGCACCTGAGGTCGCGTCGCGTGCGCGCAGCTCCAGCACCTGCCCGAGCAGCACCAGCACGGTGATGACCGCCGCGGCCTCGAAATAAACCGCGACCGCGCCTTCATGGCCGCGGAAGGTGGCCGGGAAAATCTGCGGCGCGATGGTGCCGATCAGGCTGTAGACATAGGCAACGCCGGTACCCATCGCGATCAGCGTGAACATGTTGAGGTTGCGCGTCAGCAGCGACTGCCAGCCGCGGACGAAGAACGGCCAGCCGGCCCACAGCACCACTGGCGTTGCAAAGACGAGCTGGATCCGATTCGACAGCGTCGCATCGATCCAATTGTGCGGGCCCGCGAGATGGCCGCCCATCTCCAGCACGACGGCCGGCAAAGCCAGCGCGCCGCCGATCCAGAACCGCCGCGTCATGTCGGCAAGCTCGGGATTGGGACCGGTCTCCAGGCTCGCCACTTCCGGCTCCAGCGCCATGCCGCAGATCGGGCAGGTGCCGGGTCCGGCCTGGCGGATCTGCGGATGCATCGGGCAGGTGTAGATCGTGCCTGCGGGCATCTCGGGTTGGGGTGTCTTCTCCTTGGCGAGATATTTTGCGGGGTCGGCAGCGAATTTGGTGCGGCAGCCGGCCGAGCAGAAATGGAAGGTCTCGCCGTGATGGTCGAACCGGTGTTTTGAGGTCGCAGGATCGACCGTCATGCCGCAGACGGGATCGCGGACTGTTGCCGCGGCGCCGTGGTCATGCGCGTGATCGCCGTGCCCGCCGCAGCAGGAGGAGGCCGCGGGCTTGGCGAGCGGCGGAGCTTTGCTGCCACAGCCGCATCCGGAACGTGTTTCCGCGTTGTGACGGTGCTCGAGTTCGGCGTCGTTCATTGCCACGCTCCGGCCTTGCAAGTCATACCCTGGGGGGGTATATAGTCCGCATGCGCAAGGACATCAAGGCATCTGTCGGAAAACGTCTCGGCCGGATCGAGGGGCAGGTTCGCGGCCTCTCGAAAATGGTCGAGGAAGACCGCTATTGCATCGACATCGTCACGCAGATCTCGGCGGTGCGCGCCGCGCTGCGCCGGGTCGAGGAAGAGGTTCTGAAAGATCACGTCGCCCATTGCGTCGAGCATGCGATCGCGAGCGGCGACAAGGCGGACCAGCGCGAGAAGATCGCGGAGCTGATGGCGGTGATTGGGCGGGCGGAGCGGTAGATCGCCGTCATTGTGAGGAGCGTAGCGACGAAGCAATCCAGACTGCTCAGGCAGAGACCTGGATTGCTTCGCTGCGCTCGCAATGACGATAGTGGAGCGACGGCTACGCCGCCCGTTCGCGCGCCCGACCGCGCCGCCTTGGGCGGTCCATGGCCAGCTTCTTCAGCCGCCGGAAGCGCTCCGAGACGGTGACGCGATCGACCGTCTCCGCTGGGTGCGCGCTCACTTCTTCAGCCGGAATCGGCGCCTCTTCGTCAATCGTTTCAGGAACGAGCGGCGGCGCACGGAACGTTTCTGGAAACACACCGAAGGTGCCGGCTACCTCCTCGAGCGGCTTCTGCTTGTCGGCCCAGTGCAAGGCGGTGTAGTCGAAGCCGTGCACGATGGTGGGTTTGACGACTTCGAAATAGGGCGAGATGTCGAAGTCGCGGGGCATGTAGAGCGAGGAATCGCGGATGTGCAGGATCTCGCGGCGGGCAGCACGGCTGCCGGCCTTGGTGATCTTGGGCAGGATCGGGTAACGCACGGCGTCGAACGCTTGCGCGATCAGGGCCGAGCAGATGATCTTGGTGGGATCGCCCGAGCCGATCGAGATCATGCGCCGCCGCCAGCGCTGCGGGATCGGCAGCGGAAACAGAAAGCGCATCAGGTCGACGATGTTCTTGGTGTCGTAGCCGAAGCCGATGCGGTTGATTGCATAGCGGCAGACCGTGGTGCGGTCCTCATAGGACAGCCCGACCGGGCGGCAGACGCGGGTGTGATAGGGAAAATATTTCGACAGCGGCGCGGAGGTGACGCCTTCGCCGATATTGGCCTCGATCAGCACGTGCGGCTCGCCGTCGGGCTCTTCCGCACCCTCGATCGGGCCGACATAGAGTGCGCCGTGGGACCAGGTCGACTGCGTCAGATATTTGATGATGCCCGAGATGCGGTTGTTGCCCTCGACCAGCAGCACGTCGCCGGGCTCGATGACGCCGCGCAGATGCTCCGGGTCGCTCGGCGTGAACGGCTCATAGCCCGGCACCTCCTTCGAGAGGTACGCGGCAATCAGCTTGCCGACTGAGTCCAGGACCGTCCCCATTTCAAAACTCCCCCACGGCCTTTTCCGGCCGTCTTTTTCTCTTCTCTACCATGGTCGGAACGTGTTGCAATTCGGTTCATCGATTTGTGACATCAAGCACGATTGATTCACCATGATGGTTGCCGCGCAACATCAGATACGGCAAGGTTCGCTAGCTGTTCCCGTTTGCCGCAAGTCTCCGGAAACCATGACATGACAATCACGCGCCGCAGCTTCCTATCGGCGTCGGCGGGCCTTGCCGCGATGCCGGTCCTGCGCGCAACCGCCGCGACCCTGCCGCGCGAGGCTGACATTGTCGTGATCGGCGCGGGCGCGGCGGGAATTGCCGCGGCGCGGCGTATCATGGCGGCCAATCGCAAGGTCGTGGTGGTGGAGGCTGCGTCGCAGATCGGCGGCCGCTGCATCACGGATACGACCACCTTCGACACGCCGTTCGATCGCGGCGCGCGCTGGATGCACAATCCCGACACCAATCCGATGATCCGGCTGGCGCGCAGTGCCGGGCTCGACGTTCTGCCGGCGCCCTCAGGCCAGAAGATGCGCATCGGCCGCCGCAACGCACGGGCCGGCGAGACCGAGGAGTTCCTGGCGGCGTTGGTCCGGGCCAACCGCGCCATCGACGAGGCCGCGCGCGGCAAGCTCGATACCGCCTGCGCCTCGGTGCTGCCGAAGGATCTCGGCGACTGGGCCGGGGCGGCCGAGTTCATGTTGGGTGCGAGCTTCGCCGGCAAGGACCTGAAGGAGCTGTCTGTGATCGACAAGGCGCGTGCACAGGATCGCAACGCCGCGATCGCCTGCCGCCAGGGCCTGGGGACCCTGATCACCAAACTGGGTGAGCAGGCGCCGGTCGCACTGTCGACACCGGCGAGCCGGATCGTCTGGAGCAATCGCGACGTCAGCGTGGAGACACAGGCCGGCAGGATCGCCGCCCGCGCGGCCATCATTACGGTCTCGACTAATGTCCTGACCTCGGGCGCGATCAAGTTCGGGCCTGACATTCCGAAGCGCACGCTCGATGCCGCATCAAAGCTCACGCTCGGGAGCTACGATCACATCGTGCTGCAGCTACCGGGCAATCCGCTCGGCCTGTCGCGCGACGACATCCTGATCGAGCAGAGCAACTCGACGCGCACGGCGCTGATGTTCGCCAATATCGGCGGCTCCTCGCTGTGCTCGATCGATGTCGGCGGCTCGTTCGGCCGTGATCTCACCCAGCAAGGCGAGAAGGCGATGACGGCCTTCGCCAGAGAATGGATCACGAAGCTGTTCGGCAGCGAAGTCGCCGCAGCCGTGCAGAAAGCCAGCGTGACGCGCTGGAATGCCTCGCCGTTCGTGATGGGTGCGATGTCGGCGGCCTCGCCCGGCGGTCAGTTCTCGCGAAAAATCCTGACCGAGCCGATCGGCAACATGTTCCTCGCCGGCGAAGCCACGCACGAGACGCTCTGGGGCACCGTCGACGGCGCCTGGGAAAGCGGCGAGCGCGCCGCGGACGCGGCCTTGCGCAAGATCGGCGCGCTCAAGGACGAGCCGGCCGATGTCCCGACGCAGTCCACGAAGAAGCGGCGAGCGCCGCGGCAATAGGCAATTGACCTGGACAAGCGCAGCGCAGATCCAGGACCCATGACCCCAGAAGTCGTTTGGCGAAGACTTTTGGTGGCCAGCTCGCGGTACAAACGCTGGGGTAATGGGTCCTGGCTTTCGCCAGGACGACTCGCGGAGAGACTTACCGTAACACCCCGTCCAGCAGCGGCAGTCCCGCGATCACCGCGAGCGCGATCAGCGCGTAGCAGATGGCGCGAAACACTTTCTCGCTGGCACGGCCGAACAGCGACGCACCGAAGGCGACGCCGATCGCATAGACCGGCCCGACGATGAGCGATAGCACAAGCGATTCGCGTGAGATCAGGCCTGTGGTCGCGTAACTGATCATCGAGAAGAAATCCGACGCGCCGAAGAACAGCAAGATGTTGGCGCGCGCGACGATCGATGCGACCGGGCGGCCGAGCCAGTAGCCGACGATCGGCGGGCCGCCGGTCTGGGCGAGGCCGCTACAGAAGCCGGAGAGGCTGCCGATGCCGACCGAGAGCCACGCGTGGTCCTTGCCGCGATAGCGCCAGCCCGACAGCAGCAAGAGCAACAGCGCGGCGACGAAGCAGGAGATGATCCACCGCGTCGTAACGGGTTCGAGCACGCTGAGGAAATAGGTGCCGACGGGCACGCCGACCAGCGCGCCCAGCACGATCACGGCGGTGGCCTTGCGGTCGGCCTTGCGCCAGGCGTCAGGCAGCAGCGGCGCGGCCGCGACGAAATCGATCACGAGGAGCAGCGCGGCAACCAGACGCGGCGCCGCGATGCTGCTCGCCAACGGCATGAAGATCAGCGCCGAGCCGAAGCCGGAGAAGCCGCGCGCGGTGCCCGAAACGAAAGCGACGGCGCAGAGCGCCATCGCAATGGTGAGGCTGACGTCCTTTGGAAGAAAGTCAGTGAGATTCATGCTCTATGATTCTCGAGCATGATCATGCTCTCAAAGTGCCGCCGGTCTTCTTCGTCACCTCCGCCACGATTTTCGCGGCGACGGCCTCGATCTCCTGGTCGGTCAGGGTCTTTTCGCGCGGCTGAATCGTCACCGCGATCGCGATCGACTTCTTGCCGTCGTCGATGCCCTTACCTTCGTAGACGTCGAACACGTTCACAGCGGTGATCAGCTTCTTGTCGACGCTCTGAGCCGCGCGCACGATGTCGCCGCCCTTCACGGTGCGGTCGACGATAAAGGCGAAGTCACGCGACACAGGCTGGAATGCCGACAGCTCGATCACGGGCTTGGCACGGGTCGGCTTTTTCTTCGCCTCGGGGATGCGGTCGAGGATCACCTCGAACACCATCAGCGGGCCGCCGGCACCGAGCGCCTCGAGCGCGCGCGGATTCATCTCGCCGAAATAGCCGAGCACGTTTTGCGGCCCGATCTGGATCGTACCGGAGCGCCCGGGATGCAGCCAGGACGGGCCGCCCGCGACGATCTGAAGGGCCTGCATTGGTGCGCCGGCGGCGGCGAGTACCGCGAGCGCATCGGCCTTGGCATCGAACACGTCAGCCTGCGCCGAACCCGACCAGTGTCGTCCCAGACCTTGCGACGACGCAAAGCCGCGGCGGAGGCCGCTTGCCGCCATGAACTGATCCTGCGGGCGATCGCCCTTGAACACCTGCCCGACCTCGAATAGCGCGACATCGCTCAAGCCGCGATCGGCATTGGCCTGCGCCGCCGCGATCAGGCCGGCCAACAGGGTCGGACGCATGTCGGACAAATCCGACGCGATCGGGTTGGCGACCTCGAGTTCGCGCTGGCCACCGCCGAACAGCTCTGCGGCTGACTTGGTGATGAAGGACCAGGTCACCGCTTCGATGATGCCGCGGCTCGCCAGCGCGCGCCTGGCGCGGCGGGTGCGGAGCTGGAGCGGGGTCAGCACGGATTTGCGTGCGTCCTCGCCGCGCTCGAACGGCGTCATCGGCACCTTGTCGACGCCGTAGATGCGGACGACTTCCTCGACGATGTCGGCCTTGCCGTGCACGTCGGTCCGCCATGACGGCACCGCGACCTTCACGACGGGCCCCGGGCCCGCCATCATGAAGCCGAGATGAGTCAGGATGCGCTTGATCTCCGGCATCGGTACCTCGATGCCCGAGAGGCGCTTGACCTCGGTCACCGGAAAATCGATCACGCGGTCGTCGCCGAAGCTCTTGCCGACCACGACGTTCTCGGATGGCGTGCCGCCGCACATCTCCAGCACGAGTTTTGTCGCGAGCTCCAGCCCCGGCACCATGAAAGCCGGATCGACACCGCGCTCGAAGCGGTAGCGCGCGTCCGAATTGATGCCGAGCTTGCGGCCGGTCTGGGCGATGTTGATCTCGTTCCAAAGCGCCGATTCGATCAGCACGTCGGTGGTAGTCTCGTCGCAGCCCGAGGCCTCGCCGCCCATGATGCCGGCGAGCGATTCGACGCCGTGCTCGTCCGCGATGACGCAAATCGCGGGATCGAGATTGTAGCTGCGGCCGTCAAGCGCGAGCAGCGTCTCGCCGTCGCGGGCGCGGCGCACCACGAGATTGCCCTTCACTTTCTTCGCGTCGAACACGTGCAATGGCCGTGCGCGGTCGTAGGTCATGAAGTTGGTGATGTCGACCAGCGCGTTGATCGGGCGCAGCCCGATGGCGGTCAGTCGCTTCTGCAGCCATTCCGGCGACGGCCCGTTCTTCACGCCACGCACGAGCCGCAGCGCGAAGCCTGGGCACAGCGCCGCGTCCTCGACCGTGACCTTCACCGGGCAGGGGAATTCGCCCTTGATCGGCTTGATTGTGGGGTCCTTGAACTTGCCCATGTCGGCGGCGGCAAGGTCGCGCGCGATGCCGTGCACGCCGGTGCAGTCCTGCCGGTTCGGCGTCAGGTTGATCTCGACTACGGGATCGCCGAGGCCGGCCCATGCGGCGTAGGCAGCGCCGATCGGCGCATCCGCGGGCAATTCCATGATGCCGTCATGGTCGTTGGAAATCTGCAACTCAGCCGCCGAGCACAGCATGCCGCGGCTCTCGACGCCGCGGATGGTGCCGACACCGAGCGTGATGTCCTTGCCGGGAATATAGGTGCCGGGCGGGGAGAACACGCTGACGAGACCCGCACGCGCATTCGGCGCGCCGCACACCACCTGCACGGGTGCGCCGCCATCACCGGTGTCGACCATGCAGACGCGCAGCCGATCCGCATTCGGATGCTGCTCGGCGGATATCACCTTCGCGATGGTGAAAGGCTTCAGCGCCTTCGCCTTGTCCTCGATGTTCTCGACCTCGAGCCCGATCATGGTGAGCTTCTCGGCGAGCTTGTCCAAGGGCTCGTCGGTGTCGAGATGTTCCTTCAGCCAGGAGAGAGTGAATTTCACGAGCTCAGCCCTCCCGCGAGGGTCGGTACTTCGAGCGGCTTGAAGCCGTAATGGGACAGCCAGCGGACGTCGCTGTCGAACAGCTGGCGCAAATCGGCGATGCCGTATTTCAGCATGGCGATGCGGTCGATGCCCATGCCCCAGGCAAAGCCCTGGTACTCGTCGGGATCGATGCCGCAGGCGCGCAGCACGTTCGGATGCACCATGCCGCAGCCGAGAATCTCGAGCCAGTCCTCGCCCTCGCCGAAGCGGATCTCGCCCTTGTCGCGGCGGCACTGGATGTCGACTTCCAGCGACGGCTCCGTGAACGGGAAGAACGAGGGCCGAAAGCGCATGTTGATGTGGTCCACCTCGAAGAACGCCTTGCAGAACTCGTGCAGGATCCATTTGAGATGGCCGAGATGGGAGTGCTTGTCGATGACGAGGCCTTCGACCTGGTGGAATTGCGGCGTGTGGGTCGCGTCCGAATCGATGCGATAGGTGCGGCCCGGGCAGATCACGCGGATCGGCGGCTTCTGGCTCAGCATGGTGCGCACCTGCACCGGCGAGGTGTGGGTGCGCAACAGCATGCGGGAGCCGTCCTCCTTCGGGTGGAAGAAGAACGTGTCGTGCATCTCGCGCGCGGGATGGCCTTCCGGAAAATTCAGCTTGGTGAAGTTGTAGTCGTCGGTTTCGATATCGGGGCCTTCGGCAACCGAGAATCCCATGTCGGCGAAGATCGTGGTCAGCTCGTCCCAGACCTGGCTCAGCGGATGGATGCGGCCGGCCTCGGCGGGCGCATCGCGCAGCGGCAGGGTGACGTCGATGGTTTCCGACGCAAGCCGCGCGTCGAGCGCCGCCGATTTCAAGACGTCGCGCCGCGCGGCGAGCGCCTCGGTGACCTTGTCCTTGGCCTGGTTGATCGCGGCGCCTTGCGTCTTGCGCTCGTCCGGGGACATTTTTCCGAGCGTGGCAAGCAGCGCCGAGATCGAACCCTTCTTGCCGAGGGCTGCGACGCGCACCGCTTCGAGGGCGGCCTCGTCGCCGGCGGCGGCGATCTGGTCGAGGATGGATGTTTCGAGCATTGCGAGGTCGGACACGGTCAAATCCCTGCTGCCAAATTCGGCTGGGTTGTCGCCGCCCGAAGGCCGTAACGTCAAGCGAAAAGCCGGTCATTCGGGCTGACGAGCGGCTGGGTTGAACCTCGCGCGGGAGGCTGGCACCAAGGAGGATACGAGGAGACTTTCGCGATGCTCTCAAGATCCGGTCTGGCTGCTCTCGCCGTCGTTCTCTTGGTCGCGAGCACCCCGGCGCGCGCCATGGTCTGCATGGAGAAGTCCATGACGCTGGACGAGGTCGTCGACACCATCGGTGCCCAGAAGGGCTGCGAAAGCGCGATGAAGGTGTTTCAGGATTGCCAATTGACCGCGAGCGGCGATGTCCAGCTCGGCGCCGCCGTCGAGAAGAAATGCGAGGCGGACTTCATGCCCGGCCTCAACACGGTGCGGAAACAGGCTTACCAACGCGAGATGCGCGTGTGCGACCGGAAGTACCGGAATAAATCCGGCACCATGTATCTGTCGTTCACGGCATTCTGCCGGGCGGAGGTCGCCCGGCGCTACTCGCAACGCGCGCTGAAGGCCGGCGGAGCCGGCCGCTAGCTCAGGCCGCCAGAGCGGCCTTGGCCTTCTCGGCGATCGCCTGGAACGACGCGGGCTCGTTGATCGCGAGATCCGACAGCACCTTGCGGTCCACGGTGATCCCGGACTTGGCCATGCCATCGATAAAGCGGCTGTAGGTCAGGCCGAACGGACGCACGGCGGCGTTGATGCGCTGGATCCAGAGGGCGCGGAACGTCCGCTTCTTGCGCTTGCGATCACGGAAGGCATAGACGAGAGCCTTCTCGACCGCCGGCTTGGCGGTGCGGATCGTGTTCTTGCGGCGGCCGCGGAAACCCTTGGCGGCCTTGTAGACTTTCTTGTGCTTGGCGTGGGCGGTCACACCGCGTTTGACGCGAGCCATGACAAAAATCCTTCGAAAGATGACTTGATGTTCGGATCGCCGCGAAAGCTGCGGCGCGGGTGGCAATGATCGTGGACGCGATCAGGCGTTCGGCAAGAAGTACTTCTTGACGTTGTCGCCGTCGGTCTTGAACAGCACGGCGGTGCCGCGCAGCTGCCGGATCTGCTTCTTCGTCCGCTTGATCATGCCGTGACGCTTGCTGCGATGAGCGAACATCACTTTGCCGGTGGCAGTCACCTTGAAGCGCTTTTTAGCGCCCGATTTGGTCTTCAGCTTGGGCATTTGGCTCTCCTAATGGCCATAGAAATCCGCCCGCAAAGGCGGCTGGCCGTCAAAATGCTCGTTAGAGCGTTGATTGTGCTCAGGTTTTACGAACAAGCGCGAAACCCGCACGGACACCGCCACGGCAGCCCTTAATCAGCCGGGCAATGAAGGCTGGGCTTATGACAGAGGACGGGCGAATTGGCAACGATGAACCGGTGGAACCTAGCCGGCGACTATCCGGAATTGCTAACCTCATGTCCGAGCCGTGTGACCCGGAGCAGGACCAGAATGCCCCCTTTTTCCCAAACGCTGTCGTCCTTGACTGATGTCGCTCGTCCGCGCTGCCTGGCGCTGTTGGCCGTGCTCGCCATGGCCGCGTTTCCGTCGAGTGCCAATGCGCGCATCCGCGGCTATGACGGCGTCTGGAACGTCACCTTCGCCACCACCCGCGGCAATTGCAGCTCGGGCTACAGCGTCCCCTTCACCGTCACCGGCAGCCGAGTGTCGTCCGCCGGCGGCGGTCGGGTCTCCGGCAGGGTCAATCGCAGCGGTACCGTCGCGGTCCAGGTCTCGGTCGGGGCCTCCCATGCCAGCGGCGGCGGCCGCCTCGCTGGCGTGAACGGCGCCGGTTCGTGGAGGGGTATCATCTCCGGCGATCAGTGCAGCGGCACCTGGCATGCGACGAGGACGTAATTATCGCCTCCAGAGGACGGTGCGCTCTCTCTTGCGCAAGCGGGAGAGGCAAAAAAACAAACCGGCCCGCCGGAGATCCGGACGGGTCGTTGAATTCTTCAGCCTAAAGAACCAGCGTCAGCGCGGCGCCAGCACCATGACGACCTGACGGCCCTCGAACCGCGCGTCCTGCTCCACCTTGGCGAGCTCGGCGACGTCGGTCTTGATCTTGTCGAGCAGCTTGGTGCCGATCTCCTGGTGCGCCATTTCGCGGCCACGATAGCGCAGGGTGATCTTGACCTTGTCGCCTTCTTCGAAGAACCGCTGCATGGCGCGCATCTTCACTTCGTAATCGTGGTCGTCGATCATCGGGCGGAGCTTGATCTCCTTGATCTCGACGATCTTCTGCCGCTTGCGGGCTTCGGCGGCTTTTTTCTGCGCGGAATACTTATACTTCCCGTAGTCCATGATCTTGCAGACGGGAGGGCTGACGTTCGGCGAGATCTCGACCAAATCCATGCCGGCTTCCTGGGCCAAGCGGATAGCCGCGACGGTCTCGATGGTGCCCTTGTTGTCACCGGTCTGATCGATCAGCTGGATCTGCGCATTGCGAATATCGTCATTGATGCGCGGCCCGTCTTTGGCGGCAGTGGGCGGGGCTTTATTTGGACGGCGAATGGGTGGTTCTCCAAAGTTATGAAAAGAGGCGGCTATTTTGCAGGAAGATACGGTTGCCGGCAAGCAATCGCTCGTGCGGCGGTCGAAAAAGCCTCAAATGCGAGGCATTTTGGCCACGGCGGGGCACGCAGAGGGACATAGACACCTTGCTTCTGTTCCGCAAGCGTCCCAAAGGGCCAATGACGACGTCCGGCTGCGCTGCGGAGCACGTCCGGACAGCTCAAACCGCACAGCCAGAGTAAACGTTCCATGAATCACCCAATTCCCGATGCCGTGCTCGACTTCATCGATGTGGGCGAAGGCCCGTCCGCACGCCGGATCGCGGTGCGCCGCCGCGCGGCCCAAGAATCAAGTCAAGGACCTGGGCTGGTCTGGCTCGGCGGTTTCAAGTCGGACATGCAGGGCAGCAAGGCCGTGGCGCTGGACGAATGGGCCCGGGATCACGGCCGCGCCGTGGTCCGGTTCGATTATTCCGGCCACGGCGAATCCGGTGGCGATTTCGTCGACGGAACCATCGGGCGCTGGCTCGAGGAAAGCGTCGCGGTATTCGAGCGGTTCTGCGACGGCCCGCAAATCCTGATCGGCTCGTCCATGGGCGGCTGGATGGCGCTGCTGCTCGCGCGCGAGATCAAAAAGCGGCAAAAGAAACTGCAAGCCAAAGCCTCGCTGGCGGGCCTGGTGCTGATCGCGCCGGCGCCCGATTTCACCGAGGAGCTGATGTGGAAGAATTTTCCGGCCGCGGTGAAGAAAGAAATCGAGACCAAAGGCGTCTGGCTGAGACCCTCGAACTATGGCGACGGCTTGCCCTATCCGATCACGCGGAATCTAATCGAGGAGGGACGCAACCACCTCCTGCTCGGCAGCGCCATCGATCTCGGCTGTCCCGTCCGCATCCTGCAAGGTGCGCAGGATCCTGACGTGCCCTGGCAGCACGCGTTCGCCCTGACCCATCGCCTGCCGGCCGACGACGTCGTGCTGACCATGATCCAGGACGGCGATCACCGCCTCTCGCGCCCGCAGGACATCGCCCGCATTCTTGCCGCCGTGGCCGAGATCGGGTGAAATCGTCACCTAGCACTCGGTGTCATCGCCCGACTTGATCGGGCGATGCAGTATTCCAGAGGCGCTCGTGCTCAAGCCGAGAAGCCGCGGCGTACTGGATGCCCCGGTCGGGGCATGACTGAGAATGGGAGGGGAGAATCGCCGATGACCACCACCGCCATGCTGCGCGCCTTCTGCGACGCCGTCGAACAACGCAACGGAAAAGCCTTTGCGGATCTCTTCACCGAGGACGGCGTCTATCACGACGTGTTCTATGGCGCCTTCGCCGGCCGCGAGAAGATCGCCGCGATGATCGACGACTGGTTCTATCGCACGGCGACCGACTTTCGCTGGGACATGCACGACCCGGTGTCGAACGGCACCACGCTCTATGCGCGCTACACGTTCAGCTATCGCTCGATCTTGCCGGAGGCTGATGGCGCGCGGGCGATGTTCGAGGGCGTGGCGATCATGACGCTCCGGGACGGAAGGATCGTCAGCTATCACGAGGTCGCCAACACCGCGCCGGCGTTTGTCGATTTGAAGTTTGCGCCGGAACGGATTGCGAAGATCGTCGCCAGACAGGGCGCGGAGCTCAAGGCGCGGCCGGAGATGAAGCGACATTTGGGTTAGCCGTCGTTCTTGCGCACCTACCGCTTCGACGGATTTACCATCGGCTTGCGCTGCGCCAGCGCCGCGACAGTGGCGGTGCCGATCGGGCCCTGCTCGTCATAGAGCCAGCATTCGCCGATCGCCACACCGTCGGTGGCCTGGTGGTTCACCACCTCGAAGCCGATCCAGTTCGTCACCGGCAGGCGGTGCAGATAGATCGTGACGTCGCTGTTGATGTAGCCGAGCCCCTTGTCGCCGGCGTTCGCGAACGGACTGGCGAAGTCCGCGCCGGTGGCGACATGGACGAACGGCGTCATCGGCACGCCCGCGACCAGCTCGCGCACCTCGCTCATCCAGAGCTTTCGTGGCCCGAGCGAGCCCATGTGACCGACGATCGGTCGCGTGGTCCATTTGCCGTTCATGCCGAGCCTGGGATCGGTCGGCTTGGGAATGTCGGCCGGCTTCGGCACGTCCCAGTTCGGCGGCGACCAGACATTGCCGTCGGGATTCTGCGTTCGCCGTAACAGCTGGGACGAGGCGCGCGCCATGCCGATGCCGCCGGAAAAGAACTCTGCTTCCACGACGCGGATGCGCATCCCGTCGCGCACCAGCCGTGTCGTCACCTCGATCGGCTTGTCGATGGTGGGCAGCCGAAACATATCGACGGTCAGCCGCGCCGGCACGAATTCAGGACCGGAATGGCGCTCCTCGATGGCGAAGCCGAGCAGGCCGACGATGACGCGTCCGTGCAGCGATGTCGGATCCCACGGCCCATTGGCGACTTCCGTCGGGTGGAATGTGTCGCCGTCGCGGGTGAAGAAAGGCATGTTTGTCATGACGCGCGAGCTTGGAGGAACGTGCGGGGAAATCAAGATGCTCAATCCTCGTGGTGAGGAGGCGCGAAGCGCTCTTACCACAACAACGGTGTCATCGTCCGGCTTGACCGGGCGATCCAGTACTCCGCGGCGCTCGTGATTGAATCGATAGGCCGCGGCGTACTGGATGCCCCGGTCAAGCCGGGGCATGACACCGAGGATTAGGAAGCGAGCTCCCACTCCTCGCGCACGCCGTCATCACGCTCGCGCGCTATGGCGGTTGCTCTCATCGTTTCGAACTCATCCCGCGGCACCAACTGCCCCAGCGCCCATACCGCAGCCCCGCGTACCAGCGCGCTCTCATCCTCCAGCAATCGCCGCGCCTCGTCCGCCAGTGCCGCATCACCGGAGTTGCCGATCGCGATCAGCACGTTGCGCAAAAAGCGGTCGCGGCCGATGCGTTTCACCGGCGATTTGGTGAACAGCGCGCGAAACGCAGCGTCGTCGAGCCGTGCGAGCTCGGCAAGACCTGGCGCGCGCAAAGCGTCACGTGCGGCGAGCTTGGCCTCACGGCCCTCCTGCGCGAACTTGTTCCAGGGACAGGCGGCGAGGCAATCGTCGCAACCATAGATGCGGTTGCCGATGCTTTTACGAAATTCGCGCGGGATCGGGCCCTTGTTCTCGATGGTGAGATACGAGATGCAGCGCCGCGCATCGAGCCTGTAGGGCGCGGGAAAGGCCGCGGTCGGGCAGATGTCGAGGCACGCCCGGCACGAGCCGCAATGATCGATCTCGGCGTCGTCGCGCGGCAGTTCCAGCGTGGTGTAGATCGCGCCGAGAAACAGCCATGAGCCGAATTCGCGCGAGACCAGATTGGTATGCTTGCCCTGCCAGCCCAGATGCGCGGCTTGCGCCAGCGGTTTCTCCATCACGGCCGCAGTGTCGACGAATACTTTCACTTCGCAAGGCTTCACCTCACAAGTTGCGGTCGCGACCAGCCATCGCGCCAGTGCCTTCAGGCGCTTCTTGATGAGGTCGTGATAGTCGTCGCCCTGCGCATAGACCGAGATCGCCGCGCGCGTGCGCTGTTGCAGGATCGCGAGCGGATCCTGGTCGGGGCCGTAATTGACGCCGAGCATGATGACGCTGCGCACGTCCTGCCACAGCCCGCGGGGATCGACCCGGCGCTCCGGCTGCGCGGCGAGCCAGTCCATGTCGCCATGGCCGCCGGATGCGATGAATTCGAGAAAGTGTTTTCCGGCGCTTTCGATCGTGCCGGGCTCCGTAATGCCGATGCAGTCGAAGCCGAGCGCACGTGCTTCGTTTGCCAGCGCCGTCTTCAGTTCGGTCGGATCGGAGTTCAGAAGTCCAGGTCCACGTAGGTCCGCGACGCCGGCACGCCCGCCAGCCATTCGCTCAACAGCGGACGGAACGACGGGCGGGATTTCACCCGTGCGTACCAGGCCTTTGCCGCGTCGTCCTCGCTCCATGGCACGTCGCCCAGATAGTCGATCGCCGAGAGGTGCGCCGCGGCGGCGAGATCCGCGTAGGTGAGCCGGTCGCCGGCGAGGAAATTACGCGTCTGCGCCAGCCAGCCGATATAGGCCAGATGATAGCGCACGTTTGCCTTGGCGGCGCGCATCACGTCGGCCGAGGGCGGGCCCCCGCCGTTGTCCTCGCTCATGAAGCGCTTGTAGATGCGCTCGGTGACGAGCGGGTGGGAGACTTCCTCGAAAAACTTTTCGTTGAACCAGGCCATCAGCCGGCGGACCTCGACGCGCTCGCCGATCGTGTCCGGCATCAGGCGCTTAAGTCCCATCTCGGAGCCATAGGCCTCGTCGACATATTCGGCGACGATCGCCGCGCCCGGGATCGGCGGCTGCTCGTCGTCCACCAGGACGGGCGTCGTGCCCGCCGCATTGAGCAGCAGAAATGCTTCGCGCCGCTCCCAGCTGCGCTCTTCGATCAGCTTCAGCTCAAGCCCGTATTCTCCCGCGATCAGGCGGATGAACCGCGAATGCGGACAGAACGGATGATGAAACAGCGTAAACATGAAGCCTTTGACTATGTGATGGTGCTTAAGAATCCATCAATGTTTTGTGCGGCGCCACACTAGTCATTCAAAACCGCGAAGCAAGGGCGCGACGCCGCATTTTGCGATTGCAGCAAGGGAGCGGATGGGCGAGAAGAGCCCCGCTTTTCCAGCCGAAATGGACCGTAAATATGTCAGATGCAATACGGGCAGTGATCCTCGGCATCATCGAGGGTGTGACCGAGTTCCTTCCCGTGTCCTCGACCGGCCATTTGCTGCTTGCTGAGCGCTTTTTCCATCTCGGCGAAGGCGCGTTCTGGGATTCGTTTACGGTCCTGATCCAGCTCGGCGCGATCCTCGCGATCGTCGTGTTGTACTTCAAGAAATTGTGGGACGTCGCGATCGGGATGTTCACGGGTGACGTCTATGCACGCCGCTTCGTGATCGGCGTGCTGGTGGCGTTCCTTCCCGCCGTCATCGTCGGTCTCGTCGGCGGCAAATACATCAAGAGTCTGCTGTTCAATCCCTGGGTGGTGTGCTTCTCGCTGATCGTCGGCGGCGCCATCCTGCTCTGGGTCGACAAGCTCGATCTCAAGGCGCGCGAGCATGACGCCACCCGGTTTCCGCTGCTGATGTATCTTTACATCGGTATCGCGCAGTGTCTGGCGATGATCCCGGGCGTGTCGCGCTCCGGCGCAACCATTGTCTCCGCCATGCTGCTCGGGGCCGATAAGCGCGCGGCGGCGGAGTTCTCGTTCTTCCTCGCCATTCCCACCATGATCGGCGCGTTCGCCTACGATTTCTACAAGAACCGCTCCGAGATGACGATGGACCACATGGGCATCGTCGCGATCGGCTTCGTGGTGTCGTTCGTCACCGCCATCATCGTGGTGAAGACGTTCCTGGAATACGTCACCCGCCACGGCTTCGTGGTGTTCGCCTGGTGGCGCGTGATCGTCGGCACCCTCGGCCTGATCGCGCTGGCACTGGGGCGGTAACCCCGAACTTCAAACAATTGACTGCGGGGATGGTTACGCGCTCTTGCGCTGGAATTGCCCGGCGGCGCGGAAACGCCAGAGATATTGCGGGGCGATCGCTTCAAGCGAGTCGGGCGCGATGCCGAGGCCTTCCAGCGTTAGCCCAGCGGCCTTCGCCGCGTCCGACACGACATTGTCGCGCGCGAGCAGCGTGACCTGGTCCGGCGTCAGCTTCAGCGCGCCCGGCGCGAATTGCAGGAAGTTGGCCTTGAAGCGGGCGAGGCCAAACGGCAGCGGCATCAGCATCGGCTTGCGATCGGCAATCGCGAGAATGGCCTCGATGATCTCGCGCATGGTCAGGACTTCCGGGCCGCCGAGCTCGTAGGTCGCGCCCGCCTTGGCCTTGCCGTCGACGGCATCCGCGACCGCGGTGGCGACGTCGCCGACATAGACCGGCTGCATCTTCGTGTCGCCGCCGATCAGCGGCAGCACCGGCGACATCCGCGCCAGCGCCGCGAAGCGGTTGGTGAATTGGTCCTCGGGGCCGAACATCACGGAGGGGCGGAAGATCGTCGCCGACGGCACCGCGGCCAGGACCGCGGCTTC
This sequence comes from Bradyrhizobium sp. CAR08, assembly GCF_052871955.1. Lineage (NCBI taxonomy): Bacteria > Pseudomonadati > Pseudomonadota > Alphaproteobacteria > Hyphomicrobiales > Nitrobacteraceae > Bradyrhizobium > Bradyrhizobium sp. CAR08. The sequence goes on from NZ_JBIXJX010000003.1 coordinate 195,236, forward strand.
TCCGGCCGCCTTGGCCCTGGCATAGCGCGAGGGCGATTCCGCGTCGGCGCCGATCGCCGAGACATGGATCAGCTGTGCCCCGGCGGCCGCGGCCGCCTTGGCGACGGTCTCGGCGCCCTTGGCCTGGACGGCGTCAAAACTCTGCGCGCCACCCTCGGCGAGGATGCCGACCAGATTGATCACGATCTGCGAATCACGCAGTGCCGCCTCAATCGAGGCCGGATAACGGACATTCGCCTGCACGGTGTGGACCTGCCCGACCTTGCCGGAGGGCTGGAGGTACCCGGCCAGCTCCGGCCGCCGCACCGCGACCCGGACCCGGTAGTCGCGCCGGCACAGCGCGCGGACGACATTCCGGCCCAAAAACCCCGATCCGCCGAAAACCGTGACGAGCGTGTCCAGATTCGATGCCATGGGATCCATTCCTGGGGTCCATATCCTGCGGGAAGAGTGCGTCTCGTCAGGCTTGTATCGGGCCGGTTTGCGATGCGCAATCCGCATCCCGAAGCGGGGTTCAAGCATGAATTGACAACCGCGTCACCGAACCGTAGTAACCGCCTCCGTGCCTAACCGGCATGCCCAGGTGGTGGAATTGGTAGACGCGCTGGCTTCAGGTGCCAGTGGCTTAACGGCCGTGAAGGTTCGAGTCCTTTCCTGGGCACCATACAGTTCTGGATATCAAACAAATCCAGATAGATAAGCCCAATCAGAGTGTTGCGTTGGCCCCGACTGTGTAACAATGGGGTGTAACATTGCTGTTCAGGGTTGTTCGGCCGATGCGCCGGGACGGGTCTCGCTTTCCTCTTTTCGTGCAGCGCATTCCAGCCGACGTTCGCGACGAGGCGATAGGCAATACGCTCGCCATTCCTCTCGGTGATGGCTTCGTGTTTGTGACCCCGGGCGAGGGCGCACAGACGATTAGATTCTCGCTCCGCACCACAGACCCCAGCGAAATAAAGACTCGTCAGGCGGCTGCTGCGGCCTTTCTAGAGTCGGTGTGGAAGTCGCTCCGGAGTGACGCTCCCGCGCATCTGACCCACCGGCAGGCCACGGCCTTGGCAGGCGAACTCTATCGCGTTTGGGCGGATAGCGAGAACCGCGCCCGGAGTGTTGCCATGGTCCACACGCCCGGTGTCGGCTGGGCGCCGGACAGTGAGAGCCACGACGAACACGAAGCTCACTGGGCGGCCGTGACGGAAATGTGGGAGGGGGTCGGCGGTGATGGTGAGGCCAAGAAGTTAGAGAAGGCGCTCGGGCCCATTGTAGACCGCCTCTTGCTGACCAAAGGCATCCGCCGAGTGGCCAGCGAATCGCGCGCTCTCTTGCTCACTGCCTTCTGGATCGCACTGCGCGACGCCTTCGCAAGCCGGCACCGCAATGCTGGCGGAGACTATTCGCCCGACCCCAAAGCCGCTCGCTTCCCAGAATGGCAGACGGCCGGAGATGTACCGAAGGAAAAGCAAAAGCGGGGCGCCTCCAAGAATTCCCTCACCGGGTTAGTCGAGGATTGGTGGGAGGAAGCGAAACGGGCCGGTCGCAAGCAGAGCACCTATGAGAGTTATCGCAACTCGATGGGCCGCCTCGTGACATTCCTAAAGCATGACACTGCGAGCCGGGTGACGCCTGAAGACATCGTTCGCTTCAAGGACTATCGCGTGCAGAGCGGTGTGAGCCCGAAGACGGTGAAGGATAGCGACCTCGCCGGGATGAAGACGGTGTTTGGATGGGCGGTGGTCAATCGTCGGCTGCCCAGCAATCCGGCCGAAGGGATCACCATTAAGATCGGCAAGTCCCGCAAGCTCCGGTCCAAGGGGTTTTACGATTCGGAAGCTACCGCCATCCTGAAGCATGCCCGCGAGTTCGTGCCCGGCCGGGAAGCCCCGAAGCTAGCGGCAGCCAAGCGGTGGGTGCCCTGGCTGTGTGCCTTCACGGGAGCCCGCGTGGGCGAGATGATCCAGATTCGCAAGGAGGACATTCGGCGCGAGGGGAAGCTCTGGGTGCTGCATGTGACGCCCGAGGCTGGGCCGGTGAAGACGGATGAAGCGCGTGATGTCGTGCTCCATCGGCAGGTCATTGAGGAAGGCTTCTTGGAATTCTTTGAGAAGTCGAAGGGCGGTCATCTCTTCATCGATCCCAAGGCCGGTGAGTTAGGCGTGCGCAACGCGGTGAAAACGGCGCGGAACAAGGTCAATGAATTCGTGCGAGAGGTGGTGAAGGATAAGAACGTTGATCCTAGCCACGGCTGGCGGCACCGCTTCAAGACGGTCGGCATCGATCAAGGCGTCGAGATGCGCGTGCTAGATGCTATACAGGGGCATGCGCCACGCAATGTCTCGGAGGGCTACGGAGACGTGACTATTAAGGCGAAGGCGAACGCTATTGCCAAGTTTCCCACCATCGAGGTCGCATAAGGTACCGTTAGCCGACAAAAACCGTAACGGTCCCGGGGACTGCTTCGGGTCAGGCGGTGACAGCCGAACCGTCAAGTTATGGCCGTCTCAAGTGAATGATATTGGACGAGTTGGTTGGATGAGGTGGCGACGCTTCTCGGACCTGCGCACGGTAGGCCTTGTCGAAATAGTCCAAGGCGAGGATATGCATGGCCCTCGCTTTTTCAGAGTCGGGTTCTGACAGTGCCATCCGAGACGCAATTTCGGCTTGCTTCAAATAGTACTCAGCGGTCGGCACGATGATTCCCCCAGCAACGCCCCTTAACACCCCAAATTGCAACTTGTTCCCGCGATAAATTTCCGCGTGGCGGGCTTACCTATTCCGCGAGCAGTCTTAGGGAGTCGTCGGCGCAACAGCATTCAAGTGGGCCGAAAGCAATTAAGACTTTGCGGAGATGCTCCGGTTCGGGGGCGGTGTTTGCTTTTTTTTCCCGAATTTGGTTACGAGCTCTTAGTCGATTTCATATTAGGACTACGAAAACGATCTGAGTACCGGCAATGACAAAAGAAACGGAACAGGAGGGACGACGCGTCACCTTCGAGCATGCGCTCCCCGCGCATATGATGGCGATCGACGGCACTTGGCGGCGCTCATGCACCATCAAGGATGTGTCAGAAGCCAACGCGACACTTCAAGTTGATACTTCGATCGAAGGCTTGGCTCTTTCCGAGTTCTTCTTGCTGCTGTCCTGCACGGGCCTTGCCTATCGTCGTTGTCAGCTCGACCGCGTCAACGGCGAGGAGATTTCGGTGAGTTTCCTGCGGCAGAAAGCCAAGGGGAACAAAAAACGGGCGCCATCGACTGGGCCAACATAATCTTCTGTTCCCTTGCGGAACTTTTTCCCTCTGTCCACTTTGTAACGTCCAGGCAGAGTGGGAGTTTGGAAGGGGGAGTTGGTGGAATTACCGACTGTACTTGTCGTCGAGGACGATGAAGCAGTTCAAGGTGTGGTCGCGGACGTGTTGAACGAGGGCGGCTTCGAGCCAGCGACTGCGCGAACGGGCGAGGAAGCGGTTACACTGCTGAAAGGGCGTCAGACCCACTACAGCGCCCTCGTCACAGATATCAATTTGCTAGGTCGGTTTAATGGTTGGGACGTCGCTCGCGCCGCCCGCGAAGTCGATCCAAATTTCCCGGTGGTGTACATGACAGACGCTGCGGCGGACGAGTGGGCCATCCAAGGCGTTCCGAACAGCATCCTTCTTCGAAAGCCCTTTGCGCCCGCGCAAATCGTAACAGCCGTCTCGCAGCTTTTGAATGTCGGCTCAATGCCGGTGTCCGGCAACTGAGAGCCCACCGTGGACCGTCCAGCATCGATACTCCTGGTCGAAGATGAAGCGATAATTCGCATGATGCTCGTCGAGATGATCGAGGAGCTTGGACACAAGGTTGTCGTCGAAGCGGGGCATCTGGATCAGGCGCGATCGTTCGCTGAAACCGAGCAATACGATTTTGCCATTCTCGACATCAATTTGCAGGGCTTCAATGTTCAACCAGTTGCCGAGGCGATTGCGGCCCGGGGACGCCCGTTCTTTTTTCTGAGCGGTTATGGTTCGGGTGGCGTGCCGGAGCAATTCAAGGACAGACCCGTGTTGCATAAGCCCTGCGCGATCGAAATGCTAAACCGGACCATCGACGCGGTCTGGCCGAAGCGGCAGTCTGATGAGGCTCAAGACAAAGGCGGCGAAGAGTTGTAAATGCATCGAGCCTAGAGGCGGCTTGCCGCCCAAGCCGTTGCGGGCACGGGGCTCGGTGTGGTTTTCACGCCGGGCCTCGATTTCCGTTTGCTGCTCAGCCCGCGTGGGCAGTGTTTGGTCCGCTTTGGGTTACAAGCGGCTTTGTCACATTGAGCAGAGATGCTCCAGTTTGTCCCCGCAAGCCAGTATCGATTTAGCTCCTAACGCGTGTTGGCATATTCCGTTGCTGCCGTTTTGCAGGCCGCCATCTTTGAGCAGGCCAGCACGGCGCCATCACGGAGGGCGCCCTCGTACGAATCGTCTTTGTGGTTCGCGTGAAGATAGGCCCCGAGCAAAGCCGCAGCGGCTAGGATCACAACATAACGAATTTGCTCAACGAACCGATGCACTCGTTGGTCCTTCTTGAGGCGCTCACCAGCGTAGATGAACAGGGCAATCGCGCTGACACCCGCGAGCGTTATCCGAGGCGTCTCCGGGACACCCAGCGCTGCCATCGCCTCGCACTCGGCCCAGACGCTCAGCGCGACAAATCCCCAGAGCGTCGCGTAGAAGCTAAGGATATCGAAAAGGTCCTTGATGGGCTCGGGCTCGCGGTCGCTCGGGGCCGTGGTCTCAGTGCTTGTCATTCTTGCATTCCCTCCTGAAAGGACGGTCGCAATTGTAGACGATAGTCCTCATGCCTCAATGGAAAAATGGGACTCATAGTCCGTAGACCAGGAGTCATCATGACGGCCTTCTCCCATGGATGGACGACGAGACAGGCATCGTTGACGTGGTGGCGGCGGCCGTGCGGAAGGCCCGCAAGGGGCTCGGGCTGTCCCAGGAGGATCTAGCCTTAGAGGCCGGCTTAGACCGCACCTATGTCAGTCAGGTCGAGCGTGGCACCCGTAACTGCACCATCATCGTCCTGGCCCGCTTGGCGCGTGCTCTGAAGACTACCCCGGACCGACTGCTCGTCCCCCATAAGAGGGCCCGGGGGTAGTATCAACCTTGCCCGGAATCAGGTCGATCATATTGAGCACTGATCCCGGGTGCTTGGTGGTGGCCTCCTAGGGTCGGCGATCCGCTTGCGCAGTCCCCGCCTCATTGCGTCTTTAGGAGGGGGGCTTCAGGGGGCGCCCGTCGAGGAGAGCGAATGCCTGGGCTATACGGCGACGTAGCTCCTCGGGTGTCACATTGAAGTCGACCTTATCGGCATTCTGGCAGAGCAGCCGGCATGCGAGATCGATGGCGTCATCACGGTCCAAGTAGGGAGACTTCGTTGGCTTGCCTTCCAGGGTAAGGTCGGAGCTTGGCCGGTGCGCCTCGCGGTCGGGTATGTCCGCACGCCGCAGGTAGTAGTGGTTCTCCCCGCCAGAGGTCTGATAGCCAGCTTGGGTGTCAGCGATCAGGCGCAGCAAGGGCACTTTGTAGTCCTGCCCAGCGATGCACCACCGGAGGTGCGGGTAATCCTTCCGGCTCGGTTGATCCATGTTCTTACGGTTCAGCCCGAACGAGCCCCCTGGGAGGAGTAGCAGGCGGGCTGCGACTACCGTCTCGGGGTCTACATGCCGGGGACTCCGGAGGACGCCTTCGGGCCCGGTGTCTTTCACCTGAATCCCTAGCTCCGGCGTAAGCGCTAAGATGGACCCCTGCGGCAGGCCAACCCAAAGTAAGGCGGGGTCGGGCCTGGGCCTCGATGGGTCCGCCCAATGAGCTTGGGCTTGGTCGAGATAGGTGCACAGCGCCTCATATCCCTCCTTCGACATCGGCGGATAGGCAGGCATGCGGGGTCGTTCCGGCGGGGGCTTCGCCATTGTGGTTCTCCTTTGGCTGATGTTGGGTGGCTTGGTGGCCGCTAAGGGGGCCGTAGGGGTGTTTTCGAGAAGTGCACGACAGAGGTGGTGCCGCACGGCACCCCTGTGGGCTGCTAAATGCACCGGGCTCTATAGGGACTGACCCGCAGGCTGTTGCGATCGCTGAGGAATTTAGCCGGGCAGTTCCCGTAAAGCTACTTAGGGCCTATCCTCGGGTCTATAGTGGCCATAGCGCAGGGTATTGGAAGTACTGAGGAATTCTCCCAAGTTTCAGGTCCTCTACCTCGCTGGGTGTCACGAGGGCCCTAGAGGCTGCGAGATGCTCCGAATCTACCGCTCAGTGCCCACCTAAGGGCACATAAGCAGCCCGGACGCCTGAGGCTCCCTGACACTAGGGGTCTTCAATAGTGAAGTACCCGCAATTAGTTGAAATCACGCGCCTTTTTCGGCTCAAATCTCAGTTTTTTCGCTGCCTTAAGTTGCATATCCCTTCATAGTACAACGAGGCGATGTTTAGCCCGATCCGGAATGCAGCGGCCGGAGAGGAATCATTGAACACACCTTCTAACCTTGCCATCGCATCAAGGCACCCGCCGCCGCCGCCCGGTCGTCGCGGATACGGTAGATCGTTTGCCGGCTAAGGCCCGTTGCGCTGACGATTTCCCCGATGCCCGCTGAAAGGTCCAACATATCGCAGGCGATTGAGAACTGCTCTTTGCTAAAGCTCGGCTTTCGGCCGCGGTACTTGATCTCGCCCTCCGTCGAGCGAGCCAATGCTATTCCGCCGCGCTGCGCCTCCTTCATCGCCTCCGCATTTGCCTGCGCGGTCGCTGCCATGAAAGCGATGAGGGCGTCCCTGACGGCCTGCTGCATGGGGTCTCTCGTCGCCCCGTCGAAGGTCAGACCGTTGATCACCGTTCGGATAACGACGCCCTGTCGCATGAACTGCCGAATGGTATCGCACACATCTGCGTAGTTGCGACCGAGACGGTCAACCCAGCGTACGACCAGCGTGTCCCCGCTGCGGAGAATGTCGAAGAGGCGCCTTCCTTCTGGCCGGTCTGCGAGAGACGTAGTGATGCCCGAGACGCCATGATCGGCAACTATCCGGTCTATTTTGAAGCCAGCCGCCTCCGCCTGTTGGCGCTGGTGTTCGATTGTCTGCTCAGCAGTCGAAACGCGAGCGTAGAAGATCACAGCCATGGGCACGGCTCCCTGTTGTCCATTAGGGTGGTGTCCGTTGAATATCATGTCCGTTGAGTAAAATCAATCCTAACGGACTCGCCTGAGGCCCTGACCCAAATGACCGTAAGGGTATACCTCAACGGACAGATAATCAGCCGAAAAGTGTAGCGAAGCACCTCTGCACGCGGCTAGACTCAGCGCAGAACCACTGGGGCTACTTCTATATCTATATAAAACCCCCTCACCCTGGCTGAGGCCGTGCCAAAACTGTCTCGCGCTGACCGCGATCTCCTCGCAGAGAAGCGGCTGCTGGTGAACCTCAGGGCGCACGGGGTCGCTATCGCTCGAACGCTTGAGCAGAAAATTGGCGATGGCGGCCCGTACAATCAGCGCATCGACCCGCACATCCTGACCCCCGTCCGAAATCGACTAATCCAAGAGGGGACGATCAGAGAACACGAGCACGGCGGCGTCACTTGGTACTTCCCAGCCGATATCACTCAAGCCAAGCTCGACGAGAGGTACCACGCGCAACTGCCGGTCTATCAGCAACTGCATGCGGGTAGCCTACCGAAGCGACTGGGCCAGACGCTAGAAATCGCCACCTACAAAGCCCTGCTCGACGGGCCTCTTGAGGAATTCTCCGGCCGGTACTTCGATCTGACCTCGCATGACGACAGCGCTATGTATCGGAAAGAAGAGCCCCCACAACACATCGGTCGCCGCACATTATCCGGAAACCAAAATCTCGATTTCCTGATACGACATCCGACTGCTGGCTATCTCGGTGTCGAGTGTAAGAACGTTCGCGTGTGGCTATACCCGCAGGACGACGACATCACGGAGGCACTGCAAAAGTGCCTGGCTCTAAATGCCGTTCCAGTCATCATCGCCCGGCGCATTCCTTACGCCACGTTTGCCGTGCTCTCACGCTGCGGGGTCATTATTCACCAGACTTACAATCAGCTGCTGCCCTCCGCGGATGCCGAAATTGCCGCACTTGCGAAACAAAAAGACTTGCTAGGGTTTCATGACATCCGGCTGGGAAATGAGCCAGATGGCCGCATGGTCAAGTTCATTACGAAAAACCTGCCGCTTATCGCCGACGAAGCTCGTCGCAAATTCGACCAACACAGTGACCTGCTCGACGGCTTCGTGAACGGACATATGAGCTACGCCGAGTTTGCTGGCCGATCGGGGCGTCGGTCGCGAGGTGAGCCGGAAGATTTCGACGAAGATCTGCACCCACCGTTCGAAGAGCCCTAATCATTCGGGCCTCCGCAGGAGAAAGAAGCGGACTTGCTTCGGCCTTCGTGTCGATTGCCCCCGTCCCGTCTCAGGGCTTCAATCCAATAGATGACTAGGCGAGTAACCGTTCGGCGGCGCTTCACCTTTTGAAAACGTGGCAAGCATTGAGGAGAGGAGTGGGTTCTCGCAGAGCCGACGCCCGCACCGGCGCAAGCTTCCCGTCCCGCTTTGGGCAATGGACCCTGTGATCATGGTTACGGTGATCTTGGTTGGAGCCGGAGGGGAATTAGGGGTTCGAGCCTAGCTTTGAGCCGAGCCCGACGGCGGATAGTACAAGCCGGGGAGAGGCTTATCGGCCAGCCAGTAGCCGAGCTTGGGTAAGTTCACGAAGCGTCCTTTTTGGCGCCAGAGGATGGTTCCGACGTTCTTGTTGACGTCACTCCCCACAAGCAGCACGCCTCTTTCTTTAAGCATCTCAACGATTTGGCTGCGCGTCAACGGTCGCCCAGCCTCTTCAATCAGCCGCGCCGCCTGGTCAGCAATCTCATGAGGAGGTGTGGCGTTGCGCACACGTGAAGTGGCGCTCGGCCAGTCCGTCGGTACGTCGAACAGCGTGGGCTCGGTCAGACGCCCGATGCGCTCTTGGATTTTCTCAAGCTGAGCAATCGTCTGATCCGTCTCGTTGAGTCGTGCCACAAGTTGACTCCTGAGCGCACGAAGTCTCTTGAGTGCTGCATCAACGTCTGACATGCCCAGCTCGCAAATCGGCGGTTATCCCCGCAAATCTATTATGACCCCGGTTTGAACGCATCGCAACTCTTTCGGCGGAATCGTGGTTAACGGATTCTTAACAGGGCATCAAAAAGGCCGACGCAAAGTTGTGTGCCGGCCTGAGTTATGCTACATACGAGTCGGTAAATCGAAAAAGCCCCGGGGACGGGGGTCCCCAGGGCCTTAACTCGATTTCCAGTGCCGCCGGGAAGCCGACAACCCGAAGGTACTCGACTGGACGGCAGGCGCATTCGACTGTGAGAAGTCAATTGATACTCGCCTTTCTGCTTGGTCGCAACACGAACGTCGGAGAAAGGAGAACGAACATGCGAAGAAAACCAAACAAGCCACATCGCCAAGTCATCTTCAGGCGCTATCGCACTCTCGCCGACGGCACCGTGTTAGATGCTCGCGACTACGGCTTCAAAGCGTGGCCAATGCACCTCAAGTAGCTGCCGCCACGAAAGACGCGAATAGTTTTTCGCCCGGGGGCAACTCCGGGCGAAATCCAAAGGGCAAGCAGTCGCCCGGCTTTGACCCCAGTAAGCCGAATTACATCGGCACCAACCTCACCGCGTTCCCATACTTTCTATAGTTATAGTGGCCGCGACATGCCCAAAATCCAGAGGGCTACAACCCACATCAGCCGAAAGATGACACAAAACATCTTCAGGGCATTCGACTACGCGAAGGCTCGCGATGTGCCTCTAAACCGGTACGTAGTCCTGCACCTCCGAGAGAGTGCCGAACTATCCGCAACGACTATCTTCGAACGCATCCGACACAAATACCGGGACTGGCTGGCCTATCATGCACGCAAGCTGGGACATCCGTTACCTCCGATGTACGTCTTCAGCTTCGAGGCTCCCGGGTCTCCTCACGTGAACTGGGTCCTCCGCGTCCCCCCTCGTCTCGATAAGGAGTTCATTGCGAAACTGCCTCACTGGATCGCGAAGGTGCAGGGCCCGCTCTCCCCGTTTGACCTCGATGTAAGCTCAGTGAAACCGAGCGCTGGAGATGCTTACAAGGCCCTCGCCAACTACGTCGCAAAGGGATGCGACCCCGCTTACCTCGCCCACTTCTACCTAACGGGACTTCATGCGGTGCACGGTCCTCAAGGCACGTTTTGGGGGAAGCGTGCGGGCGTCAGCCCCTCTCTAAACAAGACTGCTCGCGGTGCATCCGGCTACAACGCTCGACTGCGGCGAGTCGAGCCAATTCGATCTGACGATGCTCTGGCGACAGCTGCAAAAGCGAAAGCATATCTCTAAGTGACGGTGCACCCAGTGAGAGCTAGCCGCGCCTGATTCATTGCGAGCCAAGCACCAGCCCCCTAGGGGGGAAACGCCGTTGTTGCGGGGTAGGTATCACCTCTCGCGTACGACACCCTACTTCGAAGATCGGCCGGAGCCAGCGCTCCTCAATGCCCGCTGGCGCCCCTAGTCATCCTGGAGATGAGTCACTCGGCGGGGTTCCGCCCGGCACAAACCTGTGTAACAATGATCCGACTGAATGTTAAAACACTAACGAAATCAGTCGACTTGCCGACCGCCGTCGCATTCCTTTCCTGGGCACCATCTCCTACTCAAGCGATTGAAATCGCTTTTGCAGGGAATTTGAGCTGCTGACCGGTACTCAAAACCGAGGCACGGCGCTCATGGCGTACCGAATGGCCTACATCGCTCGTCGGGTCGGCTCGGATCGCAGGCGATCTGGAGGCGGCTGGCTTCAGTCGCTCAGGGAAGCGCTACGCGCCGACAGCCGTTGCCCGGATACCAGGTGAGCTATGAACGACGTCCACCGCGCTCGCGGCCGAAGCCGTCATCGCTATGTGGGAAAAGGTCGGCAAAGCTGATGACCCCAAGCGCCTAAGAGGTCTCAATGCTCGTTGACCGCGGCGCCGAGCTTGATCAGGCTCAGCGAGCGGTTCGCGGTCTCGCGCAGGCGGCAGTAGCTCGCGCTGCCCCGGTACATGCCGGGATCGACCTTGTCGAAGACCGCGCAGAAGCCATCACGCGACGCGGCGAAAGTTTTCTGCGAGTCATTGACCGCCTTGATCGCGTCGGCGAACCCGCCGGCCTGAACCTTCTTTAGCGCCTCATTGGTTTTCTGCGTCCAAATGGCGAGTTCGCGCGCCGCGCAGGCTTTCCATTTGGCGACATCGTCATTCGCGCCCTCTGCCGCTTTGATGCAGGGGTCGGCGACGAGCCCAACGCACGCGCCGCCGAAACCGCCGGTTTTCTCCGCGGTCTTCAGGCAGCCATCGATCACCGCAAGTTCGGCTGGCGCGATGCCTTGGGCGAAAGCCATCGATGCGATCGGGAGGCTTGCTGCGAGCATCGCGACGGCAAGCTTGAGCTTCATTGGAGATCTCCGTTCGACGCATCGAAAATATGGAACAGAACACCACTGCGAGCGCATGAAGCTCAGAGAGACGGTAGACCGGCGGCTGTGGCGGAAGGGCCGGACGTCGAGGGCGAAGGGAAAACGAGGGGGTATGCGGCTTCGGCTACGCCTCTCCAATCAATGCCTTTGATGTGCCTTGACCTGACTTACGGGATTTTCGACCAATAGGTGATACATGCAACTTTGGTCATCGAAGGCCCAGCGTTGGTTCACCTGAATGTGGAACAGGAGCTACGCTGACGAATAATGACGGCGGGACCGCTTAAGGCACGCACTGGCGATCTCCACGCTGCGCGGTCGCGGTCTCGCGGGCCTCCATTTGGACAACTGAAGGTGACGATCGAGTCTTTTCCTGGGCACCACACCCAACCCAAGTCGTTGAATTGCTCCCGCCGGTGACACCACCTCCGCCCCCGAAGCCGGTGACAGCGCCGCCGCCGCTGCCGAAACCGGTAGCTGAAGCGATTTCGGGCATTTTCCAGCAATGCGATTAATAACAGCTCGGGGATGAGACGATGCAGGTCCGCTTTGAAGATTTCCAAGTGTAAACAGCTGCTTGGGAGGCCTCGGAAGCCCGCCGTTGAGCGGAATTTCATTCCGCCAATCCCCCCTCGGTTGCATAGTCCGAATTTACCCCACTTTAGACAAACTAGCTCTAAGTCAGCGGGCAGGCTCGCATCCGGCCGTCGGCGAGCGCGGAGCCATCGGGCTCGCTTTGTCGTGGGGGAAGCGGTGGATCAGCATCAGGTCTGGCACGAGCCGGCATTCGACAAGGCTGCGAACGCGATCAGCCCGTTTCTCCTAAGATCGGGAATTTATCTGTTCCTGATCTCGTTCATCTGCCTGTTCTACGTCTTGAACGCGCCGCTTCTGCTCGGCCATTACGATCTGGGCTGGCATCTGGCGGCCGGAGATATCATCCGGGAGCGCAACGCCATCCCGCTCCGCGACCCCTGGTCGTTCACCCACGGCGACAAGCCATGGCTCAACCTGTCCTGGCTCTGGGACGCGCTTGCCAGTGCGACGTTTCAATACGCAGGCTTTGGCGGCCTCGTCCTGCTGACGGTGGCCTGCGGCGCAGCGATCGTCGGCATCCTGACCGCGATCTCTCTCGGCTATGGCGCGTCGGCGATCGCGGTCTGCGTCTCGGTCTTCTTGGCCTGCCTGCTCTATCCCGCTTACGAAGCTTCGCCGAACATGTATCTCGCGGTCTCGCCGAATGCATGCACGATGTTGTTCTGCGTCGTCTTCTATCGCGAATGCCTGCGACGAACGCGATGGTTCGTGCTTCCCGTGTTGATGGTGCTCTGGGCCAATCTGCACGGCGGTTTTCTGCTCGGCTTTTTCGTGATCGGCGTCTTCTGCGGCGGCGCCGTGCTCAGAGCGGCCTGGGCCGACCTCAGGATTCTTGCTCTCGCGGGGATCGGGTGCCTTGCCGCGACCTTCGTCAATCCGCTTGGCTGGAATATCTATGCCGGTGCCGCCGCGACTATGGGGCACTTCGTCCAGGGCAATATCGGCGAATGGCTGTCCTACTATCACAACATGGAAATGCCGGGCAGCATTCCCGGCATACTGTACATGTTGGCCTTCGTCGCGCTCGAGCTTCGCTACAGAAACTCCAGACCGATCCCGCTCGAGCCGAGATTGATGTCCTGGCTGTTCCTGATTCTGGGGCTGTATCAGTTCAGGTACATCGCTTTTTTCTTCATCTTCTCGACCGCGCCGATGGCGCTTCACCTCAGCCGCTTGCTGCCTGAGCGTCTCACCGGTCGGGACGTGAGGGGAGCGTTGCTGGCCGCCGGCATCGTCGGTCTCGGCACCCTGCCGATGGCCTATTTGAACGTTGCGCCGGCGCTCGCACTTCCGCCGATGCTGTCGAGCGAAGATGCCGGCTATCTGCAAAAGCATCTCGCAGGTCGGCGGGTCCTGAACAATTGGAACGTCGGTGGCTACCTGATCTTCGCGACGCACGGCACCGTCCCCCCATTCGTCGATGGTCGCGCCGCGACCGCCTATCCGGACGATTTGCTGCGCGACTATTTCAAGCTGGTGAGCTGGGAGATCGACGAAGCCGCGTGGGACATGGTGCTCGACAAATACCGGATCGACGCCGTGCTGTGGGTGAAGGCGCACGAACAGCTGCGGCGATTTCTGGTGGAGCGGCGAGGCTGGCGCGAGCAATACACCGGCGCTTACGAGACCGTTTACGTCAGGCCGCAATCCGGTTTGGCCGGCGAAGCCAAAAGACAATGACGACTGGCGCCGCGGCTCTGTATGACCAGCCGCGCCTGATGCTTGCGCCGGCGGCTGCCAGCGGATACATCGCGGCCGGCCCTCGCCAGCATCTGTCCCGGGGATTAGCCTGCAAAGCGCACCGATTCGATTGAGGTTTGAAACGCCATGACCGTACGCCTGCACCGCGGCGACCTGCCCGATCTGTCCCGCTATACCGGAGCGGTGGCGATCGACACCGAGACCATGGGCCTGAACCCGCATCGCGACCGGCTCTGCGTGGTGCAGCTCTCGCCCGGCGACGGCAGCGCGGACGTGGTGCAGATCCCCAAAGGTCATACCGACGCGCCGAACTTGAAGGCGCTTTTGGCCAATCCCGCGAACACGAAAATCTTCCATTTTGCGCGGTTCGACGTCGCGGTGCTGTACCAGACGTTTGGTGTCATGACCGGGCCGATCTACTGCACCAAGATCGCCTCCCGCCTGATCCGCACCTATACCGACCGCCATGGCCTCAAGGACCTCGTGCGCGAGGTACTCAATGTCGACCTCTCCAAGCAGCAGCAATCGAGCGATTGGGGTTCCGACAGCCTGACCGAGCCGCAGCTCGCCTACGCCGCCTCCGATGTGCTGCATCTGCACGGCTTGCGCGAGCGGCTCGATGCCATGCTGGCGCGGGAAGGCCGCACGGCGCTGGCCAAAGCCTGTTTCGACTTCCTGCCGACCCGCGCTTTGCTCGATCTCCAGGGCTGGGCCGAAGAGGACATTTTCGCGCATTCCTAGAGTTTAGCGCGGCGGCAAGCTGGGCGGTCGCCCCGTTTCAGACACTTTCGTAACGGCCTGTCGCGGGCTGCATATTTTGGCGTTGCCGGCTACAATGGGGCGCCCGCCAGCCGGACCAGGCGAGCGACACCTCAGGAGCCCAGGTGAATTCGGCCCATAATCCCACCTACGACGCCGCACTTGCGGCGAAGTTCGCCAGCGCGGCGCGCCACAGCCGCCTGGTGCGGATTCTGCGCATCGCGGTGCCGACGACAGTGGCCGCGGCCATGGGTCTGCTCGTCCTCATCTCGACCATTTTCAACCCGTTCCAGATCCCCGTGAAGCTCGACTCCGGAAATCTCGTGGTCACTGGCACGAAGATCACGATGGAATCGCCGCACATGTCCGGCTTCACGCCGGACCAGCGGCCCTACGAGCTCTGGGCCAAGACCGCGACCCAGGACATCACCGATCCCGATCATGTCGATCTCCATGATTTGCGCGCGAAGGTGCTGATGGAAGACCAATCGACCCTGTTCCTCGATGCCCGCACTGGACGGTTCGACAACAAGCAGCAGCAGCTCGACCTGCACAAGGACATCTTCCTGCGCACCTCGACCGGCTACGAGGCGCGGCTGAACTCGGCCTTCGTCGACATGGGCAAGGGCACGGTCTCCTCGGACGAGCATGTCGACGTCAAGCTGACCAACGGAACGCTGACGGCCGATCGGCTGCGGATCACGGAAGGCGGCGACGTCATCCGCTTCGAAGGGAATGTGGTGATGCACCTCGACAAGCTGGACGATCCTGCCGCCGCTCAGCCCGCGCCGACTGAACCCGCGCCGGCTGCGAAGACACGTACGCCCCAGAACAAGTCCGCCAATTCAAAGTGATTTTCATGATCAGGTTTTTTCCGCGCAACGACGGCAAGCGGCGCGTCATCCCGGGTGCGGCCGCGCTCGCCGTCGGCATCGCACTGGTCGCAACGGGTGCGGCGATCGCGCAGAGCACGATGCAAGGCGTGCCCAACGCGATGCAGGGCTTCTCGCAGAACCGCGATCAGCCGATCCAGATCGAAGCCGCCTCGCTCGAGATGCGCGACAAGAAGAAGGAAGCGACGTTTTCCGGCAATGTGAAGGTCATTCAGGGCGACACCACCATGACCTCGAAGACGCTGGTGGTGTTTTACGATTCGGGCGGCGACAAGCCGACCGCGCCGCAGCCTGCGGCAAAGGCGGCAAAGGGGGCGCCGATGCAGTCGGCGACGCCGGGACCGGGCGGCAACTCCTCGATCAAGCGACTGGAGGCGCGCGGCAATGTCGTCGTCACCCAGAAGGACCAGGTGGTCACGGGCGAGACCGCCGTGTTCGACACCCGCACCAACCTCATCACCATGCTCGGGGGCGTCGTCCTGACGCAGTGCAAGAACGTGCTGCGCGGCGACCGGCTGGCGGTCGACATGACCACGGGCGTGTCGCGTGTGGAATCCGATAGCGGCCGGGTGCAGGCGCTGCTGCCGCAGGGCGGCGGCAATGATTGCGGATCCGGAGGCGCGGGCAAGCCCGGCGCGGGACCTCTGCAATTGCCTGGCGCAACCAAACCCAAATAAGTCAGCGTAGACCCAAGCCCGTCAAAGTAAATTTGAAGAATGATTTCAGACGCTTGGGTCGATCATCGCCGATCCGAGGTTGAAGCTTGCGTGCCGAGACTGTATCTAGCGCGAGGGGCTTTCGAAGCGGGGTTCGCCGCTTTTCGGGCGTGTTTCACTGGGCATGAGACATCCCTTCATTCATGCTGCGTCGGCGAATCCTGAAGCCGGCGCGGCAGATCGCGCGAAGACCGCGCAGGATCGTCGCGAAAGGCTAGAAGGCGGGGATGGTCGATCTCTTCAGCATGTTCCGTCGGCGCCCCGCCAAACGCGGCCGGCCAGGATTTGCGCGCCAGGACATCACCGCGCTCGGTGACAGCGTCGGCGGCCTCGTGGCCAGCCCTGTCAGGGACGCGCCGCCGATCGCCCGTAACCAGCCGATGCACGCACCCGATCAGTTCCAAGGGGACTATCAAGCCGAGCAGCCCCGGGCCCAGGCGGTTCATCCCGTGAGGGCTGCCGGCAGGCCCAACGGGTCCGGCGGGCCTCAGCTCTTGAAGCGGCCGGGCTTCCTGGCTGTGCATAGCGTGGAAAAGAGTTTTGGCAGCCGCCAGGTCGTGCGCGGCGTCAGCATCTATGTGCGCCGTGGCGAAGCGGTAGGCCTGCTCGGCCCCAACGGCGCCGGCAAAACCACCGTGTTCTACATGATCACCGGCCTGATCAAGGCCGATCGCGGCGCGATCGAGCTCGACGGCCACGACGTCACCAAGCTGCCGATGTATCAGCGCGCGCGGCTCGGGATCGGCTATCTGCCGCAGGAGGCCTCGATCTTCCGCGGTCTCACCGTCGAGCAGAACATCCGCGCCGTGCTCGAAGTGGTCGAGCCGTCGCGCAAGAAGCGCGAGCAGCAGCTCGACTCGCTGCTCGACGAATTCAACATCACGCGCCTAAGGAAATCGCCGTCGATTGCGTTGTCCGGCGGTGAGCGGCGCCGCGTCGAGATCGCGCGCGCACTAGCGACGCGTCCGAACTACATGCTGCTCGACGAGCCCTTTGCCGGCATCGATCCGATCGCGGTCGGCGACATCCAGGACCTCGTCCGCCATCTGACCAACCGCGGCATCGGCGTGCTGATCACCGACCACAATGTGCGCGAGACGCTCGGACTTACCGATCGCGCCTACATCGTCTATGCAGGTGAAATCCTGACCGAGGGGAGCCCGGATGAGATCGTCGCCGATCCGGACGTGCGCCGCCTTTACCTTGGCGAGGAATTCCGCCTCTAGCCCGTTTTTCCAATTCGTCAAGACGTGTACATCGGGCTTGGACTAGGATAAGCAAAAATCGGACCAACTTTTGGGATCGGTTCTTGCTTCATGGCGCTTTCGCAGAGATTAGAGTTCCGGCAATCGCAGTCGCTGGTCATGACGCCGCAGTTGATGCAGGCGATCAAGCTGCTGCAATTGTCCAATCTCGATCTCACGACGTTCGTCGAAGAGGAACTCGAGCGTAATCCCCTGCTGGAACGGGCCAATGACGAGCCGCCCGCGGGCGAGGGCCCGGCCGAGACCGGCCAGTTCAATGACAGCGACGGCGGCCACAACGACGAGCCGGGCGGCGGCCCGGGCGAAGCCTTCGAGCCCGGCCAGGAAGAGTGGATGAGCAAGGATCTCGGCACCCGCGCCGAGATCGAGCAGACCATGGACACCGGGCTGGACAACGTCTTCTCCGAGGAACCCGCCGAGGCGGCCGCGCGCAACGCCCAGGATGCGGCGCCGACCACCTATACCGAATGGGGCGGCGGCGCCTCCGGTGACGAGGACTACAATCTCGAAGCCTTTGTCGCCGCGGAGACCACGCTCGGCGACCATCTCGCCGAGCAGCTCTCGGTTGCCTTCACCGGGGCCGCGCAGCGCATGATCGGCCAGTATCTGATCGACCTCGTCGACGAAGCCGGCTATCTGCCGCCGGATCTCGGCCAGGCCGCCGAACGGCTGGGCGCATCGCAACAGGACGTCGAGAATGTTCTTGCCGTACTGCAGAAATTCGATCCGCCCGGCGTCTGCGCGCGCAATTTGAGCGAATGCCTGGCGATCCAGCTCCGCGAGCTCGACCGTTACGATCCCGCGATGCAGGCCCTGGTCGAGCATCTCGACCTCCTCGCCAAGCGCGACATCGGAGCCTTGCGCAAGGTTTGCGGCGTCGACGATGAGGACATCGCCGACATGATCGGCGAGATCCGCCGGCTCAATCCCAAGCCCGGCATGAAGTTCGGCACGGCCCGGCTCCAGACCATGGTGCCCGATGTCTATGTCCGCCCGGGACCCGATGGCGGCTGGCATGTCGAGCTCAACAGCGACACCTTGCCGCGCGTGCTGGTCAACCAGACCTACTATTCGCAGCTCTCGAAGAAGATCGGCAAGGACGGCGACAAATCGTATTTCACCGATGCGCTTCAGAACGCGACCTGGCTGGTGCGTGCGCTCGACCAGCGCGCCCGCACCATCCTGAAAGTCGCAACCGAAATCGTGCGCCAGCAGGACGGCTTCTTCACCCATGGTGTGGCGCATCTGCGACCGCTGAATCTGAAGGCCGTCGCCGACGCCATTCAGATGCATGAATCCACGGTGTCGCGCGTCACCGCCAACAAATACATGGCGACCAATCGCGGCACGTTTGAGCTGAAATATTTCTTCACGGCCTCGATTGCCTCGGCCGATGGCGGCGAGGCTCATTCGGCCGAAGCCGTGCGCCACCACATCAAGCAGCTGATCGATGCGGAGGCGCCCTCCGCGATCCTGTCCGACGACACCATCGTGGAACGCTTGCGCGTCTCGGGCATTGATATCGCCCGCCGCACGGTCGCGAAGTACCGCGAAGCCATGCGCATTCCTTCCTCGGTGCAACGCCGTCGCGACAAGCAGAGCGCTCTTGGTAACGTCGTCTCCACCGCCATGGCCGATCGCTCCCGCAATCCCGAACCGGCCTGATTGCGCCGGCGCGAAATCGCGCTACTCTCGATCTGCTATCGGGCCCAAATCCAGGCCAGGCACGAACCAAGTGAGGTTCACATGACTCTCCGCATCTCGGGAAAGAGCGTCAACGTCGGCGAGGCCCTGCGCGGCCGCGTCAACGACCGGACTGAAGAGGTCCTGCGCAAATATTTCGACGGCAATTACTCTGGTCACATCACGCTGAGCAAGGACGGCTTCGGCTTCCGCACCGACTGTGCGCTGCATCTTGATTCGGGAATCACGCTCGAGGCCGATTCCAACGCACCGGACGCCTATGCCAGTGCCGACCAGGCGCTGGTGATGATCGAGAAGCGGCTCAAGCGCTACAAGAGCCGGCTCAAGGATCGCTCCGCCCGCAAGGCCCATGTCGCCTCCGCGGCGCTGGCCGCGATGGATGCCACCAGCTACGTGCTGGAGGCACCGGGCGAGGGTGAGGATGAGGACGAGATCACCGGCTACAGCCCCGTCATCATCGCCGAGGCCACCACCTCGCTGAAGCCGCTGTCCGTGAGCGAAGCGGTCATGGAACTCGACCTCAGCGGGGCGCCCTGCCTGGTGTTTCAGCACGGCTCCTCCGGCCGGGTGAACATCATTTACCGCCGGGCCGACGGCAATGTCGGCTGGATAGACCCCCCGGGGGTCAAGACGGACGGCAAGGTGGGTGGCAAGGCGTGAGGCCGTCGGGCGACGCTCTGGGGGCCCCGCACCGGGGCCCCTTTCCGCCTTAACAATGACCGGGGCAAAGCTGCACGCGGGAGTTGGCACCGGGATTGCGTTGGAGTAGAAGCCCCCCACATCAGGGGCGAGCTAAGTCCGCCTCCTGCTTCATCTTCTTGACGTCGGCCCGCCCAGGTTCTTTGTCCAGGCTGGCCAATTCGGAACCTGACGTTTTCATTCACCTCGGAAAACTTCCATGCCGATTACCGATCTGGTCGCGCCCGAGGCGATTCTCCCGGCATTGAAGGTCAACAGCAAGAAGCAGGCGCTTCAGGAACTCGCGGCCAAGGCCGCCGAGTTGACCGGGCAGAACGAGCGTTCCGTGTTCGAGGTACTCCTGCAACGCGAGAAGCTCGGCACCACTGCGGTCGGCTACGGCGTCGCCATTCCCCACGGCAAGCTGCCCAAGCTGGAAAAGATCTTCGGCATGTTCGCCCGCCTCGATCGCCCGATCGATTTCGAATCGATGGACGGCCAGCCGGTCGATCTCGTCTTCCTGCTGCTCGCCCCCGAAGGCGCCGGTGCCGATCACCTCAAGGCGCTGGCCCGCATCGCCCGCCTGCTCCGCGACCAGGACATCGCCAAGAAGCTCCGCGCCTCGCGCGATGCCCAGGCGATCTATTCGGTGCTCGCGCTGCCGCCGGCGACCGCGGCGTAACTCCCCTCCTTCTTGCAGGATAAGGCCCGATCGATTCTGGCACCTGGATTGCGCGGCGCGCAGCAATCTCGTCATGCTCATCTTGATCTCGAAGGTAGAAGACGCGAATATCTTCCCGTTTGAGACGTAGGGCATAGGGGGCGGCCCTCACATCGTTAAGGGCCGTTCGCCGTTATGGACTGAGTGCACGTGACTGGGAATGGAAGGGCGCCGCTGCACGTCGGTGCCGGGGCGGAAGAGCGGCCCGCGGCCGTGCTTCAGGGTGGTCAGCTTGGCGCCGGACTGCATACCGCAGCGGACTCCGATGCATATGAAAGCGCGATCTGGAAAGCGCCAAGCGCCGGCGTGGAACGGCTGGCGAGAAACGTGATCCGCAGCTCGATCACCCTCAACGTGATCGCATCAATGGGTGTTCTTCACCCCGCATTACTACCTTCAGAGTGGAGCTATGTGCAGCAGGCGGTCGCGCTGCTGATGTGGATCGTCTCGATCTATGCCAGTGTCTTCGTACGGCCGCGGGTCCGGATCCAGCCCAATCCAGATCTCATCGCGTTGGTCACATTTTATGCCCTCGCGGCCGTTTCCGTTCTCTGGACCACGCTTTCCATCGCAGCGATCATGAAGAGCGTTGCACTTGTGGTGACGACTTTCGGTGCGTATTGCCTCATCACGCGTATCGACATCGACGAGATCGTCGGATCCACGGCGCTTGGGCTGTTCGTTCTGGTCGCCGCCTCGGCGTTGTGCGCCGTCTTCGTGCCCGAGATCGGCGTCGACCAGAGCTGGATGCACAACGGCCAGTGGCAAGGAATCTACGAATCGAAGCAGACGCTCGGCTTTATCAGCGCATATCTGATGTTCTTTGCCTGTTATCAGAAGATCACGGGGCAGGGATGGATTGCATTCCTCGTGTCGCTTGTTCTGGCATCGACCTGCGTCATCGCCTCGGAGTCGCGTGGTGCCGGCGCTGTCGCATTCGCGGCAGGCGGGCTGCTCGTGACTTCCATGTGGTCGATCCGCTGCATGAAAATCTATGCGGTGTTGCCATTCATCATGTGCATCCTGGCCGCTCTGCTGATGCTGTATTTTTACGTGACGGGGTACGATTCCATCCATCTCGGCGAGGCGACCGTCGATTTGACCGAGCGGACCTTCATTTGGCAGTACGCCATCGGCCATTTCAACGATGCGCCGCTGCTGGGCTTCGGCATCAACGGATTCTGGACGCGCCCCGCGATCTACGACTATTTCAACCAGAATCATGGCTGGGTGCTCGACAATTATCATAGCCGGTTACATCGCGGTCGCGATTGAAACTGGATTTCTGGGATATTTGCTGTTCGTCACGAGCGTTTATCTGTTCTCGGAAAAGGTCCTCTATTTGATCGCCACCCGGTCGATCGATCGGTATCACTGCGCGCTGATCATCGGCTTCGTCGTCCTGAGCTTTCAATCGAACTTCACGGAGACGATGTTTCTTCGCTCGACAATGTTCACGTCGGTGCTGCTCGTCGCATTCTCCTTCGCAGTGTGCAGGCCGGTGCCCCAGCAGGGGCCTGCAGCGATGACGGGGCAAACAGGATGAATGCCATCCGCGTCCGCTGGACGATAGCCTTTCGTCTTGTCTTGGCACTATCCGTGCTTCCGATCTGCTTCCGGACCGAGGCAGCCGGACAGGCCAACACGCCCCCTGCTCCAAAATTGGGGCGCGGCATCAACATCCTCGGCTACGACGGCGTCTGGGAGGGAGGCCGAAACGCGCCATTTCGTCTGGACAACCTCACTGCGATCAGACGCGCCGGGTTCTCGCACGTTCGGATCAATTTCTTCGGCTTTAAATTCATGAATCCGGAGAAGGTAATGGATGAAGTCGTCTTGAGGCGGCTCGATGGCGTCATCGAGGAAGTGCTCGCCCGAAATCTCATCCCCATCCTGGACGAGCACGATACCCATGTTTGTCAGCGCGACATCTCCGAGTGCACAGACAAGCTGAAATCGTTCTGGACCCAAATCGCCGCGCGCTATGCCGGGAAATATCCAGCACTTGTCTTCGAGGTCCTCAACGAGCCGGGCGGGCAGATGTCGTCCACCGGCTGGAACGGCCTTCTGAACGAGTGCCTCAGCATCGTCCGCGCCACCAATCCCCGGCGGACGGTCATCGCTTCGGTTCTCAACGTCGACGAGATGCCGGTTGAGGACCTGGTCCTGCCGTCGGATGACCGGAATCTGATCGTCACGTTTCACTATTACGCGCCGATCCGTTTCACCCATCAGGGCGCACCGTGGTCGCCCACATTCTCGAGAATCGGCCCGGTCGACTGGGGTACCCCGGAGGATAAACAGAAGGCCCGCGCCGATTTCGAGAAGATTCGGTCCTGGTCCCAAAGAGAAAAGCGCCCGATCTATCTCGGCGAGTTCGGCGTGTACGAGGCCGCTCCAGCCGAAGCACGGACCAGATATCTGTCATTCGTGGCGCGGAGCGCAGAGCGGCTTGGCTGGGCTTGGGCATATTGGCAGTTCGATCATGATTTCGCGGCCTTCGACAGCGCGCGTCAAGCCTGGAAGCCGGACATCCTGCGGGCACTGCTTCCGGCCGGGCGTTGAGGTGCATCCGGGACGCGAGCCATCGCCGCACACTGCGTCATTGCGAGCGAGCGAAGCAATCCAAAATCTTGCCACGGAAAGATTCTGGATCCCCCAAAGCAAACGGGCACGCCTTCCTGCGAAGGCATGCCCGCTTGAAACCCTATTCGTGCGACGCGCGCGTGCTCAGTGCACGCTCACCGCTTGCAGCTCGTTGCTCCAGGCGTTGGCGATCGCGGCTTCGCGGCTGTCGGTCAGCATGATCGGCGTGCCGTCGGCGGCGTGGAGCGCGAAGAGCTTGAGGCCCGGCGCGATCTTCGGCGCTTCGGGAAACAGGCCCGGCACATCCTCAGAGCGGATCTGCTTCACATAGGCGATATGGCCTTCGCCGAGGGTTGCCAGCGTCTCCGGCGAGACGTTCTTGGCTTCGTATTCGAACGCAACGTGACCTTCACTCATGGTCTCGACTCCTCTCTCGAAACTAAGCGGTCGAGTCCGCTACTCGTTCCATTATTCGTGCTCATTGATAGCGATTGTCTTAACGATCCTCTCCGGTTCCGGCCGGGCAAGATCGATCGCCAGCAATCCGTTCTTCAGATCCGCACCCAGCACCAGCATCCCCTCCGCCAGCACGAAAGTGCGCTGGAAGTGGCGCGCGGCGATGCCGCGATGGATGTATTGCCGGGTCTTGTCGTCCTGCTGCCGCCCGCGAATGACGAGCTGGTTTTCCTCAATGGTTACATCGAGTTGGTCGCGGGTGAATCCGGCGACCGCCAGCGTGATCCGCAGACGCTCGGGCTGGCCCTCCGACCGGTCGCACCTCTCGATATTGTAGGGAGGGTAACCGTCGGCGCCTTTGACGACCCGATCGAGCACGCGCTCGATCTCGTCGAAGCCCAGAAGGAAGGGACTGGAAAGCGTGGGAACACGAGACATAGTTTACAAAGTCCTCTCGAAGCGACTTTGGTGCATCAGGGCCCGTACAGGCACCCCTTGATCAGCAATATGGGCATATCCGCGTGTGGGTTCAAGGACGTAGCCGGGGCTGTGGACTGGCAGCTCACCCGCTCTGCCATGCACAAAAGCTGACTTGTCGCCATGGCGCGAAACGCCTGCCACAAGCCGGCCCGACGAAATTGCGGTGTGATTTTTCTCAACAAAAACAAACCCCCTTCTACTGTGCATGGGGTTGTTTTCGCGTTTTTTAATCGACGGCCCAGCGGAACCCGGTCAGGCCTCGATCCGCGTCCGCCCATCGCCGCTGAACAGATGCAGCTTTTGGCGCATTGCTGCGACGCGGATCTTCTCGCCGATCGGCGGCGCCTCTGAGCCGGGAATGCGGACGATGACCTCGCCGGGCGGCAGTTCGCCGGGGTTGGCGGCGATGCGCTGCTCGTCCTGGGCCCGCATGCCGTAAACGAAGGTTTCGGCGCCGACGCGCTCGATCGCTTCCACGGTGAGCGGAAGGGCGACGCCGCCGGCCGGGGTCTGGTCGGTGATGACGAAATCCTCCGGGCGAATGCCGAGGATGCCGGCGTCGGTGCTGCCGAGCTGCGACTTGATCTCGTCGGCGCGAATCGACATCAGATTCATCGGTGGCGCGCCGATGAAGGAGGCGACGAAAGTCGTCGCCGGCTTCTCGTATATCGCCAAGGGATTGCCGACCTGCTCGACCTGGCCGCCATTCATCACCACGAGAATGTCGGCGAGCGTCATCGCCTCGAGCTGGTCGTGGGTGACGTAGATCGACGTGGTGTTGAGCCGGCGCTGCAATTTGCGGATCTCGACCCGCATCGCGATGCGGAGCTTTGCGTCGAGGTTGGACAGCGGCTCGTCGAACAGAAACACCTTCGGCTGGCGCACGATGGCGCGGCCCATGGCGACGCGCTGGCGCTGGCCGCCGGAGAGCTGGCGCGGCTTGCGCTCCAGCATCGACGTGAGCTCGAGCACGCGCGCAGCTTCGTCGACGCGGGTCTTGACCTCAGCCTCCTTCATGCCGCGGTTGCGCAGGCCGTAAGCCATGTTGTTGAAGACGCTCATATGCGGATAGAGCGCGTAGTTCTGGAACACCATCGCGATGTCGCGGTCGGCGGGCTCGATCTGGTTGACGATGCGGCCGCCGATGTCGATCTCGCCGCCGGTGACGGTTTCGAGGCCTGCGACCATGCGCAGCAATGTCGACTTGCCGCAGCCGGAGGGACCGACCAGCACGCAGAACTGGCCGTCGCCGACATCGACGTTGACGCCCTTGATGGCCTCGAAGCCGCCGGGATAGGTTTTGCGGACGTTGCGCAGGGTGACGTTAGCCATGGGATTTACTTTTCCGTCTCCACGAGTCCGCGCACGAACAGTTTCTGCATCACGACGACGACGAACACCGGCGGCAGCATCGCGAGCACGGCCGTCGCCATCACGATCGGCCATTCGGTCAGCGCGTCGGTGGTGGTGATCATCTTGCGGATGCCGACCTGGATGGTCTGCATGTCGTCGCGGGTGGTGATCAGCAGCGGCCAGAGATATTGATTCCAGCCGAGGATGAAGAGGATCACGAACAGCGCCGCCATGTTGGTGCGCGACAGCGGCAGCAGCGTATCCCAGAAGAAGCGCAGGGGACCGGCGCCGTCGATGCGCGAGGCCTCCAGCAGCTCGTCCGGCACCGTCATGAAGAACTGGCGAAACAGCAGCGTCGCGGTGGCGGAGGCGATCAGCGGCAGTGACAGGCCCGCATAGCTGTCGAGCATGTGCAGATCGGCGACGATCTTGTAGGTCGGATAGATGCGCACCTCGACCGGCAGCATCAGCGTGATGAAGATGATCCAGAAGATCGGCATCCGGAAGGGAAAGCGGAAATAGACGATCGCGTAGGCCGAGATGATCGAGATCGCGATCTTGCCGACCGCGATCAGCAGCGCCATCACCAGCGAGTTCAGCATCATGTTGCCGACGGGCTCGCGGGTCGATCCGCTCGTGCCGACGAAAATGGTCTGGTAGTAGACCTCGAAGAAATGGCCGCCCGGCAGCAGCGACATTTGCCCGTTGGCGATCAGCGCGTTGTCCTGGGTCGAGGCGACGAACGCGATGTAGACGGGGAAGGCGACGACCGCGATCCCGATCCAGAGGATGATGTGGGCGATGTAGCGCCGGAAGCCCTCTTCCTCGACCATCAGTAGGTCACCTTGCGTTCGACGAACCGGAACTGGATTCCGGTGAGCACGATGACCATGACCATCAGGATCACCGACTGCGCCGCCGAGCTGCCGAGATTGCCGCCGAGCAGGCCGTCGGAATAGACCTTGTAGACCAGCGTGACCGTCGACGTTCCGGGGCCGCCGCGGGTCATCGTGTCGATGATGCCGAACGTGTCGAAGAAGGCGTAGACGATGTTGACCACCAGCAGGAAGAAGATGGTCGGCGACAGCAGCGGGAAGGTCACGGTCCAGAACCGCCGCATCGGACGGGCGCCGTCGATCGCGGCGGCTTCGAACACGCTCTTTGGGATCGCTTGCAGGCCGGCGAGGAAGAACAGGAAATTATAGGAGATCTGCTTCCACGCGGCGGCGAGGATGATCAGCGCCGCGGCCTGGTCGCCGTCGAGCAGCGGATTCCAGTCGACGCCCATATTGCGCAGATAGCGCGAGAGCACGCCGAGCGAGGGATGCAGCATGAAGATCCAGAGCACGCCGACCACGGGCGGTGCCACCGCATAGGGCCAGATCAGGAGCGTGCGGTAGAGCATCGAGCCACGCAGCGGCTTGTCCGCCATCACGGCGAGCAGCAGCGCAAAGGACAGCGACGAGACGGCAATGGCGAACGAGAACAAGAAGGTCCGGACGATCGCCTCGAAATAGGCTGCGTCCTTGAACAGCTCGACGTAATTCTCGAACCAGACAAAGGTGGTCGACAGACCGAACGCATCCTGGAGCAGGAAGGACTGGATCACCGCCTGCAGGGCCGGCCAATAGAAGAAAATCAGGACGATCGCGAGCTGCGGCGCAACCAGCGCGTACGGTAACAGTCTTGACTGGAAGATGGCTTGCTTTTGCATGATGCCAGCAGAGCGGCAGGCCGGGTCGCGGCCTGCCGCTCATTGCCTCACTTGACGGCGGTCTTTTCGAACTGCCGCAGCATCGTGTTGCCGCGCTCGACGGCGGCATCGAGCGCCTGCTTGGCGGTCTTCTTGCCGGCCAGCGCCTGCTCAATCTCTTCCGACCAGACGTCACGCAGCTGCACCATGTTGCCGAGGCGCAGACCGCGCGAATTCTCGGTCGGCTCCTTGTTGGTCAGCTCGAGCAGCGGGGTCTCGAGATAGGGCTGATCCTTGTAGAAGCCTTCTTCCTTCGCCTTGGCGTAGGCCGCCTTGGTGATCGGCAGGTAGCCGGAGGCCTTGTGGATGTAGACCTGGCGATCGGTGTCGGAGAGGAAGGTCAGGAATTTCGCGACGCCCTTGTATTCCTCGGCCGACTTGCCGCCCATCACCCACAGCGAAGCGCCGCCGATGATCGAGTTCTGCGGTGCGCCCTTGACGTCGGGATAATACGGCATCGGCACGGCGGTGAAGTTGAACTTGGCCTGCGCCTTGACGTTGCCGAAGAAGGCCGACGAGGTCAGGTAGATCGGGCACTCGCCCGAAGTGAAGCGGCCTTCGCCGGTGTTGGTGCGGCCGGCGTAGTCATAGGTCTTGGTCTTCTGCAGCTCGACCAGGGTTTCGAGATGCTTGACCTGAAGCGGTCCGTTGAACTCGAGCACGGTGTCGAAGCCGTCGAGGCCGTTGGCCTTGCTGGCGAGCGGCACGTTGTGCCACGCCGAGAGCTGCTCGAGATTGACCCAGGTGATCCAGGAGCCCGAGAAGCCGCAGGTGTCATGACCGGCAGCCTTCAGCTTCTTGGCGGCCTCGAACGTTTCGGGCCAGGTCTTCGGGATCTCTACGTTCGCCTTCTTCAGCTCGTCGAGGTTCACCCACATCACGGTCGAGGACGAGTTGAAAGGGAAGGACAGCATCTCGCCCTTCGACGTCGAATAATAACCGGTGATGGCGGGCAGGTAGATCTTGGGGTCGAACTTCTCGCCGGCGTCGGCCATCAGCTTGTAGACGGGCTTCACGGCGCCGGTCGCGGCCATCATGGTCGCGGTGCCGACTTCGAACACCTGCATGATGTGCGGGGCGTTGCCGGCGCGGAACGCCGCGATGCCGGCGTTCATCGTATCGGGATAGTTGCCCTTGTAGGTCGGGATCACCTTGTAGTCGCTCTGCGACGCGTTGAAGTCGGTGGCGAGCTTGACGATGACGTCGTTGTTGGCGCCGGTCATCGCGTGCCACCACTGGATTTCGGTCACGGCCAAGGCCGGCGAGGCCGACAGT
The DNA here is from genome assembly GCF_052871955.1 of Bradyrhizobium sp. CAR08. Classification (NCBI taxonomy): domain Bacteria; kingdom Pseudomonadati; phylum Pseudomonadota; class Alphaproteobacteria; order Hyphomicrobiales; family Nitrobacteraceae; genus Bradyrhizobium; species Bradyrhizobium sp. CAR08. Next base: position 223,706 of record NZ_JBIXJX010000003.1, read on the forward strand.
CCAATCGTGAGTGCAATAGCGGCAGCCGCTCCAAAATGTCGAAGAGCCATCAAGTAAACCTCCCTTGGGCCGTCAAAAATGATCGCTTGCGCTAGCAGCGCCATATGACGTTCACATGACTGTGTAAGCGGCCGAAACGAAAGCGGCAAGCGCTGGAAAAGGGAAGCCGTCAAATAGGCGAATGCCGCGCGCGCAGCGTCCTCCGTTCGCGGTGCACAGAGCGCCCGCACCGCACTGCGGCATTGCCGTGGGATGTGGAAGGCGAGGGCGCTAGCGCTTGCGCTCGGGGCCGCAGACAGTGCCCTGCTCGACCATCGCGTCGATCTCGGACCTGGAGTAGCCGAATTCGCCCAGCACCTCGGCGGCGTGCTCGCTGAATTTCGGCGGCAGGCGCCGCAGGCTCGGCTTGCTGCGGTCGAGCCGGATCGGCGACGCCACGCCCTTGTACCAATCCTTCTCGATAATATCGCCGCGCGCGATCGTGTGCGGGTTGGTCAATGCCTGGTCGATCTTCTGCACGGGGCCGGCGGGCAGGCCCGCGGCGAGCAGGCGATTGCACAGCGGCTCGGCCTCGTGCTGGCTGAACACGGCGGCAAGCTCGGCCCGCAGCGCCTCGCGATTGCCGATGCGATCCTTGTTGCGCGCAAAGCGCGGATCGGTGCCGAGCTCGGGCTTGCCGATCTCCTTGGCGAGCTTGCGGAAGGTGCCGTCATTGCCGACGCCGATGAAGATGTCGTCGGTCTTGGTCGGGAAGATCGCATAGGGCACGAGGTTGGGATGCTCGTTGCCGGTGAGCGACGGCGGCTTGCCATGCATGAAATAATTCGCGGTGTGCGGATGCATGATGGCGAGACCGGTCTCGTACAGCGTGGTCTCCAGGAACTGGCCCTGGCCCGAGCGCTGCCGCTCCGACAGCGCCATCAAGATGCCGATCGCCGCATAGAGGCCGGTGCCGATGTCGACCAGCGGCACGCCGATCCGCATCGGTCCGCTCTCGGGCGAGCCGGTCGCCGCGATCATGCCGGTCATGGCCTGGATGATGGCGTCATAGCCGGGATTGCCGCCGCGCGGCCCGTCGGCGCCGAAGCCGCAGATCCGGCAATGCACGAGGCGCGGGAATTTTTCCCGCAACACCTCGTTGCCGATGCCCCATTTCTCCAGCGTGCCCGGCTTGAAGTTCTCGATCAGGACGTCGGCGCTCTCCAGCATCTTGAGCAGCACGGTCCGGCCGCCCTCGGAGGCGAGGTCGAGGCCGATCGAGCGCTTGTTGCGGTTGATGCCGATGAAATAGGCCGCGTCTTCCTCGTGGAAGGGAGGGCCCCAGTCGCGTACCTCGTCGCCTGCGGGCGGCTCGACCTTGATCACGTCGGCGCCATGGTCGGCGAGGATCTGGGTGCAATAGGGGCCGCCGAGCACGCGCGTCAGATCGATGACGCGCAGGCCGCTCATTGCACCCATGGCAGCTCCAGAACTGGCGGCTTCAGTCATGCCTTCGCGTCCCCTGTGTCGGTATTGATCACAGGCCTAACGAGGTTCGTCCGAGCCGGCAATGGCTTCGCGCGTAGGGCGTCATGCAGGCCGCTCGCCGCAATCCCGCGAGATGGCAAATCAAGGGAGGCGGCCGGCCCGGGGGTATCCCGGGCCAGCCGCTTCACCGAAACCGGTCAGACCACCGTCAGGCGGACGTCGACATTGCCGCGCGTCGCGTTGGAATACGGACACACCTGGTGCGCCTTCTCGACCAGCGCCTCGGCTTCCGCGCGGGCGAGGCCTGGCAGCGAGACGGCAAGGTCGATGTCGAGACCGAAGCCGCCGGCCGCGCGCGGGCCGATGCCGACGGTCGAAGTCACGGAGGCGTCGGCCGGAACCTTGGGGCCGCCCTGCGAGGACACGAACTTCATCGCGCCGATGAAGCAGGCGGCATAGCCCGCAGCAAACAGCTGCTCGGGATTGTTGCCGGCGCCGCCTCCGCCGCCGAGCTCCTTCGGCGTGGTGAGCTTGACGTCGAGCGCGCCGTCGAGGGTCGCGGCATGGCCGTCGCGGCCGCCGGTGGCCTTTGCGCTGGTCTTGTAGAGGACGTTCACTGACATTTTTGTCTCCCTGTGTTTTCGGGGTGGGGGCGCCATCTTTATCGCAGGCAATTAGATTGCGCGCAATTGAAATTATAGCGTCTCACATTTAATTGTTCGCAATTGAATGTAGCGACGGCCGGCCCCAGAATGGAGCAAGTCCTGTGAGATTCTCGATGCCCCGGAAACATTCGGCAGCGGACGCGCCGCTGCGCCTCGACAACCAGATCTGCTTCGCGGTCTATTCCGCCGCGCATGCCTTCAACCGCGTCTACAAGCCGCTGCTGGACCGGCTCGGCCTGACCTATCCGCAATATCTGGTGATGCTGGTGCTGTGGGAGCGCGACGACGTGCCGGTCAAGAGCATCGGCGAAAAGCTGCACCTGGATTCGGGCACGCTGACACCGCTGCTCAAGCGGCTCGAGGCGGCCCACCTCGTCAAGCGCACGCGCTCCAGCGAGGACGAACGTCAGGTGCTGATCGCGTTGACCGCGCAGGGCCAGGCCCTGAAGGACAAGGCGCGGGCCGTGCCGCAATCGATCCTGGCGGCATCGGACTGCTCGGTCTCGGAACTTGTCGCGATGAAGGACGAGATTGTGGCGTTGCGCGATCGGTTGAATGCGGTGATCGGGGAGTAGGGTTAGAGCCGTTTCTTGGCGAAGGCGCGACCGGACGCTGACTTCAGGTACTTCTCGAATGCTACGGCCTGCTTCTCGTTGCTGAACGCGACGTAAGTCTTGATCCGCCAAGGTCCGTATTTCGAGGTGTGGGGCACCTCACCAGCATTGTGCTTTGTCAGTCGGGCGCGCAGATCTTCGGTAATCCCGACGTAGAAGTGGAGCGAATTAAGGCTTTCAAGGATGTAGACGTACTTCACAGCACACTCCCCAGTTGTCGAGGGAGAGCTTACATCCGCTTTTGATCTGCTGAAGCCCGGCTTCGCCCTTCGGGCTACGCCGCGGCAGCCTTCGCTAGCTTCGCTACATTGGAGCGGAGCTGGCTTGCCGAGCCGTAGCTGGCGAAGCCAGCGAAGGCTGGTGGAGCCAGGCGGGATCGAACCGCCGACCTCTTGCATGCCATGCAAGCGCTCTCCCAGCTGAGCTATGGCCCCTTAACCGTCCGACGCGCCTTGGGCGACGCGTCGGGAAAGACCCAGAACCACAGTTCTGGAATTATCTCAAGTCTCTTCGTCACCGCCGACATCACCAATGATGTCGGTGACGTCCTCATCGCCTTCTTCGTCGTCGGCGATAAAGGTCGAATCATCGTCGTCATCGTCCTCGATAGTTTCATCGACTTCGATGTCGTCCTCGGATTCGGGCACGACGGCCTTGACCTTGCCGGTGTTCTCCTCGGCATCGGCCTCCTCGAGCGAGACCTCCTCGACCTCCGCCGGCTCTGGCGTGGCGTCGGCGGCAGCGGCTGCGTGACGGGCTTCGGCACCGCGGGGTGCGCGAGCCGGCGCGATGGGCGCGATCGGCACGACTTCACCGGTATAGGGCGAGATCACCGGATTCTTGTTGAGGTCATAGAACTTTTTGCCCGTGGTCGGGCAAATACGTTTAGTTCCGAGTTCGGACTTGGCCACGGCAGAGGAATCCTGGAAATGTCTGAAAAGCGGTGCTTCACTTGGCTAGTTGGCGGCCCGCTGTCAATAGCGCATTGCGGGAGAACGACATGCCCGTGACGGCGGGGAGACCATGTGGTACCTGCCCCGCGAGTCCCACAGGGACGTTTCGGGCCTACCAAGGACACAAACTTGACCGATTCCGACAAGCCGACGCCGCTCCAGTCGCGCGCCAGCGGTCCCCTGACCGGGAAAGTAAGGGTGCCCGGAGACAAGTCGATCTCCCACCGTGCCCTCATCCTCGGCGCGCTCGCGGTCGGAGAGACACGGATTTCGGGCCTCCTGGAGGGCGAGGACGTCCTTAACACCGCCAAATCGATGCAGGCGCTCGGCGCCGCGGTCGAGCGCACCGGAGATTTCGCCTGGAAGGTGAACGGCGTGGGTGTCGCAGGCTTTGCGGAGCCCAAAGCGCCGCTGGATTTCGGCAATTCCGGCACCGGCTGCCGGCTCGTCATGGGCGCCGTCGCCGGCTGCCCGATCTCTGCGGTTTTCGACGGCGATGCCTCGCTGCGCAGCCGGCCCATGCGCCGGATCCTGAATCCGCTGGAAAAGATGGGTGCGAAGGTCGTCTCCGGCGGCGAGGGCGGCCGTCTGCCGCTGACCGTCCAGGGTGCGCGCGATCCGCTGCCGATCACCTACAAGACGCCTGTCGCCTCCGCCCAGATCAAATCCGCCGTCCTGCTCGCGGGCCTGGCCGCGCCGGGCACCACGACCGTCATCGAGACCGAGGCCAGTCGCGACCACACCGAGCTGATGCTCAAGCATTTCGGCGCCGAGATCACCTCGGTGCAGGAAGGTCAGCACGGCCGCCGTATCACGCTCGTGGGGCAGCCTGAGCTGCATGGCGCCAATGTCGTCGTGCCCGCCGATCCCTCGTCGGCGGCGTTCCCCATCGTTGCTGCGCTGATCGTCGAAGGCTCCGAGATCGTCCTGTCCGATGTCATGACCAATCCGCTGCGGACCGGTCTTTTCACCACGCTGCGCGAAATGGGGGCCTCGATCGAGGAAAGCGAAGTTCGCGGCGACGCCGGCGAGCCGATGGCAAAGCTGCGGGTGCGCGCCTCGAAACTGCGCGGTGTCGAAGTGCCGCCGGAGCGCGCACCGTCGATGATCGACGAATATCTGGTGCTTGCGGTGGCGGCCGCCTTCGCCGAGGGCACGACCATCATGCGCGGCCTGCAGGAGCTGCGCGTCAAGGAATCCGACCGTTTGGAGGCAACCGCCGCCATGCTCCGCGTCAACGGTGTCAAGGTCGAGATCTCCGGCGACGATTTGATCGTCGAAGGCCACGGCCACGTTCCCGGCGGCGGCGTCGTGGCCACCCACATGGATCATCGCATCGCGATGTCCGCGCTGGTGATGGGCTGCGCCTCCGATCAGCCGGTAACCGTCGATGACACCGCCTTCATCGCCACCAGTTTTCCGGATTTCATCCCGATGATGCGTTCGCTTGGGGCCGATTTTTCATGATCATTGCCATCGACGGGCCCGCGGCGTCGGGCAAGGGCACCCTCGGCAAGCGCCTTGCCCACCATTACGGCTACCGTCACCTTGATACCGGCGTGATCTATCGCGCGGTGGCCTATTCCCTCATGCAGTCCGGTCATGATCTCCGGGACGAGGCGGCGGCGGTCGCTGCGGCGCTGGAACTCGATCCCGAAAAGTTCGGCAATCCCGCCCTGAAGACCCAGAAGGCCGGCGAGGGCGCCTCGATCGTCTCGGCGATCCCCAAGGTGCGCGAGGCCCTCATCAACTTTCAGCGGCAATTCGCCGCCGATCCGCCCGGCGCCGTGCTCGATGGGCGGGATATTGGAACCGTGATCTGCCCCCATGCCGACGTGAAGATCTTCGTCGTCGCCGACCCCAAGGTCCGTGCCCGCCGCCGGACCATGGAGGCCAAGGCGCGGGGCGAGGAGGCCGACGAGGCGGCCGTGCTCGCCGATATCATCCAGCGCGACGAACGCGACAAGAACCGGGCGATCGCGCCCCTGAAGCCGGCCCCGGATGCTTACTTGCTAGATAACTCCCAACTGGATATAGAAGGCGGCGTCCGGGCCGCCATCGACATTATCGAGGCCGTCCGAGCGGGCCGGTCGCGGGGTTAAGCCGCTGCCGTCATTGGAGGAAGCGCCCGCTCCCGCTCTTTGAGGTCGATACTCTCGGTCCCTGCTTGGGCCGACGCGATCCAGGCTCCGGACAAAAGATTTCCACGTATCGAACGCGCGGGCCTCAGCCGGCCCGCTTCCGCTGTTCCGCCCTCCAGGTCGGAGCAGCGAGCGGTCGCTCGAAGGTTCTGCGGACCTTCCGACACTGCGCGTACGGTGCGCCCAAGAACCCAACGGCCGGCATGACATCCGCAACTGGAGAACAAATGGCTTCGACTTCTGCTGATACCTATAGCCCGTCGCGCGACGATTTCGCCGCGATGCTCGACGAGTCCTTCGCAGGCGGCAACCTGCAGGAAAGCTCAGTCATCAAGGGCAAGGTTGTTGCAATCGAAAAGGACATGGCCGTCATCGACGTCGGCCTGAAGACCGAGGGCCGCGTTGCCCTGCGCGAATTTTCCGGCCCCGGCCGTGACAGCGAGCTCAAGGTCGGCGACGAGGTGGAAGTGTTCCTCGATCGGATCGAGAACGCCCTCGGCGAAGCCGTGCTGTCGCGCGACAAGGCGCGCCGCGAAGAGAGCTGGGGCAAGCTCGAGAAGGCCTTCCAGAACAACGAGAAGGTCAACGGCGTCATCTTCAACCAGGTCAAGGGCGGCTTCACCGTCGACCTCGACGGTGCCGTGGCCTTCCTGCCGCGTTCGCAGGTCGACATCCGTCCGATCCGCGACGTTGCGCCGCTGATGAACAACTCGCAGCCGTTCCAGATCCTCAAGATGGACCGTCGCCGCGGCAACATCGTCGTGTCCCGCCGCACGGTTCTCGAAGAGACCCGCGCCGAGCAGCGCCAGGAACTGGTGCAGAACCTCGAAGAGGGTCAGGTCATCGACGGCGTGGTCAAGAACATCACCGATTACGGTGCGTTCGTTGATCTCGGCGGCATCGACGGTCTGCTGCACGTCACCGATATCGCGTGGCGCCGCGTCAACCATCCGACCGAGGTGCTCTCGATCGGCCAGACCGTGAAGGTCAAGATCATCAAGATCAACCACGAGACGCACCGCATCTCGCTGGGCATGAAGCAGCTGTTGGACGATCCGTGGCAGGGCATCGAAGCCAAGTACCCGCTGGGTGCCCGCTTCACCGGTCGCGTCACCAACATCACCGACTACGGCGCGTTCGTCGAGCTCGAGCCGGGCATCGAAGGCCTGATCCACGTCTCCGAGATGTCGTGGACCAAGAAGAACATGCACCCCGGCAAGATCGTTTCGACCTCGCAGGAAGTCGAAGTGCAGGTGCTGGAAGTGGATTCCGTCAAGCGCCGCATCTCGCTCGGCCTCAAGCAGACCATGCGCAACCCGTGGGAGGTCTTCGTCGAAGGTCACCCGACCGGTTCGACGGTCGAGGGCGAGGTCAAGAACAAGACCGAATTCGGTTTGTTCCTGGGCCTCGAGGGCGACGTCGACGGCATGGTCCATCTCTCCGACCTCGACTGGAAGCAGCCGGGCGAGCAGGTGATCGACAACTACAAGAAGGGCGACATGGTGAAGGCCGTGGTGCTCGATGTGGACGTCGAGAAGGAGCGCATTTCTCTTGGAATCAAACAGCTTGAAGGCGACCCCTTCGCCGAGCCGGGCGATGTCAAGAAGGGCGCGGTCGTGACCTGCGAAGTGATCGAAGTGAAGGAGAGCGGCATCGAGGTGAAGATCACCGGTACCGACTTCACCACGTTCGTGAAGCGCTCGGAGCTCGCTCGTGACCGCAACGATCAGCGCGCCGAACGCTTCGCCGTCGGCGAGAAGGTCGATGCCCGCGTGATCCAGTTCGACAAGAAGGCCCGCAAGGTCCAGGTGTCAATCAAGGCGCTCGAAGTCGCCGAAGAGAAGGAAGCCATCGCGCAGTACGGCTCTTCCGATTCGGGAGCAACGCTCGGCGACATCCTCGGCACCGCGCTCAAGAACCGCGACACCAAGTAAGCGAAACGCAGGTTTCACTGCATCAAAGCCCCGGCGCGAGCCGGGGCTTTTTTGTAGTGAGGTCGTCGCCCGGATGGGGCGAAGTGAAATCCGGGAAAGCCTCTCCGTGAGGCGAGAACCCCGGATTACGCTTGCGCTCCATCCGGGCTACGCGGCAGCCGGCCTTGTTTTCTTCTAATTGCGCCGCAATTGATGTATCCAGATAAGCCAATGGCGACGCTGCGACGGCACAACGCGCCTGGCCTTTCATTTGGAGATATTGAGATGTCACTCGATTCGGACATCATCGTCGATCGCCGCAGGATCCGCCGCAAGCTGACGTTCTGGCGCGTATTGGCCGCGCTGATCGCGATCGCGGCGATCGCAGGCTTCGCGCTGGTCGCGACGCCTGGTGCGCGCGGCACGTTCGCGTCCGCCGGCTCGATCGCGCGGGTCCAGATCGAGGGCCTGATCCGCAGCGATTCCGATCGGACCCAGGCGCTCGAGCGGCTGGAGAATTCGCAGGCCGCCGCCGTCATCGTTCACATCAATTCGCCGGGCGGCACCACCGCCGGCTCCGAGCAGCTCTATGATTCGCTTGTACGGTTGAAGGCAAAGAAGCCGCTCGTTGTCGTCGTCGAAGGCCTCGCCGCCTCCGGCGGCTACATCACCGCGATCGCCAGCGATCACATCATCGCCCAGCAGAGCTCGCTGGTCGGCTCGATCGGCGTGCTGTTCCAGTTTCCGAACGTCTCGGAGCTGTTGAAGACCGTCGGCGTCAAGGTCGAGGAGGTAAAGTCCACGCCGCTGAAGGCCGCGCCCAACGGTTTCGAGCCAACCAGCCCTGAGGCACGGGCGGCGCTCGATGCGTTGGTGAAGGATTCCTATGCCTGGTTCAAGGGATTGGTGAAGGAACGGCGTGGCATGGATGACACGCAGCTCGAGAAAGTGGTTGATGGCCGTGTCTTCACCGGACGCCAGGCCATCGATCTCAAGCTGATCGATCAGATCGGCGACGAGAAGACCGCCGTGACCTGGCTGGTCGAGCAGAAGGGCGTCAAGAAGGGGCTCTCCGTGCGCGATTACAAGCTGCAGCCGCGCTTCAGCGATCTGCCGTTCCTCAAGACGGCGGCCGCAGTAACGCTGGAAGCACTGGGTTTAGGCTCGATTGCGCATCAAATCGGACAAACCGGCGTCGCACAGGCGGTCGATCGGCTCGGAATGGATGGAATGCTCGCCTTGTGGCAGCCGGCGGCGTCGAACTGACCGGAACCGGGCGAGCTACAGAGGTTTTTCCCGTTCGGCGCGTGTAGGTCCAGCCCGCTTTTTCGGCATTTGTCACGTGTTTTCACGACGCTCAACCCTCATTTAGCGTCTTGACAGATCACGGTATTTTCACGGAAATGGTCGTCCGCACGCTCCCGGGTCCTATCTCTCGATGATCAAATCCGAACTTGTTCAGCGTATCGCCGAGCACAACCCGCATCTGTACCAGCGGGATGTCGAGAACATTGTGAATGCGATTCTCGAAGAGATCGTAGCGGCTCTCGCGCGCGGTGATCGCGTCGAGTTGCGCGGCTTCGGTGCCTTCTCGGTCAAGCATCGCCCTGCACGCGCAGGGCGCAATCCGCGCACCGGCGCCCATGTGCCTGTCGATCAGAAGAGCGTTCCGTTCTTCAAGACCGGCAAGGAAATGCGCGAACGGCTGAATCGCGACCATCCGGATCCAGGCGCGCCAGACTGAGGTCCACCTCAGGGTTTCCCGCGGTCGCCAGTGATGCGGCCGCAACCTCGATTCAAGGCGAGCGAGCCGAGATGCGAAAATTCCTGACCGCGCTGGTCGTGATTCCGCTGGGCCTGGTCCTGATGGTCTTTGCCGTCGCCAACCGGCATTTCGTCACGGTCTCGTTCGATCCCTTCGTTTCCAACGACCCGTCATTCTCGGTCACGCTGCCGCTGTTCCTGCTCCTGATCGTGGTGGCTGCGCTCGGGGTGGTCGCGGGTGGTTGTGCCGTCTGGTTGGGCCAGCGGCACTGGCGGCGTGCGGCGCGCCGGCATGACGCGGATGCCCGGGCCGCGCGAGGCGAGCTGGCTGATCTGCGGGCCCAGTCTGCCGCAGCAAGGCCTGAGTCCCAGCGCCTCCCCGTTCCCTCCGGTGTGGGGCTTTACGGGCCCGTCGGGCGAGACAAGCAGCGCGCGACGTTGTAGAAGCGGCCGCAACCGAAAAGCCCGTTTTCCGGCCGCGGACCCGCGGCCCTCCATTTGCTTTGAGCCCATATCCGTCGAGAACATGTCCTTGCTCGTCAAAATCTGCGGCCTGTCCACGCCCGAGACGCTCGAAACGGCGCTCGAGGCGGGTGCCGACATGGTGGGCTTTGTTTTCTTCCCGCCGTCGCCTCGACATTTGTCGCTGGAAGCCGGCCGGGAGCTCGGCCGGCAGGTGAAGCGGCGCGCGCTCAAGGTCGCGCTCACCGTCGATGCCGACGATGCCACGCTCGACAACATCATGGACGCGCTGTCGCCGGACATTTTCCAGCTTCATGGCACGGAGAGCGTGGCCCGGCTGCGCGACATCAGGCAACGGGTCGGTCGTCCGGTGATGAAGGTCGTGCCGGTCGCAACGTCAGCCGATCTCGCCGTGCTGCCCGGTTACGCCGAGATAGCCGAACGCATCCTGTTCGATGCGCGCGCACCGAAGGACGCAACGCGGCCAGGCGGCCTCGGCGCACCATTCGATTGGCATCTGCTCGGAAACCTGGAGCTCGCGTTGCCGTATATGGTCTCGGGCGGCCTCAGCGCCGACAACGTCGCCGAAGCCGTTCGCGTCACCCGGGCCGGTGGCGTCGACGTCTCCTCCGGTGTCGAGAGCGCCCCGGGCGTGAAGGACCCCGAGATGATCAAGGCCTTCATTCGCGCCGCGCGCGCAAGCCAAGATGCAAGTCAAGAGTTGAGCGTCCGATGAATGTTGCAAAACCCAATTCCTATCGCAGCGGCCCCGACGAGCGCGGCCATTTCGGCATCTTCGGCGGACGCTTCGTTGCCGAAACCCTGATGCCGCTGATCCTCGATCTGGAGAAAGCCTACACCGAGGCCAAGGCCGATCCGGCCTTCCAGATCGAGATGAACGGCTATCTCAAGAATTATGTCGGCCGGCCCTCGCCGCTCTATTTCGCCGAGCGTCTGACCGAGCATCTGGGCGGCGCCAAGATCTACCTCAAGCGCGAAGAGCTCAACCACACCGGCTCGCACAAGGTGAACAACGTGCTCGGCCAGATCATGCTGGCGCGACGCATGGGCAAGAAGCGCATCATCGCCGAGACCGGCGCCGGCCAGCACGGTGTCGCCACCGCGACGCTGTGTGCGCGCTTCGGCCTGGAATGCATCGTCTATATGGGCGCCGTCGACGTCGAGCGGCAGCAGCCCAACGTCATCCGCATGGAGATGTTGGGCGCAACGGTCATTCCAGTGCAGTCGGGCACGCGCACGCTGAAGGATGCCATGAACGAGGCGCTGCGCGACTGGGTCACCAACGTGCACAACACCTTCTACTGCATCGGCACGGTCGCGGGTCCGCATCCCTATCCGACGCTGGTCCGCGACTTCCAGTCGATCATCGGCAACGAGACCAAGGTGCAGATGCAGGAGATCGAAGGCCGCCTGCCGGATTCGCTGGTCGCCTGTATCGGCGGCGGCTCCAACGCGATGGGCCTGTTTCATCCCTTCCTCGACGATTCCACCGTCGAGATCTTCGGCGTCGAAGCTGCCGGCCACGGGCTGACGCAACTGCATGCGGCATCGATTGCGGGCGGTCGTCCCGGCGTGCTGCACGGCAACCGCACCTATCTCCTGATGGACGCCGACGGCCAGATCCAGGACGCGCATTCGATCTCCGCCGGGCTCGACTATCCCGGCATCGGCCCCGAGCACTCCTGGCTGCACGAGATCGGCCGCGTGAACTATCTCTCCGCGACCGACGACGAGGCCCTCGCAGCGTTCCAGTTGCTGTCAAAGCTGGAAGGCATCATCCCCGCGCTCGAACCGGCACATGCCATCGCCAAGGTGATGGAGCTCGCGCCGAAGCGGACCAAAGATCACCTGATGGTCGTCAACCTCTCCGGCCGCGGCGACAAGGACGTCCCGCAGGTCGGCGACATCCTGAGGGGCAAGAGCAAGTGACCACGCGTATCGACACCCGTTTCGCCGAGCTGAAGAAAGCCGGCCGCGCGGCCTTCGTCACTTTCGTGATGGCCGGCGATCCCGATCCGGCCACCTCGCTCGAGATCATCAAGGCGCTGCCGAAGGCGGGCGCCGATGTGATCGAGCTCGGTATGCCCTTCACCGATCCGATGGCCGACGGTCCGTCGATCCAGGCGGCAGGCCTGCGCGCGCTTAAGGCCGGCATGACGCTGAAGAAGACGCTCGATCTCGTGCGCGGCTTCCGCAAGGACGACAATGCCACGCCGATCGTGCTGATGGGCTACTACAACCCGATCTACATCTATGGCGTCGACAAGTTCTTAGGTGATGCGAAGAGTGCCGGCATCGACGGCCTCATCATCGTCGACCTGCCGCCGGAAGAGGACGACGAGCTCTGCCTGCCCGCGATGAAGGCCGGCCTCAATTTCATCCGCCTCGCGACCCCGACCACCGACGACAAGCGCCTGCCGGCCGTGCTCGCGAACACGTCAGGCTTTGTCTACTATGTCTCTATCGCCGGCATCACCGGTGCAGCGGAGGCGGACGCCAATGCCGTCGGCGACGCGGTCGCGCGCATCAAGCGGCATACCAAGCTCCCGATATGCGTCGGTTTCGGCATCCGCACGCCGGAGGCGGCGCGCGCCATTGCCGAAAAGGCCAATGGCTCGGTAGTCGGCACCGCGCTGGTCGATGCGCTCAAGAACAGCCTCGATGCGGAAGGGCGCGCGACGGCCAAAACCGTCAACGCCGTCGCCGAGCTGACGGCGGCACTGGCCCAGGGCGTCAAGGGCGCGCAACAGGCGGCGGAATAGGCCTTAATTCCGCTGCCAAGTCCGACGAGCAAGGCGGACGATACGGCGGCTTGCCGGGCCGGGTCCCGGCCGCCATATATCCCTTCAGGTGGTCCCCAGGCGGGATCGCACATCGGAGCAAACCATGAACTGGCTTACCAATGTGGTCCGGCCGAAGATCCGCAACATGCTGCGGCGGGAGACGCCGGAGAATCTGTGGATCAAGTGCCCGGATTCCGGACAGCTCGTGTTCTACAAGGACGTCGAGGCCAACCAGTTCGTCATCCCCGGCTCGAACTATCATATGCGCATGAATGCGGTGGCGCGTCTGAAGTCGATTTTCGACAATGAGACCTGGTACGACGTCGCGCTGCCTGACGTCACGCCCGATCCGCTCAAGTTCCGTGACGAGAAGAAGTACGTCGATCGCATCAAGGATGCCCGCGCGCGGACCAATCTGAACGACGCGATCAAGGTCGGCTACGGCAAGCTCGAAGGTGCCGCCGTCGTCGTCGCGGTGCAGGATTTCGACTTCATGGGCGGCTCGCTCGGCATGGCCGCGGGCGAAGCCATCGTGCGCGGGCTCGAGCTCGCGGTCGAGAAGAAGTCACCCTTCATCGTGTTCGCCGCCAGTGGTGGCGCGCGCATGCAGGAAGGCATCTTGTCGCTGATGCAGATGCCGCGCACCACGGTCGCGGTGCAGATGCTGCGTGAAGCAAAACAGCCCTACATCGTCGTGCTGACCAACCCGACCACCGGCGGCGTCACTGCGTCCTATGCGATGCTCGGCGACGTGCAGATTGCCGAGCCCGGTGCGCTGATCGGTTTTGCCGGCGCGCGCGTGATCGAGCAGACCATCCGCGAAAAACTCCCCGAGGGGTTTCAGCGCGCCGAATACCTCAAGGAGCACGGCATGATCGACATGGTCGTGCATCGCCACGAATTGCGCCCGACCCTGGCGCGGCTCTGCCGACTGTTGACCAGGGCGCCGGCGCTTGAGACCGCGTCAAAGCCGGTGCAGCCGGTCGTCAGTCCGGCGCAGATTGTATCGGCTCCCGAAACGGCGCCGGCCGCGCCGCACGCGTGAACGCTTCCTCCGACCGCGCAAAGCCGCCGCTCGACGAATTGATCGGGCGGCTGTCGGCCCTGCACCAGAAACGCATCGATCTCGGGCTGGAGCGGATGCACCGCCTGTTCGAGCGGCTCGGTCATCCCGAGCGCAAGCTGCCGCCGGTGATCCACATCGCCGGTACCAACGGCAAGGGCTCGACGCTCGCTTATCTGCGCGCGACGCTGGAGGCAGCTAACCTGCGCGTCCACGCTTACACTTCACCCTATCTCGTTCGCATCAACGAATGCTTCCGGCTCGGCCGCGTCGGGGGCGGCGTGCTGGTCGGCGACGACGAGTTGCGCGCGGCACTGGAAGAGGTCGAGCGTGTCAATGCCGGCGAGCCGGCCACCGTGTTCGAGCTCAAGACGGCGGCTGCATTTCATCTGTTCGCGCGGAACCCGGCCGATGTGGTTCTGCTGGAGGTCGGCCTTGGCGGTCGGCTTGATTCAACCAATGTGGTTGACGCGCCGGCGGCCTGCGTGATCACGCCTGTCAGCATGGACCACATGGATTTCCTCGGTGACACCTTGACGTCGATCGCGGGCGAAAAGGCTGGGATCATCAAGCGTGGCGTGCCCGTGGTTTGCGCCGAGCAGCCGGCTGAGGCGATGGCCGTGATCGAGGCGCAGGCCAGGCGCATGCGCGCGCCGTTGTTTGCCGCGGGCGAGAGCTGGCATGTCAATGTCGAGAACGGGCGGCTGGTTTATTCCGATGAGCGCGGCTTGATGGATCTCACAGCGCCGCGCCTGTTCGGCCGGCACCAGTTCGACAATGCCGGTCTCGCCATCGCGACGTTGCGGGCCACCAACGCCTTCAAGATCAACCAGGCGGCGTTCGAGGCGGGGATCGTCGGTGCGGAATGGCCGGCGCGGATGCAGCGCATCGCTTCGGGCGAGCTGCTCGCTCTCGGCCCGCAGGGCTCGGAGATCTGGCTCGACGGCGGCCACAATGCGGAAGGCGGCCGCGTCGCGGCGGCCGCGCTCGGCGATCTCGAAGAGCGGGTGTCGCGGCCGCTGGTCGTGATCGTGGGCATGATGGCCAACAAGGACGCGAAAGGCTTTCTCGCCAATTTCGCCGGTCTGACCCGTCACATCATCGCAGTGCCGATTCCCGACACCGACAACGCGATGCCGGTCGACCGCCTTACGGATGCCGCCCGCAGCCTCGGCATGCGCGTCGAGCCCGCGCCCGGCGTGGAGGCCGCACTGCGCGCCTTGGCGAAGCTCGCCTACGAAGTGCCGCCGCGCATTCTGATCACCGGCTCGCTCTATCTCGCCGGCCACGTGCTCGCCATCAACGGCACGCCTCCTGTATAGTCTTCGCTCCATCCGAGCTACGGGAAGACCCATGCGTTTTGCCGCGATTGCCGACGTCCACGGAAATTACCTGGCGCTGGAAGCTGTGCTCGCCGACATCCGCGCGCAAGGCGTCTCCGAGATCGTCAATCTCGGCGACATGCTGAGCGGCCCGCTCGATGCGCGCCGGACCATCGAAATCCTGATGCAGCTCGATGCCGTGCACGTGCTCGGCAATCATGACCGCTATCTGCTCGACCGTCCGCCCGAGAAGATGGGCTCGTGGGATCGCCCGGCCCATGCCGCGCTCAATGCCGCGCAACTCGACTGGCTGCGCGCGCAGCCGATGACGCGCGTCTTTCGCGATCAGGTGTTCCTCTGCCACGCGACGCCCGACAATGACGAAGTCTATTGGCTCGATACCGTGCATCCCGACGGCGCGGTGGCGCTGTCGCCGCTCGATCGCATCGAGAAATTTGCGCAAGGCATCACGCAATCGCTGATCCTGTGCGCCCACACCCATCTCGCCCGTGCCGTGCGACTTCGCGACGGAAGGCTGATCGTCAATCCCGGCAGCGTGGGCGGCCCGGGCTTCCGTGACAAGCATCCGTTCCCGCATGTCGTCGAGGCCGGCACGCCGCACGCGCGCTATGCGATCCTTGAGCTAACCGATGGTGCCTGGCAGGTCACGTTCCGCCATGTGGTCTATGATCACGAGGCGATGGCCACGCTCGCTCGCCGCAACGGCCAGCCGGAGTTGGCGAACGCGCTGGCGACGGGATGGCTTGCCTAGCGGCTACGGCTACGGCTGTTTTAGCAGCTTCATCGGATCCACCGCCTTCTGCTTCAGCTGCTCGAAGCTGCATTGCCGCGGGGCCTTGTCGAGGCGCCAGCGCAGGATCGAGGTGCCGTGGCGAAAGCGGTCGCCGCTGAAATGGTCATAGCAGACCTCGATCACCAGCTTCGGCTTGAGCGGACACCACTTCGCCGAGCGCTCGGTGGACCAGCGGCTGGGGCCGCCCGGCGCGTTGCCGGTGAAGCCGGGCTCGCCGATCAATGCCTCAAGCCGATCGGTCAGGTCAGGCTTTTCCGCCGCTTTGATCGCCGAGGTGAAGCCGACATGGTGCAGGAGACCATCGTCATCGTAAAGCCCGAGCAGCAGCGAACCGACCACGCTCCGGCCGGCGATCTTGTTGGTCGCATAGCGGAAACCGCCGACCACGCAATCGGCGCTGCGGAATTTCTTGATCTTCTGCATGCCGTCGCGATTTCCCGCCTGGTAGGGCAGGTCGACGCGCTTGGCGATGACGCCGTCCGAGCCGCCGCCGGATTGCGCCAGCCACTTTTTCGCAAGGGCGTAGCTCGTCGTCGCCGGTGAGAGGCGGAAGATGCTGCTTTTCAGATTCGCCTTGGCAAACGCTTCCAGCGCCGGTCGCCGCTCCCTCAGCGGTTGCCCGGCAAGCTGCTTCTCCCTGGCCGTCGCAAGCAGATCGAAGGCGAGATAGAGCGCCGGCGTCTCCTCCGAGAGTTTCTTCACGCGGCTCGCCGCAGGGTGAATGCGTTGCAGCAGCGCGTCGAAGGAAAACCCCTTGCCGTGCGGCACGACGATCTCGCCGTCGAGGGTGAAGCGATCCGCCTTCAGCTTCAGCGCCGCGGCGACGATCTCGGGGAAATAACGCGCAAGGTCTTCACCGGATTTCGAGCGCAGATCAATGCTGCCGCCGTTGCGCGAGAGCAGGCAACGAAAGCCATCCCATTTCGGCTCGTATTGCCACTCCTTGCCGCGCGGGATCGCGTCGACCGAGCGCGCCTCCATCGCCACGAGGGGGTCCGACTTTCGCGCGCGTTTTGCGGGAGGAGGAGGCAACAGGCGGGACTCATCATACGCTGGACATGTCCCATCAACGCGAAACGGCCGACTTTCGCCGGCCGTTTCCAAAAATAATCTTGCGCGCGGCGGATCAGACCGCGGAAGTGATCCACTGCTGCAGCTTCGCCTTCGGCGCCGCGCCGACCTGGCGGGAGGCCATCTCGCCGCCCTTGAAGATCATCAGGGTCGGGATCGACATCACGCCATATTTCGACGCGGTCTTCGGGCTCTCGTCGACGTTGAGCTTCACGATCTTGACCTTGTCGCCCATCGCGCCGGCGATCTCGTCGAGCGCGGGTGCGATCATGCGGCAGGGGCCGCACCATTCGGCCCAGAAATCGACGACCACGGGGCCGTTTGCCTTGAGCACTTCGGCTTCGAAATCGGTGTCAGAAACCTTACCAACGGCCATGGGAGTACCTCGTACCTGAGAGAACGGCGCGACGGGAATCGCGCCAAGATCATGGCGTCAACCTATGAATGGCTCCTTGCCGGGTCAAGGACGCTCACACCGAGATGAAGAGATGCCAGCGCCGCGTCCAGCGCGGGAGCCGAAATCTCCATATATTCAAGGGCCTCGGTCCAAAGCAGGACGGCGCGGACAGGCTTTTGGGGATAAAGCCGCGATAGCACCGCCCGATAGAGCGCAAGCTGCCGGACATAGGCGGCGGGCGCCGCATCGGCGCTCCTGGGAGCCGCCTGATTGGTCTTGAAATCGACGATCAGGACCTCATCCGGCCGAACGACCAACCGGTCGATCTGCCCCGACACCAGCGCCCGGGCGTGGCCCGGCCGTTCCAGCCGGCCGACGATCGCGACCTCCGCCCGGCTGCCGGCCGCAAACACGGGCGCAAACCGTGGCTCGGCGATCAAGCCGAGCACCTTGTCGGCCAGCGCGGTCCGGTCGGCCTCCGCCCAATCCGCCGCGTTGCGCGCCATGAAGCCGAGCGCGGCCTCGCGTCGGCGCTCAGTGGCGATGTCGGGGAGCGATTGCAATAGCCGGTGCACCAGCGTGCCGCGTTGCAGCGCGAGCGCGCGGGACTGCACTGATTCGCCCGACGGCACGGCGCGGCCGTCCCCGGACGGCTGGCCGGAGGGGCGCACCGGATCGTCGTCGATGGTGTCGCGCGGTGCCGGCGTCCGCAGCCAGTCCGGGAGCGCGGTCGCCTGGTCCAACGAGGCCGCGGGCGTGCCCAGCGCCACGACATCCTCCGGCCGGGAGAAGCGCGTCGCCTTTCCCAGCGGCGTCTCGATCGTCTCTTTCGTCAGGCCCGAGCCGGCGAGCCCGGTGTCGACCAGATCGTACCAGCTCAGCTTGCGAACCGTCTTCATGTTGCCGGGCATGCAGCCGCCGACGATGAGCCGGTCGGCGGCGCGCGTCATCGCGACGTAGAGCAGGCGGCGATATTCGTCCTCGGTCTCCTCGAGCATCGCCTTGCGCGCCTCGACGACGGGTTTGGGATCATCCGCCTTGCGTCCGGCCCAGACCACCACCTCGCCGCCATTGCCGCGCGGGACATGGATCAGCCGCAGCCGCTGCGAATCCGCTGGCGACGATGTAGTGTCGACCATGAACACGACCGAGGCCTCCAGGCCCTTGGCGCCGTGCACGGTCATCACCCGCACCTCATCGCGGGAGATCTCCATGTCGCGCTTCACCTCGGTATCGGCCGAGCGCAGCCAGGCCATGAAACCCTGCAGCGAGGCGGGCGCCTTGCGCTCGTAGTTCAGCGCCAGCTCCAGGAACTCATCGAGCGCGTCATTGGCCTCATGACCGAGCCGGCGCAGCATGCGCGCGCGTCCGCCGTCTCCCCCGAGCAACCAGGCGTAAAAGGCGAACGGCGTCTCCTCGCGCGCCCGCGTTTCGCAGGCTTCGAGGCCTCGCAACGCCGCAGCGAATGTCTCGCTTGTCGTGGCATGCTCGCCAAGCGCGCGGCGCAGCGATCCCTTGCGGTCATGGGCCAGCTGGAACAGATCGTCGTCATCGAGCCCGAACAGCGGGCTCTTCAGCGCGACCGCGAGCGCGAGATCGTCCTGCGGCAGCAGCAGCGCATCGGCAAGGTTCATCAGGTCGATGATTCCGATGTGCTCGGTGAGCTTGAGCCGATCGGCGCCCGCGACCGGAACGTTGGCATGCTTCAGCGCCTGGATCACGGCATCGAACGCATTGCCGCGCCGGCGCACCAGGATCAGCATGTCGCCATAGCGCAAGGGACGCCGCTCGCCTTCGTGCCCGGTCAGCGTGCCGCTCTCGACCAGCCGCTTGATCTCGGTTTGGATCCGGCGCGCGAGCTTCACCTCGGGGCTGGTGGCGGCGACGCCGTCGAACGGCGCGCGCCAGCCCTCGATTTCCTGCCTGTCGTCGGCTTCCGCAAGGTCCCACAGCTCGATCACGCTGGGGCCGGCATCGCCGAGTGCATTGTGCAGGGGATGACCGGTCTCGAGCGAATGGATGCTCTTGTAGATCGCGGGCTCGCGGAAGACGTGGTCGACCGAATGCAGGATCGCGGCGCCGGAGCGGAACGAATAGGTGAAGGCGACCGGATCGAATTTCAGTCCGGCCGCCGTGAACTTGCGGTGCAGTTCGCGCCGGCGTGCATCGAATTCCCGGGGCTGGGCGCCCTGGAACGAGAAGATCGACTGCTTCTCGTCGCCGACAGCGAAGACGGTGCGGTTCAGGCCCTCGCGCGCACCTTCGCCGGCGGTGAACTCCGAGATGATGTGCGCGACGATGTCCCACTGCCGCGGACTTGTGTCCTGGGCTTCGTCGATCAGCACGTGATCGACGCCGCGGTCGAGCTTGTAATGCACCCAGCCCGAGGAAACGCGATCGAGCATCGCCAGCGTCTTGTCGATGAGGTCGTCATAGTCAAGCAGCCCGCGCTCCTGCTTCTCGCGGCGGTAGTTTGCGGCAGCCGCGGTCGCGATATGCAGCAGGGCCGCGGTGCGGTCGCGCATGGTCACCGCACGGCGCGTCTCGACCAATCCGGCGACGCGCTGCGCCTCGTTCTCGAACAGGCGGGCGACGGACGGGTTGTGATCGCAAAACTTCTTGGTCAGCACCGCCTTGCGCGGCAGCTTTTCGTCGGTGAGGAAAACGCTGAGATAGGCATCGACCTGCGCGGCGCCGGAAAAGACCTTTGCCTCGCGAAGCCGGCAGGCCTGGTCGTTGTCGGACTTGCTGCCGTCCTCCAGCGCAAAGGCGATCTCGTTCCAGCGCGATCGCGGCAGGAACGGACCGTCGACAATCTCCGTCTCGACGTCCTCGATGCGATCGTTCGCGTCCACCCCCAGCGCCGCTGCCATCTGCACGGCAGCCAGCTCCGCGCTGCCGGCTTCATCGGTCCAGGCCATGAAGTGATCGCGGCTCAGGCAAGCCTCGCGCACCACCTCCTTGAAGGTGACATCGGCGGCGCTCGCCATCGCGGTCAGCAGCGCGCGGCCGGTCACGCTGTCTGGGTCGCGCGCGGCCTCCAGCAGCACCTTCAGATTGGCGCGTTCCATCATGTCGGTCTGGTCGCGCTCGTCGATCACGGCGAAGCGCGCGGGGACATTGGCCTCGAACGGAAACTGCTGGAGCAAACGCGTGCACAGCGCGTGGATGGTCTGCACCTTGAGCCCGCCCGGCGTCTCCAGCGCACAGGCGAACAGCTTTCGTGCGTCGCGCCGCAATTTTGCAGTGGGATGCGGGATGCCGACCGCGCGGATCGCCGCATCGAGTGCCGTGTCGTCGAGCGTCACCCAATGCCCGAGCGTGGTGAACACGCGCTCGGCCATGTTGGCGGCAGCCGCCTTGGTGAAGGTAATGCAGAGGATCTTTTCCGGCGGCACGCCCGCGAGCAGCAGGCGGATCACGCGCTGCACCAGCACATGCGTCTTGCCCGAGCCGGCATTGGCCGACACGAAGGCCGACGCGGACGGGTCCGATGCGCGCGCTTGCCTGGCGCGCACCTCATCCGGGATGGGGCGCGGTGCCTTCACCATTCCTCGATCCCCAATCCACCGGCCGCGGACCATTCCTTGATCCGGGCGAGATCGTCATAGGCGCCGTAGCGATTGGTCCACATCGGCAGGTTCAACGAGGTATAGGGCTGGTTCTCGTCCTCGAAGGCGCGGATCAGCGCCTCGAGCTTGGCCCTGGCCTCGGCAGCCGCGGTGTCCGGCGGCTGCGGCTCGTCGCCCTGCTTGAACTTGAGTTCGAGAATGCGTTCTTCGCCCGGCGGATTGTTGCCGCTCAGGCGAACATAGACGAGCTGGCTCACGGACGCGCCGGCATCGATGTCGGGAAAACCACCCTCGCGCAGGATCGCGGCTTCCAGCGTGAGCTGCGGCGACAGGCCCATGCGGACCTGCTTGCCGGTCGGTGGCTGGCCGGTCTTGTAGTCGAGGATGGCGTAGCCGCCGCCCCGGCGCCGTTCGATGCGGTCGGCGCGCGCGGAGAGACGGAAGCTGCGCCCATGGTCGAGCGGGATCGAGATCTCGCCGCGAGTTTCCGCGGCGATCGCCTCGATCGCGTCGCGCCGCGCCGTCTCCCATTCGCCGAACCAGCGTGCGATGCGCTGGAAGCGCGGCCACCACAGCGCCCGCGCCTCGGGTCGCTCCATCAGCGGCTCAAAGTATTTTTCGCCGATCGCGCGCAGCACGCGCGCCGGATCGTCGGGCAGATCGGTGGCGTAGCGTTCCGTGAACTCTCCGAGCGCATCGTGGATCGCCGAGCCGCGGTCGGCGGCCGACAGCGGCATGTCGACCGGATCGAGCGCGTCGAGCCGCAAAATGTGTTTTGCGTAGATCGTATAGGGATCGCGCAGCCAGTCCTCGATCCCAGTCACAGACATCCTGAGCGGCCGGGTCGCGCGTGGCGGTCGCGGCTCGGGCTGCTTGATCGGCCTCACCTCGTCGGGCTGGTCCAGCGCGGCTGCGAACTGCACGTATTTCTCGCCCGCGCGAATCGCGGCCTTCCAGTGCGCATCGCCCGCGACCGCCTCCAACCGGTGCAGGAAGCGCGAGGCAACCGCCGGGGCACCGCCAGCCTTGGCGGAGTGGGTGAGGATGACCTCGTCGCCGCCCAGCAGTTGCGCAAAATCATGCGCGGAGAGGCCGATACGGCGTTCCGGCAGATCGAGGCCCAGCTGGTGCCGCATCGGCCGGCTCAGCCACGGATCGATGCGCGGCGCCGGTGGCCAGACCCCCTCGATCAGCCCGCCGACGATGATGCGGTCGGCCTGCATCAGGCGTGATTCCAGCGGTCCGTAGATCTGGAGCCGCGCGCCTGGCCTGTCCCGCCGCCGCACCGCGCGATCGCTGAACGCGGTCTGGAACACGTCTGCGTAGTCGGGCAGCGTGACCATCAGTCCGCTGGTCGTGCCGCCGCGCAGGAGATCGTCGAAGGCGCTCGCGAGCGCGAGGCCCTCGCGGTCCTCGAAGGCCACGGAAATGCCCTGCTCGTCGCGCGACAGCTCGATCATGATCTCGCGATGCCGATGCGCGAGTTCGGCGAAGTCATACGGTTTTGATGACGCAAGACTCTCGATCGGCGCCAAGGCTTGTCGTAAGGCATCGATCAGCGCCTGGATGCGATCGAGGTCTTCCGCCTTGAGACGTGCGCGCGGCTCGGCCTTATGCAGCGCGGAGACTTCGCTGCGCCACAGCTTGGCCAGCTCCTCGCGAAAGCGATTGAATTCGCGCAAGAGGCCGGCGGTGCCTGCAGGCGGGCGCGTGCCGCGCAACAAGGCGAGCTCCAGGCCTTCGATCGCAGCCTTCCATGCGCCAGGGGCCCGGCCGAGCCGGCATAGCGGATGCTTCAACATTGCGAGCAGCGTCGGCGGCTCCAGTCCCTTGGTCGCAGCCTCAGCTGTCAGTCGGGCAAAGACGCCGGCGGAGGTTTCCATCAGGACGTCGCCGCCGGAATCGTCGAATGCGAGATCCCACCGGGTCAGCGCGGCCATCACCCGCCGCGCCAGGGCGCGATCGGGCGTGACAAGTGCGGCGGATTTGTCGAGGTGCCGCGCCTCGCGCATCGCAATGGCGATGGCGAGCGCTTCCATTTCAGGGTTGGGAGCTTCGACAACCGCGAGGTTCTTCATACCGCCGGTGATCTTTAAGGCCACATCCGGCTGCTTCAACCGATCGTGCCAGATCTCGGTCTTGGCCGATGGCCGCATCGATTCGGAGGCGAGCAGATCGCGACCGCCTTCCGCCGGAGGCTTGAGGATATCGACGTCGCTGCGCTTGATGCCAAAGCGATCCAGCAGCGCGTGCATGGCATATTGCGGATGGTTCGAGACCGGATGCTCCGCGAACTTGCCGAGCGCATCGCGGACGCCGCCGATGCTGCGCCAGGCATCGTCATCGAGATCAGTGTCGAGGCCGGGCAGCACCACGGCGCCATGCGGCAGCGAAGCGACTGCGTGGAGAAATCTTGCCGTGGCCGGCATCGAGCCGGTCGAACCGGCCGCGATCACGGGGCCATGGCGATGCACGGTCAGCCGCCTGGCTTCGGCATTGATCAGGAGGTCGCGGCGGGCAGCGGGTTCGATGCGTTTGATTTCGGCGAGATGACCGGGCCAGGCGATGCGCGCGATGCGCAGGAATTCGAGCGAATGCTGCCAGTAGCGGTCGAGCATATCGGGCACGAGGCCATCGAGCGCGCTCCAGTCGACGCCGCGCGTGACCATGTCGTCGATCAGCCGCGCGAGATCGGACGCCAGTGCCAGCGTCGACGCGGGGCCGCCGACGACCAGCGGAGACAGCACCGGACCCTTGGCCCAGGCCGCGACGAGTGGCGCCAGTGTCAGCCGCCGTTCGAGCTCGCCGAGCCGCGGCGGAATGTCGAGCGGCGTTGCGCCGGAAAACTGTTCGCCCTCATCGGCGAAAGCGAGCTCATCCTCGTCGATGTCGCCGAGCGCGACGATCCGCGGCAGCACGACAGCCTCCGCCTTCATCTCGTCGAGGAAGATCTCGCGGACGACGCGCATGGCGCGCCGTGTCGGCAGGTACAGCGTGGCATCCGCCAGCCGTGCCGGCTCCTTGCGTGCCTCAAAGCCCTCGACCAGCCGGCCGTCGAGCAAGCCTGAGACGACGGTGCGCAGGAACGGAACTGAGATGGGAACGCTGAAAACGCGCATGAGCTGCCTGATTCGGGAATCAGGCGCCAATATAGGGAGGCGGAGTCAAATGGTCATGGGCGGAGGTGGGATAGTCCCCGCTGTTTGCCGGACCAGAACAGGTGCCGTAGGGGACAATGGCGCAGCCCTACGCCACGCTCTCCAGAAACGCCTCTTCCGCCGCGTGCACGGCATCAGGCGTGCCGACATGCATCCAGACGCCGTCGAGGCGAAGGCCGAACAGCCGCTCCTGCTCGTTGGCACGATCGAACATCTTGGTCAGCGAGAACTCGCCCGCGGGGGCATCGGCGAAGATCGACGGCGACAAAATCGCAGCGCCGGCATAGACGAACGGAACGACCTCTTTTTCCTTGCGCTTGCGCAGGGCACCGTCGGCCAGCATGCCGTAATCGCCGCGGCCGCTATAGCCGATGCTGGTCGCCGTCGGCGCCATCAGCAGCAAAATGTCCATCCGCGCGGGATCAAAGTTTTCGGCGAGCCGCGTCAGGTTGGAGCGTACGCCGTCGATCCACAGCGTGTCGGAATTGACGTGAAAGAACGGTGCGTCCCCGAGCAGCGGCAGTGCCTTGACCACGCCGCCGCCGGTGCCGAGCACCTGGTCGCGCTCGTCCGAGATGGTCACGCGCGGATGCTGGCGGGATGCGGTGTGATCGATGATCTGGTCCGGCAGGTAATGCACGTTGACCACCGCCTCGCTCACGCCGGCCCGACCGAGCTTGTCGAGCACATGGTCGAGCAGCGGCTGGCCGGCCACCGGAACCATCGGTTTCGGCATCTTGTCCGTCAACGGACGCATGCGCAGGCCGAACCCTGCGGCGAGCACCATGGCTTTGGTCGGTTTGACGGGCATCCTTCGCTTTCTCAGACCTACTGATCTCGCGTTCGCAGCAATCCTAACATGAGGTTCGACCGACCGCACCGCGTCTTAACCGCCTTAACCACCTGCCGTGACGCTTGTACGACAGGTGTTGCCGTTACGCCCCGATGGACGTTGACCGCGCCTTTTTCTTCTTGTCACCGAGCTTGAGAAAGTTGACGCCGATCTGGTCACCATTCACCCAGGCGAGCTCGCAGCGTCGGTACGCAAGTCCGGTGGACGACAGCAGCAGAAAAAACTCCTTCAGATGCAGGCCTTCGACTGAGCCGTCGATGGTCAATTTGGCGCCGCTGTCGGAGACGTCCTCCATGGTGCAATCGCGCCGCCAGGTGCCGTCGATACCCATCATCTGGGCCGCGATCCCGCGCTCGAAAACAACCCGGCTGTTGCCGCGCTGGTCCGTCTTCACCGCCATCTGCCCTGCTCCAGCCCCGTAATCATCCGGCTGCTCCGCCGCCAGGTTACCGGCGTCTTGGCTAACAGCCGGTAAATCGAGCCCTGAATCAGCCTTTTCAGCCCCTACTAGCCTTTTCCGCCTTGGGCCTCAGCCTTGGGCCGGGCCTTGGGCCTGCCTTTGGGGCGGCGGGACGTTGGCGAGATACCAGTCGCGCAGATGGGCGAGCGTGGGATGCGCCAGGGAGCGCTGGAGATAGGTCCAGATCCGCGGCTGGTGACGCAGATAATGCGGCTTGCCGTCGCGGCGGTTGAGGCGGGCAAAGGTGCCGAGCAGACGCGTGTTCCGCTGCGCCGACATGATGGCGTAGAGCTCGGCGAAGCCGGCCGCATCGAAGCTCGCCTCGCTGGCGCGGCGCGCCTTGATGTAGCGCGACAGCAGCGTCAGCTCGATCGCCTCGGGCACGTCGATGCGGGCGTCCTGGAGCAGCGACACCACGTCGTAGGATTGCGGCCCCAGCACGGTGTCCTGGAAATCGATCACGCCGACGCGTTCGATGCCGGTGCGATTGCTGAGCCAGATCAGATTCGGCGAGTGATAATCGCGGATGATCCAGGTCTTCGGCGCGGCCTGCGCCTTCTGCAGCAACTCGCGCCACATGGCGAAAAATTCGGCGCGCTTCGCGTCGTCCAGCGGCGCGTTGCGATCAGGCAGGTACCATTCCGGCATCAAGCCGATTTCGATCAGCAGCGCCTCGATATCGAAGACGGGAATGGCGTAGGTCTGCCGCCCGAGCGGCAGCGTTTGCGGCAGCGTCTTGCCGTGCAGCACGGCCAGCAGATCGGCCGCGGCTTGGTAGCGTTCGGCGATCGGGCGCGGCGGATCGCCCTCGATCACGCCTTCGGTGCCGAAGTCTTCGCTGATCAGGAACCCGTGGTCGAGGTCGGAATGATGGATCGCGGGCGCCGAGATTCCCTGCGCGCGCAGGCCCTCGTCGATGGCGACGAAGGGTTTGATGTTTTCGGCGAGATGCACCGCGGCGCTGTAGGATTTTCCGTTGTACATCGCAGCACCATCGGGGCGCTGCGGCGAATTCATGAGGATGACGATCTCGTCGTCGCGCTGCAGCCGCGCATAGGAGCGCGTCGAGGCGTCG
The DNA here is from genome assembly GCF_052871955.1 of Bradyrhizobium sp. CAR08. Taxonomy (NCBI): domain Bacteria; kingdom Pseudomonadati; phylum Pseudomonadota; class Alphaproteobacteria; order Hyphomicrobiales; family Nitrobacteraceae; genus Bradyrhizobium; species Bradyrhizobium sp. CAR08. The sequence continues at coordinate 250,274 of NZ_JBIXJX010000003.1, forward strand.
CCCGCCATGCGTTTGCGCGTTGCCTCCATGTAGCCGGATGCATCGAGGAATTCGCGCAGCGCCTGCAGCCGCGCGACGATGGCGGCAGCCTTGCCATGGCCGGTGATGTCGGCGGCGCGTGCATTCGAGCCCAGCGCCGGCCGGTGCGTCAGCGCGATGTCGATGCGGTCTTGAGGCATCGCCGACGGCGCGCGCTCCGGCCATTCGATCAGGACGAGGGTTGCTTCCGGCAGCGGCGACAGCCCGATCTCTTCGAGCTCGCTCTCGTCCTCGACGCGGTAGAGGTCGGCATGCATCACCGGGAACGGTGGCAGCTCGTAGCCCTGCACCAGCGTGAAGGTCGGGCTCGGCACTTCCAGTGCATCGTCGCCGGCGAGGTAGCGGATCATGGCCCGCGCCGCCGCGGTCTTGCCGGCCCCGAGATCGCCGGTGAGCGTGATGACATCGCCGGGGCCGACCAGCAGCGCGAGGTCGGCCACTAGTTGCGCAGTGGCTGTCTCGTTGCGGAGCGCGACGGCGAATGTGGTTGGCGCAGTCATTCGGCGGCGTCGCGATGCGCCGCCTGGTCGGTCGGGAAGTCACAGATCACGACCGTGCCCCTGCCCACGATCGAATCCACCCGGATATTGCCGCCATGCAACTCGACGAAGGAGCGCACCAGCGACAGGCCGAGCCCGGCGCCGCGATGACGCGAGCCTTGCGAGCGGCTCTCGAACCAGTTGAACACCTTGTCCTTCATGTCGGCAGGTATTCCAGGCCCGGAATCTGTCACAGTGAAGACCACACTGCGTTCGGTGCGGCGGGCGCTGATGCCGACGGTGGAATCCGGTGGAGAAAACCCGACGGCGTTGGCGAGGAGATTATAGAGCACCTGCACCACGCGCTTCTCGTCGCCGGTGAAGCTGCCGACATCGGGCGCGATCTCGACCTTGAGGCGGATGCGGTCGGTGGCGAGCCGGTCCTGAAGACCCTCGGCGGCGAGCTCGATGGTCTTGCTGACGTCGACCGGGCCGAGTTCCAGCTTCATGGCACCGGCGTCGATGGTGGCGAGATCCAGGATGTTGTTGGTCAGCGCCAGCAGCGCATTGGTCGATTTGGTGACGTAGTCGAGATATTCGGCCTGTTTCGGGGTCAGCGGCCCGGTCGAGGGATCGCTGAGGAAATGCGCAAAGCCGATGATGGTGGTGAGCGGCGAGCGCAGCTCGTAGGAGACGTGGTGGACGAAATCCACCTTCATCTGGTCGGCCGCCTCCAGCGCCTCGTTGCGCTCGCGCAGAGCGCGCTCGACGTTCTCGGTGTCGGTGATGTCCTGGAACGTCAGCATCGTGGCGCCGTCGTGCAGCGGCCGGATCATGCCGTCGAGCACGCTGCCGTCCTTGCGCTCAAGCTTCAGCGGAATGTCGGCGCGGCTCTCGATCGAGGTGACGGCCTCGCGGATCTGCCGCCAAACGATCGCGTCGTCGAACAGCTGATGGCACCAGCCCTCGACCGTCTGGATGTGCGGCTCGTCGCGCATGGCGTCAGCGGACAGCTTCCACATCCGGACGAACGCCGGGTTGAACAGCTGCGCCCTGCCATTGCTGCCGAACACCGCAACGCCCTCGGCGAGGCTATCCAGCGTCTCACGCTGGACCCGGATCATGCCGTCGAAGCGGCGGGCGAGCTCCAGGCTCTCGGTGACGTCGTCGAACAGATAGGTGACGCCGCCCTCGGGATTCGGCGTGGTGACGACGGAGAGCGCGCGCCCATCGGGCAGATACCAGGTGTCCTTGGCGGCCTCGACCGCCCGATAAGCCTCGTGCAGCTTGGCCTTCCAGGCGCGGAAGTCCGGCTGCTCCGGCAATTTGCGCGCGGCGCGAAGCTTGTCGAGCACGCTGGAATCATCGGGGTTGGCGTCGAGAAAGGTGCGGTCGAGGTCCCACAGCTGGCGGTAGGAATCATTGTAGAAGGCAAGCCGGCGCTGGCCATCGAACACGGCAACGCCCGAGGAGAGCTGGTCCAGCGTACGGCGATGCGCCTCCGCCATCCGCACCAGCGCCGAGCTCAAGGCATCCGCCTCGCTGGCATCGATGGCAACGCCGACATTGCCGCCACCGACATTGACGGCGCGCACATCATAGATGCGCCGCTCGCCGCCGATCACGATCGGCAGCCGCGAGGTGAAATTGGCCGCTTCCTTCAGTCCCCGCTCCATCGCGGTGCGGTCGGCGCTGTCGAGCAGCTCGAGCTTGCGCTCCTGGGCGTCGGTGATGCTCGCCGCCTCGGTCGCACGGACATAGGCGGGATTGGCATAAGCCAGCGCGCCGTTCTCGCCCTTGGCCCAGATCGGCCAGGGGGCGGCGGTCGCGAAGCCGCGCAACATCTCCGTCTCGTCGGAAAGTGCCTTGTAACGCAGATTGGTCTCGGCCAGATCGCGGCGGAGCCCCGAGAGTTCGCGAATCCTGACGATGGCTTGGCCACCGATGGCGCGGCCGATAGCCTCCAGCGTGTGGCCATGCGCGGTGGTGAGCGTCAGCTGGAACCCGTCGCCGCGGTCGCGCAGCGCATCGACGGCGTGATCCATCTGCAGCGCCGGTTCCGGCGGCAACCAGGTTCCAAACGCGAGCACGCGCTGCGGAGAGGAGTCGCGCGGCAGCACCATGGAGATGTCACCGGAGATCTGCGCGCGATTGTCGCCGGCCGGCCAAGAGATCAGGATCTGCGGCTCGGCGAACAGCAATGCGCCGAAGCGGTCGGCCTGGAGCTGGAGTTCCCCGATCCGGGCGCGCAGCCGCGCCTCGTTCTTCGCCGTGCGCACGCGCGTGCGCATCAGGAGGATCGCGGCGACCACCGAGAAGCCGAGCAAGGCCAGCGCGGTGGCCAGCACCGCGAGCTCCTGCCGGTTGAAATCCAGCAACGTTGAGAGTGTGTCGACGAGGTCGGCGGCCTCAGCCGGCGCAGCCGGCAGCAGCGCCGCGAGAGCGCTTCCCAACAAGCCGTTGCGCACCAGCGATGTGCACGACAGCAGCGTCCGACGCATCGACACGATCACGCCTGACATAGTTGCCCCAAGATCGCACGAATTTGCGCGCGGCGACCCCCGTCGCGCGCGAATCAAACGACAATACCCTCACCGTGACTCCACCGGTAAGAGTCCAGATCGTGAACGCAACGGCGGTCCCAAAAAAATGCCGAAGGCGGTGTTCCAATTCGCGTAATTCCTCGGGTGATTCGGTGTGTTAGCGGCCGGTCGAGCCGAATCCGCTGGTCCCGCGATCGGTCGCGGACAATGTCGACACGGGAACCAGCGCGGCCTGCACCATTGGCGCAATCACCATCTGCGCGATGCGCTCGCCGCGCTTGACCACGAAGGCGGTCTGGCCGTGGTTGATCAGGATCACCTTGATCTCGCCGCGATAGTCCGCGTCGATCGTGCCCGGTGAGTTCAGCACGGTGACGCCGTGCTTGGCCGCAAGCCCGGAGCGCGGCCGCACCTGCGCCTCGTAGCCGGGCGGCAACGCGATCGCGAGTCCCGTCGGCACCAGCGCGTATTGGCCGGACGCGAGCGTCAGCGGCTCGTTCTCGGGCACCGCCGCCATCAGGTCGAGACCGGCGGCATCATTGGTCTGATAGGCCGGCAGCGGCAGCCCCTCCGCATGGGGCAGGCGTTGCAGTTCGACGGTGACTTTGGTGCTCAAGATGCGGGCTCCCGGGATTTGCCGGTCACGCTCTTTGCGATATGCGCGACCAATCGAATGGCGACCTGTTCCTTGGTCATCGCCGGCCAGGAATCAACTGCAATCTCGCCATCCTTCTCATCGTTCTTCTCACCGCTCTTGCTGATGAGGTGCACGGTGTTGCGGTCTCCGCCCATCACCCCGGTTGCGGGGGAGACGTCGTTGGCGACAATCCAGTCGCAGCCCTTGCGGGCAAGCTTCGACTTGGCGTTGTCGATGAGGTGCTCGGTCTCGGCGGCAAAGCCGATCACCAGTGGCGGCCGCTGGTCGGTCAGCTTGGAGATCGTCGCGAGGATGTCGGGGTTTTCGACCAGCTGGAGCGGCGGCATGCCGGCCGAAGTCTTCTTCAGCTTCTGCTCGCCTTCATTGGCGACCCGCCAGTCGGCGACGGCGGCGGCGAAGATCGCGATGTCAGCGGGGAGCGCGGCCCGCACCTGCTCCAGCATCTGCCGTGCCGATTCCACATGCTTGACTGTCACGCCCTGGGGATCGCTGAGATCGACCGGGCCGCTGACCAGGATTACCTCGGCGCCCGCGGCCTGTGCCGCGGCGGCGATCGCAAAGCCCTGCTTACCGGAGGATCGGTTGGCGATGTAGCGCACCGGATCGATCGGCTCGTGGGTCGGACCAGCCGTGATCAGCACGCGCTTGCCGGCGAGGGGGCGCGGCACCGGCGGCCGCAGCAGTCGCTCGGTGGCAGCCGCAATTTCGATCGCCTCGGACATGCGACCGATGCCGGCTTCACCGGCTTCCGCCATCTCGCCGGAATTCGGCCCGATCAGCATCACGCCGTCGCGTTGAAGTTGCGCGACGTTGCGCCGCGTCGCCGCGTTGTTCCACATCAGCGGGTTCATCGCCGGCGCGAGCAGGACCTTGCGGTTGGTCGCAAGCAGGATGGCGCTGGCGAGATCGTCGGCATGGCCGTTGGCCATCTTGGCCATCAAATCCGCGGTCGCAGGCGCCACCACGATCAGGTCGCACTCGCGCGCCAGCCGGATATGACCGGCGTCGAACTCGCTCTCGGGATCGAACAGGTCGGTGTGGACGCGCTCATGCGAGAGCGCGCTCACGGCCAATGCCGTGACGAATTGTTGCGCCGCCTTGGTCAGCACGCAGCGGACCTCGATCCGCCGCTCCTTGAGCCTGCGGATCAGGTCGAGCGATTTGTAGGCCGCGATCCCGCCGCCGATGATCAGGGTGACGTTGGCCTCGGGGAGGGCGCCGCTGCGCTGGGGCGTGGGGGTGGCGGAAGCCGCGGGCGGCGCCGTGAACGGCGTCAGGGGCTCCTCGCGGCCCTCGATCAGCTCGCCGAGGATGACCCGGACCTCTTCCTCGACCGACCTGCGGTTCCTGGCCGAGCGCAGCCTAAGGTAAGTTTTGATGCCTTCATCGAGCTTGCGAATGGTCAGGCTCGCCATGACGCCCCTCCAGCACAAATGATGGCGATGCTATCATTCGCATGATTGCACTGCAATCAAAGATTCCGGACGGCGATCAGGATGCCGATGAAGGTCGCGGCGATGATCCAGAGCGCCACGGTGCGCCAACGGTTCTTGCGGCCTTCGCTGCGGCCCATCGCCGCGATGCTCTCCGGCGACAGCCGGATGCCCTCCCGGGTCATGGTCTCCAGCTGTTCGAGCACCGTAATCGAGCGCGCGGCGATATCAGGCAGGCGCATCAGGATGCGCGCGAGATCGCCGGTGCCGGAGATCGCGCCCTGGACCCGGCGGATCGGACCGAGATTGCGCTCGATCCATTCCCGCACCACGGGGTCGGCGACCTTCCAGATGTCGAGCTTGGGATCGAAGCCGCGTGCCACGCCCTCGACCACCACCATTGTTTTCTGGAGCAGGATCAGCTCGGGCCGCGTGGTCATGTCGAACAGGCCGGTGACCTCGAGCAGCAGCGTCAGCAGCCGCGCCATCGAGATCTCTTCCGCCGTGCGGTTATGAATGGGCTCGCCGATGGCGCGGATCGCTTGCGCGAAGTTCTCGACCGAGTGATGCGCCGGGACGTAGCCTGCCTCGAAATGCACTTCCGCGACACGACGATAGTCGCGGGTGATGAAGCCGAGCAGGATTTCGGCAAGGAAGCGCCGCTCCTTCATGCCCAGCCGGCCCATGATGCCGAAATCAACCGCGACGAGGCGACCGGCGTCATCCAGGAACAGATTGCCCGGATGCATGTCGGCGTGGAAGAAGCCGTCGCGCAGCGCGTGGCGCAGGAAACTCTGAATCACCTTGCGGCCGAGATCGGGCAGGTCGACCTGCGACTCGGCCAGGCGCTTGTGATCGTTCAGCGCGATGCCGTCGATCCACTCCATCGTCAGCACGTTGTGCGTGGTGCGGTCCCAGTCCACGGTCGGTACGCGGAAATCAGGATCGTCGCGCGTGTTCTCCGCCATCTCCGACAGCGCCGCGGCCTCGAGGCGCAGGTCCATCTCCATCGCGACCGAGCGCGACATGGTGTTGATGACCTCGATGAGACGCAGGCGCCGCGCTTCGGACGAATAGGACTCGGCCTTGTATGCGACGAAGAAGAAGTCGGAGAGGTCGCGGCGGAAGCGTGCGGCCACGTTGGGGCGCAGCACTTTCACGGCGACTGCCTTGCGGATGCCATCGCGCAAGACTTCGCCCCGATGCACCTGTGCGATCGAGGCCGCTGCGACCGGCGCACTGAGGCTCGCGAATACGTCCGTCAGCGGGCGCTCCAGCGACGTCGCGATCACGGCTTCCGCTTCGACTTGCGAAAACGGCGGCAGGCGATCCTGCAGGCTTTCCAGATCACGCGCCATGGCAACGCCGACCACATCGGGGCGCGTCGCCAGAAATTGCCCGAGCTTGAGATAGGCCGGGCCCATCCGGGTCAGCGCGCGCGACAGCCGGGGCCCGTCCTTAGGGCCGCCCCGTTCGACGATGCGCGCAAGCTTCAGCGCGAGCTGTCCGGGCGGCGGCACCAGGCTGGGATCGACGGCGCCGAACACGCCCTCGCGCGCGAATACGAACGCGGCGCGCATCAGGCGCGCACTATGGGTTATGGCAGAGATCACAAACGCCAGCCCGAATGCAGTGCGACGATGCCGCCGGACAATATCTGCCAGTTCACGCGGGCGAAGCCGGCATTACGGATCATATCGGCGAAGGCGTTGGGTCTTGGGAACTTGCGGATCGACTCGACCAAATATTGGTAGGACTCGGCGTCACCCGTGATCATGCGGCCGAGCGGCGGGATGACCTTGAACGAGAACAGGTCATAAAGACGATCGAGTCCGGGCATCTCGACGGTGGAGAATTCCAGACAGAGGAAGCGGCTGCCCGGCTTGAGCACGCGATAGGCCTCGGCCAGCGCGAGATCGATCCGAGGCACGTTGCGAATGCCGAAAGCGATCGTATATGCGTCGAAGCTGCGGTCGGCGAAGGCGAGCGCTTCCGCATTGCCCTCGACGAAATCGACCTGGGTCTTGAGATGCCGCTTTGCGGCGCGCTCGCGGCCTACCTCCAGCATCCCGGAATTGATGTCGCAGACGGTGGCATGGAAGCCGGGGCCTGCGGCCTTGGCGGCGCGGAACGAGATGTCGCCGGTGCCGCCGGCAACGTCGAGCAGCGCGAACCGCCGGTCGCCTCGCGGCGGGTCGAGCGCGGTGATCATGATGTCCTTCCAGACCCGATGCAGCCCACCGGACATCAAATCGTTCATCAAATCATAGCGCGACGCCACGCTGTGAAACACATCGTTCACCAGCGTCTGCTTGTCGCCCAGGGGGACGTCCCTGAAGCCAAAATGCGTGGTTTCGCCCGGCCGATCCATTACTCTACTCCACGAGGCGGACCATAGCGCGCCCGCCGCAATGGCGCTATCACACCGCCCTCATAAGGTGAATGCCTGACCATGCCCGAATTGCCCGAAGTCGAGACCGTCCGCCGCGGCCTTCAGCCTGTCATGGAGGGTGCGAAAATCCTGGTCGCGGAGACCCGCAGGCCTGATTTGCGCTTTCCTTTCCAGCCGGACTTCGTGGCCCGACTGAAGGGGCAGGTCGTCACGGGGCTCGGCCGCCGTGCAAAATATCTCATGGCCGATCTCACCTCCGGCGACGTGCTGTTGATGCATCTGGGCATGTCGGGTTCGTTTCGCGTCATCAAGCCGGACAACGAGGCGGCGCCGGGCGAGTTTCACTATCCGCGAGCCAAGGACTCCGCGCACGATCACGTGCTGTTTCGGATGTCCTCCGGCGCCGACATCATCTTCAACGATCCGCGCCGCTTCGGTTACATGAAAGTGATCGCGCGCAGCGCGCTCGACGAGGAGCCGCTGCTGCGCGGGCTCGGGCCCGAGCCGCTTGGCAACGAATTTGACGCCGCGATGCTGGCGCGATCCTGCGCCGGCAAGACCACGAGCCTGAAAGCCGCGCTGCTCGATCAGCGCGTGGTCGCCGGGCTCGGCAATATCTATGTCTGCGAAGCCCTGCATCGCTCGCATCTGTCGCCGCGCCGGATCGCCGCGACGTTGTCGACCAAGGCCGGACAACGCAAGGGCGTTGCCGGGGGCGAGCCGACCGACCATGCAAAGCGACTGGTCGGCGCGATCCACACCGTGCTGAACGACGCCATCAAAGCCGGCGGCTCCAGCTTGCGCGACCATCGCCAGACCTCGGGTGAGCTCGGCTATTTCCAGCACTCCTTCAAGGTCTACGACCGTGAAGGCGAGAAATGCACCACGCCGCGCTGCGGCGGCACCGTGAAGCGTTTTACGCAGAACGGCCGATCGACGTTCTGGTGTCCGAAATGTCAGAAGTGAGCGTCATTGCGAGGAGCCCTTGCGACGAAGCAACCCAGAATTCCTCCGCGGAAAGATTCTGGATTGCTTCGCTACGCTCGCAATGACGGCGGGGATAGCGCCTTCACAAAAAAACGCGAAGCGAAGCAATCCGGCCGGGCTGGTGGCCGGATTGCTTCGTCGCTAAGGCCCTTCCGGATGGTGAAGGTCCGGCTGCCATCCGAGCGATACCCCCGCTCAGGACGCCAGTATCGCAGTTTCATCGGCGGCCAGCTCGGCGGCGACGTGCAACGTTCCGTCCGCGGCCGCGATGACCTGGTCGATCAAGACATTGGTGGTGAGGTCGAGCTCGAGCCGGGTCTCAATCCAATGCCAGAGGCCGCGGATCTCCTCGGTCGACTTGCCGTTCGGCGCGAATTCGCTCACCGCAAGGCCGCTGGCGAGCGAGTCCTGGTGATCGTTGCGCATCACGATCAGGGGACGCGCGAGCACCTCGGCGAGATCAAGCGCTGCTTCCTCGGCGAGCGTGTTGGCGGCGTTGTCGATGCGCTGGCCGCGGATCGGGGTTTGGTTCAGCACGAAGCTGTAAGGCCGCTTCCAGGCGCGCGCGACGCTCAGCGTCGAAACGGTGGCTTCGATGTCGGCGACGCTCGGACGGGCCGGGATCAGGCAGAGGTCAGAATGGCGGATCGCGGCGGTGGTCGCTGCGCTGAGGCCGGCGGCGGTATCGACGATCGCGAGCTGGAGGCCGCTGTCGGCCAGCATCTTTAGGCGCGGTTCGATGTCGGCGGCGTGATAGATCGGCTCGACGACGAGATCATCGGTGGTGCGGCGGCGCTGCCAGTTGGACAGTGTGCCCTGCGGGTCGGTTTCGATCAGGCGAACGGTGAAGCCAGCATGCTTGGCTGCCAGCGCGAGGCCGATGGCGAGCGTGCTCTTGCCGCTGCCACCCTTTTGGGTGGCCAGTGCGATCGTGTGCATTGAAGATCAATCCTTTGGAGTGCTTGGGTCTCGGGAAACGCCACGCGAACGTGCATCGATCTCGATGCTGAGCTCTTCTCGCTCAGGACGTGCCGGCCCGATCCAAAGGGGATCGCGGAGGTCCGAATCAGCAGTCACGATGATGGCGGAATCGGGAATGCCAACGAATCCGTACCATTACTGGACCCGTACTCGTACGTGTGCTGTGCTTGCAGCCGTGAATAATAAGGACAAGCGGCATGGGCGGAAACTGGCGCGACCGGACGGCGACGAATTTCGAATGCCAGAAGATGCCCGCGGTATCGAGCCGCGGCATGGTGGTCAGCAACCATCCACTGGCCTCCAGCGCCGGCGCGGAGATGCTGGCCGCCGGCGGCAACGCCATCGACGCCGCGATAGCGACCCTGTTCACGCTGACCGTGGTCGAGCCGATGATGGTGGGCATCATCGGCGGTGGCATGGCGCACATCCGGCTTGCCGACGGCAGCCACCGTTTCATCGACGGACAGAGCACCGTGCCCGCGGCGGTGCTTGACACCAGCTACACCCCCACGCCGGGTTCCGCGCATGATGTGTTCGACACCGTCGGCAATGAAAATCTCAACGGACCAAAGGCGGTCGCCACGCCGGGCTCGCTGAAAGCCTGGTGCGAGACGCTGCGCTGCTTCGGCACCATGAGCCTTGCCGACGTCATGCAGCCCGCGATCAAGCACGCCGCGCGCGGCTATGCGACGACACCCTATCTGCACGAATGCATCACCGAGAGCGCCGCCGAGATGCGCAAGGACAAGCCGATCGCGGCGATCTATCTGCCAGACGGCGAGCCGCTCAAGGTCGGCGAGCGCGTGGTACAGGCCGAGTATGCCGAGACGTTGCGGCATATCGCCGACCACGGCGAAAAGGCGCTCTATGAGGGGCCGCTTGGCGATATCCTGGTCGACTATATGGAAAAGGCCGGCGGCTTCATCCGGCGCAACGATCTCACCAGCTACAAGACCGACGAACGGCAGCCGATCCGCGCCGATTACCGCGGCTGGACTATCTTTGGCCCGCCGCCGCCCGCGGCTTCCGGCGTGCATATCGCACAGATGCTGAACATCCTGGAAGGCTACGACATCCAAGGCCTCGGCTTCGGTACGCCCGAGACCATCCACTATCTTGCCGAGGTCCTGAAGATCGCATTCGCCGACCGCGCCGCGGCCAGCGGCGATCCTGATTATGTCGGCGTCCCCGTGGAGCGGCTGACCTCGAAGGCCTACGCCGAGGAGCGCCGCGCTGCGATCGATCCGGCACGGGCGCAGAGCTGGGGCGCCGGCGTGTCGCAGCTTGAAGGCGCTCACACCACGCACATGACGGCGGCGGATGCGTTCGGCAACGTGGTTGCGACCACGCAGACCATCAACAATCTGTTCGGCGCCAAGATCATGATCCCGGGCCTGGGCGCCATCGCCAACAACTACATGAACCTGTTCGATCCGCGTCCAGGCCACGCCCTGTCGCTGGCGCCGGGCAAGCGGGTGACGACCTCGATGTCGCCGATGATGGCACTCCGTGATGGAAAGTTGCGCTATGCGCTCGGCTTGCCCGGCGGAAAACGAATCTTCCCGAGCGCGATGCAGGCGCTGCTCAATCTGATCGACCACGGTATGAGCTTGCAGGAAGCAGTCGAGGCGCCGCGGGTCTGGACCGAAGGCAATGCGCTTGAGGTCGAGCAGAGGGTGCCGGAGAGCGTGCGCGCGAAGCTCGCGGAGCTCGGCCACAAGGTGCAGCCTGTCGCGGCAGTCGCCGGCGGCATGAATGGTATCGCCTTCCACGACGACGGCACCATGAGTGGCGCCGCTTGCTGGCGTGCGGACGGCACGCCGGTCGGGATCTCGGGTGGTCTTGCGAAGGCCGGGATCAGGTTCAGGCTGAGCTAGGTCTCATGCCCCGGACGCAGCGCAGCGCTTCTTCAGCGGCGCGCATTTCATGCCGCACCGCGCCCGGGACACGAGAGCTACTTGCGCACGCAGATCACGCGCACGACAGCGGCTTTCGCATCTGTGGACGTTCCGTTCGCCGCGACACCGTTCGCCTTCAGGAAATCGCGCACCGTCTCCGCGGAGACCATCACCGCCTGCGACGCCGGCACCGACGTCGCGGGGCCCGCAACCATCGCCGGCTTCAATAGTGCGATGCCGGCGAACTTGCCGTCGCCGTCGATGGCGGGGCTGCCGGAGAAGCCGACAGACGGTGGCGGTGAGAGTGGGGAATCGCCACCACCGACGGATGCCAGCGTAGCCTTGAGGCTCGACACACCCGCGGCTCCGCCCTGGCTCTGCGGATCCGCGATACCGATGACATCGACACTCGTCTTCGCTGCGCCGGCCGCGAGGTTGAGGGGCTCCAGGCCGCGGGCGCCGTAAATATGCAGCAGCGCGAGGTCGTGTTCCCGGTCCTCGGCGAGACGGTCGGCGCTGCCATAGCCGGCGATCGTGATCGCGAGGCAGCTATCAGTGACGAGGCGGTCCGTGAGGATCGCGCCATCGTCGCTGACGACAATGCCGGTGCCATATTCGACGGTCTTGCGTGGCGGCGGCCCCGCCTGTGGCCCCGACGGAAACGCGTTGAAGGCGCTCGACATCGCGATCACGACCGGCTCGACCGTGTTCTCGGTCGCCTGATCGTAGAGGATCGTCATGATGCGGACCTCGTCACCCCTGGAGGTGCCGCGCAAATAGAATTTCTTCAGGCCCTGCAGACCCGACAGCACGAAGAAGTCGGGCTTTACCACGGTGTAGTCGACCTTGCGACCCGGCTCTTTCTTCTCCGCTTCGGCAAGCTTGGCTGTGGTCGGGTTCGCCTCCTTGCGGCGGCTGAGCAGAACCTGCACCGTGCCAGTGGGCGAGGTCCATTTCGAGCCGTTGGCGTCGGTCGCCTGCTGCGGCACCAGCTTTGAGGGAATGCCGAGCCGCGCGCCGCTGGTCATTTCCGTCACGATCTTCCAGCCGACGCTGTCCTGTTTGCGGCGCGCGGTCTCGGCGAGCGCTGCGCGTTCCTGCGGATTGAGCACGCCGGTCGCCTTGCCGCCCTTGGCCTTCTGATACTCCTTGATGGCCTCGACCAGGCGCGCGCTGACGTCGCCGGTGATGGCGCCGTTATACTGGCCGACCCAGGCGAGGTCGGACTGCAGCGACAGCCGCTCCGCCTGCGCCATGGCATCGGCCGTCGCAGCCGGCGTCTGCAATGCAGGAGGCCGGATCGGAACGGTCTGGACCGGCTTCGGCTTGGTGCCGGGAAGCTGCGGTGTCGTCATCTGGGCGTTCGCGCCTGTCGCAGCCGCAAACATCAGTGTTGCCGCAAGCATCGATCTCATGACAAATCCAGCCCGCCCATTGAACGCAATGCCATTGAAGCACATCTCGTTGGTCGCGAACAATGTTGCGGTGGTTCAGACCGGCAGGAGAGGTCTAGCTCCTCATCCTGAGGAGCCGCGTAAGCGGCGTCTCGAAGGATGAAGGCCGTGCAGCCGCAGCGGGGCCTGCATGGTTCGAGACGGCGCTTCGCGCCTCCTCACCATGAGGAGAGGATCTGGAAGGATAACGATGCTGAGCCCGGACGAACTCGAACGTTATGCCCGCCATATCGTGCTGCGCGATGTCGGTGGCCCCGGCCAGGCTGCGCTGAAGCGGGCCTCCGTGCTGGTGATCGGCGCCGGCGGGCTCGGTGCGCCCGCTTTGATGTATCTGGCGGCCGCCGGCATCGGTACGCTCGGCGTGGTCGATGACGACGTGGTGTCGCTGTCGAACCTCCAGCGCCAGGTCATTCACACCACGCCCGATATCGGCCGGCACAAGGTCGAGAGCGCGGCCGAACGGATCTCGGCGCTCAACCCGCATGTCCGCTTCGTCGGTCACGCCACCTGGCTCAATGCCGACAATGCGCTGTCGCTGATCGGGGACTATGACCTCGTGCTCGACGGCTCCGACAATTTCTCGACCCGCTATCTGGCCTCGGACGCCTGCTTCTTCGCCAAGAGGCCGCTGATCACGGCGGCGCTCGGCACCTTCGATGGCTCGCTGACCACCATCCGCGCGCATGAGACAAACGAGCAGGGCGAATTCAATCCGACCTATCGCTGCCTATTCCCGGAAGCGCCGCCGCCCGGGACCGTGCCGGCGTGCGCGGAAGCCGGCGTCATGGGCGCGCTCGCGGGCGTGATGGGCTCGATGATGGCGCTGGAGGCGATCCGCGAGATCGTCGGCTTTGGCGACGGCCTCGTCGGCCGCCTCCTGATGATCGATGCGCGCGCGATGCGCTTCGAGACGCTGCGTTACGCGCGCGATCCCGCCAATCCGCTCAATGGCGATGGGCCTGTGATCACCGATCTCAGCGCCCATCGCACTTGATTGCAGACGTTATGCTGTGGCCGGCTTCTCGCTGTCGAGATGCGCCATCTGCTCAGCGGCGTAACGCGTGCCGGCAGCGACATCGGGCGGGAAGGCCGTTGCCAGCACGGCGAGATGAGCCGGCGTCAGCGTGACCTTGGCCGCGCCGAGTGCTTCGGTGAGGCGGTTGCGGGTGCGGGCGCCGACCAGCGGCACGATCTGCTTGCCTTGCGCCGCCACCCAGGCGATCGCGACCTGTGCCGGCGTCGCGCCAATCTCAGCGGAGATGGCGCGCAGCTGCTCCACCAATGCGAGATTGGCATCGAGATTCGATCCCTGGAAGCGCGGCGTCATCAGCCGGTAGTCCTTGCCTGTCTTGCCGGAGTCCTTCGACCAATGGCCGCTGATGAGGCCGCGCGCCAACACGCCGTAAGCCGTGATGCCGATGCCGAGCTCGCGGCAGGTCGTCAGGATGTCGCGTTCGATGCCACGCTCGATCAGCGAATATTCGATCTGGAGATCGGCGATCGGGTGCACGGCATGCGCGCGGCGGATGGTGGCGGAGCCGACCTCGGACAGGCCGATATGTTTGATGTAGCCGGCCTTCACGAGATCGGCGATGCCGCCGATGGTCTCCTCGATCGGAATGTTGGGATCGAGCCGCGCCGGACGGTAGACGTCGATGTAGTCGGTGCCGAGCCGCTGCAGCGAATAGGCTAGGAAGTTCCTCGTTGCGGCCGGCCTCGTGTCCATGCCGGTGAATTCGCCGGCAGGACCGCGCAGCGCACCGAACTTGACACTGATCTGCACCTTGTCGCGCGGCACCTCCTTGAGCGCTTCGCGCACCAGCATTTCATTGTGGCCCATGGCGTAGAAATCGCCGGTGTCGACCAGGGTAATGCCGGCATCCAGTGCGGCGTGGATCGTGGCGATGCTCTCGCCGCGATCGGCGGGGCCGTAGACCTCGGACATGCCCATGCACCCGAGACCGAGAGCGGAGACGGTGGGACCGGTCGAACCGAGTTTGCGCTGTTCCATGATGGCTCTCCTCGAAAAGGCGCTGACTGCGCCGCGTGACGAGGCCTGATATGCGCTTGATCGATTGCGCCGATAAGCTGGACAATCGAGAATGGCTTGTTCACATTAACGAACAATGGCTGAGCCCGACCTGCGTGATCTCGACGTCTTCATGGCGGTCGCCCGCACCCGCAATTTCCGGCGCGCGGCGATCGATATTCGCGTGTCGGTGTCGAGCCTTAGCCAGCGATTGCGGGACCTGGAGGAGCGCCTCGGCGTCCGCCTGATGAACCGCACCACCCGCAGCGTCGCCCTGACCGAGGCGGGCGAGCTGCTGCTGTCGCGCGTGGCTCCGGCGCTGCGCGATGTCGGCGAGGCCCTCGATCAGGTCCGGGGCCTGCGCGAGATGGCCTCGGGCCGGCTGCGCATTAACGCGCCGCCACCCGCGGTCGATCTCGTGCTGGCCCCCATGATCGGGCCGTTCCTTAAGGCCTATCCGCAGGTCGACCTCGAGATCGTTTCCGAGAGCGGGTTTGTCGATATCGTCAGCGCGGGCTTCGATGCCGGCGTACGTTATGGCGAGCATCTCGCGCAGGACATGGTGGCGATCTCGCTCAGCGGCCCGCAGAGCTATGTCGTAGTCGCTTCGCCCGATTACCTCGCGCGCCGCGGCAAGCCGGAGCATCCGAAGGATCTGCTCGACCATAATTGCATCCGCGCCCGCTACTCCAGCGGTGTCATGCACGATTGGGAGTTCGAGAAGGCCGGCCAGCTGGTGAAGGTCGATCCGCCGGCAAAGCTGATCTCGACCAACATGGGCCTTTCCATGCGCGCCGCGCTCGACGGCGCCGGCATCTGGGCGACGCTTGATGGTTATGTCGGCGAAGCCCTGAAGTCCGGCGCGCTCGTCAGTCTGATTCAGGATTGGTGCGAGCCGTTTCCCGGGCCGTTCCTGTACTATCCAAGCCGGCGACAAACGCCGCCGGCGCTGCGGGCCTTTATCGATTTCGTTGCCGACTGGCGCAAGCGCGAAACACGCAGCAAATAGACCTCACAGCATGCTCGGCAGCACGCGATCCGGCGGCTTGTGCGCATCGAGGAAGGTTCGGATGTTGATGATCACCTTCTCGCCCATCTCGACGCGGCCCTCGATCGTGGCCGAGCCCATATGCGGCAGCAACGTCACCTTGCCGGCCTTGGCGAGCCGCACCAGCTTCGGGTTCACCGCGGGCTCGTGCTCATAGACATCGAGGCCGGCGCCGCCGATCTCGCCGCCTTCGATCAGCTTGATCAGCGTGTCCTCGTCGGTGACCCCGCCGCGCGCGGTGTTGACGATGTAGGCGTCCTTGCGAATAAGCTTCAGCCGGCGCGCCGACAGCAGATGGTAGGTCGCCGGCGTGTGCGGACAGTTCACCGAGATGATGTCCATCCGTGCCAGCATCTGGTCGAGGCTTTCCCAATAGGTCGCGCCCAGCTCTTCGGCGATCTTCGGCGCCACCGGCCGACGATTGTGGTAGTGGATCTGCAAGCCGAAGGCGCGGGCGCGGCGTGCGACCGCCTGGCCGATGCGGCCCATGCCGATGATGCCAAGGCGCTTTCCGCCGATGCGATGGCCGAGCATCCAGGTCGGCGACCAGCCCGGCCAGGGTTTTCCTTCCGTCAGGATCGAGGCGCCTTCGATCATCCGCCTGGGCACGGCGAGGATCAGCGCCATGGTCATGTCGGCGGTGTCTTCGGTCAGAACTTTCGGCGTGTTGGTGACGGTGATGCCGCGGGCATGCGCGGCCTCGACATCGATGTTGTCGACGCCGTTGCCGAAATTCGCGATCAGTTTCAACCTGCAGTCGGGCTGGTTGACGATGTCGGCGGAGATGTGGTCGGTCACGGTTGGGACCAGCACGTCGGCGGTACGGGCGGCTTCCGCGATCTGCTCGGGCGACATCGGCGTGTCGTCGAGATTGATCCGCGCGTCGAACAGCTCGCGCATCCGGGTCTCGATCGAGTCCGGAAGCTTGCGCGTCACCACGACGAGGGGCTTTTTCTTCACCGACATGTCCTGCCCTCATGAGGCGTTGCGAGCCGCCTCTGTCGCCAAAGGCCGGCCGTTGAGGCCTCATTAACCCGGTTGTTCGACACTGCGCTTGCCGTGTCGTCCCCGGCGTTTCCTTCAAGCTCTCCCGACATTTCCGGCCGGAAAATCGGGACAAACCGGTTGTTCAGATGTCCGTCCTCTCTAGCAGAAGGCCGGGCCAAGACAAGAACCACGGGTAAAGGGCTCGGGAACACCCGCGTGGGGCGGGGTCAGGGGCGACAGCGGCCTGGTTTGGGAATTTAGGGCGAGGGACCGGCTCGGCCGGACCTTCGACAGGAGACGGGTTGATGGCGTTGGGGCGTTTTTGTTCGGTGATGGCGCTCGTTTGCACCTGGTTGAGCGCTTCGGTCAGTCCCGGGCATTCGGCAAAGGACAACACCCCTCAGACGGCCTCAGGCCTCCCGGTGCCGCGCTACGTCAGCCTGAAATCGGATCACGTCAACGTCCGCGCCGGCCCGACCAAGGACAACGACGTCGCCTGGGTCTACACCCGTTCCGGCCTGCCGGTCGAAATCACCGCCGAGTTCGAGAACTGGCGCCGGGTCCGCGATTCCGAGGGCGCCGAGGGTTGGGTCTATCACTCGCTGCTGTCGGGCCGCCGTACTGCTGTCGTCACCATGAAGCACAAGGACGAGCTCGCGCCGATCTACGACCGCGCCGATCCCGAGAGCGCGGTTGCGGCCAGGCTCCAGGCCGGTGTCGTCACCCAGGTGAAGAAGTGCACTGCAAACTGGTGCCGCGTCAGCGGTAACGGCTTTGACGGCTGGATCCAGCAGGAGCGCCTCTGGGGCGTCTACTCGGACGAGCAGGTGAATTGATCTGGGCGGGAGCGGAACTGTTGCTCCACCGTCATGCCCGGGCATCCACGCATTTTTCGACGCCTGACCGAATAACGTGGATAGCCGGGACAAGCCCGGCCATGACGATCAAATCAGCAGTTCAGGATAGATCTCAGCGCTTCTTGCGCAACCGTACGACCATGTCGATGCGGGCGATCTCGTAACCCGCGGGCACCTCAGGCATCTTGGACAGCGCCAGATGCGGATCCTCGATGTCGACCAGCTCATGGCTGTTCTCGAGGTAGTAGTGATGGTGGGTCGTGACGTTGGTGTCGAAATAGGTCTTGGTGCCGTCGACGCTGACCTGACGCAGCAGACCGGCATCGGTGAGCTGGTTCAGCGTGTTGTAGACGGTCGCCAGCGAGACCGGCACCTTGGCCAGCGTCGCTTCCTCGTAAAGCATTTCAGCCGTGAGGTGACGTGCACCCTTGCCGAACAGGAGCCAGCCGAGCGCCATGCGCTGGCGCGTGGGGCGAAGCCCTGCGGACTGGAGCATTTCGTTGACGTCGTGCCACGGGCAGCCGGTCAACGCCGGCTGGCGGCCGGACATAAGAGCCGCCGCATGGGCCTCTTCGTCGCGATGGGGCGCGTTATTTTCGTTCATTTCCAGCTTCGGGCACGCGTGAACACTGTCGTTGCCCAACATATATGGAGAGATAGATGCAGATGCAAGTTTCTCGCAACTAGAGTGGTTCTAATCAGGCAGGGAACCGGGGTGGCGGCCCGTCATTTTACCTTCATGAGAGCGCTTTGCTACCCGAAATGGCCTGTGTTAGAGAGCCCGCGGTTCCGCTTAACCCATTTTGGCGCGACCCGGCATTGAGGGCCGCTCGCTATCCATCCAGGGTCCTTCGGTATTCTCGTCTGACAATGGCAACAGATGTCGCCTTTCGAACAGGATGGGGCCCATTTTCGCCGGAAACGCCGCTCAATCGGGGTTTGAACACAAAGGCTTCCGCATGCTGAACAGGCGCAACGGTTACGAATATGAAGATCTGCTGGCATGTGCCCGCGGCGAGATGTTCGGCCCTGGCAATGCGCAATTGCCGCTGCCGCCGATGCTGATGTTCGACCGCATCACGGACATCAGCGAGACCGGCGGCGAATTCGGCAAGGGGGTGGTGCGCGCCGAGCTCGACGTGAAGCCCGACCTCTGGTTCTTCGGCTGCCACTTCAAGAACGATCCGGTGATGCCCGGCTGCCTCGGGCTCGATGCGCTGTGGCAAATGGTCGGCTTTTATCTGGGCTGGAGCGGCGGTGAAGGTCGCGGTCGCGCGCTTGGCCTGAACGAGCTGAAGTTCAGCGGCCAGGTGCTGCCGGAGGCCCGCAAGGTTGTGTACAACATCGATATCAAGCGCGTGATGCGTTCAAAGCTGGTGCTCGGTATCGCCGACGGATGGCTTTCGGTGGATGACCAGATTATCTATCGCGCAAAGGATTTGAAGGTCGGCCTGTTCAAGCAGGGCACGAGCCTGGGCTGAGCGCATCACCACGAAGACAACGATTGAGGCGAGGCTGTCATGAGGCGGGTTGTGGTCACCGGGATGGGCATTGTCTCCTCCATCGGAAACAACACCCAGGAGGTGCTTGCGAGCCTTCACGAGGCGAAGTCGGGCATTTCGCGGGCTGAAAAATATGCCGAGCTCGGCTTCCGCTCCCAGGTGCAGGGTGCGCCGACGCTCGATCCTTCGACGGTGGTCGACCGCCGCGCCATGCGTTTCCTCGGTCAGGGCGCGGCGTGGAATCACGTCGCGATGGAACAGGCGATCCAGGATTCCGGTCTTTCGCCCGACGAAATTTCCAATATTCGCACCGGCATCATCATGGGCTCCGGCGGTCCGTCGGCGCGCACCATCGTCGAAGCCGCCGACATCACCCGCACCAAGGGACCGAAGCGTGTCGGGCCGTTTGCAGTGCCGAAGGCGATGTCCTCCACGGCCTCCGCAACGCTTGCGACCTGGTTCAAGATCAAGGGCGTGAACTATTCTATCTCGTCGGCCTGCGCGACGTCGAACCATTGCGTCGGCAATGCCTATGAAACGATCCAGATCGGCAAGCAGGACGTCATCTTCGCCGGCGGCTGCGAGGAGCTGGACTGGTCGCTGTCGGTGCTGTTCGACGCCATGGGCGCGATGTCCTCGAAGTACAACGACACGCCTGCGACGGCCTCCCGTCCCTACGACGTCAACCGCGACGGCTTCGTGATTGCCGGCGGAGCCGGCGTGCTGGTGCTGGAAGAGCTCGAGCATGCCAAGGCGCGGGGCGCACGCATTTACGGCGAGATCGTCGGCTATGGCGCGACGTCCGACGGCTACGACATGGTCGCACCATCAGGTGAGGGCGCCGAGCGCTGCATGCGCATGGCGATGTCGACCGTGAAGACCAAGGTCGACTACATCAATCCGCACGCGACATCGACCCCGGCCGGCGATCCGCCGGAGATCGACGCACTCCGCAGGGTGTTCGGAAGCGGCGAGAAGTGCCCGCCGATCTCGGCGACCAAGGCGCTGACCGGTCACTCCCTGGGCGCAACCGGCGTGCAGGAAGCGATCTATTCGCTGCTGATGATGAACAATGGTTTCATCTGCGAGAGCGCCCACATCCAGGAGCTCGACCCCGTGTTCGCCGACATGCCGATCGTGCGCAAGCGCATCGACAACGTCAAAATCGGCACCGTGCTGTCGAACTCCTTCGGCTTCGGCGGCACCAACGCCACGCTGGTGTTCAGCCGGCTGGATGCGTAATTTTGGCACGCTGTCATGCCCCGCGAAGGCGGGCATCCAGCACGCCGCAACTTCTCGATTTGCAGTAATCGCCTCGAAATACTGGATCGCCTGCCCCAGTGCGCAAGTGCGCGCAAGGCGGGCGATGACGCCGGAATAATGGGAGCTATCAGGCAATGGAAGGTTTAATGAAAGGCAAGCGCGGTCTGATCATGGGCATCGCCAATGATCATTCGATCGCCTGGGGCATGGCGAAGACGCTGCATGCCCACGGCGCCGAGCTTGCCTTCACCTTCCAGGGCGAGGCGCTGGGCAAGCGTGTTAAGCCGCTGGCGGAGCAGCTTGGCGTCGACATGGTGCTGCCCTGCGACGTCGAGGACATCGCCAGCGTCGACGCCACATTCACGGCCTTGCGCGAAAAGTGGGGCCGGCTGGATTTCGTGATCCACGCGATCGGCTTCGCCGACAAGAACGAGCTCAAGGGTCGCTACGCCGACACCAGCCGCGAGAATTTTTCGCGCACCATGGTGATCTCCTGCTTCTCCTTCACGGAAGTGGCAAAACGCGCCGCCGAGCTGATGACGGAGGGCGGCAGCATGATCACGCTGACCTTCGGCGCCTCGGAACGCGCGATGCCGAACTACAACGTGATGGGCGTGGCCAAGGCGGCGCTGGAAGCCTCGGTGCGCTATCTCGCCTCGGATTTCGGACCGCGCGGCATCCGCGTCAACGCGATCTCCGCCGGCCCGATCCGCACGCTCGCCGGCTCCGGCATCGGCGAGGCGCGCGCGATGTTCGCCTTCATGCAAAAACATTCGCCGCTCCGCCGGGGCGTGACGCTCGACGAGCTCGGCGGCTCGGCGCTGTATCTGTTGTCGGATCTCTCCGGCGGCGTGACCGGCGAGATCCACTATGTCGATTCCGGCTACAACACCGTCCTGATGCCGCGGCCGGACGATTTGAAGGCGCAGGATTAGCTCTCGTAGAGTGGGCAAAGGCGCGCAAGCGACGTGCCCACGATTTCTCAATAATCGAGACCAGTTCCTGCTGCGAAGGACGTGTCGATCAGCGCGCGTCGCTGTTGCGCGCCGCTCGTTGAACCCCGATCAGCAGCGGCAGCGTCTTGTCGAGGCTTTCCGTCAGCATGGCACGCACGTCGTCGCGCAGTGCGGGATTGTCGGCGGCATCTTCAGGGCGGGTTGGAAACGATTCTGCGGGTAGTTCGCGATAGGGGCCGCCGATTTGCACGCCCAGGAGCCTCTGCACCATAAGGGAATGATGCGTGTTGATCAGCGCAGAACTCTGTCTGACAACGGAGAAGTCGCGCCCATCGAAGATGCGGACAAACGCCAGGGCGTAGAGATAGATGCGACGCCCGAGCACCACATCATGGTTGAGGATGCCGAAGCCGCGGACCGTATAGTTGGATGACCCGAAAGGGCTGATTGAATTGAGGATCTGGATGTAGTGCCGGCAATTCGTTCCTTTCACGACGTCGCGCATGTATTGGGCCAGCTCCGCATTGAGATCGCGGAACAACCTGTCCTTCAATGTGTCCTTGGACTCATCGCGGGGAGGAAATTTCGCCGGGTTGTAGGGGATTCTCAGAACGGACACGCCGGCAGGGATCGTGGCGCGAATCCGCGCGAAGATCAGATCATTGAGTCCCCAGCCCGGGATCGGGACGACCGTCTTCTTGTGCTGAAATACGGTCAGGCCGGTCGTCAGCACGGTGAACTCATCGCCGGTGGTGACGACGACACCGAAGTCGCACGGGCCGCCGACCACGGGAGCGGGTTTGCCCGTCGCTTCACGCCGCGTGGTCGTCTTGTTGTTGCTTTGCTTGACGGCTGATCCTGCCGTTTCCGCCCCTGGTGGTACCAATTTGGTCTGCGCCCAAGCAGATGTCGAAAAGCACCACGCGACGGCCGCAAGGACGACGAGCCGGGCCAAAACGTCAAATGCAGCCCAGCCGCAGGAAGCGGACGAGCGATAGTCTTTGTCGCGTCCCCTCGGCAAAGGCGCTTACTCGCCCTTGATATACGCGGGTAGATACCTGTCCAGCTGGGCCGTGAGCAGGCTGCGTGTGCTGTCACGCAGCAATGCACTGCTGGTCACCTGTTCAGGGGTCTTGGGAAATTCGAGATTGTTGAGGATTTGCATATTGTCGTTCTTGTTGGAGAAACTCGAAGCAATCACATCGCCGAAGCTGCGGGTAGGCGCCCGATGGATGTCGAAAGTCCGTCCGTCAAAAACGTTTATGCGGAAATAGGAAACCACGACGCCGCGCCCGGAAGGGCTCGCCCAATTCTTGTAGACCCCGAGGCCCTCGATTGATTGATTGGTGCCATCCACCGAAACGCGGGCTTTCGTGGCTACGACGTAGCGTTCGCAATTTGCAGCTCCGGCGATCTGCCGCACCAGCGCCGTCAGGTCGTCGCGGTCATTGCGGAACAGTTTCGCTTCCGGATGATAGTACGGCCTGAAGGCTCCGCTTGCGTAAGCGACCCTTCGGACAGCCGTGCCGGGAGCCGTGGCGCGAACCCTCGCGACGAACAGATCATCGATACCCCACGTCTCGATCGGCGCCTCCATATACTCGTTGCCGAACATCGTGAGGCCGACATGTTGCACCGAGAACTGGTCTCCGATCGCGGAAATGACGCCGATCTGACAGGGGCCGCTCTCCGCCGCAACTGGCTGTTGTGCAGCCGGTTTGGCCTTCGGCGCCGCCTTCTTGACTGCCTTCTTGGCTGGCGCCGCCGTCTGAGCGGGAGGCGCGGTGGTTGCGGGAGGGGTTTGCGCGGCTGCCGTGGTGAGCAGGGACAGCAACGCGATCAGCGAGACAGCAATTCGAAGCATCGATTCCGGGAGATCAGGGGGCAGGAGGACGGCGGATACGCCACAGTAAATTGGAACCGTGACAACCGCAAGCTGCACCAGGCGACCACTGCCTATCCGGCGGGTCGCTGCCGCCGCCACCGATAATACTTCATCATGAATCCGTTCGACGGCTCGACCTCTTCTTTCTCGAACACAAAGCCCTCGCGCTCGTACCAGCGCCAGGCTTTTTCGTTCTCGCGGATGCAGCGCAGAGACATCTCGTCGGGCATTTGTGTGCGCGTGAAGCCAAGCAATTGGCGGCCGAGCGATTGGCCCTGATAGGCGGGCGCGACGAACAGCATGTCGAGATAGAGTTTTGGCAAATGCAGCGCCAGCATCGCGGCGATCGTGCCGTCGTCGTCGGCGACGAACAGGCTCCAGCCGTCCTCGGTCTCGCGCCGGATCCGTGCACGCAGGTTTGCCAGCAGGAAGTCGCTCGTCTCGCCGAGGCCGGTCGAGACCCAGCTCTCCATCCAGATACGGCCGATCTCGTCGTATTCGTCCGCGCGGGCTGGGCGAATGATGGGATGCGACATCGAGGCCTCAGGTTGGCTTGCTGCGCACGGATGGACGTGCGCGCACCTTGCCCGCCGACAGGCACACCACCTCGGAGATTTGCAGGAGTTGCCGCGCCAGCGGGCTGGTCTTGCGCCAGACCATGCCGATGGTGCGCGACGGCTGCGGGTCGCGGAAGCGCGCGAGCGAGACCGAGGCCGATCGCGTCTCAACTGACACCGCCATCTCGGGGATCAACGTGACGCCGATGCCGGCGCTGACCATCTGGACCAGCGTCGACAGCGAATTGGCATCCAGCATCTCGCGTGGCGGCGCCGATTGCATGTTGCAGAATGACAGCGCCTGATCGCGGAAGCAGTGCCCCTCTTCGAGCAACAGCAGCCGCATCTCGCGCATCATCTCCCGCGACGGTGCCGGCGTTCCCTCATCCGCACTCGGCCGCACCAGCAGGAATTTTTCCTCGAACAGGGCGACCTCGGTGAGCGAGGGCTCGGACACCGGCAGCGCCACGATGGCGGTATCGAGCCGACCCTCCACCAGTTCCTGAATCAGCCGCGGCGTCATCGTCTCGCGCACGCGGATGTCGAGCTCCGGATGCATGCGCGTCAGATTCTTGGTGATCGTCGGCAGCAGATAGGGCGCGATCGTCGGAATCATGCCGATGCGCAGCCGTCCGGAGAACCGGTCCTGCGAGGCGCGGGCGAAATCGCCGAGCTCGTCGACCGAGCGCAAGATGTCGCGGACGCGCTGCGCGAGCTCCTCGCCAAATCGGGTCAGCGCCACCTGCCGGGCGCTGCGCTCCAGCAGCAGACCGCCGAGCGCCTCCTCAAGTTCCTTGATTTGCATCGACAGGGCAGGCTGCGAGATCGAGCAAGACTCAGCCGCGCGCCCGAAATGACTGTGACGCGCCAGGGCGTCGAAATAACGGAGCTGGCGCAGCGTGAGGTTTAGCATCAGAAAATCTTATCGCTGCGATCATTAAAGTCAACTTCCCCTGATCGAACGTGAAGCTTAGAGTGCCTCTACCTGGTCAAAGGCGCGAGTTCGACGCCACCAGAGGAGGTATTCATGGACGACACTTCAAAGTGCCCGTTTTCGGGTGGAAAACGTGTGCCGGCGAACCGCGATTGGTGGCCAACCCAGCTCAGCATCGAGATGCTGCACAAGAATTCTCCCAAGTCCGACCCGATGGACAAGGACTTCGACTACGCCAAGGAATTCAAGTCGCTCGACCTGAACGCGGTCATCAAGGACCTGACCGCTCTGATGACGGAATCGCAGGAATGGTGGCCCGCCGACTTCGGTCACTACGGCGGCCTCATGATCCGCATGGCCTGGCACAGCGCGGGCACCTACCGCACCACCGACGGTCGCGGTGGCGCCGGCGCCGGACAGCAGCGTTTCGCGCCGCTCAACAGCTGGCCCGATAACGCCAATCTCGACAAGGCACGCCGTCTGCTCTGGCCGATCAAGCAGAAATACGGCCGCAAGATTTCCTGGGCCGATCTGATGGTGCTGGCGGGCAACGTCGCGCTGGAGTCGATGGGCTTCAAGACCTTTGGCTTTGCCGGCGGCCGCGTCGACGTCTGGGAGCCGGAAGAGCTCTATTGGGGTCCCGAAGGCACGTGGCTGGGCGATGAGCGCTACAGCGGCGAACGCCAGCTCGCCGAGCCGCTCGGCGCGGTGCAGATGGGCCTCATCTACGTCAATCCCGAAGGCCCGAACGGCAAGCCGGATCCAATCGCTGCCGCCAAGGACATTCGCGAGACCTTTTTCCGCATGGCGATGAACGACGAGGAAACCGTCGCACTGATCGCCGGCGGCCACACCTTTGGCAAGACCCACGGTGCCGGCGATCCGTCGCTGGTCGGACCGGAGCCGGAAGCGGGCGCGCTCGAAGATCAGGGCCTCGGCTGGAAGAGCAAGCACGCTTCCGGCATTGGCGGCGATTCCATCACCAGCGGTCTCGAGGTGACTTGGACAACGACGCCGACGAAGTGGAGCAACAACTTCTTCGAGCACCTGTTCAAGTACGAATGGGAGCTGACTAAGAGCCCGGGCGGTGCGCAGCAGTGGACGGCCAAGGGCGCCGAGGCGATCATTCCCGATGCCTTCGACAAGTCCAAGAAGCATCGGCCGACGATGCTGACGACCGACCTCTCGCTGCGTATGGATCCGGCCTATGAGAAGATCTCGCGCCGCTTCCTCGAGAATCCCGATCAGTTCGCGGACGCCTTCGCCCGTGCCTGGTTCAAGCTCACCCATCGCGACATGGGTCCGGTGGTGCGCTATCTCGGTCCGCTGGTGCCGAAGGAAACCCTGATCTGGCAGGATCCGATCCCTGCTGTGAATCACGAGCTGGCCAGCGAGCAGGATATCGCCTCGCTGAAGACCAAGATCCTGGCCTCGGGTCTGTCGGTCTCGGAACTGGTCTCGACCGCCTGGGCGTCGGCCTCGACGTTCCGCGGCTCGGACAAGCGCGGCGGCGCCAACGGCGCGCGTATCCGCCTCGCCCCGCAGAAGGATTGGGAAGTGAACGAGCCGGCTCAGCTCTCGAAGGTCCTGGGCAAGCTCGAAGCGATCCAGAAAGACTTCAACGCGTCATCCGGTGCGAAGAAGGTCTCGCTGGCGGACCTCATCGTGCTCGGCGGCACCGCCGCGGTCGAGAAGGCCGCCAAGGATGCCGGCGTCGACGTCAAGGTCGGCTTCACGCCGGGCCGCATGGATGCCTCGCAGGAGCAGACCGACGCCGCTTCGTTTGCTCCGCTGGAGCCGCGGGCCGATGGCTTCCGCAACTTCATCGGCAAGCGGCAGCAGTTCATGATGCCCGAGGAGGCTCTGGTCGATCGTGCGCAGCTGCTCCGGCTTACCGGCCCGGAGATGACGGTGCTCGTCGGCGGTCTGCGCGTGCTCGGTGCCAATGCGAACGGTTCGAAGAACGGCGTCCTCACCTCGAAGGTGGGAACGCTGAGCAACGACTTCTTCGTCAACCTGCTCGACATGAGCACGCAGTGGACGCCGGCCGGCACCGACGGCACCTATGAGGCCCGCGACCGCAAGACCAACGCGGTCAAGTGGACCGGCACGCGCGTCGACCTGATCTTCGGCGCACACTCGCAGCTTCGCGCCTACGCAGAGGTCTATGCCACGTCGGATTCCAAGGAGCAGTTCGTCAAGGACTTCGCCAAGGCCTGGACCAAGGTGATGAACCTCGATCGCTACGACATCGCGGCCTGATTCCAAAGTTCGGCAAGCGACAAACAAAAAGGGCGGCCGCGAGGCCGCCCTTCGTGTTTCTGGCAGGTAGCGAGATTTACTCGCCGGCCGCTTCGCGCGCGGGCTGCTGGCTCTCGCCCTTGCCCTCGAGGTCTTCGCCGGTCTCCTGGTCGACCACCTTCATCGACAGGCGGGTCTTGCCGCGGTCGTCGAAGCCGAGCAGCTTGACCTTGACCTTGTCGCCTTCCTTGACGACGTCGGAGGTCTTCTGCACTCGCGCCGAGGCGAGCTGGCTGATGTGGACAAGGCCGTCCTTGGAGCCGAAGAAGTTCACGAAAGCGCCGAACTCCATCACCTTGACGACGGTGCCGTCATAGATCTGGCCGACTTCCGGATCGGAGGCGATCGACTTGATCCACTTGATCGCGGCCTTCATCGCCTCGCCGTCGCTGGAGGCGACCTTCACGGTGCCGTCGTCCTCGATGTTGACCTTGGCGCCGGTCTTCTCGACGATCTCGCGGATCACCTTGCCGCCGGTGCCGATCACTTCGCGGATCTTGTCGGTGGCGATCTTGAAGGTCTCGATGCGCGGCGCGTATTCGCCGAGCTCGGCGCGGGCGTTGGTGAGCGCCTTCGACATCTCGCCGAGAATGTAGATACGCCCATCCTTGGCCTGACCGAGCGCGACCTTCATGATCTCCTCGGTGATGCCCTCGATCTTGATGTCCATCTGGAGCGAGGTGATGCCCTGCTCGGTACCGGCGACCTTGAAGTCCATGTCGCCGAGATGGTCCTCGTCACCGAGGATGTCCGAGAGAACCGCGAAGCGCTTGTCTTCGAGGATCAGGCCCATTGCGATGCCCGCGGTCGGCCGCTTCAACGGCACGCCGGCGTCCATCAGCGCGAGCGAGGCGCCGCAGACCGATGCCATCGACGAGGAGCCGTTGGATTCGGTGATCTCCGACACCACGCGCGTGGTGTAGGGGAATTCGTGGTGCGGCGGCAGCACCGGGTGGATCGCACGCCAGGCGAGCTTGCCGTGGCCGATCTCGCGGCGCTTGGTACCGCCGAGGCGGCCGGTCTCACCGACCGAGTAGGGAGGGAAATTGTAGTGCAGCAGGAACGTCTCTTTGTACGTTCCCGACAGCGCGTCGATGTACTGCTCGTCCTCGCCGGTGCCGAGCGTGGTCACGACCAGCGCCTGGGTCTCGCCGCGGGTGAACAGCGCCGAACCGTGGGCGCGGGGCAGCACGCCGACTTCGGCGACGATGTTGCGCACGGTCTTGGAATCGCGGCCGTCGATGCGCTTGCCGGTGTCGAGAATGTTCCAGCGAACGATCTTGGCTTCGAGCTCCTTGAACACGCCGCCGATGCGCAGCTTGTCGTATTTCGGCTCTTGGCCTTCCGGGAAGTAGTGCGCGATCACCTTTTCCTTGACCTTGCCGACCGCGGCGTAGCGATCCTGCTTGACCGGAATGGCGTAGGCGGCGCGCAGTTCCTGCTCGACCATGCCGAGCATTTCCTTTTCGAGCGCCGAATTGTCGATCGCGGTGACCTCGCGCGGCTCCTTCGCGGCCTTTTCGGCGAGCTCGATGATCGCGTTGATCACCGGCTGGAAGTGGCGGTGACCGAACATCACGGCGCCGAGCATGATCTCTTCGTTCAGCTCCTTGGCTTCCGATTCCACCATCAGCACGGCGTCCGCAGTGCCGGCGACGACGAGGTCGAGCTGAGTGTCGACCATCTCGTCGAGCGTCGGGTTGAGGATGAACTCGTCATTGGCGAAGCCGACGCGCGCGGCGCCGATCGGGCCCTTGAAGGGAGCGCCCGACAGGGTCAGCGCAGCCGATGAGGCCACCAGCGCGACGATATCGGGATCGTTCTCCATATCGTGCGAGAGCACGGTCACGATCACCTGGGTCTCGTTGCGCCAGCCGTCGACGAACAGCGGACGGATCGGACGGTCGATCAGGCGGGAGACCAGCGTTTCCTTCTCGGTCGGACGACCCTCGCGCTTGAAATAGCCGCCGGGAATGCGGCCGGCTGCGTAGGTCTTCTCTTGGTAGTCGACGGTCAGCGGCAGGAAGTCAACGCCTTCGCGCGGCGACTTCGCGGCTACGACGGTCGCGAGCACCACGGTCTCGCCGTAGGTCGCGACGACGGCACCGTCGGCCTGACGCGCGATCTTGCCGGTTTCAAGCTTGAGAGGGCGTCCACCCCAGTCGATCTCGACTGAATGCTTATTGAACATAGAGGTCTTCTTTCATGGGTTCTCGAAAGAAGGACGGGTCGAAAAACAAAAACCATGCGCAAGATTGCGGGACGTTGATCGAAGCGGGCGATCAGCGTCCTGCGATCCTGCCATGGTTTTTGGATTTCGGATGGCGTCCATCCCTTCGGGTCATACGGGCGCCTTGCCCGTTGTGCCCAGCCGCCGGATTGCTGCTGGACTGTCAGTCGGCACGAACGCGAACACCGAAGCGCGGTGTTCGCCCATCATGCCCGGATGCTCGCCGTCAACGGCTCGCATCCGACGCGCACGCAGCCTCGACGAAAAACCTTTAAACAAACGCTTTCGTTCGAAATCACGCGCGAAAACGCGCGCCGGTTGGCGCGCGCAAGAACTCTTAACGACGAATGTTGTGCTTCTCGAGCAGCGCCTTGTAGCGCGCCTCGTCCTTCTTCTTCACATAGTCGAGGAGCGAGCGGCGGGTCGAGACCAGCTTCAAGAGACCGCGACGCGAATGGTTGTCCTTCACGTGGGTCTTGAAATGGTTCGTGAGGTTGGCGATGCGTTCCGACAGGATCGCGACCTGAACCTCTGGCGAGCCGGTATCACCGGCCTTGTTGGCATTCGTCTTGATGACTTCCGCTTTGCGTTCTGCGGCAATCGACATCGGTCAATTTCTCTCGTTGCGATCGGCGCTGGCAGTCAGGCCGGTCAGGTTGAACACACGCTTGGGGATGATTTCGCCATTGCCGACTTCGGCAAGCGCGAGAAGCCGGCCTGCCACCGTGACATAGACTGTGCCGCTACAAGTGGGCGCATCCCGTCCGCGCAACAAAACGGCCTGGCCCCGATGGAGCCTTGCCGCATCAGCCCGAGTGACGGCCAGTGCCGGGATGTCGTCCAGCGCGGTCTCAACGGGCATAAGCGCGTCGGCGAGGCTACCCTCGCCGGACGCGGCTCTATCGCACAAAGCCTCCAGCTGATCCAGCGGAATCATGTCGTTCTCGCCAAATGGGCCGACCAGGGTCCGCCGCAGTGCGCAGATATGGCCGTAAGTGCCGAGAATCCGGCCCATATCGCGGGCCAGCGCGCGGACATAGGTGCCCTTGCCGCACTCGGCCTCGAACACGGCCCGGTCGCTATCCGGTTGATCTACAAGGCTTAATCGGTGAATCTCGACCGGGCGCGAGGCCAGTTCCACGATCTCGCCGTCGCGGGCGAGGTCGTAGGCGCGCTCGCCCTGGACCTTGATCGCGGAATAGCGCGGCGGGATCTGCTGGATCACCCCGGTGAAACGGGGCAGCAGGGCCTCGATGGCCTCCCGAGTCGGGCGCTGGTCCGAGGTTGCGGTCGCCCGGCCCTCGATGTCGTCGGTGTCGCGCTCCTCGCCCCAGCACACCGTGAACCGGTAGCGCTTGCGGCCGTCCATGACGAAGGGGACGGTCTTGGTGGCCTCGCCGAGCGCGATCGGCAGGCCGCCGGAGGCCAGCGGATCGAGCGTGCCGGCATGGCCGGCGCGCTTGGCGTTGAACAGGCGCTTGAGCACGGCAACGGCCTGCGTCGAGGTCATGCCGATCGGCTTGTCGAGCACGACCCAGCCGTGCACGTCGCGGCGGTCGCGGCGCGGCTGGTTGCCCTTCTGCTTGTTGGCGCGCGGATCGTTGTTGACGCGGCGCGGCTCTTGAGCGGGCTGAGAATTGCCGCTCATGTCCGCAAAATTATTCTTCTGCACGTCGAGCTGATCGGCCTCTTCGCCGCCGATCGTGCCGTGAGCCGGGTCCATCGTCATCGTTCTTCTTCCCGATCCGTATCCGGATCCTGTTCCAGGTCCTTCTGCACCGCGGGTGTTCGCAAAAGCTTCTCGATCCGTTCCGCTTCGTCGAATCGTTCGTCGACGCGGAAGCGAAGGTCAGGTGCAAATTTCAGGTTAACGCGCCGCGCGACCTCGCCGCGCAGGAATTTCTTGTTGCGCTCGAGCGCAGCGAGGACGATCTCGGTGTCGCGGCCACCGAGCGGCATCACGTAGACTGTTGCGAGCTTCAGGTCCGGCGACATCCGCACCTCCGGCACGGTGATGATGTGACCTTCGAGGTCAGCATCATGCACGCTGCCTTGCGCCAGAATCTCGGCTATCGCATGGCGAACCTGCTCGCCGACCCGCAACTGACGTTGCGAGCCGCCAGACGCGGAACTCTTTTTTTGATGATGGCGGGGCATGGTCTGAAAATCACCTCGTCATGCTCGCTTTTGGGACACGGGCATTGTCATTTGTCTTGCTGAAACGAAGAGGGGTGGATGGCCGGAAAAAATCCGGCCATCGCACTCCCGCAATTCAGTTCAAAAAAGATCCAGGCGCTTCGGTAAGATTTGGACTTACAGGGAGCGCTGGATCGTCTCCACGCGGTAACACTCGATGACGTCACCGGCGCGCATGTCGTGATAGTTCTCGAAGGCCATGCCGCATTCCTGACCGGACTGGACTTCCTTCACTTCGTCCTTGAAGCGCTTCAGCGTCGACAGCTTGCCTTCGTGCACGACGACGTTGTCGCGGATCAGGCGCACGTTGGCGCCGCGTTCCACGGTGCCGTCGGTGACGCGGCAGCCGGCGACCTTGCCGACCTTGGAGATGTTGAAGATCTCCAGGATCGCGGCATTGCCGAGCATTGTTTCCCGCAGGGTCGGCGCGAGCAGGCCGCTCATGGCCTTCTTCACGTCGTCCACGAGGTCGTAGATGATGTTGTAGTAGCGGATCTCGATGCCGTTGCGCTTGGCGGCCGCAGCGGCCTCCTTGTTCGCACGAACCGAGAAGCCGATGATCGCGGCGTTGAAGCCCTCCGCGAGCGTCACGTCCGATTCCGAGATGCCGCCGACACCCGCATGCAGGATGCGCGCGGCGACTTCGTCGGTGCCGAGCTTCTCCAGCGAGCCGAGGATCGCTTCCAGCGAGCCCTGCACGTCGGCCTTGATGATCAGCGGGAATTCCTTGCGGCCCGCCGTCTTCAACTGCGACATCATCTGCTCGAGCGAGCCGCGCATGCCGGAGATCGAGGCAGCCGCGTTCTCGCGCTTCTGGTGCGCGCGGTAGCTGGTGACCTGGCGGGCGCGGGCTTCGTTCTCGACCACGGCGAGACGATCGCCGGCTTCCGGCGGACCGTTGAAGCCGAGCACCTCGACCGGCACGGATGGACCTGCCTCCTGCACCGTCTCGCCCTGATCCGAGATCAGCGCGCGGACGCGGCCCATTTCGGCGCCGGCGACGATGATGTCACCGACACGGAGCGTGCCGCGCTGGACCAGAACGGTCGCGACCGGACCGCGGCCACGGTCGAGCTTGGCTTCGATCACGGTGCCTTCGGCCGGACGATCCGAATTGGTCTTGAGGTCGAGGATGTCGGCCTGGAGCGCGATCATCTCGAGCAGCTTGTCGAGATTCGTCTTGTTCTTCGCCGACACTTCGACATCGACGACTTCGCCGCCGAAGGATTCGACCTGCACCTCGTGCTGGAGCAGCTCGGTGCGCACGCGCTCGGGCTTGGCGTCGGGCTTGTCGATCTTGTTGATGGCAACAATGATCGGCACCCGCGCCGCCTTGGCGTGGTTGATGGCTTCGATCGTCTGCGGCATCACGCCGTCGTCGGCCGCAACCACCAGCACGACGATGTCGGTCACCTTGGCGCCGCGCGCGCGCATCGCGGTGAACGCGGCGTGGCCGGGCGTGTCGATGAAGGTGATCTTCTTGCCGCTTTCGGGCGACAGCACCTGATAGGCGCCGATATGCTGGGTGATGCCGCCGGCTTCGCCGGAGACCACGTTGGCATGACGGAGCGCATCGAGCAGCGAGGTCTTGCCGTGGTCGACGTGACCCATCACGGTCACCACCGGCGAGCGCGGCTCGGTGTCGGTCGAATCGTCGATGGCGTCGAACAGGCCTTCTTCAACGTCGGACGCGGCAACGCGCTTGACGGTGTGACCAAGCTCCTCGGCGATCAGCTGCGCAGTGTCGGCATCGATGACGTCGGTGATCTTGTGGATCGCGCCCTGCTTCATCAGCATGCGGATGATTTCCACCGCGCGCTCCGACATGCGGTTGGCGAGCTCCTGGATGGTGATCGCTTCCGGAATGACCACCTCGCGGATGAGCTTTTCCTTCGGCTCGTTCGCGGCATGGCCCTTCAGGCGCTGGGTGCGGCGGCGGAACGAGGCGATCGAGCGCTCGCGGACGTCGTCGGCATTGAAGGCGGTGACGACCGTCAGGCGGCCGCGCTCCTTCTGCGGGCCGGGCTTGTGGGTGGGCTTGGGAGCGACCACAGGCCGCGCAGCGCCGCCGGGGCCGCGACGGATCTGGCGCGGACCGTCGTCCTCGTCCGGTCCGGCTGCGACGGCGGGGGCGCGGCCCACCGGGCCTCCCGGCCGCTGCGTGGTCGTTCCGGGTCGCGCGGTCGTTGTTCCCGGGCGTGCCGTGGTGGTTGTGCCGGGTCGCGCCATCGGCGCTCCGGGCCGCGCTGCAGGAGCGGCCGAGGTCCCCGTTGCAGGGCGCGCCACAGATTGCGGCTGCTCGCCTTCGCCAAAACGCTTCTTGGCCTCGGTTTCGGCCTTCCGCTTGGCTTCCTCCTCGTGACGGTGACGCTCCTCCTCGGCCTTGCGGCGGGCTTCGGCGGCCTCACGATCAGCACGCTCGGCGCTTTCGCGGACCGCGCGGCGCTGGGCCTCTTCCTCGGCATGGCGGCGCTCTTCGACTTCGCGCACCTTGGCATCGGCCAGCGCGCTGGCGCGGGCGGAACGTTCGTCCTCGGTCAGCGTGCGCAGCACCACGCCGGAGCCGGCGTTGCGCGGCGGCGCGGGGCGTGCCGGGGCAGGCTTGGGCGCGGCGGCCGGCGCGGGCTTCGCCACTTCGGCCACCTGCGGTTCAGGGCTGCCGTCGACACGGCGCTTGCCACGCTTCTCGACCACGACCTGCTTGCTACGGCCATGACTGAAGCTCTGGCGCACGGTGCCCGTTTCGACGCGCGGCTTGAGCGATAGCGTCTTGCTCGGAACGCTCAGCTTCTTGTCGCCAGGGGTCTTGGTATCAACCATTAAGCAGTCCTAATCCTGATCTTGTTGTCTTGTGCGTTGCCGCACCGTGCTATCGGGTGGTCGTTGTCTCTCAGAAATCCTGGCCGGGCTTTTCGGCAGTCCTGTCAGCGTCCGCCATCCGGTATCGGACCAGCATCTGGCTACGTGACAGGAATGACTTGCTCGCCGGGCCCGCGAGCAGGGCAGCATGTATCACATTTGACCGGGTAAGTGCCAAATCCAATTCTGTCGATTTTAGTGCAGTGACGACGGGAATCTCCGGCTTGGCGCCGCGATTTCCCTCATTTTGACGCGCCAGCATGTCCAATTTGCGGATTCCGTCCGCGGCCCCGTCGCTGGCATGGATCAGGACCTCGACCGTACCCTCCCGAAGCGCGCTTTCGACCTTGCCGAAACCGGCGACGATCTGGCGCGCCTTGGCCGCAATCCCAAGGGCTTCGACCACGCTCCGGACCAGGAGCGCCTCGAGGTCGGCGGGAAACGTCTGAGGGATGAGCAGCTCGCGCTTGAAGGCTTTCGTAAAATGGTGACGCCGAACGGCTTCCGCAACCACCTCGCGCGAGGCGGTGACCCACATGCCGCGTCCGGGCAGCTTGCGCTTGAGATCGGGAACTATGTGCCCTTGCGGCGAGACGACGAAGCGGATCAGCTCGTCGATCGGCCGGACCTCGCGGCTGACCGCACACATCCGCACGGTCGCGGACCTTTCGGTCCGCGGTCCATGGTCGAGTTCGGGGTCAGTGTCGGCGAGCATCCGGGTGACATCCTCCTTCGCCCTAAGCCGGCTGATCTTCGGTCGCCTCGGCCTCTTCAGCAGGCTTGGCGAGATCGGCCTCGGTGATCCATCCGGCCTTGACGCGGGCCTGCATGATCATCGCTTCAGCATCGTCACGGGAGATCTCCAGGCCATCGAGCGCGCCCGGATATTTGGTCTGCTCGCCGCCTTCCTTGCGCTCGGTCCAGCCGACCAGATCGTCCGTGGCGCAACCGGCGAGGTCGTCGACCGTCTTGATGTCGTTCTCGCCGAACTTCACCAGCATCTTCGAGGTGACGCCGGGCACGTCCTTCACGGCGTCCTCGACGCCGAGTTCCTTGCGCCTGGCCTCGAGCTCGGCTTCCAGCTGTTCGAGATATTCCCGGGCGCGGTTCTGGAGTTCCTGCGCGGTCTCCTCGTCGAAACCTTCGATGCCGGCGAGTTCCTTGACGTCCACCATCGCGAGTTCCTCGACCGACGTGAAGCCTTCGGACGCCAGCAACTGGCCGACCACTTCGTCGACATTGAGCGATTCCATGAAGACGCGGGTGGAGTTCTCGAAGTCGGCCTGGCGGCGCTCCGATTCCTCCTGCTCGGTCAGGATGTCGATGTCCCAGCCGGTGAGCTGCGAGGCCAGACGCACATTCTGGCCGCGGCGGCCGATCGCCAGCGAGAGCTGGTTGTTGGTGTCGGGCACGACGACCTCGATGCGCTCGCGGTCTTCGTCGATGACGACCTTGGAGACTTCGGCCGGCGCCAGCGCGTTGACCACGAAGGTCGCGATGTCGGGCGACCAGGGGATGATGTCGATCTTCTCGCCCTGCAATTCGTTCACCACCGCCTGCACGCGCGAACCGCGCATACCGACGCAGGCGCCGACCGGATCGACCGAGGAATCACGAGAAATCACGCCGATTTTTGCGCGCGAGCCGGGATCGCGGGCGACCGCCTTGATCTCGACGATGCCGTCATAGATCTCGGGCACTTCCTGCGCGAACAGCTTTGCCATGAACTGCGGATGGGTGCGGGAGAGGAAGATCTGCGGCCCGCGGGTCTCGCGGCGGACATCGAAGATGTAGGCGCGGACGCGGTCGCCGTTGCGGAACACTTCGCGCGGCAGCATCTCGTCGCGGCGGATGATGGCCTCGCCGCGGCCGAGATCGACGATCACACTGCCATATTCGACGCGCTTGACGACGCCGTTGACGATGTCGCCGATGCGGTCCTTGAATTCCATATATTGCCGGTCGCGCTCGGCTTCGCGCACCTTTTGCACGATCACCTGCTTGGCGGATTGCGCGGCGATGCGGCCATATTCCAGCGGCGGCAGGGTGTCGGCGATGGTGTCGCCGACCTGGGCACCGGGATTGGCGCGCTGCGCATCCACCAGCGAAATCTGGTTGGAATGGTTTTCGACCGTCTCGACCACCAGCATGTGGCGCGACAGCCGCAGCTCGCCCTTCTTCGGGTCGATCTCGGCGTGAACGTCGGTCTCGCTGCCGTAGCGAGCCCGCGCCGCCTTGGCGATGGCATCCTCCATCGCCGCGATGACGATGCCGCGGTCGATCGATTTCTCGCGCGCAACGGCGTCGGCGATCTGAAGCAATTCAAGTCGATTGGCGCTGACTGCCATGGCTAGTCTCCTTCGTCAGGATCGATTTCGCCCCGTCGCGCGCGTTCGGCGGCCAGGCGATGTTTCTTGGTATTGGTCGGAGCCGGCTTCTTCGTCGCGGCCGGCGTCGGTTTCTTAGTCGGCTTGGTGTTCTTGGTCGTTTTTTCGCTGATGCTGGCGTGCGGCGCCGCCGGCGGCTCGAGGCCGAGATTGCGGCGCATTTCGCGGGCCTGGGCCTTGCCGCGGCGCATGGATTCCGCGATCAACTCGTCCGTCAGCACCAGCCGTGCCTCGGCGATGTCTTCCATCGTCAGGAGAACGTCGGCAGCCTCGCCCGCCTTGATGTCGTCGCGATGCAGATGCACGCGGTCGCCTTCGACGGGGCCGATCGTGCCGCGGAACCGCTTCCGCCCCTCATGGGCGACAGCCATTTCGACCTTCACCAGATGGCCGGCATAACGCTCGAAATCGGAGCGGCGCACCAGCGGGCGGTCGATCCCCGGTGAGGAGATTTCCAGCCGATAGGCGCGATCGACGGGATCGGCGACGTCGAGCACGGGCGACAGTGCCCGCGAGATCGCCTCGCAATCCTCGATCTGCATGGAGCCGTCCGGCCGCTCTGCCATAACCTGCACGGTGCAGCCGGATTCCCCGGAAATGCGGATCCGCACCAGGCGGTAGCCCATGCCTTCGAGCACCGGCCCCGCGACCGCGGACACCCGCGCCGCGACGCCCGGCTCGACCACGAGCCTCGGCTCGGCCAGCAATTCGGCATCCGTGGAACCAGGGTTCGGTTCGGTCATGTCAGAGGTCAAGGCGCTCGGTATGGTTAAGGCTTGGTTAAGCTTTCAAGCCCGCTTCGGAACTCTCCCGACAGATCGGCGGGCCGCACATCTTCCACCAGGCCGCGTTCAGGTAATAAAAAAGAGCGGGTCCTTTCGGGCCCACTCTCACTACGCGGATCGTATGAGAAGATGAATTGCCGGTGATATAGCCCTTTCCGCCCTCTCGGACAAGGCCCATTGCACGGCGCGCGAGGCTTTTTGCGCCCGCTGTGCGGCCCGCTGGCGCAACGCTTCCTTCACCTCCAAGGCCTAGATTCCCTGATTGTGGGGCGGCTTGGACCAGGGCGTACCCGCGGCGTGCCCCCTACGAGTTTGCGTTTTCATGACCGTTGCCACGTCGCTCATTCCCGGACTGGACGATATCGTCAAACGCGGCGACCCGCGGCGTCGCGGCGAGATCGCGCATGCCATTTCCCAATTGTTCTTTCAGGACGCCGAGAACCTCCGTCCCGATGTCATCGATCTCTTCGACAATCTGCTGATCGATCTCGTCCCGCATGCCGAGCTCGCCTCGCGCGTCGATCTCGCCGAACGCTTCTCGCGCCTGAACAACGCGCCGCGGCGTCTCGTGAGCGAGCTCGCGCGCGAAAACGAAATCGCGGTGGCGGGCCCCGTGCTGCGCCATTCGCCCGTGCTCGACGACGCCGCTCTCGTCGAAATCGCGCGACTGAAGGGCCAGGGACATCTGCTGGCGATGAGCGAACGCCCCACGCTGTCGGCTGTCATCACCGACGTGCTGGTCGAGCGCGGCGATCGCGACGTGGTGCGCCGCGCCGCGGGCAATGCCGGCGCGGTGTTCTCGCCTGGCAGCTATTCGGAGCTGATCAAGCGTGCCGCGCAGGATGGCGTGCTGACGCTCAGGATCGGCCAGCGCAGCGATCTTTCGGGTGAGAACCTGAAACAGCTTCTCGACGGTACGCTCGACGTCATCCGCCGTCGCCTCTCGAGCGTGGTCAATCCCGTGCGCCAGGTCGAGATCACGCGCGCCATGGCGGCCATCGAGGAAGCCACGCTGCCGCCGGGCCCGCGTCGCGATTTCTCGGGAGCGCAACGTACGGTGCTGGCCTTGCATCGCGGGGGCCATCTTGGCGAGAGCGCGCTGTTTGGCTTCGCGAAGGCCTACAAATACGAGGAGGCGATCGCTTCGCTCTCGGCGATGTCCGGAGTCCGCCTCTCGGTCCTCGACCGCCTGATCACGGGCGACCGCTACGATCCAATCCTGGTTCTGGGGCGTGTGCTGAATGTCAGCTGGCCGACGGTGCGGGCGCTGATCCTGATGTGGTACGGCCCGAATCGCACGCCAGCCGATGCCGATCTTGAGCAGGCGCGCGCGAATTTCACGCGCTTGATGCCGACGACCGCCGAGCGCGTCGTGAATTTCTGGCGCAACCGGCAGACGATCTAGACCCGCCTGAACCGCAGATACGCCGCCTTGCGCCCCTCGCGCGTGGCCTTTCGGCCGTAGCGCGTCATCGTGTATCCGGCCCACGGCAGGCGAAAATCATCGGCGCGCTCCGCGAGCCAGACAAAGTCCTGCGAGCGCGACAGATGCGACAGCGTCCAGGCGCAGTAATCGTCGATGTCGCAGACGAAACGAAATTCGCCGCCGGCTTTCAACACGCGCGCCATCGCGGCGATGGTCCGGTCCTGGACGAAGCGCCGCTTCCAGTGCCGCCGTTTCGGCCAGGGATCGGGATGGATCAGGTCAATCCGCGACAGCGAAGCTTCCGGCAGCCAGGCCAGGAGCTCGGCGGCATCGCCTGCGAACAGGCGGATGTTGCCGATCTCGGCGGCCTCGATCTGCGCGAGGATCTTCGCCATGCCGTTGACGTAAGGCTCGCAGCCAATGAAGCCGGTTGTGGCGAAGGTCTGCGCTTCCGCCGCAAGATGCTCGCCGCCGCCGAAGCCGATCTCGAGCCGCAAATCGTCGGTTGCGGGGGCGAAGATCTCGCGGGCATCCGCCGGTGCTGCGCGGTCGATGGCGAGCGCAAGACGCGGCAGCAGATGATCGATCAGCTCGGCTTGGTGCTGCCTGAGCTTGTGGCCCTTGCGGCGTCCGAAGAAGGCGCGCTCGCTGTCCTCGCGATCCGGATCTGATTTGCGCTCACTCATCGTAGCGTCTGGTAGAGGCGGTGGAGCAGCCGCGCGCGCGGTGCGAGCGACGAGACATAGAGCTGCTCATAATGGGTGTGCGCGCCCTTGCCGTCGACGCCGAGCCCGTCGAGCGTCGCGGTGTGGGCGGCGGTGAAATTGCCGTCCGAGCCGCCGCCGGTGTGAACGTCCACCAGATCGAAGCCGATCTCCGTGGCAACCGTCTTTGCATGTTCGTACAGCGAAGCGCCTGCATTGCTCTTCTCGTAAGGCGGACGATTGAGCCCGCCCGTGACCTTGACGGTGACGCCATCTGTCTTCGATGTCAAAGCGAGGATCTTGCCGACGAATTCATCCGCGTCCTTGAAGCTCGGCACGCGCAGATCGATTTCAGCATAGGCTTCTTCCGGGGTCACGTTGGGCCGCGTGCCGCCGCGCACCACGCCGACATTGACGGTGACGCCGCGCGCCAGATCGTTCATCGCCTCCAGCGCCAGGATGACGTTGGCAAGCTCGCGGATCGCGCTGCGGCCATCCTGGGGCCGCGTGCCGGCATGCGCGGGCACGCCCTTGATGAACACTTCGAATCGCCCGACGCCCTTGCGACCGGTGACGATCTTGCCGCCCTCGCGCGCCGGCTCCGTCACCAGCACGTATTTCGCCTTGCGCCCTTCGGTCTCGATGAGTGCGCGAGAGGTGGGGCTGCCGATCTCCTCGTCCGAAGTGAACAGATGGATGATGCCGAGCGGCGGGCGATCGGCCGTGGCGCAAAGCGCGCGAAAGGCGTGGTGGGCGATGTAGGCGCCGCCCTTCATGTCGTAGATGCCGGGACCGAACGCGCTGTCGCCTTCGACCTTGAACGGCAGGCGCTCGATGAATCCCATGGGGTGAACGGTATCGAGGTGGCTCAGCACCAGGATACCCGGCCGGTCCTGGCCCCAGGTCGAGCGCGCCACGAGATGATCGCCGCAACCATCGACACCGGCGATGCGCTCGAGCGTAACAGGGAGATCGCGGTATTGCTCCGCGACCATCGAGACGAGCTTGTTGACCTGTTCAGGCGTGTCCGTTGGCGTCTCGACCTCCACCCAGCGGCGGATGCCATCGAGAATAGTTTGAGAATCGAACCAATTGGAGCTGGCCATGGGCGCATCTGTGCCTTTGAATCGCATCATCAAGGAGGACGCGCATCAAAGCGCGGCCACAAATGACGACATAGGCCAGATTTGACGCAGTCTCAAATCGGATTGAGATGGCGCGTCAGCGCTTGTCGGGGCCTTCGCGGGCCGCAATCTGCTCGACGAGATCGACGATCGAGCGGCGCATCTTCGAATCGGTGATTCGGGTGAACGCCTTGGTCAAAGCGAGTCCTTCGGAAGTCGCGAGGAAATCCGAGACGTAAGACGGCGATGCGCCTTCTGCGAAGCCGTCCGGCCCCGCCACGCCGCTCGGACCGCCCTCGAACAGGAAGGACACCGGCACCTGGAGAATTTCGGCAATTTGCTGGATGCGGCTCGCGCCGACCCGGTTTGTGCCCTTCTCGTATTTCTGAACTTGTTGGAAAGTCAGGCCCAAAGCTTCACCGAGCTTTTCCTGGCTCATGCCCAACATGATGCGGCGCATCCGCACGCGACTGCCGACATATTTGTCAACAGGGTTGGGCGCTTTCGACATTTCCTCAGCCCTCCAAACATCACCTTCGGCGCAATCAGGAATGCCTGAGGTGTAAGCAACGTCAAAATCAGACCCTGTTATTGGGAAACATTGCGGAGAAATTTAGCAATACCCACTGTCTTTTGCAGCCGGTGCAGAATGAGGAGGCCGCGTGCAGTCTGTCAACCGTGGGACTACGGTTGTCAAAAGCTATCGGCCGCGGCTGCGTGATCAGGGATGCCGTTTGGCAACACGTCGGCGGACCGCCAGAAACACGGCGAGCGCGACAAACATGGCCGCGGGTACATCGCCCACGCGCGCATAGATGGTCGGCGGGATCGCGGCGGGCAGATTTGCATCCAAAATGCCTTCGATCCCGAGACCGAGGCTGGCGACGATGCGTCCCACCGGATCGATCACTGCGGAAACGCCGGTATTGGCGGAGCGAACCAGCGGCAATCCGAGCTCGATCGCGCGCATCCGCGCCTGTTCGAGGTGTTGGTAGGGACCGGTCGAAATTCCGAACCAGCCGTCATTGGTGAGATTCACGATCCAGCCCGGACGTTCATTGCGTCCGGCCACCTCGCCGGGAAAGATTGCTTCGTAGCAGATCAGCGGCAGCGCGGACGGCGCGCCGGGGACCGGCAGCGCATGCCGCACGGTGCCGGCAATGAAGCCGCCGCGCACACGCGTGAGTTGCTCGAAACCGAGCTTCTCCATCAGACCCTGGTAGGGAAGAAACTCGCCGAACGGCACCAAATGCAGCTTGTCGTACATAGAGAGCACGCTGCCATCGTGGTCGATCACGTAGATCGAATTGTAGGCGCGTGTGATCGGCGTGCCCCGCGGCAGGTCGGGCGCGCGGACCGAGCCCGTGATCAGCACCGTGCCCTTGGGCAGAAGCTCCGCGATTTGCGCCATCGCATCGGCTTCGCGAGTCAGGAAGAACGGAAAGGCGGATTCCGGCCAGATCAGGATGGTGGCATCGCGCACGCCGGTCGATTGCGGTCCGGAGGCGCGGTCCGACAAGGCCAGATATTTCTTCATCACCTCCGCCTTGGCGGCGTAGTTGAATTTCGCGTCCTGCTGGAGATCCGGCTGCATCAGGCGCAATTTGGTGCCGGCGACCATCGTGGTCGGATGCAGCGACAGGCGGATCGCGCCGAAGATACTCATGACCAGCAGGACTGCCACGGCTGCGGCCGGCGCGCGCCACGCCAGGCGGCGATCGGGCGTGCGGTCGATCAGCGCCGCGGGGCTTGCGAAGATCGCAACCGTCAGGAACGTCATGCCCCACAGGCCGATCAGCGACGCCGTTTGTGCCAGCGGCAGCGGCTCGGACAGCGCATAGCCGAACGCGTTCCAGGGAAAGCCGGTCAGCGCATGACCGCGCAGCCATTCCGTGATGGTGAGGCTTGCCGCGAGCGCAAGCACGCGCGTCGCGTTCTTGGTCCAGAGCAGGCGGGCGAGCGCAAAGCCCATCGCCGTGAAGATGGACAGATAGGCCGGCAGGCCCAGCACGGCGAACGGCGTCAGCCAGGCGAACACATCGGCATCGACGAAGAAGGCGTAGCCGATCCAGTAGAGGCCGGGCACGAAATAGCCGAGGCCGAACCAGTAGCCGGTCAGCGCCGCGGCGGGGACGCCGCGATATCGTCCGGCGCCGGCGCCGTCGATCAGCCAGACCAGCACCGGGAAGGTGACGAATAGTACCGGGAATACATTGAACGGCGCCAGTGCGAGCACCGAGAGCGCGCCGGCAGCCATTGCGACGAGCGCGCGCTTCCATCCCCAGGTCAGGATGATGGCAAGCGCGATCTGGCGAAATCGCTGGAAAGGGCTCACTGCGGACCGGTCCCGTCGCTCGGCGGCGGGGTGGGCGTGTCGCTGGCCGCCGGCTGGCTGCCATCCGGCGCAGCCTCGCGGCGCCGGCTCTCGCGCTGGGTGCGCGGCGCGGGGCGCTCCTTTCGCGTCGAGATCCGCAGTCGCTTGACCCGGCGCGGATCGGCATCGAGCACCTCGATCTCGTAATGGCCGGGGCCCGAGATCACCTCGCCGCGCACCGGCAGGCGCCCGACGAAGCTGACGAGATAGCCGCCCAGCGTCTCCACTTCCTCGCCGGCCTCGCCGGTGACGAAGTCCTCGCCGATCACGGTGCGGACGTCGTCGAGGCTGGCGCGGGCGTCGGCGATGAAGGCGTTGTCGGGCAGCCGCACGATCGAGGGCGGCTCGTCGCTGTCATGCTCGTCGTCGATCTCGCCGACGATCTGCTCGACGATGTCCTCGAGCGAGA
Organism: Bradyrhizobium sp. CAR08; assembly: GCF_052871955.1. Lineage (NCBI taxonomy): Bacteria > Pseudomonadati > Pseudomonadota > Alphaproteobacteria > Hyphomicrobiales > Nitrobacteraceae > Bradyrhizobium > Bradyrhizobium sp. CAR08. The sequence goes on from NZ_JBIXJX010000003.1 coordinate 293,951, forward strand.
CCAGGCCGTCGCTGCCGCCATATTCGTCGACCACCAGCGCCAGATGGATGCGGGTGGCCTGCATCTGCGCAAGCAGGTCGATCGCCCGCATCGACGGCGGCACGTAGAGCAGCTTGCGGATGATGCGCGCTTCCTCGAGCGGCAGCGCGAGATCGACCGTACGCAGATCGAGCCCGGCCGGCAGCGGTTTCTTGCGCTTGGTTTTCGTGACCCCCGACACGCGCGCACGCGCGGTCATGAAGGCGAGCAGATCGCGGATATGGACGATGCCGACAGGATCGTCGAGCGTCTCGTTGTAGACCACGAGGCGCGAATGGCCGGCGCTCTCGAAACGGTCCATCAACTCGCCGAGCGGGATGTCGCGCTTGACCGCGACGATGTCGGCGCGATGCACCATGACGTCGGCGATGCGACGCTCGTGCAGGCCGAGGATGTTGCGCAGCATGGTGCGCTCGACCGTTGAGAAGCCGGTGTCGTCGGGCGTCGTGGCGTCGAGTACGACCTGGAGGTCGTCGCGCACCGAACCTGCCTTCCAGCCGAACAGGCTGCGAATGGCACGCAGCAGCCAGCCCTCCGCGGTCGGGCGCATCACCTCGCCTGAGGTCACCACGACCGGTAAATTGGCCGTGTTGCGCGGATTGTCGTGAGTCGGGTCCGAATCCGGCATCTCAATGCGTCCCTGGGCGGTCGGCATAGGGGTCGGGAATGCCGAGATGAGCCAGGATCTCTCGTTCGAGCGCTTCCATTTCCTCGGCGTCGTCTTCGTTTTCGTGGTCGTAGCCGACCAGATGCAGGAAACCGTGCACGGCGAGATGGCTCAAATGATGATCGAACGGCTTTTGTTCCTCGTCCGCCTCACGCCGCGTGGTCTCGTAGGCGATCGCGATGTCGCCCAGCATGCGCGGCGCATCGCCAGGCTTCCAGTCGCCTTCCGGCTGCAGCGCGGGAAACGACAGCACGTTGGTCGGCTTGTCGATGCCGCGCCAGTTGCTGTTCAGGGTGCGGATGCCGGCATCATCGGTCAGCATCACCGCCACTTCCGCCTCCGCAACGTCTTCGTCGACATTCTCGGCGGCGGCCGCCACGGCGCGCTGGATCACGGCTTCGGATTCGGGCTCCCGCTGCCAGCAATCGGCGACGACGAGGACCTCGGTGATGGGAAGGTTGGGGTGTGACATTGTCCTTGTTCCGAACGAAGGGGCGCCGTGTCCGCGCCCATATGGTCCGGTTGCTGTCTCGTCAGGATTTACCGGCGGCCGGCCGCTGCGGCGACCCTTCGTAGGCGGAGACGATCCGCGCCACGAGCTCGTGGCGGATCACGTCTTCGGCCTTGAAATGAACTTGCGCAATGCCTTCGACGCCGCTCAGCAGGCGCGTCGCCTCGGCGAGGCCCGAGGTCTGGCCGTTCGGCAAGTCGATCTGCGAGGGATCGCCGGTGACGATCATGCGGCTGTTCTCGCCAAGGCGGGTCAAGAACATCTTCATCTGCATGGACGTGGTGTTTTGCGCCTCGTCCAGGATGATGGCCGCGTTGGTCAGCGTGCGACCGCGCATGAAGGCGAGTGGCGCGATCTCGATCTCGCCGGTCTGCAGCGCGCGCTCGACAATGCGCGCGTCCATCAGGTCATAGAGCGCGTCGTAGATCGGGCGGAGATAAGGATCGACCTTCTCGCGGAGATCGCCGGGCAAAAAGCCGAGCCGCTCGCCGGCTTCCACCGCCGGGCGCGACAGGATGATCTTGTCGACTTCCTTGCGCTCGAATAGCTGCGCGGCATGCGCGACCGCGAGCCAGGTCTTGCCGGTGCCGGCGGGGCCGATGCCGAACACCAGCTCGTGGCGCTTCAGCGCGCGGATGTAGGAATCCTGCGCCGCCGTGCGCGCACGCACCGGGCGCTTGCGCAGATTGATGCTGTCGAAGCTGGATTTGGCCGACTTGGCATCGAACTCGAACAGCGAGCCCTGCGCGATCACGGCTCGGATCGCGCCCTCGACCTCGCCCTGGTCGAGATCCTGTCCCTTCACGGCCTGGGCGTAGAGCGTCTCCAGCACCCGGCGCGCGGCATCGCAGCCGTCGCGCGAGCCGCCAATCGTGATGTGGTTGCCCTTGGAATCGACGACGACGCCGAGCCGCCGTTCGATCTGCGCCAGATGCTGGCCGTAAGGACCGACCAGCGCCGACGCGGCGCGGTTGTCGTCGAAATCGATGACGACCTGGGTCTCGGGCGGAACCTGCATGTCGCGGTCAAATTTGCGGCTGGGAGCGATGGAAGAAGACGAATCCGATGCGCTTTTGGGCAAGGGTTCAGGCTCCAGTGGCGATGGGCGATAAAGCGGGCTCGTGCGCCATGGCGAGCTCACCGAGGAAGCTGTAGCGTTCGAGGCTGTCGATCCGGACCGGCAGGATTTGTCCGATGATGTCGGGCGAGGCCATCACATGCGCAGGCTGGAGGAAGGCGGTGCGGCCGACGATCTGGCCGTCCTTGCGGGCCGGGCGCTCGAACAGCACATCGACCGTTGAGCCAATCGCAGCCTTATTGAAGGCCGATTGCTGGCTGTCGATCAGTTCCTGGAGCCGCTCCAATCGCTGGTCCATCTCGGAGGGGGACACCGTCTCCTGCATGTCCGCGGCCGGCGTTCCCGGCCGGGCGGAGTATTTGAACGAATATGCCGCAGCGTAGCCGATTTGCGTGACAAGCGCGAGGGTCGCGAGAAAATCTTGCTCGCTCTCGCCGGGGAAGCCGACAATAAAATCTGATGAGAAAGCAATGTCTTGGCGTGCGGACCGGAAACGGTCGACGACACGCCGATAATCATCGGCGGTATGTTTCCGGTTCATGGCAGCCAGAATCCGGTCCGAGCCCGACTGCACCGGCAGGTGCACGAACGGCATCAAGGCATCGAGATCGCGATGGGCTGCAATCAGACTGTCATCGACATCGCGCGGATGGCTGGTCGAATAACGCAGCCGCGCGACGCCCGGGAGCGCCGCGAGGTGCTCCAGCAGCCTGCCGAGCGGCCAGCTTTTTCCGTCCGGTCCCTCGCCGTGATAGGCGTTGACGTTCTGTCCGATCAGCGTGAGCTCGCGCACGCCGTTCTCGGTGAGCCGCTTCACGTCGTCGACGATCTTTGTCACCGGCCGCGAGACTTCCGAGCCACGCGTGTAAGGCACGACGCAGAAGGTGCAGAACTTGTCGCAGCCTTCCTGCACCGTGACGAAAGCGGAAATGCCGCGGGCGCGGATCGCGCCGGGCTTGGGTTGGGCCAGGAAGCCGAACTTGTCCTGAGCCGGGAATTCGGTCTCGATGGCGCGGCCTTCATTGCCGGCGCGCTTCAACAGCTGCGGCAAATGATGATAGCTCTGCGGTCCCACCACGACGTCGACCGCGGGTGCACGGCGCACGATCTCCTCGCCCTCGGCCTGTGCCACGCAGCCTGCGACCGCGATCTGCATGGTACGCCCGCCGCGCGCGGCGGCGTCCTTGGCGACGCGCAGGCGGCCGAGCTCCGAATAGACCTTTTCCGAGGCCTTCTCGCGGATATGGCAGGTGTTGAGGATGACGAGGTCGGCGTCATCAGCGCTGGCCGTCTCCACGAATCCTTCCGGGGCCAGCGTGTCCACCATGCGCTGGGCATCGTAGACGTTCATCTGGCAGCCATATGATTTGATGTGCAGCTTGCGCGGCGGCGTCATGGAATCCGGAATTGAGGTGGAGGACCGCCCTCAGATATAGGCTGGGGAGGCGAAAATCCAGCGATTGGCGCCCTTTGGGCTGTCATTCCGGGGTGAGCGCTGGCGGGAAGTGCGGAATCCCGCCAAAACCTCGGGATTCCGGGCGTGTGCGTGTCCCGGCAGCCGCCAGCTGCACTCAGAAAATACCCTGAATCAGCCCGCCAGGGTGTCCGCCGCGACCCGCCGGACCAGCTCCGGCAATTGCCGCATATCGTCGAACGTCAATCCGGCCCCGGCGGCCCGGAGCCTTTCAGCGTGGCCCGGCGGGCAATGGCTGCCACCGTGAAAGCCCAGCACGGTCATCCCGGCGGCATGCGCGCCGGTCACCCCGGGGACGCTGTCCTCGATCGCGAGGCACCGCTCCGGCGCGACTTTCATCTGCGCGGCGGCGAACAGAAAAAGATCGGGCGCGGGCTTGCCGCGCGCGACCTGGCTCGCGGAAAAGATGTTCGGCGCAAGCAGATCGTAGAGACCGGCGCAGGTCAGGCCATGATGGATCTTCTCCGGCGTGCCGCTCGACGCAACGCATTTGGGCAAATCGATTGCGCCAATCGCTGCGGCCACATGGGTGATCGGCTGCAAATCGCTGGCATAAAATTGCAGCGTCGCAGCATTCACTTGGCTTTCGAGATCATCGGGAAGATTGCGGCCGATCTCCTGTTCGACCATTCGCCGTGCATCTTTCTCGGATACGCCGAGGAAGCGGACCAGCACCTGCTCCGATGTGATCGGATAGCCGTGCCTCGACAGCACATCTGCATGCGCGCGACAGGAGATCACCTCGCTGTCCACGAGCACGCCGTCGCAATCGAAGATGACGAGATCGATCGCCACTTAACTTGTGGGTTTGTCGTCGTCGAGCGGGACGCAATAGAGTTCGAGCCGATGATCGACCAGCTTGTAGCCGAGCTTGCGGGCGATCTCCGCCTGGAGCTTCTCGATCTCCTCGGAGGTGAACTCGATCACCTTGCCGTCGCGCAGGTTGATGAGGTGGTCGTGATGGCTGTCGCGCATCTGCTCGTAGCGCGCGCGGCCTTCGCGGAAATCATGGCGCTCGATGATGCCCGCATCTTCGAACAGCTTGACGGTCCGATACACGGTCGAGATCGAGATCTTGTCGTCGACCGCGACACAGCGGCGATATAGTTCCTCCACATCGGGATGATCGACCGCCTCCGCGAGCACGCGGGCGATGACACGACGCTGCTCGGTCATGCGCATGCCTGTGGCGGCACAGCGCGCCTCGATGCCGGACGCCTTGGAAGCGGGGGAAGGTTTAAGACCAGTCATGTGATGTCCGCCTGACGGGACGCTTTCTGCCATCAATGTTACGACAAGTCACGTCGCATCAGAAGTGCGTTCAATTGTTCCCCGTTCGGCTGCTTATAGTAGCGTTCGCGGCGTCCGACCACCATGAATCCGGCTCGGTCGTAGAGCCGCCGCGCCGGCTGGTTATTTTCCTCGACCTCAAGAAATATTGTGCGCACGCCGCGTCCTGCCAGGTGGCCGAGATGGGTCATCAGCAGCGTGCGAGAGAGGCCGCGGCCGCGATGGGCCTGATCGACCGCGATCGAGAGAATCTCTGCTTCGTCTGCGCCGATCCGCGACACCGCGAAGCCCACGGTCTTGCGGCCGAGGCGCAACCGGTGCACCAGCGTGTTGCGCTCGCTGAGCATGCTCTCGAACTCGCCTTCGCCCCAACCGCGCGCGAAGGAGGCGCCGTGGAGTTGCGCAAGCCGTGCGACGTCGCGCGCGACAGCCGGCTCGACGACGGCCGTACCGCCGCGCCACCATTCCGACAACCATTTCATCGTGAGCTTGCGGCTTGTGCTGCAAGCGGCAGTTGTGCGGGCGGCTTTGCGTCGGGCGCCCGCAGATAGAACGGCCGCGCCGGATTTGTCGCGGGATCGGCGGCGGCGCCAAGCCATGCGACCCAGCCGATGTCGGGCGCGGGCTGCGCGTCGACCGCGACCGGCTGCGGCATATCTTTCGGCCAGCGCTCGGCGAGGATCTTCGCGGCATTGCCGACCAGATGCGGCGCGCCGAATTGCGACGCCGCGATCGCCTCGTCGATGGGAGCGACGCCCGGCCGCACCAGCTGACTGCCGTCACCGGCCACGATCTGGAAATAGACGTGGTCGTGCCGCGCGTCGATCGCCGCGATCACCGGCGCCGCTCCGCTCTGGCCGACGACGGCGGCGGCATAGGCCGACAAGGTGGTCAGGCCGACGGCGGGCCGCTTCGCAGCAAGCGCAAGGCCGCGGGCGGCCGAAATGCCGACGCGCAGGCCGGTGAAACTTCCGGGGCCCATGGTGACCGCGATGCGCTCGAGCGCTGTGAAGGCGAGGTTGGCTGACTGCATCACGCGCGCGATCATCGGCATCAGCGCTTCGGCGTGGCCGCGCTTCATCAGAAGCTGCTCCTGCGCGAGGAGCTGGCCGGCATCGGTGTCGAGAACGGCAACCGCGCACGCTTCCAGCGCGGTATCGATGGCAAGGATCAGCATGGAACGATGGTAGCACCATCCGTCATGGAATGCTCGTCATCATGGCCGGGCTTGTCCCGGCCATCCACGCCTTTGCGGCCCCAGCCTACATCGGCCGGACTTCGACCACGTCGGGGACGAAGTGCTTGAGCAGGTTCTGGATGCCGTGCTGGAGCGTCGCGGTCGATGACGGGCAGCCGGCGCAGGAGCCCTTCATGTTGAGATAGACGATACCGTCCTTGAAGCCGCGGAAAGTGATGTCGCCGCCGTCATTGGCGACCGCTGGCCGCACGCGGGTCTCGATCAGATCCTTGATCATGTCGACCGTCTCGGCATCGGCTTCGTCAAAGAACTCGTCCTCGTCGTCGAGATCGACATCGCTCGCGGCCGCACCGTCGGCGAGCAGCGGCGCGCCGGACATGTAGTGCTCCATGATGGCGCCGAGGATCGCGGGCTTGAGCTGTTGCCATTCACCGTTCGCCTTGGTCACGGTGATGAAGTCCGAGCCGTAGAACACGCCGGTGACGCCGGGGACTTCGAACAGCTTTTCGGCGAGCGGCGAGCGTGCGGCCGATTCGCGGTTGGCAAATTCCATCGGTCCGCCGTCGACCACGACGCGGCCGGGAATGAACTTCAGCGTGGCGGGATTGGGGGTGGCTTCGGTTTGAATGAACATGGTTTTCTCCAGACGTCGCCGGTTCAAGGCCGGCGCGTGCTCTATCCACTAGCAGATGGCGACGGCGAACGCACGGTCAAGGGGTAAGCTGGCCGTTCACCTGTTATATCAGCGGGTTAGGGTACCCGCTTCTTCCCTCTGCCGGCTAACGAGGCGAGGCGAACGAGCAGCAGTCTAGGACAGCGAATCCACGCTCTGGTCGCTGAGCGCGCCGGAAATGACCGTCACCGGCACCGGGAACGTGCCCAGCGCGTGCGCGAGCAGCGCGACTAATGGCCCCGGGCCTTCCGCGCCGGGGTTCGCGGCGAGCACCAGCATGGCGATGTCGGGGTCCTCGTCGATCACCGCCAGCAGCTGTTCCATCGCAGCGCCTTCGCGGATCACCCGTTCCGGCGTGATCGCGGCGATGCCGTTGGCGCGGCCGGCGGCACGGTCGAGCGCGGCTTCGGCCGCCTCATGCGCTTCGGCGCGCATGATGTCGGCGACCCCCAGCCATTCCTGGCTCTGCTGTTCGGGCTCGATGATGCGGAGCATCACCACGCCGCCACCGGCCCGAATCGCCCAGCGGCTGGCGTAATAGACCGCGCGATCCCATTCGGCGGTGTCGTCGACGATGACGAGGCATTTGGGCTTGTGACCCGGCTCGAAGCAAAGTCGCTTGCTGGTCATGCATGTCCCGGAATGTGCACGGCTGACATGCTGCCACACTCCGTCGTACTTGGGGAGAGCAGAAGCGAGCCGGCGCCGTGGCGTCGGCCGCGTTTTCGCGAACTTATTATCAGCGCCGACGGATGAAGCCGACGATGTCCTTCGAGAGCTTCATGGTCTCGTCGGCAATCGCGCGCGCGCGGTCGGCGCCATCGTTCAGGATCGCGTCGATATGGCCGGGGTCGGCGACGAGGCGCTTCATCTCGCCGGCAATCGGCGCGAGGTTCGTGACGCACAAATCCACCAGCGCGTTCTTGAAGCTGGAGAACTGGCCGCCGCCGAAATCCCTGAGCACGTCGGCCTTGGAGCGGCCGGAGAGCGCGGCGAAGATACCGACGAGATTGTCGGCCTCGGGACGCGCTTCCAGACCCTTCTCCTCGGTCGGCAGCGGCTCCGGGTCGGTCTTGGCCTTGCGGACCTTCTGCGCGATGGTGTCGGCGTCGTCGGTCAGATTGATGCGCGAATTATCCGACGCATCCGACTTCGACATCTTCTTGGTGCCGTCGCGCAAGCTCATCACGCGCGTCGCCGGGCCCGTGATCAAGGGCTCCGGCAGCGGGAAGAACTGGCCGTCATTGGCGCCGAGGTTGCGGATCGACTCAGCGAAGTCGTTGTTGAACTTCTGCGCGATGTCGCGCGACAGCTCGAGATGCTGCTTCTGGTCCTCGCCGACCGGCACGTGGGTGGCGCGGTAGAGCAGAATGTCAGCCGCCATCAGCACGGGATAGTCGAACAGACCGACGGAGGCGTTCTCGCGGTCCTTGCCGGCCTTCTCCTTGAACTGGGTCATACGGCCGAGCCAGCCCATGCGCGCGACGCAGTTGAAGATCCAGGCGAGCTCGGCGTGACCCGAGACCTGGCTCTGGTTGAACACGATGTGCTTGCTCGGATCGATGCCGCTGGCGATGAACGCCGCGGTCACCTCGCGGGTGTTGCGCGCGAGCTCGACCGGTCCGCCCCAGACGTCCACGCCCTGCGTGATCGCGTGCATGTCGACGACGCAATAGATGCAGTTGTGGGTTTCCTGCATCTTCACGAAGTTGACGATTGCGCCGAGATAATTGCCGAGGTGCAGATTGCCCGTCGGCTGGACGCCCGAAAAAACCCGTTCAACGAATGGCATGGCAGCTTCCCTGCAAGATACGGGGCGTCGTTTCCAACAGCGGCGCTGCCCCGTCAAGGGAATTTCGCTGACTTCAGGCGCCGGGATCGGGCTGGGCGGGGCGCTTCAAGGCACCGGCCGCCTCGCGCCAGGACGCGACGCGGAGGATTTGCAGGAGCAAGCCATAGACGACGATTCCGGCGGCGATCTGTGATCCCAGCGCAATGAAGCGGATGAGCCCATGGGCCTGTGAAGGCAAGAGGCCCGCGGTCAGCCACAGCAGGCCGCCCATGGCGAGCGCGGCGAGCACGATTCGCGGCAGCCGCTTGCGGGCGGCGGCGTCGACCGAGAAGCCGAATTCACGCGTGCCTTTCCGGAGCAGCGAGATCGCACTGCTCCAGGCGCCGGCGGCGATGCTGGCGGCGATCCCGCTCGCGCCGAAGAAGTGACCGAGCAGGATCGCGAGCGCGACCGCGACCACGAACCCTTTGGCAGTCGCAAGCAGCGGCGTCATCGTGTCGCTGCGGGCAAAATAGGCCGGGGACAGCGCCTTGATCAGCACGTGCGCTGGCAGTCCCAGCGCCAGCCACATCAGGGCGCGCGCCGTGGCCGCGCTGTCCTCCGCGCCAAAGGCGCCGTGTTCGAACAGCAGCCGCACGATCGGCTCGGCCAGCACGATCAGGCCGAGCGTCGCCGGCAATGCCAGCCCGGTCGCGAGTTCCAGCGCGCGCGATTCCGCATGCGCAACCGCGTCACGGTCACCGCTCCTCGCCGCGCGCGTCAGCTCCGGCACCAGCACTGTACCCATGGCGACGCCGACAATACCGAGCGGCAGCTCGATCAAGCGGTTGGCGAAATAGAGCCAGGAGACCGCGGCCGGCGTGGCGGAGGCGATGATCGCGCCGGCAACCATCAGCCATTGCGGGCCGGAGCTCGCGATCATGCCCGGGATCGCCTTGGCGAAGAAGCCGCGCATGTCCTTGTCGAAGCTCACGCGCAGAGGGTTCGCCAGACGCGCGCTTCGCTGCGACAGCAGCATCAGGAGCTGCAACAGGCCGGCGATGCCGATGGTGGCCGCCAGCATCCACGCGGCGAAGGTCGCATCGGCGTGCCCCAGCAGGAGTGCCGCGATCGCGGCGATCAGGGCGATGTTGAACAGCAGCGGCGAGAAGGCGGTGAGTGCAAAGCGCCCCTGCGCGTTGAGCAGGCCCATCAGCACCGTGACGGGTCCCGCGAAGGCGAGATAAGGCAGCATCAGCCTCGCATTCTGGACGGCGAGATCGAGCGATGCGCTGCCGACGAAGCCCGGCGCGATGATCATGATGATCAGCGGCATCAGCAGTGCAATCACGATTGAGATTGCGATCAGGCCCGCGCTCGCGGTGCCGAGCACGCGTCCCGCGAACGCCGCGGCAGCCGCCTCGCCGTCGCGGTCACGAACGCGCAGCCAGGCCGGGATCAGCGCCGCATTCAGGGCCCCCTCGCTGAGCAGGCGCCGCACCACATTGACGAGCTGAAATGCCGCCAGAAACGCGTCCGCCACGGCGCCGGTGCCGAGCAGCGCCGCGATCAGGGAATCGCGTGCAAAGCCCAGCAGCCGTGAAGCCAGTGTCCCCGTCGAGACGGTCAGGAAGGAGCGGATCATCGGAACTGCATAATACCGTTGCTTGCCCGCGAAGGGCCGGCCGTGATAGGCCGCGAGCCAGATTTCAGACCGACAGGAAGCGGATTTCCGCGGGTATCGCAATCCGCCAAACAGGATCAAGGTGAATGGCTGACGTGAAATATGACGTTCTCGGCATCGGCAACGCGCTGTTCGACGTGCTGGTCAAGACCGACGAAGCCTTTCTGGGCAAGCACGGCATGACCAAGGGCAGCATGTCCCTGATCGACGAGGCGCGGGCCGCCGCCATCTACAAGGACATGGGCCCGGCGACGGAAGTTTCCGGCGGTTCGGCTGCCAACACCATCGTCGGCATCGGCAGCCTCGGGGCGCGCGCCGCCTATGTCGGCAAGGTCAAGGACGACCAGATCGGCAAGCTCTACGTGCACGACATCCGCGCGGCCGGCGTCGCCTTCAACACGCCCGCGGCGAAGGACGGTCCTGCGACCGGCTGCTCCTACATCCTGGTGACTGACGACGGCGAGCGCACCATGAACACCTATCTCGGCGCCGCGCAGGACCTGTCGCCCGCCGACATCGACCCGGCCGAGATCGCCGCGGCCGGCATCGTCTACCTCGAGGGCTATCTCTGGGACCCCAAGAACGCCAAGGACGCCTTCGTCAAGGCGGCCAAGATCGCTCATGATGCCAAGCGCAAGGTGGCGCTGACGTTGTCGGATTCCTTCTGCGTCGATCGTTATCGCGACGAGTTCCTGGGGCTGATGCGCAACGGCATCGTCGATATCGTGTTCGCGAACGAGTCCGAGCTGCATTCGCTCTACCAGACCTCGGACTTCGACACCGCGCTCAAGCAGCTGCGCAACGAGGTCAATCTCGGCGTGGTCACCCGCAGCGAGAAAGGCTGCGTGGTGGTGACGCCAACTGACGCAGTCGCAGCCCCGGCGTCTCCGATCGCGAAACTCGTGGACACCACCGGGGCCGGCGATCTCTTCGCCGCCGGCTTCCTGTTCGGTCTGGCGCGCAACCTGCCCCACAAGCAGTGCGGCGAACTCGGCGCGCTCGCGGCCGCCGAAGTGATCCAGCACATCGGCGCGCGTCCACAGGTGTCGCTGAAGGAGCTCGCCGGGCAGCGCGGGCTGACGGCTTAAGGTGGAATAGCCTCATCCTCGCTGTCATCGCCCGGCTTGGCCGGGCGATCCAGTACTCCGAGACGGTCGTGGTTCTATCGAGAGGCTCCGGCGTATTGGATTCCCCGCCTTCGCGGGGAATGACAGCTGCGGCTCACGCCGTCTTCGCGGCTTTCAGTCCAAGCCGTTGCTCCACGTCGTCGCGCATCAGGAATTTCTGGACCTTTCCGGTCACGGTCATCGGAAACTCGTCGACGAATTCCACGTACCGCGGAATCTTGTTGTGGGCGATCTGGCCGTCGCAGAAGGTGCGCACCTCTTCCTTCGTCAGCGTCTCGCCGGGCCTGACGCGGATCCAGGCGCAGAGCTCCTCGCCGTAGCGGGTATCCGCAACGCCAAAGATCTGCACGTCCTGAATCTTGGGATGGCGGTAGAGAAATTCCTCGATCTCGCGGGGATAGAGGTTCTCGCCGCCGCGGATCACCATGTCCTTGATGCGGCCGACGATGTTGCAATAACCCTGGTCGTCGATGATGGCGATGTCGCCGGTATGCATCCAGCCTTTGGCGTCGAGCACATCCGCGGTCTTCTCCGGCTCCTCCCAGTAGCCCAGCATCACGCTGTAGCCGCGGGTGCAGAGCTCGCCCCGTTCGCCGCGCTTGACGATCTTGCCCTCGAGATCGACGACCTTGACCTCGACATGCGGATGGATTCGCCCGACCGTCGAGACGCGGCGATCGAGCGGGTCGTCGACGGCGCTTTGGAAGCTGACCGGGCTTGTCTCGGTCATGCCATAGGCGATCGTGACCTCGCCCATGTTCATCTCGCTGTTGACGCGCTTCATCACCTCGATCGGGCAGGGTGCACCGGCCATGATGCCGGTGCGCAGCGATGTCAGATCGAAGTTTGAGAATTCGCCGTGGTCGAGTTCGGCGATGAACATGGTCGGCACACCGTACAGCGCGGTGCATTTTTCCTGCTCGATCGTCCGCAGCGTTGCGAGCGGATCAAACCCCTCGCCGGGATAGACCATCGTTGCGCCGAGCGTGACGGAGGCGAGGTTGCCCATCACCATGCCGAAGCAATGATAGAGCGGCACCGGAATGCAGATGCGGTCCTGTTCGGTCAGGCGCATGGCGCGGCCGACGAAATAGCCGTTGTTGAGAATGTTGTGATGGGTCAGCGTCACGCCCTTGGGCGATCCCGTCGTTCCGCTGGTGAACTGGATGTTGACGGCATCGTCGAATTGCAGCGAGGCACTGAGCGCGGCGAGCTGTTCGCGATGCAGGGTACCGCCCATGCCGGCGACCTCGTCGAACGGGATCGTGCCCGGGCAGGCGGGGCCGCCGATCTGGATCACGATGCGCAAGGCCGGCAGCCGCGCCGCGCGCAATTGCCCGGGCTTGGCGCTCGCGAGCTCCGGCAACAGCGTGTTGAGCATGTCCATGTAGTTGCTGGTCTTGAATGCCGTCGCGGTGACGATGGCGCTGCATCCGACCTTGTGAAGCGCGAATTCCAGCTCGCTCAGCCGGTAGGCCGGATTGATCGTCACCAGGATGAGGCCGGCCTTGGCGGCGGCAAACTGGGTCAGTGTCCATTCCGGCCGGTTCAGCGACCAGATGCCGATCCGCGCGCCGCGTTCGAGGCCGAGCGCGACAAAGCCGGCGGCGAGCGCGTCGACCCGCTGGGCAAACTCTCCCCATTTCCATCTCACGCCGTGGCTGGGCGAGACCAGCGCCTCACGATCGCTCCAGCGCCGCGCGGCCTGATCGAGGCTGCGCCCGATGGTGTCGCCGAGCAGCGGCGTGTCGGAGGTGCCGCAAACGTAACTGTCGGCTTTGTCTGCCAAGATCGTGTCCTCCAGTCAGGTGCGTGCACGGCCGGGACAACAAGCCCGGCCGTGACGCGTCGTGAGAGTCAGGCGCGCCTCACGCCGCCTTCTGCCCGCTTCCCGCATCGAGCCCGGCATAGACGCCGCGCTCGAAGCCGGCAAAAGCCTCGAGACACTTTGCGTCGGCGAATGGCAGCAGCTGCATCAGGATCACGCCGGTGACGTCGCGCGCCGGGTCGATCCAGTAATAGGTGTTGGCGAGGCCCGCCCAGGCGAGGCTGCCCGCGCTGCGGCCCTCGGCGGTCTTGGCGGTGTTGATCATGAAGCTGAGGCCCCACTTCTTCACCTGCTCCGGATAGAGATCGACGTCATTGGTGTACATCGGCGCCGCCGTGGTCATCTTGCCCATGGCGAGGTCGCCGATGTGGTTCTGCCCCATCGTCGCGATGGTCTCGGCCTTCAGCACCTGATTGCCGTTGCCGCGGCCCTTGTTCAAGATCATCTGGGTAAACCTGATATAGTCGGCCGCGGTCGAATAAAGGCCGCCGCCGCCCATGTGGAATTCCGGCTCCTGCTCGAGCTCGAACGGGATCGCGGCGAGCTGGCCATCCTCGCCGCGCGCATGCATGCCGACCAGACGCTTGCGCATGTCGTCGGTGATCTTGAAAGCGGTATCGCTCATGCCGAGCGGTGCGAACAGATTGTCGCGCAGATAGGCATCGAGGCGCTTGCCGCTGACGGCTTCCACCGCCTTGCCGACGAAATCGATATTGGTGCCGTATTCCCAGCGCGTGCCGGGGTCGGTCATAACCGGCGTCTTCAACGCCGCGTTCTGGCAGGTGGTGATGGCGGGGATGCCGGATTTCTCGAGATGGATCGCGAGATCGCCGTTCCACATGTTGTAGGCAAAGCCGGCGGTGTGGGTCATGAGTTGGCGCAGCGTGATCGGCCCCTTGGCCGGCCGCAGCTTGGCTTCGCCCTTGGCATCGAAACCTTCGAGCACCTGCGGCTTGGCGAGATCGGGCAACACCTCGCCGATCGGCGCATCCAGCGACAGCTTGCCTTGCTCGACGAGCTGCATCGCGCCCGCTGATGTCACCGCCTTCGTCATCGATGCGATCCAGAACACGCTGTCGGCGGTCATCGCATCCGGCTTGGACAGGTCGCGTTTGCCGAACGCGCCCTGATACAGCACCTCGGTACCGCTGGCGGCGATGGCGACGACGCCGGGAATCTCCCTGGCCTCGCTCTTCTGGCGCAGAATCTGGTCGATCTCAGCTTTGCCTTGCATCCGCGTTTCCTCCGGTTTGATTATTGTTGGAAGCGATCGATTGTCCTCCCGCGTGCGCCGCGCGGCAAGCACATCCGCGTACCTGCCGCGGTCGCGATGTCGTGACTTGACGGTCGGCTCCCCTCGCACGACGACAAGGCGGTTGACCTGCAACACTCCGTCACAATCTGTGGTGGATGGCCGCAACCAGCCGTGACCGTGGATGGGTGCTGGCGAGATGTTTCGACTGTTTGAAGCACTTGAAACATTTTGTGAGCTGCGGCGTTCAGCTCTCGGCCGATCGACGGTCAACGTTAAGACTTGATGCAAATTGGCGGCCGCCCACCGGCCGCGAGGGGGGACCTCAGATGATTTCGACCTGGAGCGAATGGAAGCGCTATCCCCGTCCCGGACGGGGCGAGAATCTCGAAGCGCCGATCGCGCCCGGCATCTACGAGGTCCGCATCGCCGGCACCGGCGCACTTTATTCCTTCGGCGCTGTCGACAATCTGGCACAGGCGCTGGCGCTGCTGCCGGTCGGTTCAAAGTCCTGGTTCGGCCGCCGCAACGCGTCCGACGTTCCTGATCTCGAATACCGGACCTGCGCAACCTCCTCGAAGGCCGACGCCAAGGCCGCCGCCGAGCGCATGATCGGGCGGCGCGAGACCTATCTGAGCGGCGCGGCGTAACTCCGCCGCTCCGAGCCTGGCTCCCAGCAGATGTGCGTTGCGGGACGGTGCATTGCGCGCCGCGTCTCCCTATATTCCGGCCGAACCGGAACAGCCCGCAAAAGCCCCGCAGGAGCAACGCCATGACCCCGACCGCCGCCGCACGTGCCCAGCACGCCACGTCCAATCTGCGCGACCGGTTGAAGGACCCGTCGCTGCTGAAGGAGGCCTGCTACATCGACGGCACCTGGGTCGGCTCGCCGGTCTTCGCCGTCAACAATCCCGCAACCGGCATCGAGCTTGCAAAGGTTCCGCAGCTTTCGGCCGATGACGCCACCAGGGCGGTCGAGGCCGCCGAGCGCGCGTTCCCGGGCTGGGCCAAGCACACCGCCAAGCAGCGCTCCAATATTTTGCGCAAATGGTTCGAGCTGATCATCGCCAATCGCGAGGACCTCGCGCTGATCCTCACCTCCGAGCAGGGCAAGCCGCTCGCCGAAGCGCTCGGCGAGGTCGACATCGGCGGCGCCTATGTCGAATTTTTCGCCGAGGAGGCCCGCCGCGTCTATGGCGAGACGATTCCGACGCAGCGGCCGGATGCGCGCTTGCTCGCGATCAAGCAGCCGATCGGCGTCTGCGGCGCGATCACGCCGTGGAATTTCCCGAACTCGATGATCACACGAAAGGTTTCGCCGGCGCTTGCGGCCGGGTGCACCGTGGTGCTGAAGCCCGCCAATGAAACGCCGCTGTCGGCGCTGGCGCTTGCCGCGCTCGCGGAGAGAGCCGGCGTGCCCAAGGGTGTGTTCAACATCGTCACGGGCGATGCAGCGCCGATCGGCAAGGTGTTGTGCGAGCATCCGGCCGTGCGTTTCGTCGGCTTCACCGGCTCGACCGCGGTCGGCAAGATTCTCTACCGGCAGGCCTCCGTCGGCGTGAAGCGGCTCGGCCTCGAGCTCGGCGGCAACGCGCCGTTCGTGGTGTTCGACGACGCCGACATCGATGCGGCGGTCGACGGCGCGATCGTCTCGAAATACCGCAACATGGGCCAGACCTGCGTCTGCGCCAACCGCATCTACGCCCAGGACAAGATCTACGACGAGTTCGTGCAGAAGCTGTCGAAGAAAGTCGCGGCGATGAAGATCGGTGACGGTACCGAGAACGGCGTCACGCAGGGCCCACTGATCAATTTGAAAGCGGTCGACAAGGTCGAGCGCCATATCGCGGACGCCGTCAAGCGCGGCGCCAGGATCGTCACCGGCGGCAAGCGCAGCGAGCTCGGGCGTTCGTTCTTCGAGCCGACGGTGCTTGCCGACGTCGAGCCGGACTCGCTGGTGGCGCAGGAGGAAACCTTCGGCCCGCTCGCACCGGTGATCCGCTTCAAGGACGAGGCCGACGTCATCGCGATGTGCAACGCCTCGCCGTTCGGGCTCGCCTCCTACTTCTACTCCCGCGATCTCGGCCGCGTCTGGCGTGTCGCCGAGGCGCTGGAATCCGGCATGGTCGGCGTCAACACCGGCCTGATCACCACCGAAGTGGCGCCCTTCGGCGGCGTCAAGGAAAGCGGCCTCGGCCGCGAAGGCTCGCATCACGGCATGGAAGAATATGTCGAGATCAAATATGTGATGATGGCGGGGGTTTAGCTGCTGGTCGCCGTGGCCTGAAACGCGGCATCTACGGCGTTCGCCGTCCTCCCGTGAGGGCCTAACGTTCTCTGCAGCAGGGCTCAATGCAACGGCCTCTACGCAGGAGAACGTGATGACCAAACTAAGTGAGCTGGCGATCGAAGCCCATGGTGGGCTTCAGCGCTGGAACCAGTTCGAGCAGGTCGCGGCCGACCTTCAGCAGAGGGGCGTGTTGTGGTCCTTGAAAGGGCAGCCCGAGACGCTTCAGCAGACCACCGTGACGGTTGGTCTGCGCCAGGAATGGGCGTCCCACTCGCCCTTCGGCGCCGAGCGCCGCCGTTCGCGGTTCGAGCCGGGGCGGGTCGCCCTCGAAGCGGCCGACGGCACGGTGCTCGACGAGCTTCGTGACCCGCGCAGCAGCTTTGCAGGTCATACTCTGCAAACGCCGTGGACCGATCTCCAGCTCGCCTATTTCGCCGGCTGCGCCATGTGGACTTACCTCAACACCCCGTTCGTGCTCGCCTGGCCGGGAGTCGAGGCAGAAGAGCTGGAGCCGGTGCGTACGAATGACGGGCTGTGGCGCCGTCTTGCGGTCCGTTTTCCAAATGACATCGCAACGCACAGCGCGGTGCAGACGCTCTATTTCGATGCGGACGGACTCTTGAAGCGGCACGATTACGACGTGGAGATCGCCGGCAATACGCCCGGCGCGCATCTGATCGATGGCTATGTCGAGGTCTCGGGCATCCGGTTTCCGACCAAGCGTCGCATTTATGCACGGCAACTCGACGGCAGCTTCAGCACCGAGCCGCTGGTCGTCTCGATCGATCTGTCCAATATCCGGCTGAGCTGATTTGAGGCACGTCAGAGCATGGCGAGTGGCCCAGCCTCCTTGCGGAAGGTCCGCGGCGCCTCGCCATGCACGCGGACAAAAGCCTGTCGCATGCGCTCACGGGTCGCAAAGCCGGTCTCGCGCGCCACGACCTCGATCGGCAAACGAGTCTGCTCCAGCATCAGCTTCGCGGATTCGAGGCGCAAGGCTTCGACGGCCTTGGCCGGCGTCGTGCCGGTCGCCGAGCGGAAGAGTCGCGTGAATTGCCGCGGGCTGAGACAGGCGGCGCGGGCCAAATCCTCGATCGTGAGGCTCTCGCGCAGGTTTTGCCGGGCGTAGTTCAGGGCCTTCTGGATCCTGTCTTCGCTCGTTCCGACCTCCAGCAAAACCGAATGCTGCGATTGTCCGCCGGGGCGGCTGTGGTACATGACCATGCCTTTGGCCACGGAGCGAGCCCTCTCGGCACCGAGGTCTCGTTCGATCATGCCGACGACCATGTCGGTGCCGGCGCTCATGCCGGCAGACGTCCAGATCTGGCCGTCGGCAATGAAGATCTTGTCGGCGTCCACATTGCAACCCGGGAATCTGGCCTGCATCTCCTGTGCGTAGCGCCAATGCGTGGTCGCTCGCCGCCCGTTCAACAGCCCGGCGTCACCGAGCACGAACGAGCCGAGACAGATCGACGAAACCCGCCGCGCATTCCGGGCCGCTGCGCGAAGCAGCCGGACGAGGCCGGGTGATGAGGTTGGAATGTCGAGGCCCGCCGCGACGATGAGGGTGTCGAAAGCGGCCTGATCGAAAGGCTCCGTCATGACTTGCATCCCAGCAGACGAGGTGACCAGCCCGCCGTCTTCCGAGAACGCACGAACATCGTAGATTTTTTCTCCAGCCTGCTTGTTCGCCACGTCGAAAGCGGCGACGGCGCCGAAACAGACGGCCTGGAAGCTCGGAGACAGAACCAAGCCGATTCTCATGATGACTCCTGGATGCGACGGACCACCTGTTTGTGCGCCTGCTCCCCTCGCCAATTGGATGGCCGAAATGATGGCATCTACGTCCTGTCGATGCCGTAAGCCGGCTGATACGTCTCCACCCTCGAGCGCGGGAAGACCACATACATATGGCGAGCGTCATATATGGAGTGCTCGCCGTCGTGCCAGCAGCCATCCGTGCACTTCAAGAAAAAGGAAAAGGCATGTCCCTTGAAACGGCGCGAACGGAATTCATCGAGGCCGGCGGTATGCGCTTTGCCTTCAGGCGCCTCGGCCCGGCAAAGGGTATGCCACTGGTCCTGCTTCAGCATTTCACAGGCAACATGGATTCCTGGGATCCGGCCGTGGTGAACCAGCTCGCGGAAACCAGGCCGGTCATCGTTTTCAACAATGCGGGCGTCGGCACGAGCTCCGGCGCGACGCCGGACAACGTCGAGCAGATGGCGGCGGATGCCGAAACTTTCATCAGGGCGCTCGATCTCGGTGAGGTCGATCTTCTCGGCTTCTCGCTCGGTGGCATGATCGCTCAGGTGCTCGCTGCCCGGGGGACGGGGCTCGTCCGCAAGATGATCGTGGCGGGAGCGGCGCCGCGCGGCGGCGAGGAGCATCTGATGGCCGTCGTCAACGACGCCTTTGCCCGTGGGGCTGCCGATGTCAGGCTGCCGCTGTTCTTTACGCCCTCCGAGGCCAGCCAGCGCGCCGGTAGGGGCTTTATCGCGCGAGCGACTGCGCGCGCACAGGACCGGGATCCCGAAAGCGGAGACAGTGTGAGCGAACCTCAGGCGAAGGCGATCATCACCTGGTGTGCCCGCAAGGACGAGGCGTCCATCCTCCGCGCAATCGCGCAGCCCACCTTGATTGTTCACGGCAGCGACGATTCAATGTTCCCGAGCATCAACGCCTACAACATGTTCAAGGCGATGAGTGATGCGCAGCTCATCCTGTATCCCGACTCCGGACACGGCGCACCTTTCCAATACCCGGATTTGTTCGTAGCACATTGCAGAACGTTTCTGGATGCGAGGGCTACCGCCTGAGCACCGCGATCGTGCGGTTCGCAAAGGTCAGCCGCTCCGCCATGACCGACACGAAATAGGTCAGCAGCTTGTGGCTGAGCGCTGGATCCTCGGTCTTGATGGCGTCGAACTGGTGCGTATTCAGCACGTAGAGCACGCTGTCGACCTCGGCCTGGATGGTCGCGCTGCGCGGTGTCTGTGACACCAGCCCCATCTCGCCGATCGTGGTGTAACGGCCGAGGCTGCGCACGCGTGTGGTGCGGTCGTGATCGGCCGGGATCATGATGCCGACGCGGCCGTCGAGGATGAAATGCATGGAATCGGCGGGGGCGCCGGCCTGCACGATGACCTCGCCGGCTTCGACCTCGATGCGCTGGCAGCGGCGGATCAGCTCGTCGGCGCCGTCTTCGCTGCCGAGCATTCGCGTGAACCAGTCACGCAGGCTGGCTTCTTCCTGCGCCAGCTCCTGATGCTGCGAGATGAGCTCGTTCTCGCACCATTCCAGCGCGCGATCGAGCTCGGGGATGATGGTGACGCCCTCGCCGACGAAGTCGCTGGAGCGCAGCACCTTCTCGGCCGCAGCCGACAGATGCACCAGGATCAGCTCGACTCCGAGATCGCCGGCGCTGCGCTTGATCTGGGCGAAACTATAGGCAGCCGATGAATCCACGCCGGTGACGAGCTTGAAGTCAAACAGCAGATAGCGGCACTCGGGGCGTTCCTGCAGCAGCTGCTTGACGTGCTGGTAGAGCCGGTTGGCGGAGCCGAAGAAGAGATAGCTCTGGAGATTGAGGCCCTGGATCTTGCCCCCGTGGGCAAGCAGCACGTCCTGGTCGTCGCGCGAGCGGTCGAGCGAGGAGCGGTACTCCGAGCCGTCGAAACTGTATTTGATCGACTCGACCCGCGCGGCGCTGAACGCAAACGTCGCGCAGCCGATGATGACGCCGATCAGGATGCCCGGAACGAAACCCCAGGCCACGATGATCGCGATGATGGCGATCAGCGAGAGATATTCGAGCTTCGACAGCCGCTTGCGCGACTCGATGATCCATTTGTGCAACTGGTCGGCGCCGAGATAGAGCAACAGCCCGCCGAGCACGCATTTGGGGATGAAGCCGAGCAGCTCGGGTGCGACGGCAAGCACCAGCAGCGACAGCGCTGCGGCGGTGAGGCCGGACAGTCGCCCGCGGCCGCCGCTGCTGAAATTGAGCATCGAGCGGCTGGTCGAGCTGCAACCGGGGTAGCCGCCCAGCATGCCGGTCAGGATGTTGGCGGCGCCGGTGACGTTCAGCTCACACTCCAGATTGGCTTCGCGATGCGTGGCCACCTCGATGCCGGTGGTGTTGAACAGCGTGCTGGAGGCCGTGACGAAGATGACGGCGACGACATTGCCAAGCAGGTCCGGTATGGCAAACCACGGATAGCGGGCGAGATCGTCGGTATGCCAGGGCAGCATGAACACCGCTTGCGGCGGGGGCTGAAAGGTCCAGCCCAACGCCCGCGCCTCATCGAAGGAAACGCCGGTGATCCAGAACGCCAGATGCGCGGTGAGCACGCCGCCGACCAGGATGATCGGCAGTCCGAACGGGCTGCGCGAGCGGTGCCAGGTGAGATACAGCACCAGCGCCATCGCGCAGGCGGCACCGAGCTCCAGCAGGATGGTGCGGTCGGCGAAGTGCGACAGCGTCGTGAACTGCAGCGGATGGTCGGTGATCACCCGGACCGCACCCATGACGATGAGAAGTCCGGTGGCGCCGAGGAAGCCGCCGACCACCGGATAAGGCACGTAACGGATGGCGCGGCCAAGCCGCGTCAGGCCCAGTCCACACAGCACCAATCCTGTCAGCATCGTCGACAGGCCGAGCGTGATCAGGATCGGGGACAGCAACGGCGTCGACAGGTTCGCCGTCTCGATGCGTTCGACCACCGAGGCCGCCAGGATACCCGTCACCGCGGCGGTCGAGCTGTCGGGGGCTGCAATCGCGAAGGGCAGCGAGCTGCCGAGCCCGACGACGGCCGCAAGCACCGCGGAGCTGACGAAAGTGGCCGTGATGCCGTAGGACAGATAGGGCGACAACGGCCCCGCGAAGATCAGCAGCGCGTAGGACAGTCCGAACGTGACGGTCAGGACGCTGGCGGCGCTCCCGCCCAATATATCGTTCAGCGCGCGCTTGAGGGCCGGATTGAGCCCGGTCGACGGAGTGAAGCCAATCGCTGGATCTGTCACGCCGTGCCACTCGCTGAGTATTCCCCTCCGAGAGGTAGACGACTGGAGACTTAGCGCAACAAGATTCTTTCGAATGTGAAGTACCCGACAGTTTCCGGGGGCATCCGGCGAGGGATGCGGTCCACGGCGTGCGAACGGCCAATCATGCGCAGCAGGTGGATGGAGAGCAGCCGAGCTGGAACACATACTGGTTGTCGTCCCGGCGAAGGCCGGGACCCATACCCCCAGGGAGATGTGTGGCGAAGATTGGTTGTTCGGGATTAGAACCGTCAGCGATCGATAGAGCTCGCGGTATGGGTCCCGGCCTGCGCCGGGACGACGCTAAGGCCTGCACTAGATCTTGAGTTCGCTTCCCGTCACGCGGCGATATGCTTCCAGATAGCGCTTGCTGGTCGCGTCCACCACGCTTGCGGGCAAAGGCGGCGGCGGGGCGTCGCCGTTCCAGCGGCCGGCGCGGCGCTCGACATCGAGATAGTCGCGCAAGGGCTGCTTGTCGAAGCTCGCCTGCGGCTGGCCGGGTTTGTAGGCATCGACGGCCCAGAAGCGCGAACTATCCGGCGTCATGACTTCGTCGATCAGGATGATGCGGCCGTCCGTGTCGCGGCCGAATTCGAACTTGGTGTCGGCGATGATAATGCCCTGCTCGCGGGCGAGCTCCTCGCCGAGCGTGTAGATCGCGCGCGTCATGCTCTCGAGCGTGTAGGCCGTCTCGTCGCCGACGACCTCGCGCATTCTTGCGATGGTAATGTTCTCGTCATGGCCGGTCTCGGCCTTGGTCGCCGGGCTGAAGATCGAGGGCTCCAGCTTCTCGCTCTCGACAAGTCCCGCCTTCAGCTTCTCGCCGGCCAGCGTTCCGCTTGCTGCATATTCCTTCCAGGCCGAGCCCGAGAGATAACCGCGGATCACGCATTCGATCGGAAACACCGTGGTCCGGCGGCACAGCATGGCGCGGCCGAGAATCTCGGCACGATGCGGCTTCAAGGCCGGCACGGCGGCGATGATCTCGTCGGTGTCGGCGCTGATCATGTGATGCGGCACCACGCCTTCGAGCTCGTTGAACCAGAAGGCGCTGATTTGCGTCAGTACCGCGCCCTTCATCGGGATGGTCTCGCCCATCACGACATCGAAGGCGCTGATGCGGTCCGTGGTGACGAGCAGCAGGCGGTCGTCGTCGACGGCGTAGATATCGCGCACCTTGCCGCGCCCGATCTTGGGCAGGGGCAGGTCGCTGGAGAGCATGGTGGTCATCGGCAGAACTTTCGGAGCAAGGCCTTGCGACGGGACATCCGGCCGCGCCTGATCGCGCGACCGGAAACTGGGATAGCCTATTCCGGCAGCGGAATGAACTCATGTTCCTGCGGAACCGCAGCGAAGCGGCCGGTTTTCCAGTCCTGCTTGGCCTGCTCGATCCGCTCCTTGCTGGAGGAGACGAAATTCCACCAGATGTGGCGCGGGCCCTCCAGCGCGTCGCCGCCCAGAAACATCATCCGCGTGGCTTTGAGCGCCTTCACCGTGATGCGGTCGCCCGGCCGGAAGATCAGGAGCCGCGGCCCCTCGTAGCGCTCGTTCGCGATCTCGACCTCGCCGTCGACGACATAGATGGCGCGCTCCTCGTGATCGGGGTCGAGCGGCACGATTGCGCCCGCGACCGCGGTGACCTCGGTGTAGAACCAGGGCGAGACCATCGAAACAGGGGAAGTGACGCCGAAGGCCGAGCCCGCAATCACCTTCGCGGTGAAGTCGCGCTCGGAGACCATCGGCAGGTCACCCGCGCCGTAGTGCTGAAACGACGGTGCGATCTCTTCCGATCCCGCCGGCAGCGCGATCCAGCTTTGCAGGCCCAACATCTTCTGCCCCGAGGCGCGCTGCACATCCGGCGTGCGCTCGGAATGCGCGATGCCACGGCCTGCCGTCATCAAATTCATCGCGCCGGGCTGGATCTCCTGGATGTTGCCCTCGCTGTCACGATGCATGATCGCGCCGTCGAACAGATAGGTGACGGTGGCAAGCCCGATATGCGGGTGCGGCCGCACGTCCATGCCCTTGCCTGAGACGAACTGCACCGGCCCGAAATGGTCGAAGAAGATGAAGGGGCCGACCATCTGCCGCTTGCCGTGCGGCAACGCGCGGCGTACCGCGAAGCCGTCGCCGAGATCGCGCGTGCGCGGCACGATGACGAGATCGAGCGCATCGCAGGACATGGGATCGCCGAGCACGGGATCGTTCGAGGGTTGCCAGCTCATGGTAAAACTCCGTCTAAATTGCTTGGGCTCGATACTAGCAGGATTCCGCGCCAGCGTCGCGGCTAAGCCCGCTGTCATGCCCCGCGAAGGCGGGGCATCCAGTACGCGGCGGCCTATCCGTTCAATCATGGCCGTCTCGGAGTACTGGATCGTCCGGTCAAGCCGGGCGATGACAGAGTGCGCGCGGCGAGCGATGGTGCTTGAAAAAACAGGCGCTACGAAGGATGTTCGGCCGATGTCAACCGCGACCCATCGCAGCACCCGATGACCCCAGCCGCAACCGAACTCGCCTTTCGCGCCGCCGCCGTGGCGCTGCTGCTGGTGCTGGCAGCGTCATTGCTCTCGGATTTCCGCAATGTGCTGGCAGCCCGGCTCGGTGCGGCCTTTGCGCTCGGCTCGGCCGCGCATGCTGTGAGCTATTCTGTCGGAACATCATCGCTGGTACCGGCATGGCATGCGCCGCTGATCGCGTTGTCGACCGGCAATATCGTGGTGTTCTGGCTGTTCACGCGGGCGCTGTTCGACGATGAGTTTCGCCTGCGCCGGTGGCACGGATTGACCTGGGGGCTGGTGACAGCCTTCAGCTTCGTCAGCTGTCTCTGGATCGCACCCGGCGGACATGTCCGGGTCGCCGTCACCGCGGTGAACCTGATCGTGCTCGGCTTCATTGCGCTCGCGATCGTGCAGACGATCGGCTCATGGTCGGCCGATCTGGTCGAGCGCCGCCGCCGCGTCCGTGTCTTCATCGTCTGTGCTGCCGCGCTCTATGGCGGATTGAACGCGCTGCTCCAGATCCTCGCCGGCAGCGACGTCGGCGATGTTGCCAACACCGTCAATACCGGCGTGCTCGCCAGCATCGTCGCGGCCATCGCCTATGCGATGATGCGCGTCGATGGCGCCGACCTGTTTCCGGCTGCCGCGGAGGCTGCGCCCGCGATCGCGGCGAGCCAGCCTATCATCGGCGAGGATGCCGCCGACCAAAAGCTCATCGACGCCCTGATGCGGCTGATGGCGGACGAACGGATCTATCGCCAGGAGAACATCAGCATCGGCGTGCTGGCGGGCCGGCTGAAGATTCCCGAATACCGGCTGCGCCGGCTGATCAACCAGGGGCTCGGCTACCGCAATTTCAATGTGTTCCTGAACAACCACCGGATCGAAGAGGCCAAGGCAGCCCTCGCCGATCCCGCCCAGGCCAAGGTCCCCGTCATCACCATCGCGATGGATTCTGGCTTCCAGTCGCTAGGCCCCTTCAACCGCGCCTTCAAGGCCGTGACCGGCGTGACGCCGACGGAGTACCGGCGGCTGAAGGTGAATGCCGTCTAATCTTTAGCACGCTGTAATATCAAGGTCATTTTGGAATCGGCGAGCGTCTTCCGGTTTCGGTTACGCCGTTTTTCAAATCCGGCGAGCGGGCATCGCGTGAATGCCGCTTCGTCTCCGGCACACGCCTCAAGCCGGAGCAAGCCCGTGACCCGCCGCCGCAAGATCGTCCTTCTCACCACCGCCATCGTCTTTGCCGGCCTCGCGCTCGGCACGGTTCGCGCCCATGACGTGCCCAAGGTCGCCACCGGCTTCATCGCCGACGTGATCTGCGCGGAGACGTTTGTCTCGAGCCTCGATATCAGGCCTAACCTGACGGAGACCATTGATGCGATGCCGGGCGCAAGTCTGTTCGCCTGGGCGATGGACTATCGGGTCGATCGCGCGCGCAAGGACGTCACGGTGACGCTGTTCGGCATTGGCCGCAGCCATGCCATCTATCGCGAGGGCATCGGCTGCACACTCGAGCACGGTGCTGAGATCGCCGACGTCAGGCTGCCGCCTGATGACAGGAAGCCGGCGTTGCTGCCCGAGATCGCCGGCCCCGCGGTCGTGTCGCCGCAAAGCCCGGAACTGTCAGCCGCGCTCGATCGCGCCTTCGCCGAGCCGACATCGCCGCCATTCCGCCGCACCCGCGCAATTGTCGTCATGAAGTCGGGCCGCATCATCGCGGAGCGCTATGCGGACGGCATCGGACCGGAGACGCCGCTGCTCGGCTTCTCCATGACCAAGTCCGTGATCTCGGCTCTCACCGGGATCCTCGTGCGCCAGGGCCGACTGAAGCTCGACGGGCCCGCGCCGGTCGCCGCCTGGACAAATCCGGACGATCCGCGTCACGCCATCACCGTCGATCAATTGCTGCGCCACACCGCGGGCCTGGCGCTCGGCAGCTCGCTTCAGGCCTCGCTTGGCTCCGCCTTCGAGCCGGTCAATCGCATGAAATTCATCGAAGACGACATGGCCGCCTATGCCGCGAGCATGCCGTTGGAAGCCGCGCCGGGCACCGTGTGGAATTATCACGATGGCAACACCATCATGCTCGCGCATCTGATCCGCAACGCCGCCGGCGGCAATCCCGCCGATGCGCTTGCCTTCGCGCGCCGCGAATTGTTCGCGCCGCTCGGCATGCGACACGTCACGCTCCAGCTCGACGGCGCCGGCACGATCGAGGGGTCGAGCGAGATGCTCGCATCCGCGCGCGACTGGGCGCGTTTCGGCCAGCTCTATCTCGACGACGGCGTCGCCGGCGGCCGGCGCATCCTGCCCGCGGGCTGGGTGAATTACTCGGCGTCGGCGACGCCCAATGCCTGGGTCGGTATCGGCGCCGGATTCTGGACCAACCAGGGCGACAGCTTTGGCGCGACCTTTCGCGTCGATCACGGCTGGCCGCGCGATGCCTTCTTCGCCAAGGGCACGATCGGGCAATACACGATTGTGATTCCCTCGGAGCGTCTGGTGATCGTGCGGTTAGGCCGTTCGCCGAACGCACCGCCGGAAGCGGATGGTGTGTTTGATCTGGTGCGGGATGTCGTGGCAGCAGCGGGCGACAAAGGGAAGGTGGCGGGGGTGGATTAGGAGCTTTACCTTCCCAGCTCCGTCGCCTTTGCCACGCGATCGAACCGCTCCAGCGTCATGATCGCGTCTGCGAATTTCTCCGCGCGCGCATTCAGCACCGGGCGTGCCAGCGTCAAGAATTTTTGCTGCATCGCCTGTGCATCCGGGAACGAGGTCGGCTCTCCCGAGGGATCGGCGTAGAGCCGCTCATGCACGCCGTCGTCCGTCGTGATACTCACGCGCGCGCCAAAGGGGTGGGTGCGGCCGATTTCGAGGCGATCGTCCTGCACTACGTCGAACTTGTCGGCGAGTGCGTCGATGGCGGCGTCGCCAAGACGATTGTAGTCGTCCCAGCCAAATGAGCCCTGGTCGAGCGCGAGCGCGCCGGTGAAGAACATCGAGAACTGGCCGCCGACGATCGAGGTCGGGTGGCGCTTGGTCGCGGCGTCGCCGGTGAGCGTGATGCCGTTGCGATGCAGGCCGATTTCGACCCGCTTGACCTGATCGGGCGTCAGATTGTGCTCGCGCCGCATTGCGATCAGCGCGTCGATCGCGGCGTGAGTGTAGCGGCAGCTCGGATACGGTTTGACGCCGATCTTCATGGTCTCGTAGGTCTTGCCGAGCTCGGCGACCGCCTTGTCGGGATGCGCATCGTCGGTGTAGCCGGCGAGCAGGCCATGTTTGCCCTCCACGGATTCCGTCGCCCCGACGAAGTCGTTGCGCGCCAGCGTCGCGGCGATCACGCCATTCATCGCGGCGGCTCCGACCTGGTAGCGCTTGTTCCAGGCGCCATTGACCAGGAATTGCAGCGAGCCCGCGGCCTGGCTGCCGGCGACGCCGAAGGCGGCGACGAGCTGTTGCTCGGACAGGCCGAACAGTTTTCCGGCGGCCGCTGCTGCGCCATAGGTGCCAGCGGTGGCGGTCGGATGGAAGCCGCGCGCATAATGCGAGGTCGGGTCGAGCGCGTTGCCGAGCCGGCAGCAGACCTCATAGCCCGCAACGATCGCGGTCAGCACGTCGCGGCCCGACGCGCCGACCATCTCGCCGATGGCGAAGGCGGCCGGAACCACCGGCGCGCTCGGGTGCAGCGAGGAGTCCGCATGGGTGTCGTCGAAGTCGAGGGAATGGCCGAGCGCGCCGTTGAGCAGCGCCGCGACCGCCGGTGTCCAGGTCTTGCTGTCGCCGAACACGGTGGATTCGCCCCTGGTGTCGAGCGCGAGCGCCTCCAGCATCTTCAGGATCGAGGGGGTCGATTCCGCTTCGCTGCGGGCGCGGATGGCGCTGCCCAGGAAGTCCAGCGTCAGCACCTTTGCGCGATCCAGCACTTCCGCCGGAATATCCCCGTATTTCAGATTGAAGACATAGGCAGCGAGCGTTGCGGTTTCGTGGGCCATCGTGTTTCCTCGTTTTGGCGCGCAAGTTAGGCGGGCTGATTTGGGCTTTCAAGCGGCCATGGGCTGCGGGCATCAGCTATGCTTTTGGCAGGCTCCAAGAGGATCGGGATATTCCACGATGGGACTTCCAAAAGATGTGTTCGACCGGGTCCGGGCGCGGCGAACGCAACTGGGCTTGGCGATCCGGGTCACGGTCGCGGCCACCGCGGCCTACGCGATCGCCACCGCGCTGCATCTGCTGCTGCCGCTCTGGGCGGTCCTGACCTCGCTGATCGTGACCCAGTTGAGCGTCGGGCGCTCGCTGAAGGCGACGCGCGATTACGTGCTCGGCACCATCGGCGGCGCCATCTATGGGGGCGCCATCGCGATCCTGATCCCTTATTCGACCGAGGCCGGCCTGTTGGGGCTGCTGGTGCTGGCGGTCGCGCCACTCGCCTTCGTCGCCGCGATCAACCCGAGCCTCAATGCGGCGACGGTCACCGCGATCATCGTGCTGCTGGTTCCGACGATGCATCATTCCGATCCCATGACATCGGCGATCGATCGGGTCAGCGAGGTCGGGGTCGGCGCGATCACGGGATTGCTGGTCTCGTTCCTGGTGCTGCCCTCTCGCGCGGTGCGACAGATCCGCGCCAGCGCGGCAAAACTGCTCGAACTCATCGCGGATGCTTTCACGGAATTGCTCGCGGGTCTCACGCGCGGCCGCGACAACGATGCGCTGCACCGGATCCAGGACGGCATCGGCACCGCGATGGTGGGCATGAATGCGATCGGTGCCGAAGCCGAGCGCGAGCGGGCCGCGCGCCTGTCAAGCGGGCCCGACACCGGTCCCTTGCTGCGAACGATCCTACGGCTGCGCCACGACGTCGTGATGATCGGCCGCTCGACCGTGGTGCCGTTGCCGGCCGAGGTGCAGATGCGGCTCGCCGCGCCGCTGGCGGAGGTCAGTGCGGCGATCGTGCGCTTTCTGCGCTCGGCGGCCGAAGCGTTGCGGGCTGGTGCCGGCGCGCCGCCGATTCATCCCGTGCACGTCGCGCTCCAGCATTACGCCGAGGCGGTTGCCGCCGTTCGCCAGGACGGCCTGATCCGCGGCCAGCCGAGCGACACCGCCGAGCGCTTCTTCGCGATCGGCTTCTCGCTGGAGCAGATGCACCAGAATCTCTGCGATCTCGATCGCGTTGTCGGCGAGTGGTCGGAAGCCTCGTCGGACAAGTCAGCGCGCTTGGCCGAGTGAGCTAGCGCCGCATCAGGTCCTTGCCCTGCATGCGCCAGACCAGCAAATCGATGCGGTCCTGGCCGAAGAACGGCTCGTTGTCGAACACGAAGGTCGGCACGCCCCAATGGCCGGAGGCGGCGTGGTCCTTCTCGTTCTCCGTGATCACCTGCTCGTAGCGATCAGGGTCCGCGGTGATTGCGGCATCCATCGCGGCGAGATCGAAGCCGGCCTTTTCGGCGCCGCGCCCGAGATGATCGCCTTCGTTCCAGCCCGACACCGAGCCGTCCCACAGCACGCGGGCGATTGCATCGGTGAATGCGAGCGAGCGTCCCTCGAGCTGCGCCATGGCACCAAGCCGGGTCAGACGGTGGATGTAGGGCTGCTCCGCCGCGACCTCGAACGTCACCTTGTCCTGCACGATCGGATCGGGCCTGGGAAAGCGGAACGGAATGCCTTCGTGCTGCGCCACGCGCGTGCTGTCGAGCACCACATAGCGAATGAAGTTCGGGCTGGCCTTCTTGAAAACCCGGGCACACGGACTGCGAGCGGATAGACCGGCCGCAAATTCACCGTCAGATCGTAGGTTTCGACCAGGTTGAGCGTTTTCGGCAACGCCAGATAGCTGAACGGGCTGCGAAAGGAGTAGAAGAGGTCGACGGAGAGCGTCATCGGGCCGGCTCCGCGAGCCGCCCCATCATGCTGCGGGCGACGAGCTTGTGGAAGGGCGTGATGAACGCGAGATAGGCGCGGCCCAGCCGATTGTTGGTCCGCACCAGCGTGGTCAGGGTGACGTGGCGCAGCACCGCTTCGCCGGCGACATCGACCACGATGCGGAAGTCGAGATGATAATCATTGAAGCCGGCGACCAGCTGCTCCGGCGTTTCGCTCAGCACCGGAAACAAGCCGATCAGGCCGCCCGGCGCTGGTGCGCCTTCACCCGATGTCTTCAATCCAAAGGGCCTCACGAGGATGTTGCGCAGGCGTGTCAGTGCACCGATCCAGCGCGGTCCGTGCAACACCATCCTGGTGCAGGCCTCGCGGGCATTCACCGGTGCTGTGCCGATCTCCACGCGAAAGGCGTCGATGAATTGCGCACCGGCCAGCAGCGTGCCGGCGTCGACATCGGGGATGACTTCGCGGACGGTCCCGTTCATCCCGCCAGTTTGCGCGTCAGCATCCGGAAGCGCAAGATCAGAAGTCCGGCATAGACGAACGATCCGATCGACAGTCCGATCCAGACACCGACCGCGCCGAAATCAGCGTGAAAAGCGAGCAACCAGGCGATGGGAAAGCCCACGCACCAGTAGCCGATCGCGGCGAATACCAACGTCATTCTGGTGTCATTGATGCCGCGCAGTGCGCCGCCCATGATGGTCTGGATGGCATCGGCGATGAAGAAGGTCGCGCCGACCAGCAGCAGCGTTGCAGTCAGCTCGACGGTCGCCATGCTCGCCTCGCCGCTGCCGAAGAACAGCCGTCCGAGCTCATAGCGGCCGAGAATGATTGCGACGGTGAGGGCCGAGACGAACGCGATCCCGATCACGGCTGCCACGAGACCTGCGCGCCTCACCGCAGCCGGGTCGCCCCGGCCGAAGGCGTGGCCGACCCGCACCGTGGCTGCCATGCCGATGCCGAGCGGGACCATGAACAGCACGGCGGTGACCTGGAGCGCGATCTGATGCGCCGCGAGCGCCGTGGTCGAGATCAACCCCATCAGCAGCGCCGCCGAAGAGAACAGGCCATATTCCAGCAGCAGCGAGAACGAGATCGGGGCGCCGATCGCGATGAGCTTGTGCATCAGGGGCCAGTCGATCCGCCAGAGATGGGCAAGCGGACGATATTCCGCGAACGGCTTGCGCAGCCCCGCAATGGCGAGCGTGGCGACGAACGTGCCGAGATTGACGATGGTGGTCGCAAGCCCTGCGCCGAACAGACCGAGCTCCGGCAGGCCGAACAGGCCGTGGATCAGGGCGTAGACCAGCGCGGCATTGACGGGGATCGCCGCGAGCGTGATCCATAGCGGGGCCTGCGGCCGGTTCACCGCGCTCATCATGCTGCGCAGCGCGATGAAGCCGAGTGCCGGCGCGATGCCCCAGGCCAGCCCATTCAGATAGCGCTGGGCGAGCGCGGCCGAGTGCGGCGCCTGACCGAGTGCGACCAGGATGTGCTCGCCATAGAGCGGGGAGGCCATCATCGGCAGCGAGATCAGCAAGGCGACCCACAAGCCGACGCGCAGAGAGCGGCGGATGCGCCTGACATCGCCGGCGCCGAAGGCTTGCGCGACCAGCGGCGACACCGCCGCCATCAATCCGAGCCCGAAGGTGAAGCTGACGAAATAGACCGTGTGCGCCAGCGCTGCTGCTGCGACCGCGCTCTCGCCGAGCCGCCCGATCAGCGCGAGATCGGTCGTGATCATCGCGATCTGCCCGAGCTGCGTCAGCATCATCGGCACGGCCAGCCGCAGCGTCGCGACGAATTCGTCGGCGAGAGGATTTGGCGGCACGCCGGCTTGCGGCTGCGAACGAGGCTGGACGGTGTCGAGCATGGCCGGGTCAATAGCACAGCCGGGCGACGAAAACAAGGCTTGGTCTTCTCCCTCTCCCCTTGCGGGAGAGGGTGGCTCGCCGCAGCAGCGGCGAGACGGGTGAGGGGGATCTCTCCGCGGACGGCCCTCAAGCAGCAGGACTCGCTGAAGCAACCCCTCATCCGGCGCTATAGCCGATGCGAAGCTTCGGCGTTCTCAAAAACGGCGGCCAAAGGCCGCCTACGCCACCTTCTCCCACAAGGGGAGAAGGGAAGAAGCGCCTCAGCCCTTCCGTTCAGGCACGCGCCTGATCTTCGCGCCGAGCGCGTTGAGGCGCTCGTCGATGCGCTCGTAGCCGCGCTCGATCTGGTCGGCGTTGTTGATCGTGGAGGTGCCCTCGGCGCAGACGGCCGCGAGCAGCATGGCCATGCCGGCGCGAATGTCGGGCGAGATCATCGATGCACCGCGCAGGCGGCTGGGGCCGGCGATGATGGCGCGATGGGGGTCACAGAGCACGATACGCGCGCCCATCGCGATCAGCTTGTCGACGAAGAACATCCGCGATTCGAACATCTTCTCAAACATCAGGATCACGCCCTCGCATTGCGTGGCGGTGACGATCGCGATCGACATCAGATCGGCCGGGAAGGCCGGCCAGGGCTGGTCTTCCAGCTTCGGCACGTGGCCGCCAAAATCGTCCTGGATCTTCAGCGTCTGGTTTGATGGC
Source organism: Bradyrhizobium sp. CAR08 (assembly GCF_052871955.1). Classification (NCBI taxonomy): domain Bacteria; kingdom Pseudomonadati; phylum Pseudomonadota; class Alphaproteobacteria; order Hyphomicrobiales; family Nitrobacteraceae; genus Bradyrhizobium; species Bradyrhizobium sp. CAR08. The sequence goes on from NZ_JBIXJX010000003.1 coordinate 326,839, forward strand.
ACGATGAGATCGTCGCCCTCGATGCGGCAGACGATGCCGAGCCGTTCGAATCCCATGCGGATCGAGCGCAGATGCTCGACGCCCGCGCGCACGATGCGAAGCGGCGACCGCGTCACGGCCGCGAGTCCGATCAGCGAGCCGACCTCGATATGGTCGGGCTGGATCCGGTAGGTCGCGCCGCCCAGCGTCGCCGGACCGTGCACGATCATGGTGTTGGTGCCGATGCCCTCGATCCCTGCGCCGAGCGCGACCAGGAAGTTGGCGAGGTCCTGCACATGCGGCTCGGACGCGGCGTTGCGCAAATAGGTGGTGCCTTGGGCGGCGACGGCTGCGACCAGCGCGTTCTCGGTCGCGGTCACGCTGGGCTCGTCCAGGAACACGTCGGCGCCGGTCAGTTTCGAAGCGCGGAATTCGAGCCGGTCGGTCGCGGTGACCTTGGCTCCCAACTGCTCGAGTGCGAGCACATGCGTGTCGAGCCTTCGGCGGCCGATGACGTCGCCGCCGGGCGGCGGTAGCATCACTTCGCCGCAGCGGGCGAGCAGGGGGCCGGCGAGCAGGATCGAGGCGCGGATGCGAACGCACAAGTCCGGATCGAGATCGGCGGCGCGGATGCTCTTGGCGTGAATATGAAGCGTGTTGCGGGCGGTCCATTCCGCCGCCGCGCCGACCGAGCGGATCAGCTCGACCAGCGTCTCGGTGTCGCGGATCCGCGGCACGTTCTCCAGCGTCACCGGATGCTCGGTGAGCAGGGCTGCCGCGATGATCGGCAGGGCCGCATTCTTGTTGCCGGAAGGCTCGATCGAGCCCGAGAGCCGGTGACCGCCCTCGACAATGTACTGGATGGGCGCCACGGGGTCTCTCGCTGTCGTGTTGAGTGGGGGGCGGGTTTTCGAGGCGGAAACTACCGAGAATTGAGCGCGGGAGCAATTCTGCACTTGTCGCGAGGGCGGGGGAGGTTCAGCCGTGTCTCTACGTCATGGCCGGGCTTGTCCCGGCCATCCACGCCTTTGCCAGATGCACGGAGAACGTAGATGCCCGGGACAAGTCCGGGCATGACGACCGTCCAAGCCATCCGATCTCAGATATCGATCGTCGCGCTCAGCGAATGTTCCTGGATGAAGTCGCGGCGCGGCTCGACCACGTCGCCCATCAGCTTGGTGAAGATGTCGTCGGCCTCGTCGACCTCCTTGACCTTCACCTGGAGCAGTGATCGCGCATTGACGTCCAGCGTGGTCTGCCAGAGCTGCTCCGGATTCATCTCGCCCAGCCCTTTGTAGCGCTGCAGCGAGACGCCCTTGCGGCCGGCGTCGGTGACGGCTTCGAACAGATCGACCGGGCCGTAGACCATGTGCTCGGTGTCCTTGCGCCGCAGCTTGCCGGGGCGGGCGTAAACGTCCTGAAGCTTGACCGTGTACTCGTCGAGCTTGCGGGCTTCGACCGAGCCCAGGAACGCGTCATCGATGAGGGCGACGTCCTTGACGCCGCGCACGGTGCGCTCGAACTGGAAACCATGGCCTTCGACGTATTGACCGATCCAGCCGCGCTCGACCTCGTCGGCGAGCGTGTCGAGGCGGGCGGCGATGTATTGGGCTGCCGCGGCGGCTTTCTCCGGATCGCCGTAGATCGCCTTGTTGAGCACGCCGGTGATGGCGGCCTGCTCGATCACCTTGCGATTGTAGCGGGTGTGCAGGCTGCGCAGGACGCCGCGGACGGCGCGGGCGTCATCGACCAGCGAGCGCAGGTCGCGGCCGGTGCGATCGCCGCCGGTGCCGGGAATATAGACGCAATCGTCCAGCCCGGTATCGATCAGATAATCTTCCAGCGCCCGCTCGTCCTTCAGATATTGCTCGGACTTGCCGCGGTTGACCTTATAGAGCGGCGGCTGGGCGATATAGAGATAGCCGCCGTCGATGATCTCGCGCATCTGCCGGTAGAAGAAAGTGAGCAGCAGCGTGCGGATGTGGGCGCCGTCGACGTCGGCGTCCGTCATCACGATGATCTTGTGATAGCGCAGCTTCTCGATCGAGAATTCGTCGCTGATGCCGGTGCCGAGCGCGGTGATCAGCGTGCCGATCTGCTCGCTGTGCAGCATCTTGTCGGGACGCACGCGTTCGACATTGAGGATCTTGCCGCGCAGCGGCAGCACGGCCTGGAATTCGCGGTTGCGGCCCTGCTTGGCGCTGCCGCCTGCCGAGTCACCCTCGACGATGAAGAGCTCGGATTTCGCCGGGTCCTTCTCCTGGCAGTCGGCGAGCTTGCCGGGCAGCGAAGAGACCGAGAGCGGGCTCTTGCGCGTCAGCTCGCGCGCCTTTCGCGCGGCTTCGCGGGCAGCCGCCGCCTGGATCACCTTGCCGACGATCATCTTGGCTTCGGAGGGATGCTCCTCGAACCAGGCCTGCAGCGCCTCGTTGAGCACGTTCTCGACCACGGGGCGCACTTCCGAGGACACCAGCTTGTCCTTGGTCTGCGACGAAAATTTTGGGTCCGGCACCTTCACCGACAGCACCGCAGTGAGGCCTTCGCGGCAGTCGTCGCCGGTGAGCGCGATCTTTTCCTTTTTCGCGTTGGCCTCGGCATAGCCGTTGACCTGGCGCGTCAGCGCGCCGCGGAAGCCGGCGAGATGGGTGCCGCCGTCGCGCTGCGGGATGTTGTTGGTGAAGCACAGCACGTTCTCGTGGTAGCTGTCGTTCCACCACAACGCGGCCTCGACACCGATGCCGTTGGATTCCGCGCGCACCATGATCGGCGCCGGAACGATCGCCTTCTTGTTGCGGTCGAGATATTTGACGAATTCCTCGACGCCGCCGGAATAGTGCATCTCCTCGCGCTTCTCGACGGCGTGACGCATGTCGGAGAGGGCGATGTTGACGCCGGAATTGAGGAAGGCGAGCTCGCGCAGCCGGTGCTCCAGCGTGGCGAAATCATACTCGATGTTCTTGAAGGTTTCCGTCGAAGCCTGGAACGTCACCTCAGTGCCGCGCCTGCCGGGCGCGTCGCCGACCACCTTGAGCGGCGCGACCGCATCGCCATGGGCGAATTCGATGTAGTGTTCCTTGTTGTCGCGCCAGATGCGCAAGCCGAGCTTGCTTGACAGCGCGTTGACGACGGAGACGCCGACGCCGTGCAGACCGCCGGAAACTTTGTAGGAATTCTGGTCGAACTTACCGCCGGCATGGAGCTGGGTCATGATGACCTCGGCTGCCGAGATGCCTTCGCCCTTGTGGATGTCGACGGGAATGCCGCGGCCGTCGTCGCGCACGGTGACGGAATTGTCGGCGTTGAGGATCACGTCCACGCGCGTGGCGTGGCCCGCGAGCGCCTCGTCGATCGCGTTATCCACGACCTCGTACACCATGTGATGCAGGCCCGAGCCGTCATCGGTGTCGCCGATATACATGCCGGGACGCTTGCGGACGGCGTCGAGACCCTTGAGCACGCGGATCGATTCCGCCCCGTAATCGCTCGGATTTGAGGGTTCGTTTTCGGCAGGCGTCTGCCGAGCAGGTTCTGTCATGAGAGGCCTTCGAGATGTCGCCCGAATCAGCGGCGCAAAAGGCGCTGATATGCGGGCTATTTGTGCCACGAAAGACGGATTGCGCCTAGCGCAAAGTATCCCCCGGCAAGTCTTTGATTAAATAGAATTTTTTGGCCGATTTTCAAGGCCTTCGAAGCCCGATTCGGCGGCTTGGAAAAAGCGCGATTCGGGAAGCCGTTTCGGGCCGTGGAAGGCGTGGATTTTGCGGGGACGAGGGCGTTCCGAGGCGCCTGGAACGCCCCGGAACGGCCTTGCAGCTCAATACATCTGAAGCGGCAGCACATCTCCGTTTGGCCCCACCAGGAGGCCCCAGGCATCGCCGGCGGCCACTGTGAGAATCTCGGTGCGAGTGGGGCGTCCCGGCAGACGCAGCGCGTACTGGTACTTGCCTGGCGGCAGATCGAGCATCGGGCCTTTCGGCGATTGCGGACCGCCGGCGCCGGCCGCGATCTTTACGGTCTGATTGTTGATCGTCAGCGATGCTTCTTTCGGCCCCATATTGCCGAGCATCAGCCTGGCCTGTCCGGCCTTCGGCATGATGTCGGCCTTGGCCGCGGCCTGCGGATTTCGCTGCATCAGGCTGACCGTGGTCTCGTCTCGGGCGCGGCCAAGCTTCAGCACGGCCGGCCCCTGCGGCGAGGTGAACGCGAGCTCCGCCCGCTCGGCCGTCACGATCGCGCCGTCGGCCTTCTCTTGCCAGCCCCGATTGGTCAGCTCCGCGCGATAGAAGGCGAGGACCTCGCCAAGCTCGGCGGGGATGCTGGCTTCGAGCTCGGTCCGGAACGACTGGTCGCTGCCGGGAAATTTCGTGGAGCTGATGCCGGTCGAGCTGTGCTGCGTCGGCACCGGCAGGGCCGAATCGGGATCGGGCGTGAGCGGCTCCTTCGATTTGGTCTGGACCGCCTTGGCTTGGGTCGATTTGGCCTCGACGGGCTTCGCCGCGGCGACGACCAGACCGGAGCCGTTGGCGCTAACGTTCACCTTCGGTCCCATCTGCATCACGGTCATCGAGATCGACTTGCCGCTCTTTGCGAACTCCATCACCGCCATGTTGGGCTGATTGATGACGGAGGGCTGCTCTTTCCAGCCCGCTGGCTTGAGCAATGCGCGATAGAACGCAGTGAGCGCCTTCACGCTCGAGGTCGAGGAGAACTCGAGCCTGCCCTCGTCGCTCTCGAACTTCACACCCTCGGCGTTTTCAGGCAGCGGCACCGGAATCTTGCTGTCGGCCTGCGCGTTGAGCGGCGCGTCGGACAATGCGGCCGCCTGCACCTTGCGCCTGGCTTCGTCGGCGGTGATGAGCTGCTTGGCCGCACCTAACGCATCCCCAAGGAACTTGTCGTCCGCCTCTTTCTTCGCCTTGGCACGGGCGGCAAGCGCGGAGTCCTTCACCTGCGCGGTCAGGCTGACCATGGTGAAATCATATTTGCGGCCAAGCCGCAGCACGCCGGTTTCCTCCGCCGAAGAGATCTTGATCGCGACCTCGTCACCGGGTGCGAGCTGCGCGCTGCCGTCCTCCTGCCAGCCGCGCGCGGCGAACTCGCGGTGATAGAAGGCGAGCACGGCCGGCAGCTCGGCCATCGCGGCGGCCGACATTTCGCGCTTGTTGTCGCTCGCGCCGCCGAGCCCCCTGGCCGTCTTGGTCGGGCTCGGCCGCGGCAGGCCGGCCAGATCGCTATCGGCTTTGAGCTCGCTCGGCAGCGCGAAGGGGGCGACCCGGATATCGACATTGGTGCGGCCATCGTCGCGGCGCGTCAGCGTCAGCATCACGGGCTTCTGCTGATAGAAGCCGGTCTCCTTGCTATCGGCATGCGCGTAGAACGCGCGCAGGCCGTTGGGAACGGTTTCATTCAGGCTGGTGGTCCAGCGTGCGGCGGTTTCCGGCGTGAGCTTCTGCCAGCCGATCGCAGCCATCTGGCTGCTGTAGAAATCCGACGTTGCATCGAGCGGCGTCGGCGCGATGCAGCCGAGATAGGGCCGGGTCCCGTCGAACACGATGTCACTTGCGCCTTCCGGAAATGGCACGTTCCCGTAGATCCGGTCGGTGGTGTAGTAAACCACGGACTGGTCTGGCCGGCCGAGCGCCTGCGTGAAATGAACGGAAAGGCCCTGTCGTCCCTTCCTGAACTTCAGCAGGCTGCTTTTCTCCTCAAGCGGCATCACATAGGGCACCCATCCGTTGTCGCGCAGGAGCTTTTGGACCGCGGGCAGCGTCACGGCCTGCCGCATCGGTACGCGATATTCGACGCTATAGGGATCGGGGCGCGAAATGTCTTCCACCGCACCTTCGAGCTGGGGCAGCGCGTGGACGTCGACGATGCCCTCGTCGGCGCCGGCCGCGATCGAGCAGCTCGCCATCAGGAAGAGACCGCATGCAAGCAGCTGCCATCGTGCCGGGACTTGCATCCCGCGCGGGATCATCGCCATCGTTACGTCTCCAGGATGCCGCGCGGCGCTTGGGCGCGCGCGATTGCAACGGCTGCGACACCGTCGGCGGGGCCTCAGACCAGAAGTCGCGGCAGGAACCGGGCAGGTTCAAAGATTCGGACGGCTCAATACAGCTGGAGCGGCGACCATGCCTCGCCGTCGCGCCCGACGGTGAGCTCCCAGGCGTCGCCGGCCGCGACGGTGAGGATGTTGCTGTGGGCCGGACGGCCGGGCACGCCCAGTTCGTAGGAATATCTGCCGGGCGCCAGATCCAGCGAGACGGCGTTAGCGCCGGCGGAGCGCTTGATGATCTGCGCGTTGATCCCGAGCACGGCTTCCGTCTCGCCGATGTTGCTGAACACCAGCTTCGCCTGGCCCGGCTCGGGCATGACGTTCGCCCGGGTTGCAGTATCCGAGTTCTTCTGCACGAGATGAACCAAGGTGCTGCTGCCCTTGCGGCCGAGCTCCAGCATCGCCGGACCGAGCGGAGATGCGAACGCGAGCTGGACGTGATCGGCGGAGACGACGGCGCCATCGTGCTGCTCCTGCCACCCGAGCTTTCCGAGCTCCCTGCGGTAGAAGGCTAGGACGTCGCCGAGTTCGGCGGGCACGGTGGCTTCGAGCTTGACCCGAAGCGGCGCTTCGACGCCCCGCATCAGGGTGGTGTGGATTCCTCGAAAGCTGTAGCGGGTCGGTGCGAGCAGCCTGGCATCGGGATCCGGCGTGAGATCGGCGGAAAACAGCGCCGCGAGATGCGGCATCCCGGCGCCGGCGCTTGCAGCGAGCATGCAGATCGCGAGCAGGACGAGGCCGCACGCAAACGCCCGCCATCGTGCCGGAGCTTGCGCCCCGGACCTTGCCGTCCGCATCTCACTCTCCAGGGGTCTCGCGCGGCATGTCATTGCGCGATTGCAAAATGGCTGCGACGCGTCGGCGCGGCCTCCGGCAACTAGTCGCGGCAGAAATGGGGCCGGTTCAACGGCGGCGACTAGCGCCGGGCCGATACCTGGCCGCTTTCGACGTCAAAGATCTCGCCCCCGGCGCCGATCTCGGCGAAGGCGGCAGGGTCTGCGCCGGTCAACCACACCTGCGCGCCGAGCTTGCGCAGCTCGTCGAACAGCGCCGCGCGCCTGCCGGGATCGAGATGCGCGACGACCTCGTCGAGTAGCAGCAGCGGCACGATGCCGGTCATCTCGGCGACCAGGCTCGCATGCGCCAGCACCAGCCCGATCAGCAACGCCTTCTGCTCGCCGGTCGAGGCATCGCGCGCCGGCATGCTTTTCAGCGCGTAGATCACCTGCAGATCGGTGAGATGCGGACCATCCGTGGTACGGCCGGCGATGGCGTCACGCGGACGGTTGTCGCGCAGGATCTGGCGGTAGCGGTCCTCGATCGACGTCGCGGTCTCCGTCAGCAGCGCGTTCTCCATCCAGCCGTCGAGCGCGATCTGCGCCGAAGGGAAGGCGGAGGCCTGCGCGCGTGCATTCAGCATGCCGGTCAGACGCGCCGCGGTCTGGCCGCGCGTTGCGGCGACCGCGACCGCAAGCTCCGCGGTCTCGCGCTCGATCGCGTCACACCAATGGTCGTCGTAATTGCGCGTCTCGAGCAGGCGGTTGCGCGAACGCAGCGAACGTTCGAGCGCGGAGATGCGGCTGGAATGGTCGCTGTCGATAGCTAGTACCAGGCGGTCGAAGAAGCGCCGCCGCTCGGACGCCGCTCCCATGAACAGCCCGTCCATCGCCGGCGTCAGCCATACCATGCGGATGTGGTCGCCGAACGCCGCCGCCGAATTGACCGGTTCGCGGTCGATGCGGCAGCGCCGGCTCACCGCGGCGTCTACGCGCGGCGGATCGATGCCGGTGCCGAGCGTGGCAAGGCCCAGCGCGCCCTCGACCTGTGCCGACACCGCCCAGGAGCCGTCGCCCTGGTTGTCGGCGACGTCGTCCAGCGTCGCACGCCGCAGGCCGCGTCCCGGCGACAGGAACGAGATCGCCTCGATGCAATTGGTCTTGCCCGCTCCGTTCGGCCCGACCAGGACCACCATGTCGGCCGCCGTCTCGAGCCCCGCCGCCCGGTAATTACGAAAATGCGTCAGCGTCAGGCGATGAATGCGGGAGGGGGTCATCAGATCTTTGTCGTGGCCGCGATTCTTCCCCCTCTCCCCTTGTGGGAGAGGGTGGCGCCTCACAAAGTGAGGCGACGGGTGAGGGGTATCTTACCGCTCGGCGAGCTTTGCAAGGATGTCCTCCAATACAGAAGTGGGTCGCTGGAGCACGTCGTTGTTCCAGTAGCGCGCGATGACAAAGCCTTCGGCGGAGAGAGCTGCGTCACGCGCTGCATCGCGTCGTGATTCTCCGTGCTGACCGCCGTCGATCTCGATCACCAGGCGCTTCTCAAAGCAGACGAAGTCGAGAATGTAGGTGTTGAACGGGACCTGCCGGCGAAACTTGAAAGCGGAGAGTTGCCGGTGCCTGAGCAGGCGCCACATTGCCGCTTCCGCATCCGTCGGTTCGTGCCGCATATTCTTCGCGAATTGGCGAAGACGTTTGGAGACTGGCCGATGGGATGGTTCCTGCGGCACGAACCCCTCACCCGACTGAGTATGTATCCGCCCGTGGAGATGCCCTCTCCCACAAGGGGAGAGGGCGCAGCAACGTGCATTGCGCTTGTTTCGGCAGGCGAAGCTGTAGCTTCCCCCTCTCCCCTTGTGGGAGAGGGGGGCTTCGCGCAGCGAGGCCGGGTGAGGGGTTGTCTCTGCATAAAAGGTGTCGCGAGAGGAGGACCACGTCCCTCACACCCGCATCGGCATCAGCACGTAGAGCGCGCTCTTGTCGTCGCGGTCTTGCACCAGAGTCGGTGAGCCCGGGTCGGCGAGCCGGAGCGTTGCGACGTCGCCTTCGATCTGGGCGGCGATGTCGAGCAGATAGCGGGAGTTGAAGCCGATATCGAGGGCGTCGGAGGCGTATTCGACTTCGAGCTCTTCGGTCGCGCTGCCGGAATCCGGATTGGTCACCGACAGCACCAGCTTGCCCGGCGACAGCGAGAGTTTCACGGCTCGCCCGCGCTCGCTGGAAATCGTCGAGACGCGGTCGACCGCGTTCTCGAAATCCTTCTTGTCGACGACGAGCTCCTTGTCGTTGCCCTGCGGGATCACGCGGCCGTAATCGGGGAAGGTGCCGTCGATCAGCTTCGAGGTCAGCACCACATTGCCGATGGTGAAGCGGATCTTGGCCTGCGACAGCTCGATCGTGACCTCGGCCTCGTTGTCCTCGATCAGGCGCTGCACCTCGCCGACCGTCTTGCGCGGCACGATCACGCCGGGCATGCCCTCGGCACCCGTGGGCTGCACCAGGTCGAGCTGGGCGAGGCGGTGGCCGTCGGTGGCGACGCCGCGCAGGGTGGCGGCTTTGGCGGAGCCCGCGGCATGCAGGTAGATGCCGTTGAGATAATAGCGGGTCTCCTCCGTGGAGATCGCGAACTGGGTGCGATCGATCAGCCGCTTGACGTCCTTGGCGGCGAGGCTGAACGAATGCGACATGTCGCCGGCGGCGAGATCCGGGAAATCGTTTTCCGGCAGGGTCTGCAGCGTGAAGCGGGAGCGCCCGGCACGGATCGCCAGCACGGCGCGGTCGCCGTCGGCTTCGAGCACGATCTGCGAACCATCCGGCAGCTTGCGCACGATGTCGTAGAACATGTGCGCCGGCACGGTGGTCGAGCCCGCGGTCGCGGTTTCCGCCGCGAGCGTTTCCGTGACCTCGAGGTCGAGGTCGGTCGCCTTCAGCGACAATTTCGCGTTTTCGGCCCTAACAAGCACGTTGCCGAGGATCGGAATCGTGTTGCGGCGTTCGACCACGCGGTGGACGTGGCCCAGCGACTTCAGGAGTTGCGCGCGTTCGACCGTAACCTTCATTGCACTACTCGCCCGATCCCCAAGGAAACACAAATCTGGAAAAGCCGGGCGGCGGGACGCGCGCCACGGCACCGAAGACCCCGGAAAGCCGGATCATCCAGCCGATATGACCAAAGCCGTCAGGGTCGCGCAAGGTGGCGCGGATGGCCCCCGGATTCAAGGGATTGCGGGCAGTTCCCCACGATTTACCTATGTTTCCGCAACGCGCTGAACGCCTCGCCGGCCAGGGACGTCTCTGCGCCCGTCACGGCCGGGCTTGTCCCGGCCATCCACGTCTGGGTTCGCGGTCCTAAGAACGTGGATGCCCGGGACAGGCCCGGGCATGACGACCTCCGATGCAGCTTGGATGTGGTCGCACCCGCGCAGAAGCAAATAGGCGTTTATTCCTGAAGCTGGCGCTTGAGCGATTCGACCTCGTCCGACAGCGCCGTGTCCTTGGAAACCAGGGCCTCGATCTTGCGCACGGCGTGCAGCACCGTGGTGTGGTCGCGCCCACCGAAGCGGCGGCCGATCTCGGGGAGCGATCGCAAGGTCAGCGTCTTGGCGAGATACATCGCCACCTGGCGCGGACGGACCACGTTGGCGGTCCGGCGCGAGGACAGGAGATCGGAGCGGCTGACATTATACTGCCGTGCCACCACGCGCTGGATGTCCTCGATCTTGATCCGCTTCGGTTCCTGCGGCCGGATCAGGTCGCGCACCTCGTGCTCCGCCATCTCCAGCGTCACCGGCCGATTGTTGAGCTTCGAATGCGCGAGCAGGCGGTTGATCGCGCCTTCGAGATCCCGGCCGTTATGGGTGATGGCGCGGGCCAGATAGGTCAGCACCTCCTCCGGCACCTCGAAGGTCGCATGATGGGCGCGGGCGGCTGCGACGCGCGACTTGAGAATACCGTGCCGCAGCTCCTCGCCGAGCGAGGCCATCTCGACCACGAGGCCGCCGGCCAGCCGCGAGCGCACGCGGTCGTCGAGGCTTTCGAGGTCGGACGGCGGACGGTCGGCCGCGATCACGACCTGGCGGCCGGCATCGATCAGCGCGTTCAGCGTGTGGCAGAACTCGGCCTGGGTCGACTTGCCCTGCAGGAACTGGAGATCGTCGATCACGAGCACGTCGATGCCGCGCAACGCTTCCTTGAAGGCGAGCGCCGTCTGCGTCTTCAGCGCGGCGACGAAGCCGTACATGAATTTCTCGGCGGTGAGATAAAGCACCTTGCGCTCGTTGCCGGAATTGCCGGCCCAGGTCACCGCCTGCAAGAGATGCGTCTTGCCGAGGCCGACACCCGCATGGATGTAGAGCGGATTGAACATGACGGGATCGCCGCGACGACCCTCGGCGACCTGACGCGCAGCCGCATGCGCCAGCGTGTTGGAACGGCCGACGACGAAGCTCGCAAACGTCAGGCGCGGATCGAGCGGCGAGCCGCCGAGTGCATCATGATTGGCCGAGACCGGCGCGGTCGCGGTCGAGCGCAGCTCCGGCGCAGGCGAGCGGCGCGTTTCGACCGGCGCGGGCGCTTCCTTCTGCTGCACCACGGGGCGCACGGCCGAGCGCACGGTGAGATCGATGCGATGCACTTCCGGCATCTCGGCCTGCCAGCACGACAGCACGCGCTCGGCATAATGGGCCTGGATCCAGCTCTTCAGGAAGCGGGTTGGCACCGACAGACGCACGCTCTCGTCCTGGACGCCTTCCAGATCCATGCGCGCGAACCAGCTCGTATAGACGTCCTCGCCTACGTTCGAGCGCAGCCGACTCTTCACGCGTGACCAGCGATCCTGTTCCGGGGTTGTCATCATTTGAGAACTTTTCTTGAGAGATAAGGTTGCGTGGTGAGCGCCATGCTGAGTTCCTGCCAGGGATACCTGCTCAGGGATATTTGCGATGGCGGGACCTCAAGCGATTTCACCTGCAGGCATGGCTCGACCGTTCGGCGGAAACGCCGCGTCCGATCAGCAATGTCTAGAGATGGAGGGGTCGCGAGGTCAGCGCGTACTCGGCGCTCCGTTACACGCGGGAGGCTTGATGTCCGACGGATCTAAAACGGCATCGCTGGAAGTCGAAATGCTGGAAGTCGAAATGTGTTTCAATACCGCGTTGAGTTCGTAAGACATGATACCTCCCCGTCCTGCCGTGATTGCTCACGACAAGGTCCTGCGTGTCCAAACGACACCCGCTTCGTAGTCGGATGCCTGCCCGTGTACTCGTCGTCCGCTCGGCTTCGCCATCATGCCTGTCGGGGCAGCTTTCAAGATGTCTCTTAAGCGCGAGAGAAAGATCCCGCTTGGAGACATTCAGACAAAGAGCTACCGTTCCCACATTGCTGTGGGTTTTAATCCGACAATCGCTTGTTGAAGCGTCGCCTACGTGCACACCGCCGCCGATTTGCACGCTCGCCCCGTTTCCGATACCGCGCTGGTCTCAAGATCGTGGGCGCCGCTGACGTCTTAAGGAATACACTATGCGGAAAGACTCGCAACGGAATTGATTCACACTTGAGGCATCAAAAATCTTGATCTGCGTTAACGCCACGCGGCACTTGTGCACAGGCTTCAGAGCAAGTTTTTGGATTCGTGCACAGAATCGAAGATGCCGCGTCCGATGTGACAATTCTCCGCCACCGCCAAAAATTTTTTACAAAAGCGTCACGCGCGCGACGCGCGGGTGAATTTTCCAAATGCTTGGCCTCACTATGTCGATAAGTTGTTAGCGAGCCATCGTTTTTTGAGTCTCGTTTCACAGGGTAACTCCATCGCGTGACGCGATCCGGGGAAACTACGGTGTGCAGAACTCGCAGGCCCGCGAATTCAACTTGCGCCCGCCTCGCAGGGGCTTTTTGCACCGCGGTGCAAGTTTCCGCTGTTGCAAAACCATTCGCAGGTAAAACTACGGACGCGTCATGGTGCAAACGCCGCAATCCTCCGTTCGAAGGTCGTTCGACGCGTGACTGCTTGCGTGAATATGAGGGCAACAAAAAAGCCCGGCGCGATGCCGGGCTGTTTGACGCGTGTGATGTGCGATGTGATCGCCCGATCGAACGACTCGATCGGACGGCGGCAGAGCGCTCGCGAGTTTACTTGGCGAGCTTGGCGATCTGCGCGGTGAGCCGCGAGACTTTGCGGCTGGCGTTGTTCTTGTGAATGATGTTTCGCTGCGCGGCGCGCATCAAGGCGGGCTCGGCATTCGCCAGCGCCGTCACGGCGGCGGCGCGGTCGCCGGTCTTGATCGCTTCTTCGACGTTACGCACGGCACCGCGCATCTGGGTGCGGCGCGACTTGTTGACGGCGGTGCGGCGGGCGATCTTGCGCGTCGCTTTCTTGGCGGAAGTGGTATTGGCCATGGTCTCAATGTCCTTTGCGGGTACCGGTCGCGTCTTGGTCGGGTAGCGCCGGCTTTGCTTGACCGCGTAATCGACGCTCGGAATTAGGGTGTTCGGTTGCTAGGCTGTTCCCGGAACATGAGCGACGGCCTTGCGGCTGCCTCTGAGGCCCAAGGAGCCTCTAAGCCCAAAGAGCCTGCATCTGCTCAAAGAACAGCGGCGGCAGGATTGCGCCCGCCGCCAGTTGGCGCCCTTATAGAGAGGGTCTTCGGCACCGTCAACGCTTTCCCGGGCTGCAAAAGCAGCCCCTCAGAGCCGGGATGAGTGCCGTAACGCCCTGAAGAGGTTGAATTTCTGCCGTCTCCCTTGTATTGGCTGGCGGCGTTCCGAGGGTCGTCCGATCGGACGACTATATAGGGTGAGGCATGATCCGCGGCTTTTTCCGACTGATTGGGCTGTTGCTGCTCGCCGGCGGGTTCATCTTCATGGTCTATGATGGCGCCCGCTGGGTGGCCGACCAGACCCTGCGGTTCACCCGCTTCGGCCAGTTCTGGAACGACATCAATCAGGCCAGCCAGACGGCATTCCGGACCTGGGTTGAGGCCAAGGCGCCCTGGCTGTGGACCTCGGTGATCCGCCTGGTGCTGGATCAGCCGGTTTTCGCCGTCCTCGGCATTCTCGGCATCCTCCTGATGATCCTGTTCCGCCCGCGCAAGCCGTTGATCGGCTATTCCCGGGATTGAGCTTTCGAGCATGCGGCGCTGTAACAGGGCTGCCGCTCCGTGCGTAAAGACCTATATTCCCACCTGATCGCGAGCACGCCGCCTGAGTAATTAACCCAGGCGATGCACGGCTCGTTCGGAGATCCGTCCATGCTGTTCATGCGCAAGACCACCGCATTGCCGAGTGCCGCGGAAGCGCTGCCGGGCCGTGCGCAAGCCATTCCGACCGCGACCACCCATTTCGTCAACGGCGCGAAGTTGCAGCCGCCTTATCCCGCCGGTCTCGAGCAGGCGGTGTTCGGGCTCGGCTGCTTCTGGGGCGCCGAGCGCAAGTTCTGGGAGCTCGGCGACGGCGTTTACACGACTGCTGTCGGCTATGCCGGCGGCCACACGCCGAACCCGACCTATGAAGAGACCTGCTCGGGCCGCACCGGTCACACCGAAGGGGTGCTGGTCGTGTTCGATCCGAACAAGGTGTCGTACGAGAAGCTATTGAAGACGTTCTGGGAGAGCCACAACCCGACGCAGGGCATGCGTCAGGGCAACGACGTCGGCACGCAGTACCGGAGCGCGATCTACACCTATTCAGACGCGCAGAAGAAAGCGGCCGATCAATCGAAGGCGCTCTATCAGAAGGCGCTTGCTGCAAAAGGTCTCGGCACCATCACCACCGAGATCGCACCCGCCGGCGAATTCTACTTTGCCGAGGACTATCATCAGCAATATCTGGCCAAGAATCCCGGCGGCTATTGCGGCCTGGGCGGCACCGGCGTGTCCTGCCCGATCGGCGTCGGTGTGAGCGCGTAAGCTGGTCCCTCGTCATGGCCGGGCTTGTCCCGGCCATCCACGATATTTCGTGCGGCACCAAGAACGTGGATGCCCTGGACAAGCCCGGGCATGATGGAGTGTTTGGTACCATTGCCAAGCCACCCGCCCCCCTCAACGCTTTATTAACCATAACCGGTGCATCACTGGATCTGTCTCGTTTCGAGGGATAAGTCCGGTGCCGGTTGCACGCGCGTTTCGATGGTCGATCTCGGCAGCATCCCTGGCAGCGTCCGCCGCGCTGACCCTTGGCGGCTGCATGCAAACCGCTGGTCCCGTCGCCTATGTGCAGCCGCGCGCCGATCTCGATTCGATGGCCTATGGCCAGCCGTACAACGCGCCGCAGCCCGTCGTCGTCGGCAGTGGCGGCGGTGCCATCGCAGCACTCAGCAATTCCTTTGCCTCCTCGCCTGCGCCGATGCCGGTCGGTTACGCCGCGCCGATGGCGGCGCCGGTGCGCTACGATTCCTCCTACCATCTCGACGCCGGCGACAGGCTGCGCGTGGTTGTCTACGGCCAGGAAGGTCTCACCAACAGCTACGCAATCGACGCCGGCGGCTCCATCACCATGCCGCTGATCGGCGGCGTGCCGGCACGCGGCCGCACCCCCGCGGGTCTTGCCGGCGAGATCGCCGCAAGGCTGCGCAACGGCTACATCCGCGAGCCCTCGGTCGCCGTCGAGATCGAGGCCTATCGTCCGTTCTTCATTCTCGGCGAAGTCTCCGCGCCCGGCCAGTATCCTTACGTGCCGAACATGACGGTCGAAAGCGCCGTCGCGATCGCCGGCGGCTTCTCGCCCCGCGCCAAGCGCGACGTGGTCACCGTCACGCACACCGAAGCCGGCGGCGCCATGCGCGCCGTGGTGCCGCTCGGCACCCCCTTGAGCCCCGGCGACACCGTGTTCGTCGGCGAGCGCTGGTTCTAGAGCGTTTTTGAGCGAAGTGGATGCCGGTTCACGTAAAGAAAGCGCGTCAGAAAAGAATCTAGAGCCTCGGTTCTGATGCAATCAGAACCGAAGCTCTAGCTCACCGCCTGAAATCCAGACGCCCGTTCGGAAAACATCCGTCGATCCTGGTGGCGTCGACCACCAGTCCAACCCATGGCCGTGTGATCGCCGGGTTGGTCAGGTTGATATATTTCCCGACCAGGCGACCCGCGCGATCACGCGCCGTATCGATCAGCCCGTGCCGGCGGCCGTGGTCCCAGTCGAAGCGCAGGAAGATGCGCTCGCCTGTGACCCGCACCTCCGCGCGTCCTTCTTTCCAGGCTTGTGGCGTATCGCCGGCAATGGTTGCATCTGCGCCGCCATTCCAGCGGCTGGCCCAGATGCCGTCGAGCGGGTCTGACTGTGCCGCGATAATTGCCCATGCCGCCGCGTTGACGTCAGCCGCATCGCCGGCAAGCGCGGCGGTTGCGGCATAGTCCATGACGTCGCGATCATCAGGCGCGGGCACGTCCATGGTGCCGAACGGATTGCGGATGACGATGTTCGTATTGGCCTGCTGCATCATGATCTCCCGGCGCGAATTGGCTTGATCAGTCAGCTCTATCGCCGGGCAGCAGGATGCAGCCACCCGATTCCTGCTCGTCATCCGGGGCGCGCGAAGCGCGAGCCCCGAATGACAGCGAAGACAGCCGCGCGCGCTACGATTTCAAATGCTTCGCGAAAAATTCCATGCTGCGCGGCCAGGCGATGTCGGCGCTGGCCTTGTCGTAGCTCGCCCGCTCGTCGCAATGGAAGCCGTGCTGCGCGCCCGGATAGACGAAGACCTCCACGTCCGGCCGCTTCGTCTTGATGGTCTCGACGTCGGTCAGGGGAATGCCGGCATCGTTTTCGCCAAAATGCAGCTGTGTCGGAACTTTTGGTGTCTCGTCGGCAAAGCGTACGACGGCGCCGCCGTAATAGCCGATCGCGGCCTTCAGGCCCGACAGCCGCGTCGCCGCGACGAAGGCGACGCTGCCGCCCAGGCAAAAGCCGATGATACCGACCGGGCCGACGCTCTTCACCGCATCGATCGCCGCCTGCGTGTCGCGCAGCATCGCGTCCCAATCTGGACTGGAGACGAACTTGCGCGCTTCCGCGATCTCGTCGGGCGAGTAGCCGGACTGGAAGCCCGGCGAGGTCCGGTCGAAGATCGACGGCGCGATCGCGACATAGCCTTCCCCGGCGAGGCGATCGCAGACCGAGCGGATGTGATGGTTGACCCCAAAAATCTCCTGGATCACCACCACCGCGCCCTTCGCCGTGCCGGCGGGGTCAGCGCGATAGGCACTGAGCTGGAATTTGTCGGAGGCCGTCAGCTTGATGTCCTGTCCCACGCGGGTTGTCCTTTTGGTTAGCTTCGATTGCGGGTTCCGCTCGTTCCACAAACTCGTCATGCCCGGGCGTAGCCGTCCGAAGGACGGCGTCGCTTCCGCTCGCCTATGTCCCGGGCATCCACGTTCTTGGTGCGGTAGGAAAGATCGTGGATGGCCGGGACAAGCCCGGCCATGACGATGTGGCAGCTCCAACGCATGATGGCGCAGAGACGATTGCTCTGCGTCATGAAAAACCACTCTCACTCCCACATCCAGTTCTCGCCATAATCCTCCTTCCAGCCCGCCAGCCGTCCGTGGCGGAATTGCAGGAACAGGCGGTGACGGGTGGGGATCAGTCTGCTGCCGCCGATGTTGCGAAGGGCGAGATAGATCTCGTTGCCGGGGCGTCCCCGCACATATTGCAGCGGTTGCCCCAGCGCCCGCGCAGTCTGGTCGGCATCCATGCCGAAAGCGAGCGGCGTGTTGTTCGACAAGGTCGCGACGAAGGGCAGGCGGGGCAATGTCCCGCCGAATTGCTCGGCTTGCGCGGATGCTGACAGCAACACCGCGCCCGCAGCCAATATAGCTCGCTTCATCGCCACTGTTCCTGTCCGACCTATTCCGGCAAGTTCTTCAGGAAAGGCAGCACCGCGTCAACAAAAGCCTGTGGCTGGTCGATGTTGACGGCGTGTCCGGCGGCGGGGATCACGACTTTTTGTGCGCCGGGAATTTTCGCGGCCATGTAGTCCGAGGCAGCGAGGAACGGCGTGTCGTCGGCGCCGACTACGATCAGGCTGGGCACCTTGATCTCCGGCAGCAGCTCAATCACCTTGGCATCGCGCTGGGTCAGCATGCCGCGTGCGGCGAGCGCCAATCCCCTGGCATCGCGATGGCTCGCGGTGGCGCGCTCGCGCGTCGCCGCCTTCAGTACGTCGAGCCCTTCGCGGTCGAACTTGTCGGCAGTGGCGAGCGCGCGCGCATTCCAGGCCTCGCGTGCATCGTCCTTCTTGAAGCCGGGGCCGGTGTCGATGATCAGCAGCGCGCGGACGCGCTTTGGATGCGCGCGAGCGAACGCAAGCGACATGTAGCCGCCGAGCGAGAGCCCGCCAATGATGGCGCGCTCCGTGCCGACCACATCGAGGATCGCGGCGATGTCGCCGACGGTGAGTGCTTCGCTGTAAGCGGCGGGATCGTCGGGATAGTCGGACTGGCCGTGACCGCGCATGTCCCACAAGATCAGCTTGTGATCCCGGGCAAGTGCCTCGACCTGCCCATGCCACATTGCCGAAGTCGATGAGTAGCCGTGGGTGAGCAGCAGCGGCGGGCCCTCGCCATGAACCTCGTAATGGATTCCGACGCCGTCCCGATCGATCTTAGGCATTGCATCCACCTTATTATCTTGTCTTCCCCCATCCTAACGCGCCGGGTTACTCGGAGGAAACTGCCTGAATGCGATGGCCTGCCTGCTTGGCGTGCACTCTGTTGCGTTCAGCCGCTGCATCACCGCTGTTCTCGCAACGCACAAGATGCGCGCGCCTCGTTTGTTTCGATCGATTCCAAATTGCATTTGCCTCCGCGCCTGAACGCGATCATTCTTGCGATCAAGGCTGGCGCCGGCCCGGTGGGCGTCCGCTACTCAAGTTGCCGCCGTAAGCGGCTTCATGCACCGGCAGGGGAAGACGCCTATGCCAACTCTCACCATCAACGGGCGGAGTCTGTCCGTGGATGCGGCGAACGACACGCCGCTCCTCTGGGCGATCCGCGAGCAATTGCAGATGACCGGCACCAAATTCGGCTGCGGTGCCGGCCTGTGCGGGGCCTGCACCGTGCACGTCAACGGTGAAGCCGTGCGTTCGTGCCAGACCATGGTCGGCGATGTCGCCGGCAAGAAGATCACCACCATCGAAGGCCTCGCCGCCAAGGGCGACCATCCCTTGCAGAAGGCATGGATCGCCGAACAGGTGCCGCAATGCGGCTACTGTCAGTCCGGTCAGATCATGCAGGCGGCCTCGCTGCTAGCGAAGAATCCGAACCCGACCAAGGAAGAGGTCGTGGCGCATATGGACGGCAATCTCTGCCGTTGCATGACCTATTCGCGGATCCAGAAGGCAATCATGCGCGCCGCAACCGAGATGCGCACCGCATCCGCCTCCGGCAACGAACGGAGGCCCACATGAACAAGCACGTGAACAACGTTACGCCCGAGGCGACCGATCTCAGCCGCCGCTCCTTCCTGGTCGGCACAGCGGCCACCGGCCTCGTGCTCGGCTATGCCGGCGTGCCCGGCATCGGTGAGGCGCTTGCGGCGCCTTCGAACTTCGAGCCGAGCGTTTGGTACGCGATCGCGCCCGATGGTCTCGTCACCGTCACCTGCGGCAAGGCCGACATGGGCCAGCACATCGCCTCCACCATGGCGCAGATCGTGGCCGAAGAGCTGGGCGCGAAGTGGAGCGACATGCGCATACAGCTTGCCTCCAACGATCCGAAGTTCAACGATCCCGTGTTGGGCGCTCAGATCACCGGCGGCAGCTGGTCGACCATGATGAACTTCGAGGCCATGAGCCGCGCCGGCGCTGCCGGGCGGATGGCGTTGACAGAAGGCGCGGCCGCCGCGATGGGCGTGCCGGCGTCGGAGCTCGTGGTGCGCGATTCCATGATCTCGCACCCGAAGTCGAAGAAGGCGATGTCCTTCGCCGATGTCGTCAAGAGCGGCAAGGCGACAAAAACCTTCACGCCGGACGAGCTGAAGGCGATCAAGCTGAAGACGCCGGATCAATACACCATGATCGGCGTGTCGGTGCCGCAGCTCGACATTCCCTCCAAGACCAACGGCACGGCCAAATACGGCATCGACGTGATGCTGCCAGGCATGGCCTATGGCGCGGTCGTGACGCCGCCCGTGCGCTTCGGCGCCACGGTGAAATCGGTCGACGACAGTGCCGCCAAGAAAGTGCCGGGCTTCATCAAGGCCGTCACCCTCGACGACAAGACCGGAACGACCTCGGGCTGGGTCGTCGCGGTCGCCGGCACCTATGCCAACGCCAAGAAGGCGGCGCAGGCGCTCAAGATCGCCTATGACGGCGGTCCAAACGCGAAGGTGTCGAGCCAGTCGCTGCTCGACGAGGCCATGCGGCTTCAGAAGCAGGAGGATTCCGGCCAGTTCTTCGTCAAGGACGGCGATCCCGCGGCGGCGTTCGGCACGGCGGCCAAGGTGCTGGAGGCGGAGTACACCACCAGCATCAATATCCATGCGCCGATGGAGCCGATGAACGCCACTGCGGAGTTCAAGGGCGAGATCCTGCACATCTATTCCGGCAACCAGTTCGCAACGCGCTCCGGCGCGATCGCGGCGGGTGCGGCCGGGATCGATCCGAAGTTCGTGGTCATGCATCAGATGTGGCTCGGCGGCGGCTTTGGCCGCAGGCTCGATGCCGACATGATGATTCCGGCGGTGCAGGCGGCGAAGGCCATCGGCAAGCCGGTAAAGGTGATCTACACGCGCGAGAACGACATGACGATGGATTTCTCGCGTCCGCTCACCTATCAAAAAGTAAAGGCGGGCGTGGACGGCGACGGTAAGCTCGTCGCGCTCAGCCACGACGTGGTTTCGGCGTGGCCGACCCAGCGCTGGGGAATCCCTGATTTCCTGACGCCGTCGGTGGACAAGAAGGGTCCGCTCGACTCCTTCACGGTGAACGGGGCCGACTTCTTCTACACCGTGCCCAACCATCATGTGCGCGCGATCAAGAACGAGATGGCGCACAACGCCACGCCGTCCGGCCAGCTCCGCTCGGTCGCGCCGGGTTGGACCTTCTGGGCGGTCGAGAGCATGATCGACGAGATCGCGGCGGCGGCGGGCAAGGACCCCGCGCAGTTCCGCATCTCGCTGCTCGACGGCGCCGGCAAGAACGACGGCGGCGCGCAGCGGCTGCGCAACACGCTGCTCGCCGCGATGGGCCTTGCCGGCTACGGCAGCAGGAAGCTGCCGAAAGGTGAGGGCATGGGCGTGGCCTGCGTCTCCTCGCAGGAACGCGCGACCGCGAGCTGGACGGCCTGCGTCGCCCATGTCGCCGTTGCGCCCTCGGGCGAGGTGACCGTGAAGAAGCTCACGGTCGCCACCGACGTCGGCACGCAGGTGCATCCCGACAACATCCGCGCCCAGGTCGAGGGTGCGGCGCTGTGGGGCCTGTCGCTGGCGATGTACGAGAAGGCGACGCTGAAGGACGGTGGCATCGAACAGACCAATTTCGACAGCTACACGCCCTTGCGCATGAGCCAGGTGCCGGAGGTCGCGATCGCCGTGATCGCCAATGGCGAAAAGGCCACTGGCGTCGGCGAACCCGCGGTTACAGTGATCGCACCCGCGATCGGCAATGCCATCTTCAACGCCTCGGGCGCCCGCGTCCGGGCCCTGCCGATCACGGCCGAAGCCGTGAAGGGCGCGATGAAGGCGTAAGGCTGGTTGCGATTGTTGACCTGACATGATCCGCCGGGGGCAGCCCCCGGCGGATTCGTCGTTAAAAAAGCCCTGTGTTTGCAACCACATCTCTACTGTGCATGGGGTTGTTTTCGAGGTTTTTGATTGGAGCCGCCGGGGACGCGAATTCCGTAAAATTGTCCCAGATTCCGCAGGGTTCCATTGAGCACGCCTCTTAAGGGCCGGAGAACCTGATCCGGCTTAGGCTTTTGCCCGAAACACGCCCGTGCTCTTGGGGAAGCCATGAACGCCTCAGCCAAACCCGCCGCCAAACGCCGGCTTCTGCTCGCCTCCGACCGGAGCGACGAGAGCACCCAGCTCGCCAGCATTCTCAAGGCGGTCGGCGACGTTGCCACGGTAACGACGCAGGAGCTCCCCGAGCAGCCCTCGCGCGATCTCTCCGGCCTCGTGGTCGACATCAATCTGCGCTCGCCCGACAGCGTGCAGCGGGTGCGCAACAAGCTGCGCGGCGACGCCTATCGCGCCATGCCTCGTCTGTTCGTGCTTGCGGACGCCCTGCATCACGGCACCATGCAGGCCTGGGCGCTGGGCGCCACCGACACCATCTCGCGGCCGCTTCAGCCCGAGGACATCCTGCAGCGCATCCGTGCGGCCTTCCCCGACACCGCCGTCTATGACGCGACCGATCGCGGCAAGACGCTCAATCGCGGCGTCGAGGCCGCGCACGCGGTACTGAAGAAGATGTTCGAGAAGCTGCCGCTCGGCGTACCCCTGACCTTCGACGACATCATCGCCGCCGAAAGCAAGATCCTGAAGGCGATCAAGCACTCCTCGCTGCGCGAGTGGCTCACCACGGTGGGCTGCCACCATGTCGGCAGCTACCGGCATTGCCTGTTCGTGACCGGATTTGCGGTCTCCTTCGCCCAGCACCTCGGCATGCGCGAGGACGACCAGCGCCGGCTGACCCGTGCCGCGCTGCTGCACGATGTCGGCAAGGCCTTCGTTCCCTCCGCGCTGCTCGACAAGCCCGGCAAGCTCACCGACGAGGAGATGGCTGAAGTCCGCCAGCATCCGCGCCGCGGCTATGACGCGCTCGCGGCTCAAGGCGGCTTCCCGCCGGAGATGCTGGACGTCGTGCTGCATCACCACGAATTCCTCGACGGCTCCGGCTATCCCAACAATCTCTCGTCGAACCAGATCAGCGATATCGTGCGGGTCACGACCATCGTCGACATCTACGCGGCACTCGTGGAGAAGCGCGCCTATCGCATGCCTTTCACCCACTCGCGCGCGTTTGCGATGATGGAAGGCATGGGCGGCAAGCTGGACCAGCAGCTGTTGCAAGCGTTCCGCCCAGTGGCGCTGGGATCGTTCTGAACTCCGGTGTCGTCCTGGCGAAAGCCAGGACGACATTGTGGTAATCGCTCGTGCTACCCCACCATCTTCCTCAGCTCCGCCTTCGCCACCTTCTCCAGCGTCGAGCGCGGCATGTCGTCGACGAAGCGGATCTCGCGCGGCATCTTGAAGTCGGCAAGGCCGGCGCGGCAGGCGGCCATCACGGCGTCGTGCAGATCAGGCCGGGCACCGGCGACGCCACCCTGCGGGATGATGAAGACGACCGGCACCTCGTCCAGCATTGGATGCGTCTTCGCCACCACGGCGGCCTCGCGCACGCCGGGGACCAGTGCGACCACCTGCTCGATCTCCGACGCCGCGACGTTCTCGCCGCCGACCTTCAGCATGTCCTTGCTGCGGTCTGCGAAGCGAATGTAGCCGTTCTCCAGCCGCCCCACGCGGTCGCCGGTGAGAAAGAAGCCGTGCTCGTCGAAGCTCTCGCGCGTCGCCTTTTCGTTGTGCAGATATTCGGCGAACAGCGACAGGCCGACAATGCCCTTGATCGAGAGATTTCCGGTGCCGTCGATTTCGGTCGGCCGCCCGTCGTCGTCGGTGATGCGGATTTCATATTCCGGCGCGGCGCGGCCGATCGACATCGGGATGTTGGGCTGGTCGATCTCGCCGACGATGCCGTGGGTGATGGTCTCGGTCATGCCCCACCAGCCGATGATCTTGACTCCGAAGGCGGCGAAGGCCGGCGGCTCGTTGATCGCGGTGCCCCACAGACGGAATTTGTGATCGCGCGGGATGTCCTGTTCGAGCAGCGCCTTCATGCAGAACGGGATCGTCGAGGTCCAGGTCGAGCCGTGCTCGCGCGCAGCGCCCCAGAACCGGCTGGCGGAAAAGCGCGGCTGGATCACGCAGGTGGCGCCGACCCATAGCGTCGCCAGCATCGAATAGGCCAGCGCGTTGGTGTGGAACAGCGGCAGATAGGCCTGATGCACGTCGCTTGCGTGCAGGTCTTCGTGCGCGGCGTTGATCTTGGCGCCCCACAGCGCGTTGGCGTGGGTCCACAGCACCGCCTTGGGGCGCGATGTCGTGCCCGAGGTGTATTGCACGCTGCACGGCGCGAGCGGATCGATCGCGCGCCTGGGACGGTCGGCGCTATCGGCGAACAGCTCCTCAAAGCTGTCGCCGCGTGAGACCGGGTTCCCGGGCGGCGCGCCCGCATCGTGCGAAGTCACCGCCATCCAGCGGATGTTGCGGCAATTCTGCGCGACGATCTCGGCATAGGCCGGCTGTGTGATCGCGGCGACCGCGCCGCAATGATCGGCAAAATAGTCGAGTTCGGCCGGCGCCGAGCGCGTGTTGGTGGTCACCGCGATGGCGCCGAGTTCGACACAGGCGAACCAGGCCAGCAGCGCCTCGATGCAATTGTCGAGGTGAATGAGCACATATTCGCCCGGCTTCACGCCGCGCTTCGTCAGTCCCGCCGCGAGCGCGCCGACCCGCTCGTGAAACTCGCCATAGCTCCAGCGCCGCGCAGGCGCGTCGAACGGCGCCCAGATCAGGAACGGATGTGAGCTGCGCACGTCAGCCCGCATCTTCAGCAGCCAAGGCACATCGAGCCCGTCGAATGGGCCGACGATTCCGGCGGCGGCTTGCGAAGTCGGCATATGTCCTCCCGTGCAGCCTGCATCTTGCCGGCGGCCGCGTTTTGATGATTGCGTCTTCCTGCTCTCTCAGCCCTCATGCGACGGTGCGTGGGGCAGGCGGCTTGGCCTTACCGGCCGCCGTCCTCGTATGACGAAATCTCGATCAGGCTGCCATCCGGATCCCTGCAATAGACCGAGCGCAGCGTGCCGCGGGCGCCCTGCTTGGGAACCGGGCCCTCTTCGATCGCAACGCCATGTGCCTTCAAATGCGCCACCACCTCGTCGGGGCTGGCGGAGGTGAGGAAGCACAGATCCTCGCTGCCGGCGGTCTGGTGGTCCGCGGTGAACCACTCCACCTTGTCGGCATCGCGCGGCCGGACGTTGATCTTCTGGTTACCGAATTGTAGCGACGTCCGCGGCGCTTTGCCGCCGCCGGGGTCGAACACCTTGACTTCCATGCCGAGAATCTTGCCGTACCACTCGGCGGTCACTGCGACGTCCGCGACGTTGATCACGAGATGATCGAGGGCTTCGACCTTGACCGCCATGCCTTATCCTTTCGTCGTGATGCGCCCCGTGTACTTTCCGCCTGCGGCAAGCTTTGTTACAACCGCGCCGACGCCATTTTCAAGCTATCTGGCTTCAAGAACAACACGTTGGGAGAACCCTTGAGATGATCACACGCCGTACCGCGCTGAGCCTGCTCGCCGCCAGTCCGCTTGCAGCCAGCCCGCTGTCGAAGGCCCTTGCCGCCGATTACCCGACCCATCCGGTGAAATGGGTGGTCGGCTATCCGCCGGGCGGAGCCACCGACATCCTGGCGCGCCTGATCGGCCAGCGGTTGTCGGAGAAGTTCGGCCAGCAATTCGTGATCGAAAACAAGCCGGGTGCCGGCAACAATATCGCCACCGAATCGGTCGTCAACGCCGAACCCGACGGCTACACGCTGCAACTGGTCAATCCGGCCAACTTCATCAACGCCTCGCTCTACACCAACCTGAAATTCAACTTCGTGCGCGATATCGCGCCGGTCGCCTCGTTCCAGCGCGTGCCGAACGTGATGACCGTCAACAAGGACGTGCCGGCCAAGACCGTCGCCGAGTTCATCGAATACGTGAAGGCCAACCCCGGCAAGGTCAACATGGCCTCCTCGGGCAACGGCACCTCGGTGCATCTGTCCGGCGAGATGTTCATGGCGCTGACGGGCTGCAAGATGCAGCACGTGCCCTATCGCGGCGCCGCACCCGCGATCACCGACATGCTCGGCGGCCAGGTGCAGGTGATCTTCGACAACATGCCCTCGATCATCCAGCACATCCGCTCCGGCTCGCTCCGCGCCATCGGCGTCACCACGGCGGAGCGCTCGCCGCAGCTGCCCGACGTGCCGGCGATCGGCGAGACCGTGAAGGGCTACGAGGCGAGCGCGCTGTTCGGCATGGGGGCGCCGAAGAACACGCCCAAGGAGATCATCGCCAAGCTCAACAGCGAGATCAACACGCTGATAAAGGAGCCGGACATGGCCAAGCGCCTGGTCGAGCTCGGCGGCGAGCCGCGGGCGCAGACGCCCGAGGCGTTCGGCGACGAGATCAAGGCCGAGACCGAGAAATGGAAGAAGGTGGTCGAGTTCGCCGGCCTGAAGGTCGAGTAGCGATCTTGTGATGTCCGGGAATGGAGCCCTGCCGTTCGGCAGGGCTTTTTTCTTGGATGCCGTGCCATTGAGCTGGAATAAAGCGGCTTCGTGAAACCTGATGGGTATATGGCGCGTATGATGCGCTGTGAAGAGAGGAGTAGATCATGCGTAAGACGCAATTGGTGCTGGTGGCACTCGGCGTGACAGCCCTTGCCGGCTTCGCGACGGTTACGCCGGCAGCGGCGCGCGACTATCCTTGGTGTGCCCAGGGCGGTGAGTATGATTATCCGGGGGAATGCTCCTACAGCAGCTATGAACAATGCCAAGCCAGCGTGTCCGGCCGGCTGCTGTACTGCGATCGCAATCCCCGCTTTGCCTACAGCCAGGTTTCTCCGGCGCAACCGCGATCGCACCGGCGGCCGCGCCCCGTCGCGCCGTACTAGCGAGCTGGCTGACTTCAGCCCGGTTGGAGCGCCTCGTATAGGCTCGACGCCTCCAGCCGGCCCGCGTTGCCGCTACCGCTTCGCGTCGGCCTGCTCGATTCCGTTGCATGAGATCAGCATCGTGTAGGGCCGCGCATTGCCCGCGATGTCTGTGGTCTTGATCTCGCCTTTCGGTTCGGCAGTCTGGTAAGGCACCACGGAGTTGTCGAGGAAGTCGCGCAACGCGCCGGTCTTGATCGCGAAGTTGATGTTTTCGGGGATGTTGCCGGTCGCAGCGGCCATCCGTAATCCGTCCAGCTTTCCCGTAACGACGCCAACGATCTGCCCGGTGGTGTCGAACAGCGGGCCGCCGCTATTGCCGGGCTGCACCGGCGCACTGATTTGCAGGAAACGCGAATCGTTGCGCATGCCGCTGAGCGAGCTGACGATGCCGGTCGTGACGGTGAAGTCCGAAGTTAGCAGCCCATGGAAGGGAAAGCCGATCGCGACGACGGAATCGCCGGAGCGGATCGAGCGGTCGCGGATCCGGGCGAACTCCTTGAACATGGTCGTCGACGGCGCCTGCAGCAACGCGAGGTCGTTGTTGGCGTCGCTCGACACCACGCGCAAAACCATTCCGGCTTCGCCCGTGAGATTGCCCTTGATGTCGCCGATGCAGCCATTGATCACATGGTTATTGGTGACGACGTGTCCGCTGGCACTCACGACGAACCCGGTGCCGCTCTTGGCTCTGGCAGGTTTGCTGCCGTTGGCTGGCGGTCCCTGCTTGTCCGGCGCTGGCTGCGGCTTGGCGGCGATCTTGGTGAAGTCGCCGGCCTTGTCGAGCCCGTCGGCTTTCACCTTGGTGACGCAATTGGCCAGTGCCGCAATCACGGGCCTGGCCGAGGTCAGGTCGAAATTCAGCACGGTGCGGCCGCTCGTCGCGACCATCAGGCTTGCCTTCTGAAACGTTCGTACCACGTTGGCAGGCATGACGGAGCTGAGCATGTTCGTCTGGTTGGCCGTGGCGAACAGTCTGGCCTGCTCCTGTCCGTCAAAGATGACGTCGATCGCGGCGTTCTCGCCCTGCTTGAAGCGGTAGCTGGGACTGGCAAAGCTCAAGATCCACGAGCCCCCGGCATTCTGGCCGACGACGAGAATGACGCCGTTGGCATAAGGCGCCGTCGCGGCACAATGCGAGAAGGCTCCCGTTTCGTCATTGCTGAACGCGCCGCCGACCCAGTTGCCGATTTTGACGCTGCCGAATGGGCCGGCTGCCTGTGCTGCGGTGACGACGCTCACCTGCAACAATGACGCAACGATGAATGACTTAAGCCACATACTCTCCCCCCAGCGCGTTCGCGCGCATCTTATCTGCGGGAGGACGTCTCGCGCAACCGGCAGTTGTCTGTTGAGGACGGATCCTCTCGGGCGACTTCGGGACTTGCCTTTACTTTGCAATCCGATATACTTTGCGGTACAAAGTAACGGACCGATAGACCCGGCAGGGATAGGCGGAGCGAGGTTTTGGCGTTGCCAATGCGCGATCTCGACAAGGCACTGGCCGACATCGTGGCGATCCGCAGCCAGATTGCGGCAGGCACGGCATTTCGCGGTTACGGCCCGGCGACGATGGCCGCGACCGGCGCGGTCGCGCTTCTCACCGCGATCCTGGAATTCTGGCTGCTTGGTGATGCCACCAGCGAACCGCTCGGCTTCTTCTTCGGCTGGTTCATTGCCGCCGCGCTCTCCGGCCTGATCATCGGCATCGAGATGCGCGCGCGTTCGCGCCGCCATCATTCGGGCCTCGCTGATGCCATGATCCACCAGGCTGTCGAGCAATTCCTGCCCGCTGGCGTTGCCGGTGTGCTGCTTGCGGTGGTGATGTGGAAGTTCGCGGGCGAAACGCTGTGGCTGCTGCCGGGCCTGTGGCAGATCCTGGTGTCGCTCGGCATTTTTGCCTCCGTCCGTTCGCTGCCGCGCACCGTGGCGCTCGCCGGCGCCTGGTATTTCATATCCGGCTTTGCGGTGGTGGTGCTCGCGAGCCAGACCCATACGCTGTCGCCATGGACCATGGGCCTGCCCTTCGTGATCGGGCAATCGGTGATGGCGGGCATTCTGTATTTCGCATCGGGAGACCATGATGTCGAAGATTGACAGCGCACCGTTCTCTTATGAAGGACTGGACCGCGTGATCCACGAGAAGGCGAGGCTCGGACTTCTGACCTCGCTGATGGCGCATCCGAAAGGTCTGGCGTTCGCCGATCTCAAGCAGCTCTGCGGCCTCACCGACGGCAATCTCAGCCGGCATCTCGCCGTGCTCCAGGAAGCCGGCCTCGTCGAGGTGACCAAGGGCTATGAGGGCAATCGCCCGCACACGACCTGTCGCCTGACCAAGGCCGGCCGCCGCCGCTTCCTCGACTATCTCGCCGTGCTCGAACGCCTGGTGCGCGACGCAGCCAAGGCTGCCGGCCGCGAGGCGGCGCCGCTCGGCCGTCTCGGTATCGTCTCGACCTGATCCTCCCCCTTTTTTGACCGGAGACTTTGCAATGCAAAGTGACCTTGTGTCCCGCAACGAGAAGCTTCACGTCGGCATCATCATGGATGGCAACGGCAGATGGGCGACGCGGCGCGGCCTGTCGCGCGTGCGCGGCCATGAGGCCGGCGTCGAGGCGATCCGCCGCATCGTCGAGGCCGCGCCCAAGCAGGGCATCGGCACGCTGACGCTCTACGCCTTCTCGACCGACAATTGGCGAAGGCCGAAGGCCGAGGTCGCCGCGCTGATGACGCTTCTGAGATTCTACCTCGGCAACGAGGTGCAGAGCCTGGTCAAGAACGGCGTGCGCCTCACCGTGATCGGCCGGCGAGACCGCCTGCCCGACGGTATCGCCAATGCGATCGCGCGCGCGGAAGATGCCACCGCGCACGGCGGCACGCTTCATCTGCGCATCGCCGTCGACTATTCCGCCCGCGACGCCATCCTCAACGCGGCGGCGAAGGCGGCGGCGCTGACGAGTCTCACCCGCGAGGCGTTCTCGCAGCTCGTCACCGGCGAGGCCGGTTTGCGCGACGTCGACCTCATCATCCGCACCTCGGGTGAGAAACGGCTGTCGGACTTCCTGCTCTGGGAAGGTGCCTATGCCGAGCTGCACTTCACCGAGCGGATGTGGCCCGAATTCGACGCGGGCGATCTCGCTGCGGCCCTGGCCTCCTTCCACGGCCGCGAGCGTCGCTTCGGCGGCCTCCAGGCGATCGTGCCGGAGGAGGTGCCTTCACTCTCTCGCGTGTGACGCCCGGCACCGAGCAACGAACTGTTCGTTTTCGGCCGCAAGATTGGCAGCACCGTCCAAGCGGTAAGCGCGCCGTCTCGGCTAGGTCTGCATTCGATGCAACCTGCCGAGAGCCGCGCGCATGTCACAGCCGTTGCTGGATGCCATTGTCGAGTCAGCCGAAGGCAACGCCACGCTTCGTATCAGGCCGGCCAGCGCGTCCGATGTCGAGATCCTCTCGATCTATTTCACGAGCCTCTCCACGACATCGCGCAACAAGCGCTTCATGGGCGCGCGGGCGGACTTTGCAATGATCGCGGCCGAATGCGTCGCCAAGACCAGCAATCCCGGTCATTTCACCCTGCTCGCCGAGATCAGGCACGAAGGGCAGGGCACGATCATCGGCGAAACCAGATACGCCTACGATGCGGCTGCACGGCATGGTGATTTCGCCATCTCTGTTGCCGATGGCTTTCAGCGCCAGGGCGTCGGCCTCCAGATGATGACGGCGATGGAGAGGCACGCGAGCGATCTCGGTCACGAGATGATTGCAGCCGAGACCGCGCGCGTGAACGCCGAGATGCGCGGTCTTGCGAAGAAAGCGGGGTTCGAGGACACCGGTCTCGGAGACTGGCAGTCGGTCCATCTCGCGAAGCGTCTGTCGCGATAGCCGGGCTTGCCGCGAACCGAGCAAGCGCGACCGAAGTCGGCGGACGTGGCGGAGCTGGACCCGAGCGTCGAATTCTGGTGTCGTGGCACACCCTCAATCGCGTGTCTCCCAATGACCTCCTTCAAGACCATTCGTGCGCGCGCCGAAAAACGCAAGGGCGGGCCCAAGGCGCTCGAAAAGCTGATGCCGGAAAAGCCCGACCTGAAGGGCCTCGCCAAACGCGGCGACGACCGCATCCTCGCAGAGATGACGAAGCGTGTGTTTTGCGCGGGCTTTGCCTGGAGCGTGATCGAGACGAAATGGGACGGGTTTGAAGACGCCTTCCTGCGTTTCCAACCGGCCAAGCTCACCTTCCAGCCGGAGGATTATTGGGAGGACCTGCTGCGCGACGCGCGCATCGTGCGCAACGGTGCCAAGATCATGTCGGTGCGCGACAACGCGGCCTTCGTCCAGGAGATCGCAAGAGAGCACGGCAGCTTCGGCAGGTTTCTGACGAAGTGGCCGCCGTCCGACCAGATCGGCCTGCTCGAGCTTCTAAGCAAGCGCGGCAGCCGTTTGGGTGGCAATACCGGCCAGATGCTGCTGCGGTTCGTCGGCTGGGACGGCTTTGTGACGTCCAGGGACGTCGTGGCCTGCCTGCGCGATGCCGGTCTCGACATTGCCGAAGAGGTGAAGTCGAAGGGCGATCTCGCCAAGGTGCAGGCGCAGTTCAACGCCTGGGCCGAGGAGACCGGGTTGTCCTACACATATCTGTCACGCATCTGCGCGCACTCTGTTGGCGAGAACAGAAGCGAGTAACGAATTCGGCTCTTGAAATCAGCTCTTGGAATTTGGCTCTTGGGATGTTGAATCATGTGCATCCTGTGGCGATCTGGTGCCGCAAGCGCGGCAGACGCGACGCGCGATCACGAAATGCATTTCTCCGGAACATTTGTGCGTAGCACCTGTTCGGGAGATTGGGCCAGGCGAACATCAGCGCAGGGAACGCCCGCTCTGGCTCAGCTCAGTGAAACCGACGTGACAGAAACGGAGCAGCTCATGAAGCTCACATCCGAACAGGTGAAGCAGACCGTCAACCAGCTCGGCGCTCAAGTGCTGCCCGACGAGCATCCCGCGATGCCGCAGCTCAACAGCATGTTCGGCGAGCACACTTTCTTCGTCGATGAGACGGGGCTGAAGGTCGTCGAGCCCACGGCGCCGCCCGGCACCGAGCGTCAGAGCGGCGAAGTCGTCAGCCTCGCCGATTGGGGCGATTCCGAGCTGACCCGCCTGATGGCACACGAGCCCGAACCGACGGGCGTGATCGTCGTGTTCGAGCACGTGAGGCATTGATCGGGCCCAGCGGATCGTCCTTCGGCGGCGAGTCTGAAAACCCGCCACCGTAGATTCGCGTTGCGAGCGCGCTCGACGTGGCTCTCTGCGTCCGCCGAAAGCCCGTCGGTTTGGTTCAGATGCCGAGAGTCAGCTGCGGCGGCTCCGCATCGTCCCCGGCCTGGAGGGAAGACAGCGAGACCCCCAGCAGCCTGACGCTCTTGGGCAGCGGAATCTCGACTTCGAGCAGGCCGCAAGCCAGCCGCTCAAGATCGTCCCGGCCTGCAACCGGCGAAAGAGCGGACCTGCTGCGCGTGATGATCTCGAAGTCGGCAAACTTGATCTTCAAGGTGACGGTGCGGCCACGGCTGCCCGTCGCCTCGCAATGGCGCCACACCTTGTCGACGAGCGGCTTGAGCTCGGCGACCAGCGCGTCGAATTCGGTGAGATCGCTTGAGAACGTGGTCTCCGCGCCGATGGACTTGCGGACCCGGTTGGCCCGGACCGGCCGTTCGTCGACACCGCGCGAAATCCAGTAGTAATAGGCGCCCGACTTGCCGAAATTGGCATTCATGAACTCCAGCGTCTGACGACGAATATCGAGACCGGTGAACATGCCGAGCGCGTTCATCTTCGCACCCGTGGCCGGGCCTATCCCATGGAATTTTCCGACCGGCAGGGTCTCGACGAAGGCGGGTCCCATCTCCGGTGAAATCACGAACTGACCGTTGGGCTTGCGATGATCGGAGGCGAGCTTGGCCAGGAACTTGTTGTAGGAGATGCCGGCCGAAGCGTTGAGGCCCGTCTCGGCCTTGATCCTCTCGCGGATCCTGAGCGCAACATCACGCGCCAGCGGGATGCCCTGCAGGTTTTCCGTCACGTCGAGATAGGCCTCGTCGAGCGACAACGGCTCGATGAGCGGGGTATGCTCCGCGAAGATGTCGCGGATCTGCCTAGAGATCGCCTTGTAGACCTCGAAGCGCGGCTTGACGAAGATCAGATCGGGACATTGTCGCTTCGCCGTCACGGATGGCATGGCAGAGCGAACGCCGAACTCGCGGGCCTCATAACTGGCGGCCGCGACGACGCCACGTTCCGCGGAGCCTCCGACGGCGACCGGCTTTCCGCGCAGCTCCGGATGATCGCGTTGTTCCACGGACGCGTAGAAGGCATCCATGTCGATATGGATGATCTTGCGGACGGGCGAAGCTTCGCCGGTCGCCGTGTCGGATTCGCTCATGGCAAGATGATACAATCGAGCGATGAGAAGCGCGAGGTGGGTGTGGTTCAGCGCTCGAGACAGGCTGGCCGCCGCTCCGGGATGTCCCACTTCATCAAAAACAATCTCAGGCTTGTGAGTGGCCAGCATGGCCACGCGCTCTAATATGAGCCTGCGGAGGACAGCCCATGCAATACAGCTCCGAACTCATTCGAACGATGCGTCAGGCGCTGGAGGCCGTGATGGCCAGCGTGCCGCCCGATCAGTCGGTGTTCGGCCTGAAGGCGGCGGTCGCCGAATGCATCCTGAAGGCGGCCGCACACGGTCAGACGTCGTACGCCGGACTGGTCACGTCGGCTTCCGACCAGGTTCAGGCGATCATCTCGATGCTGAATTGAGGTGGGCTTGCGCCGAGCAGGCGATGACCTGAGCGGGCGGGGTAACAACGCAAATCGGGTGAGGGTGCCTCCAACGCGCACTGGAGGAGACTGGCGCACCCGACACGATTCGAACGTGTGACCTTTGCCTTCGGAGGGCAACGCTCTATCCAGCTGAGCTACGGGTGCTAGTCGAGGTTCATTTAGCCGATTGGCGGAGGGTGGGCAACCGCTTCCGCCGGCTTCGTCCAGGCTGATTTGGGCTAGGCTGATTTACGAGTCGCGCGGTCAGGAACCGGCACGCCGTCCCGCCCGAGCTTGGCGAACTCGGCGAGCAGCCGTTCGGAGCACATGACGCGGTTGCGGCCGAGCCGTTTGGCCGCATAGAGCGCCTGGTCGGCCGCGCCCAGCAGCCGTTGGGGGCTGTCGTCGGTTTCGTCCGGAATGTGGCTGGCGACGCCGACACTCAGGGTGACGTGCTCGCCGGCCCCGATGGCGCCGTGGGTGACCCGCAAGGCCATCACCGCGCAGCGGATTTCGTCGGCGATGGCGCAGGCGGCATCGCAACCCATGTCCGGCAGGATCAGCGCGAATTCCTCGCCGCCATAACGGCTGGCGAGATCGAGCGGGCGCACGGCATACCGGCTGACGACGGACGCGACCGCGCGCAGGCATTCGTCGCCGCTCTGGTGGCCGTGGCGGTCGTTGAACAGCTTGAAATGATCGACATCGACGAACAGCAGCGCCATGGGCTTCTGCGTCCGCTGGGCGCGGGCCCATTCACTCATCAGCATCTGGTCGAACGCGCGGCGGTTCGACAGGCCGGTCAGCCCGTCCTTGGTGGCAAGCTCCTTCAGGGCCATCTCGGCGCGCTTCTGGTCGGTAAGGTCGCGCAAAGTCTCCACCACCGCGATCAGATGGCCGGCCTCGTCGTGAATGGGGCCGGCGTCGATGGCGAGATAGAGCTGGCTGCCGAGCTTCGGCATCACGCACCAGTTTTCGGCGCTGAAGCCGAGCCCGTTATGACCGCGCGCGGCATATTCCGAATAGAACGCCGGCAGCTGTTCCGGGCGGTCGAGCGCGACGAGGTCGGCGAGGCAAGGGCGCCTGCTCTCGTAGAAGGCCTGCCAGTGCTTATTGGTGCCGATCACTTCGGAGGCGGCGACACCGGTCAGCCGCTCGCAGGCTCTGTTCCAGATCACGACGCGGCGCTTGGGGTCGATCACGAAGGTCGGCACCACCAGATGCTGCATCAGCCGCACGGCATAGGAATCCGCAACGTCGACCGTCTTGGCTGGCGTTTTCCCCGGCTTCGCCATCTCAGGCCACCGCCGCCACCGGCAAGGCATGGCTCGGACCGAACAGCTTTCGCACTTCGCCGGCCGGCTTCGGTCTGCTGAAGAGATAACCCTGCATCTCCGTGCAGCCGAGCGCACGCAGCATCTCGCGCTGCGCCTCGGTCTCGACGCCCTCCGCGACCGTGGTCATGTTGCTGGCGGCGGCGATGTTCACCACCGCCTGCACGATCACGGGCGCGCCGCTCGTCTCGGCGATATCAGCGACGAAACAGCGGTCGATCTTGATCTTGTCGAACGGGAAGCGCTTCAGATAGCTGAGCGAGGAATAGCCGGTGCCGAAATCGTCGAGCGCGATGCGCACGCCGATGGCGCGGAGCTGGTGCAGGATCGAGAGCGCCGCCTCGTCGTCGCGGATCAGCACGGCCTCGGTGATCTCGAGCTCGAGCCGGGAGGGGGCAAGTCCGGAAGCGGCGAGCGCGCCGGCGATCCGCAGTGCCAGCGTGTCGCATTTGAGCTGCACCGGCGAGACGTTGACCGCGACACGCACATGCGCCGGCCAGGTCGCGGCCTCGTTGCAGGCCATGCGCAGCACCCAGTCGCCGAGCTCGTTGATCAGGCCGGTGTCCTCGGCAATCGGAATGAACTCCGCCGGCGACACCATGCCGCGCTCGGGATGCCGCCAGCGCAGCAGCGCCTCGCAGCCTGTGACCTCATTGGTGCGCAAGTCGACCAGCGGCTGATAGTGGATCTCGAAACCGCCGTTCACCAGGGCCTGCCGCAGATCCTGCTCCAGGCTCAGGCGCGCCTTGGCGCTCGCATCCATCTCCGGCTCGAAGAAGCGGTGAGTGCGGCGTCCTCCGGCCTTGGCGCCGTACATCGCGAGATCGGCATTCTTGATGAGCTGGTCGAGATCGGTGCCGTCCTGCGGCGCCATCGCGATGCCGATGCTGGCGTCGGTGGAGAGCTGATGGCCGAAGCAGTGATAGGGCCGGCGGATCGCCTCGAAGATCCGCGTCACGAATGACACCACGTCGGCGGACGACTTGATGCCGGTCTGGATCACCGCGAATTCGTCGCCGCCGAGCCGCGCGATCAGGTCGTCCTGTCCGAGGCAGCCGCGGATGCGGGCGGCGATTCCCTTCAACAGCTCGTCGCCGACGTGATGGCCGAGCGAATCGTTGATGCCCTTGAACTCGTCGACGTCGATATAGAGCAGCGCGAACTGACTGCCGCCGCCGACCTTCTCAAGTTCGCGCTCGATCTGCTCGCGGAATAGCGTCCGGTTGGGTAGGTCGGTGAGCGCATCGTAATGCGCCATATGCGCGATCTTTTCGTCGGCGCGCCGTCGTTCGGTGACGTCCTCGACCACGTTGATGAGGTAACGCGGCTCGCCGGAATTGTCGCGGATCCCGATCCGGGTCGAGGTGATGTAGCGCATCCCCTTGGCCTGGCTCTGCCAGGCATGTTCGTCTTTGAACAATCCCTCGGTCATCTGCAGCGCCTTGCTGTCGTCGTCGGTGACGACTCTGGCGGAGGCATCCGGGTAAATGTCGAAGGGAGTCTTGCCAACGATGTTTTCACTCGATTGGCCGAATTGCTCTTCGGCGGTCCGGTTGACGAGCAGATATTGCCGCGTTTGAGCATCCTTCACCGTGATCTGCGATGGGATGTGGTCGATGATCTCGCGTAGGAACATGTAGTTGCGGTCGCGTTCCTGCTCCAGATTGCGGCGTTCGGTGATGTCTTCGATCGTGGCCACCCACCCGCCCTGCGCGAGTGGGGTGTTGATGACCTGGAAAGCGCGGCCGCTCGGCAAGTGATGGCTTCTGGTGGAGACCGTGCCCTCCGCGACGATCCTCATGACGTCGGCGCAAAATGCCTCGACATCGCCTTCGAACGCGCTGCGCTCCTTGCGATGATACATCGCCTCGCGGATGTGACAGCCGGGCTTGATGACGTCGTGGGAGAGGCCGAACATGTCGGCGTAGCGGCGGTTGCAGGTGACGATGTATCCGGCTGCATCGTACAGGATCAACCCTTGCGACATGTTGTTCAAGGCGGTGTCGAGCCGCCCTCGCTCCGCTTCCAGCCGCTGCTGCGCCTCCCGATTCTGCCGGCTGATCTGGCGAACGATCAGGAACAGGATCAGCGCAATCACAGTCGCCGAAAGCGCGGCGGTGGTGACCATGAAACCGGTCTGCTGCCGCCAGTCGGCCAGCGCCGCGCTCGTGGTGTTGGTCGCGACGATGACCAGCGGGAAATGCGAAAGCGAGGCGCCGGAGCCGAGGCGCTCGTCGCCGTCGATCGGGCCCCTGACGCGCAGGGTGTGCCGGCCACCTTCGGCCAGCATCTTGCGCATCAGCGGCGCGTCCTTGAAGTCCCTGCCGATCAGCTCTTCGACATGCGGGTAGCGCGACAGCATCTTGCCATTGCGGTCGAACAGCGAGATCGCCGTGCCCTCCGCAAGCGCAACGGATGCGAAATAGTTCTGGTAGCTGTCCGGATCGATCCGGCGGACCATCGTGCCGAGGAAGCTGCCGTCCACGCCGTTCAGCCGACGCGCGACAATCGTGGTCCATTTGCCGATGATGAAACTGCGGACCGACTCCAGAATTACCGGTTCGGCCATCGGATCGGATTTGAAGGTCTGGAAGTAGGCGCGCGAGGAGATGTTGATCTTGGGCAGCGGCTGGGCTCGCGACCAGTTGATCAGTTCGCCATCGGCATCGTAGATCGCGATGTCGCCGAGATAAGACACCGAGCTGATCTTGCTCCGCAGCATCTGGTTCGTCGCAGGTCCGGACATGCGCTCGCGGAACATCGCGGCGGAACTGATCTCCGGCAGGTTCATCTGCCCGATCACATCGGCGGCGACGACGTCCGCATCTTCGAATTGCTGATCGAAGTGCCGCGCGATCAGCTGCACGGTATTTTCCAGCTCGCGCTCGCGGTTGGCCAGGGTACGTTCGCGAAATTCGCCGACGGCCATGGCGGTCACGGCGAAGATCCCGGCGACCAGCAACACGCCGCACAAAGTGAGCCACAGCACCGGTCCGCGCCGAATGGCTGCCTCCCAGCCGTGCTTCGCGGCTAGGAGCATTCGTGACGCAATCTCTGCAAAGACCTGGCGCATTCCCTCCCCCTGGAAGGACAGGAATACACCGCACAAATGGCGTAAAGCTTAGGAAAGCCAGTTACCTGGGCGTTAATCTCGTTGCGCGAATCGGTTGCGCCGAGCGAGCCGCCGCGCTGCATCATGAATCGCGCGTTAATGCGCGCTGCCCGCACTCTTGTGGTCGCCGGCACTGCGCAGCCGTCCCACCACGCCGGTCGGAAAGAAGTAGACGCTGGCGATGAAGAGCAGCCCGAGCCACAGCAGCCAGCGATCGGGATGCAGCAGCCCTGGCAGCAGCGGCAGGCCGGCTTCCGACGCCGCCTTGGAGGCGACGCCCATCAGCGCCTGCAGATAGTTCTGGGCGAGGATGAAGATGGTGGCGCCGATGATCGCGCCGTAGATCGTGCCCATGCCGCCGATCACGACCATCAGCAGGATGTCCAGCATGATCGAGAAGCTGAGCGAGGTATCGGGGCCGGCATAGCGCAGCCACAGTGCATTGAGAATGCCGGCGCCGGCGGCGACCAGTGCGGCGATGCAGTTGGCGTAGCTCAGGTGGAAAACGGTGCGGAAGCCGAGCGCCTCGGCGCGGAAGCGGTTTTCGCGGATCGCCTGCAGCACGCGCCCGAACGGCGAGTTCACCACCCGCAGCAAAGCGAGGATCATCAGGGCGGAGACGGCGAACACCAGATAGTAGGTCAGGATGCGGCCGTTGACCTCAAATCCCAGCACGTTCTTCGAGATCAGCACCGTGCCGGGCCTGAGCAGCTCGGGCAGCTGAAAGCTGCGCCCGTCCTCGCCGCCGGTCAGCCAGGACAGCTGCGAGGCCAGCACCTGGAAGGCGGATGCGACCGCGAGCGTGATCATGGCAAAGAAGATCGCGGCGACCCGCAGCGAGAACAGTCCGATTGCAAGCGCAAGCAGCGCGGCAAGCGGCAGGCCGACCACGATGCCGGTTGCGACCGCGCCCCAATTCGGGCCCATCCCGTACAGCGCGATCGCGATCGCGTAGCTGCCGATCCCGTAGAACATGGTGTGTGCGAATGACACCGAGCCGGTATAGCCGAGCAGGAGGTCGTAGGAGGCGACCAGCGCGGCGAAGACGCAGATCTTGGCCGCGACGTTCAGCGCCTTCGCCCCGGGAAACAGGAACGGCGTCGCCACCAGCGCCAGGATGATGAGGACGAGAACGAGCGTGAGCACGCGGCTGCGCGGCGGATCGCCTGACAGGATCATCATCGGCTGGTCACCGCATAGAGGCCGCGCGGCCGCCACATCAGAATGGCGACCATCAGCAGGATGTTGGAGACGAGGGCGAGCTTCGGCACCAGGAAGCCGCCGTAATTGGCAATCATTGCCACCAGGATCGCTCCGATGAAGCAGCCGCCGATCGAGCCGAGGCCCCCGATGATGACGACGATGAAGATCAGGACGGTGAGGTCGTCGCTCATGGAGGCGTGGACCTGCTCGCGATACAGCGCCCACATCACACCGCCGAGGCCGGCGAGCGCCGATCCCGTCATGAACACGCGGAGGAACAGACGGCGGATGCGATAGCCGAGCGCCTCGACCATCTCGCGATTCTCGACGCCGGCGCGGATCAGAAGCCCGAGCTTGGTCCGGTTGAGCACGAGCTGGATCGCGATGAAGACGGTGAGGCCGATCAGCGTCGCCAGCACGCGGTATTTCGCGATCGCGACGTCGCCGAGGATGAAGGAGCCGCGCAGCGACGTCGGCAGCGGCGCCGGGATGATCTGTGGCCCCCACACTGCATAGAGCGTCTGCTCGGCGACGATCAGGCCGCCCGTCGTCATCAGGATCTGCTTCAGATGCTGGCCGTAGACGGGCAGGATCAGCACCCGCTCGACGATCAGGCCGAGCGCGCCGGATACCGCCATCGACAGCAATGCCGCCGGCGCCAGCACCGCGAGGTTGATCCACAGCGAATCGACCTGGAGCGAGGCCGCGAACGGCGCCAGCACCAGGGTCGCGACATAGGCCCCGACCGCGATGAAGGCGCCATGGCCGAAATTGAGCACGTCCATCAGGCCGAACACGAGCGTCAGTCCGGAGGCCATGATGAAGATCATCATGCCCATCGCGAGGCTCGCGGCCGTCAGCGTCAGCCAGGTGCTGGGCGAGCCGATCAGCGGGATCATCACGAGGGCGACCGCGATCGGCAGCAGGATCGGCGCGATGTCGCGCTTCGGCTTCGGCAGCGGATCGGTTGCGGCGAGCTCGGTCATTGATGCGTCTCCAGGCTCAGGCCCAGCAGCCGCTCCTGCAGTGGCACGTCGGCGGCCAAGGCCGCCATCTCGCCGCGATGAACGATGGTGCCGTTGTCCATCACCAGCACGTCGTCGCCGAGCTCGCGGGCGGCAAAGAAATTCTGCTCGACCATCAGGATCGTGGCGCCCTTGCGCTTGATCTCCTTCAGACACTCGATCAGCGCCATCACGATTGCTGGGGCCAGCCCCTTGGTCGGCTCGTCGATCAGCAGGAGCTTGCGCGGTTCGATGATGGCGCGGGCAATCGACAACATCTGCTTCTGTCCGCCCGAGAGACTTCCCGCGCGCGACAGCCAGAACCGGCGCAGCGCGGGGAAGAAGCCAAAAATCCAGTCCAGCTGGGCGTCGTCGAGTGGTCCGTCGCGCGCCGCCAGCACCAGATTTTCCTTCACCGTGAGGTCCGAAAACACCGCCATGCTCTCCGGCACGTAGCCGACGCCGAGCCGCGCGATGTCGGGCGTCGCACGGCTCTCGATGCGCTCGCCGGCGAGGCTGATCTCGCCGGAGGAGGCCTGCCAGAGGCCCATGATGGTGCGCAACGTCGTGGTCTTGCCGGCGCCGTTGCGGCCGAGCAGCATCGTGGTCTGCCCCTGCGCGACAGCGAGATCGATGCCCTGGAGGATGTGATAGCGGCCGATATGAGTGTGAACACCGGAGAGCCTCAACAGATCGGTCATGCTGCGCTCCCTCCAGCCGTCTTCCCTTCAACGTTCTTTGGCGCGACGCCGAGATAGGCTTCCTGCACGATCGGTGACGCAATCACCTCGGCAGGCCTGCCGTCCGCAACAAGCTGCCCGTTATGCAACACGATGATGCGGTCGGCGAGCGATCGCACCACGTCCATCTTGTGTTCGACCAGGAGAATGATCCTGCTTTTGTCCTGCTTGAGCTGCGCGATCAGGTTCAGCACGACCGGCACCTCGTCGATGCTCATGCCCGCGGTCGGCTCGTCGAACATGAACACCTTTGGCTCGAGCGCCATCATCAGCGCGACCTCGAGCTTACGCTGATCGCCATGCGACAGTGCGGTCGCGGCGACGCCACGGCGGCCGCCGAGCGCGACCTGATCCAGGATAGCATCGGCGCGGGCGATCAGATCACGGCGGACCATCCAGGGCCGCAACATGTCGTAGTGAGTGCCGTTGGCGGCCTGCACCGCGAGGCGGACGTTTTCCTCCACCGACAGATTCGGAAAGAGGTTGGTGAGCTGGAAGGCGCGCCCCAGGCCTGCGCGCGTCCGCATCGGCGCGGAATGCTGGGTGATGTCGGTGCCGTCGAACAGAATGCTGCCGCCCGATGCGCGGAGCTGGCCGGAGATCAGGTTGAAATAAGTGGTCTTGCCGGCGCCGTTCGGGCCGACGATCGCGGTGAGTTCGCCCGGGCGGAAGCTGCAAGTGACGCTGTTGACCGCGACATGGCCGCCGAAGCGGATGGTGAGGTCGCGGGTTTCGAGGGTCAGCGTCATGAGAGATTTCGATCGGGTTTGGTTGGGAGTGCATCCGCGACCACACTGGGCTCGCTCCCCCGCTTGCGGGGGAGGCACAGGCGGCCTACGGCCGCCGTTCTTGAAAGAACGCCGATGCGTAGCATCGGCTACGGGAGAGGGTGTCTCCTCAGGCAAGAACCCCCAAAGAGGACAGAGCCTTCTCCCGGCCTCTCCCGCACGCGGGAGAGGTGAAGAAGCAGCTACCGCTTGTTCTTGACCGGAACGTCCATGTCCTCGATCTTCAGCTCGCGCACCGGCTCGAGCACGGCCCAGGCGACATTCGGATCGACCTTGACCTTGAAGTGATACATGCTCTGCAGCGCCTGATGGTCTTCCTTGCGGAACATCATCTTGCCCTTCGGCGTGTCGAACTCCAGGCCTTCCATGGCCGTGATCAGCTTCTCGGTGTCGGTCGACTTCGCCTTGGTGACGGCGGCGACGACGGACATCGCCGCAGCGAATCCGCCCGCGGTGAAGAAGTCCGGCGGCGCGTTGAAGCGCTTCTGGTGCTCGGCGACGAGCCAGTCATTTACCGGGTTCTTCGGGATCGCGTAGAAATAATAGGTCGCGCCTTCCATGCCGGGCAGGCCCTTATAGGCAGCGAGCGCCGGCAGGATGTTGCCGCCGGTGGACAGTTCGATGCCGTAGCGCTTCGGATCCATGTCCTGGAGTTTCGCCAGCGGATTGCCGGCGCCGGCCCAGATCACCCAGATCACCTTGCGGCCCGGCTTGTCCTTCAGCGCGTCGAACAGGCGCTGGCCGACCGCGGTGAAGTCGGTGGTCGAGGTCGGGGCATATTCTTCGGCGGCGAGCGTCGCGCCGGTCTTGCCGAGCGCCTCCTTGAAGGCGGCGACGCCGTCGCGGCCGAAGGCGTAGTCCTGCGCCAGCGTCGCGACGGTGACGCCCTGCTTGCCGATCGCGACCGCGTTCGAGATCGCGTCCTGCGACGAGTTGCGCGCGGTGCGGAAGATGTAGCGATTCCACTTCTCGCCGGTAATCTGATCCGCGACCGCGGGCTCGACGATCAGGATCTTCTTGTTTTCCTCGGCGACGGGCAGGATCGCGAGTGCCGCGGCCGACGAGGTCGTGCCGATCGCGATGTCAACCTTGTCGTCCTGATAGGCTTCCGCGAGCGCGGCCTTGGAGAGATCCGGCTTGCCCTGGTCGTCCTTGGTGATGACGACGATCTTGCGCCCGTCGAGCGTCATGGTGCCCTTGGTGGCGTATTCAAACCCCATCTGCAGGCCGGTCTCGGTCTGCTTGGCATAGGCCTCGAGCGGGCCGGTCTTGCCATAGATCAGCGCGATCTTGAGATCGTCGGCCTGTGCGGAGGTGCCCGCGGCGAGGGCGAGGATGGTTGTTGTTAAGATGAGCGATCGGCGCACGATGGTCCCTCCTGATGAGTTCTTTGGCCATAGCGATTTGCACAACCGTGCGGACATTGCAATTCCACCTTCCGGCGGACCACGCGACGGGCATGTGTGATATTGTCCGGCCCGGCCGCGCCGGATCGCTTCTGCCGAGGAAATCGGCAGATGCAATTGTTGACCTCACCCGTGGAACGGGTCGCTCAGGCTTTGCAAAGTAACGATCAGGCCGGGGGTTACCGTCGGTATCCGTTCGCGCGGGAATAGCCCTGCCGGTTCTGCTGCGTCGAGCGGTTTGTGACGCTGGCGCGTGCTTCGCTGGAGACGGGCGTTGCGAGCTTCAGCTCCTCCAGGAAGATCGGCCGGGAGAAATAATAGCCCTGCGCGTAACGGATCTTGGTCGCAGCCTGGAGGTAGGCGAGCTCCTCGTAGGATTCGATGCCTTCGGCAATCACGGTCATGCCGAGCGCTTCGCTCAGGGATTCGATCGCGCGCAGGATGCCCTGGTTGCGCGGACGCTTATGGATATCGGTGATGAAGGAGCGGTCGATCTTGATCTCGTCCGCGGTGATGTCGGCCAGCGCCGAGAGCGAGGAATAGCCGGTGCCGAAATCGTCGATCGAGATGGCGACGCCGAGCTTGCGGAACATCGGCAGGATCTCGGCCTGGAAATGATTCTTGGCGACGAAGGCGTCTTCCGTCACCTCGATCATGAAGCGCTGCGGAAAGCCGGTGTCGTCGAGCGCTTGGGCAAAGCTGCGCATGAACTCCGGGTTGCCGGCCTGCTTGGCCGCGACGTTGATGCTGATGTTCGCTTCCGCACCGAACGTCTCGTTGATGAGGTCGATCGACTT
Organism: Bradyrhizobium sp. CAR08; assembly: GCF_052871955.1. Classification (NCBI taxonomy): domain Bacteria; kingdom Pseudomonadati; phylum Pseudomonadota; class Alphaproteobacteria; order Hyphomicrobiales; family Nitrobacteraceae; genus Bradyrhizobium; species Bradyrhizobium sp. CAR08. The sequence continues at coordinate 370,606 of NZ_JBIXJX010000003.1, forward strand.
GACGATCTCGGCGAGCACGAGATGGGTCAGCTCGTCGATCAGCCCGAGCTCGGTGGCAAGATTGATGAACGAGCCGGGCGCCTGGATCACGCCCTCGTCGTCGCGCAGCCGCACCAGGGCTTCGATGCCCTTCACGTCCTGCGTGCGGATGTCGACCTTGGACTGGAAGGCGCAGCAGAAGCGCTTCTCCAGGATGGCCTGCCGCAGCGACTGCTCGATCTTCATCCGCGCCAGCGCCTCGCGTTCCATGCTGGAATCGAAGAAGGCCGCCGATCCCTTGCCGTCATTCTTGATGCGGTACATCGCGATGTCGGCGTTCTGGCGCAGTGTCTCGAAGCTGCTTCCGTGATCGGGGTAGAGGCTGATGCCGACGGAGGTTGAGGCGAACACTTCCGAATTGTCGATGAAGAACGGCGCCGTCAGCCGCTCCAGCGTCGACTGCATGAATTCGGCGACTTCCTCCTGGTTCTGGATCGGCGATAGCAGCAGCAGGAATTCGTCCCCGGAGATGCGCGACAGCATGTCCGAGTCGCGCAAGCCGCGTCCAAGCCGCTTCGACAGCTCGACCAGCAGGGCGTCGCCCACGGCGTGGCCGTAATAGTCGTTGATGTGCTTGAAATTGTCGACGTCGAGAAAGGCGAGCGCAAAGCGATCGCCGGTGCGACCCTGCGCGAGCAGGCTGGTGGCGCGATGCTCGATCACGCGTCGCGAGGGCAGGCCGGTCAGATCGTCGAAATAGGCCGAGCGGAACAGCTGGTCCTCGAAATTCTTCTGCTCGGTGATGTCGGAGGAGGCCGAGATCAGCAGCTCGCGTCCGTCGAGGCGGACCGGACGATGGGTGGTCAGCAGCACCTGGCGTGCGGCTCCGTCGTGGAGCGCTTCCTCGGCGACGACCGCCTGGCCGGAGCTCAGGGCCTGCCGGCAGGCTTCGAGGCGCGACGCGAGATCGCGCGAGGGGCGGCTGCCGTCCATGCCGAGCTGGGCAGCCGCGACATCGTTGACCAGGAGAAGTTCGCCTTGCGCGTCCTGCACGGTCAGGCCGGCAGGCAGCATTCTAACGATTTCCTTGAGAAATCCGAGTTCGGCTTCGCTCGCGCCGGAATATTTGTTGTCGTTCATAGAAGTCATGAATCTTGTTGTTTCAGTGCGCCTTTGCAATGGCCGCGATCTTGCGCGGTTCCCTCTTAAGTTTGGTTAAGGGGCCCGGAGAATTACGGTGGTGTTTTGCGGCGATGCGACGCGCGCAGCCTATCGTCATTAACAGGGCGTCAACGCGTCCGGTGAAACCGCGAACGACGCGCGCGAACGGGTTTCGTTGGCGCCGCGTCTAACCGTCCTTGGGGATACGGCATTGCATGGTGCAATGAAGTCCGGTCCTGAGATAGGAGACCTCCGTCTTGCCGTCGAAGGCCGACAGCGCCGACTTCAACAGCTTGGTGCCGAAACCCGGCTCGGAGATCTTGTCGACGCTCGGACCCTCGGTTTCATCCCAGGTCACGGTCAGGCGATCGTCGTTGACGGTCCATGACACCTGCAACAGCCCGCGCGGCGCGGAGAACGCGCCATATTTGCCTGCGTTGGTGGCGAGTTCGTGAAACATCAGGGACAGCGTGACCGCAAGTTTCGGCGGCAGGAACAGCCGGTCGCCGTTGAGCGTGAAGCGGACATGGCCGTAAGGGCCGAGCTCGGAGATCAGGAGGTCGCGAATGTCGCAGCCGGCCTTGTCGATCCGTGAGATCAAATCGTCGGTCGCGGCAAGCGACCGCAGCCGCGGATCGATCCGGGCCCAGATCTGCGGCTGATCGTGCAGCACCTGATGCAGCACGGCATGCACCGTCGACAGCTTGTTCTTCAGCCGGTGCTGGAGCTCGTCGACCAGCAGCTTGCGGTAGTCTTCTTCCTCGATCAGGCGTCTGGAAATCCGCCGCTGCTCGACGAGGAGCGAGCGATAGTGCTCGACGCCCCAGATGGTGAGCGCGCAGACCGCCCAATATAGCGCCAGCAGGGCGAATCGCGCGTTATCGGCAAAGGCATCGCCGAAATTCACGACGACGCCGAGCACGCCGCCCACCAGCGCCGTGATGATGCCGATGCGGAAGCCGCCGAACGCGGCTGCAAAGAACACGGCCGGGAAATACGGCGTGAAATAGACGTCGGGCCGCACATGGGCGAGGGCCCAGCGCGCCAGCGTCGCAACCAGCAGGCAGGCGACCGCAAACGCAAGGCTCAGGCCGAGCGACGGCGGTGCCACGCCCTGCCAGCCCTTGCGGAATTCGTCGATCAGCTTCCCCATGCGCAGTCCGGTCGCGATATGCGTTCGACAATCGAGCGATCGCCAGGAATGTTACGCATGTCGCCGGCCCCAAGCAAAGCTTGCCTTGTCGGAAGCTGGCAGGAATAGTGCCTGCCGCGGCGCCGACCGTCGCGGCGCCGTCGTCGATCGGTGTCCGCCATTTGGCGTCAAGAGGTTCGAAAACAGGGACATTCCATGGGCAGGCTGGATGGCAAGGTCGCGGTGATCACGGGCGCGACGAGCGGGATCGGGTTGCGGACCGCAGAAGTCTTCGTTGCCGAAGGTGCCAAAATTGTGATCGCGGGCCGGCGCATACCGGAAGGCGAGGCCCTGGCGAAGCAGCTCGGGGCGAATTGCGTCTTCCGCCAGACGGATGTGACGGCCGAAGCGCAGATGCAGGCGCTGATCGCGCTCGCGGTGGACAAATTCGGCCGCATCGACTGCCTGTTCAACAATGCCGGCGGTCCGGCGCAGACCGGCGGCATCGAAGGCCTCGAGGTCGAGCGCTTTGACGCGGCGATGGCGACCCTGCTGCGCAGCGTCATGCTCGGCATGAAGCACGCCGCGCCGCACATGAAGAAGCAGGGATTTGGCAGCATCATCAACAATGGCAGCATCGCCGGCCGTCTTGCCGGCTTCTCGTCATCGATGGTCTATGGTGCAGCCAAAGCGGCGGTGATCCATCTCACCAAATGCGTGGCGATGGAGCTCGGCGAATCCAACGTCCGCGTCAACTCGATCTCGCCCGGCGCCATCGCGACCGGCATTTTCGGCAAGGCGCTCGGGCTTTCGACCGACGCGGCGGAGAAGACGCCGGCCGTGATGCGCGAGGTCTACAAGACCGCGCAGCCGATCCCGCGCGCCGGCCTTCCCGATGACATCGCCCATGCTGCGGTGTTCCTGGCCAGCGACGAATCCAGCTTCATCAACGGCCATGACCTCGTCATCGACGGCGCGATGACCGGCGGCCGCAACTGGAGCCAGCAGCAGCAGGGCTACGTGGCCCTGCGCAAGGCGTTCGATCAGGGGGGCGGATAGTTTCGTCATTGCGAGGAGCGAAGCGACGAAGCAGTCCAGGCCGCTTCCGCGGACGCAGTCTGGATTGCTTCGCTTCGCTCGCAATGACGACTGCGATGCTCAAACCGCCTTCACCCGCACCCGCAATCCGTCGCGCGGCTTCGGGATCGGCCACATCTGCCAGTCGGGCTTGTAGCCGGGCTCCAGCGACACCTCGATGTTCTGCAGGAAGTGCCGCGCGAAGCATTTGGCCTGCATGTAGGCGAAGTGCAGGCCGAGGCACATATGCGCGCCGCCGCCGAACGGCACCCAGGCGAAGCGGTGGCGGTTGCGCTGGGCCTCTTCGGTGAAGCGCAGCGGATCGAAGCGATCCGGCTCCGGCCAGATGTCCTTCATGTGGTGGGTGTAGAGCGGATTGACGCCGATCGCAGTGCCGGCCGGAATCGAAAAACCCTTGAAGCTGAAATCGCGCATGGCGCGGCGCGGCATCGAGGGCACCGGCGGCTTGATCCGCAGCGCTTCCTTGAACGCCATCTCCGACAGCGGCATCTTTTCGAGATCGTCGAAGCTGCTTGGCGCGTCAGGGGCGAGCCCCAGCGCCATGACTTCCGCGCGAAGCTTGTCCTGCCAGCCGGGATTTGCCGCGAGCTCGCCAATGAACGACGTCAGCGACGAGGTCAGCGTGTCGTGCGCCGCCATCATCAGGAAGCTCATGTGGTCGATGATGTCCTGTTCCGAGAGCAGCGCGCCGTCCTCGTGGGTTGCGCGGCAGAGCTGCGAGAACAGATCATCGCCGCCGAGATTGCCGCGTCGCAGCGGAATCTGCTCGCGGAAATAAGCCACGATGCGCTTGCGTCCCCTGACGCCGGCCGCCATCTGCGTGCCGGGCAGCGGTCGGCGGATCGGGGCGACGGCAGCGGCGACCATGTCGACGAAGGCCCGGTTGATCTCGTCGACCTCCGGCCCGATATCGGCGCCGAGAAAGGACGCGGCGGCGAGATCGAGCGTGAGCTGCTTCATCGCCGGATAAAGCTGCATCTCGCCGGGCTTGGCCTTCCACTGCGCGACGCGGGCGGCGATGCCGCGGTCGAGATCGCTCAGATACGACTTCATCGGGCCGGACTTGAATGCGACCGACAGCGCCTTGCGGTGCAGCCGGTGCTCCTCGAAATCCAGCAGCATCAATCCCCGCGGAAACAACAGGCCGAGCACCTTGTTCCAGCCATGGGTCGAGGAGAACAGCTTTTGCTGGTCGAACAGCACGAGCTCGTTGGCCTCGGGGCCGAGCAGCACGATATTGGTCTCGCCGAAGAAATGCGTGCGATAGACGAGGCCGTATTTGGCGCCGTTCGCCTCGATATGCCCTTTGGGGTCCGCGAGCACCTGGAAGGTCTTGCCGATGATCGGCCAGCCTTCGTCGCCGGGGATGTGGGTCAGCTCGTTGCGCTTGGGCGGAGTGAAGCCGTGCGCAGGGGCGGCCACATTCTGCATCGACATGACGATTGCTCCGGTTGGCTAGACCCGGCCAACATAACACAATCCAGCTGCGATGACTCCGCGCCTACCGCTTCGCCGCTTCCTTCTGCAAATCCGGCGCATTGACGGCCGGAATCGCAACGCGGCCGGCGCCGGTCACCTTCAGCGCCTCGGCGGCCTTTTCGTTTTCCATGATCTTGGCCATCACGGCCTGTCCCGCGCGCTCGAAGATCGCGCGGTTCTCGATCACGAATTTTTGCGACTTGCGCAAGCCGTCGATGTAGCCGTTGATCTCGGGCACCACGTAGCGCGCGACCATGTCCCAGCTCCGGCGCGTGTTCTCCGGATTGGCCCAGTCGTGCACGAAGCCGATGACGGCGCCGATTCCGCCGGAGACCTGCATCACGTTCTTGATCATCTTGACGAGGTCGTCCGGCGTGCCGATGACGGAGGCTGCGCCGTCGACGAAGGCGGTCTTGTCCACCGCCTCGTCGGGTGAGGCGAACGCGGTGAGCCCGGGCCGTTGCAGCGTGCCGACATTATATTCATTGTGCCAGCGCATTAGGCCGGGGCCGGCCTCGCGGCGCGCCTGCTCGCGGGTCTCGGCGATGTGCCAGGTCAGCAGCACGCGCCAGTTCGCGCGATCGACTTTGGTGCCGTGCTTTTTCGCCGCGTCCTCGGCGAACTGCCATTGCTGCTGCAGCGACATCAGCCCCTGCGTCGTCATCGAGCCCAGCGAAATGATGCCGATGCCGTATTTGCCGGCGAGCGTCATGCCGGAGGGCGAGATCTGCGAGGCCACGACGAACGGCATCTCCTCCTGCAGCGGCAGGAGCTGCAGCGCAGCGTCGTTCATGGTGAACCAGTCGCTCTTCGCCGTGACGCGCTCGCCGCTGAAGAGGCGGCGGATCACGCCGATCGCTTCGTCCTGGCGGTCGCGCTGCGTCATCGGATCGATGCCGAGCGTATGCGCGTCGGAGGCGAGCGCGCCGGGACCCGAGCCGAAGATGGCGCGGCCGCCGGTCATGTGGTCGAGCTGCACCATGCGCTGCGCGACGTTGTAGGGATGATGGTAGGGCAGCGACACCACGCCGGTGCCGAGCCTGATCCGCTTGGTGCGCTCGCCGGCCGCCGCCAGGAACATCTCCGGCGAGGCGATCATCTCCCAGCCGGAGGAATGATGCTCGCCGCACCAGAACTCGTCATAACCGAGGCTATCTAACTGCTCGACCAGGTCGAGATCGCGCCGGAACTGGAGCATCGGATGCTCCCCGATCGGATGATGCGGGGCAAGGAAGGCTCCGAACTTCAGGCGCGCCATGGCGTTCTCTCCGGCTTACATTTTTTTGTTTGTGGCGCGAAGCTACGTGCTGGAGACAGCGAACGCAATCGCGCGATGTCCCGCGCGGCGGAATGCAGCCATGCGTATGTCGTCTTCCTCTCCCGGCACGCTGAGAGAGGCGGAACGCGCGAGGATCCTACCTTCGAGGTAATCGCGGCGCCGCATGCGGTCTGAGATGATCGGCAAGGACATCCGAGGATCACGCGCCGATGCATCAAACCGTCACAAAGCAGGTCGACACGTCGCGTCGCTGGTGGGTGCTGGCGATCGTCGTGGCCGCCCAGTTCATGTTCGGCGTCGATGCCTTCGTGGTCAACGTCGCCATTCCGACCATCGCGGTCGAGTTGAAGGCGTCGCCGGCTCAGATCGAATCCGTCATCGCGATCTACCTGATCGCCTATGCCACGCTGGTCGTCACCGGCGGCCGGCTTGGCGACATTCACGGCACCAGGAACGTGTTCCTGGCTGGCCTGCTCGGTTTCACCCTGACGTCGCTGTGGTGCGGACTGGCGCGATCCGGTTCGGAGTTGATCGTCGCGCGATTGACGCAGGGTGCCTCCGCCGCGCTGATGGTGCCGCAGGTGCTGGCGACGCTGCATCTCCTGTTCACCGACGAACAGCGCAACCGCGCCTTCGCCATCTACGGCATTGTGCTGGGGCTCGCGGGTGCCGCGGGCTTTCTGCTCGGCGGTCTCCTGGTCACGATCGATCTCGCCGGCACCGGCTGGCGCTCGGTGTTCTTCGTCAATGTGCCGTGCGGTCTCGTGATCGCGGTGGCGGCCTGGCGCATCATGCCCTCGGCACCGCATCGCGCCGGCACGCGGCTTGACATCACGGGCAGCATCGTCCTGTTCGCCGGATTGCTGTGCATGATCGGTCCGCTGCTGCTGGGTCACGATGTCGGCTGGGCACCGTGGCTGTGGCTGGTGATGGCGGTCGGCGCCGCGATCCTCCTGGCGTTCCCGAAGCTGGAGCATGCGGTGACACGCGCCGGCGGCATGCCGCTGATTGATCTCTCGCTGCTGGCGGACGCCGCTTTCCTGCGCGGCCTTGGCGCGGCGTTCTTTTTCTTCTCCGCCAATCTCTCGTTCTATCTGGTCATGACGCTGTTCATGCAGCGAGGGCTGAAAATCCCGCCGCTCGCGGCCGGCATGGCCTTCATTCCGCTCGCGCTCGCTTTCGTCGTGGCCTCGCGCCACAGCGGCGCACGGGCGCGCCATCGCGGCACCAGGGTCTTGATCGAAGGCTGCGCGCTTCAGATCGCGGGCCTCGCGGCCCTTGCGCTGGTCGCGTTCTCTGTCGACGCGCCGTCCGCGCTCCTGCTCGCGCTCACCATGATCGTGTTCGGCTACGGTCAGGGGCTGGTGATGGCGCCGCTCTCCGGCGCGGTGCTCTCGACGGTGAAGCCTGTGGCCGCAGGTTCTGCCTCCGGCATGTACGGCACCACGGCGCAGATCGGAAATGCGGCCGGAGTGGCCGCAATCGGCGCCGTGTTTTTCGCCGTCGAAGCGGTGCAATCAGCGCGCGCAGGATTTCTCGTCTCGCTCGCGCTGTTCGTGACATTAATCATGATCTGCACCGCGTTCCTGGCGTGGATGCGCGTTGTATCTGCACGAAGTTGAGGCATTGCGGTCAATACGTGCTGATTTCTGCAGGTTTTCCTGAGATTTAGCACCGCATCGACAGCACACGGTCTTTTTATTTTGCGCTGCAGCAACTATTTGGTTTGGGTGGACGTTGAACGTCGCCTGTAGGAGCTGCCGTGTCGTTAACCAGAAATGTCGATCTCTTGAGACGTCTGCCAAAGCTGGACGGATTGCGCTTCGCCGAGTTTGGCCGGAGCGCCGATGCGTCCAGTCCGTTGCAAGAGGTCACGGGCTTCGGCGACAATCCCGGCAATCTGCGCCTGTTCGCGTTCGTGCCGCCGCAACTGCAGAAGCCGCGCGCGCTCGTCGTCGTGCTGCACGGCTGCGGCCAGACGGCGGCAAGCTACGACCTCGGTGCCGGATGGTCGACGCTCGCCGAGCACTACGGCTTCGCGCTGTTGATGCCCGAGCAGCAGCGCATCAACAACAGCAACACCTGCTTTAACTGGTTCAATCCGGAAGACACGGCGCGGGACAGTGGCGAGGCCTGTTCGATTCGCGAGATGATCGCGCATATGACGGAAACCCATCGCGTCGATCCCAAGCGCATCTTCATCACGGGCCTGTCGGCCGGCGGCGGCATGACGTCGGTGATGCTCGCGACCTACCCTGAAGTCTTCGCGGCCGGTGCGGTGATCGCGGGACTTCCCTACGGCATCGCGACCAATCTGCGCGAGGCGCTCGACGGCATGTTTCATTCCCCGGAGCGGCCGGCGCGTGAACTTGGCGATCTGGTGCGGCGGGCCTCGAATCATCGCGGGCCCTGGCCGAGGATCTCGGTGTGGCACGGCAGCGCCGATCGCACCGTCAATCCCGGCAATGCCAACGAGATCGTCAAGCAATGGCTCGACCTGCACGATCTGCCCGAGGCGCCGATGGCGGAAACTGACATCGACGGCTATCCGCGCCAGGCCTGGTGGAACAAGGACGGCGAGACGCTCGTCGAGTCCTACGCCATCACCGACATGGCCCACGGCACGCCGCTCGGCCTTGCCGACAACGACCAGCGCTATGGCGTGGAAGGCGCGTTCCTGATCGAGGCCGGCATCTCCTCGTCTTATCACATCGCCAAATTCTTCGGCCTCACCGGCTGGATTCCCGACGCTGCGAAGAAGGCGGAGGCAAAGCCGACGCCGGCCCGCTCGCCCGCGCCGCATCTGGCGCGCTCGATCCGCGCCGCGATCGCCGAAGAGCCGGCCGAGCCGAAGCGCGAGGAGGCCCGCGGCTTCGATCTCGGCCAGATCATCACGCGCGCGCTCACGGCCGCGGGATTGATGAAGTAACTCAGGCCGTCGCGCCGATAAGGCAGGAGTTTTGTGCCCGTCGTCGCTGCGATCCGCGAATGGGGTGACCGCAACCTGAGCCAGCCCGCGGCGTTCGCAGACGCCGCGGAATAGGCGCTCACATCTCGCCGGTGATGAACGGATTTGTCATCCGCTCCTGGCCGATGCTCGAGCCGGCGCCATGGCCGCAGATGAAGCCGACATCGTCGCCGAGCGGCAGCAGCTTGGTCTTGATCGAGTCGATCAGCGTCGCGTGACTGCCGCCGGGCAGATCGGTGCGACCGACCGAGCCCGCCAACAGGACGTCGCCGACATGGGCGAAGCGCAAGTCCTTGTTGAAGAACACCACGCTGCCGGGCGAGTGGCCGGGGCAATGATAGATCTCGAACTGGAGATCGCCGATGGCCACGCTGTCGCCTTCGTCGAGCCAGCGGTCCGGCTCGAAATTGCGCACCCCCGTCATGCCGAAGCGCGCGCCGCTCTCGACCACGTTGTCGAGCAGGAATTTGTCCGCGACGTGCGGGCCCTCGATCGGCACCTTCAGCGCGTCGCGCAGTTCGGCCGCGCCGCCGACATGGTCGATATGGCCGTGGGTGAGCCAGATCTTCTGCACGGTGACGCCGGTCTGCTTGATGGCGTCCAGGATCTTCGGCACGTCGCCGCCGGGATCGATCACCACGGCCTTCTTGGAAGGCTCGTCCCAGATGATGGTGCAATTCTGCTCGAACAGCGTCACGGGGACGATGATCGCGCCTGCCTTCGCGCTGGCCTCAGCTTGTGTCTCGTTTTGCTCGGTCATGGCGCCACAATGCCGATTTTTGCCATGCCGCCAAGCAAAAGATTTCTCCCCGGGGCCTGGGAACAACCGCAGACATCGTCACACGGCCGTCCCAATTCGCCTGCTGGTTTGAACCGGAGCGCTCCTTCCGCGTTCTCCCGCGCAACAAGCAGTTTTGGATGGATTTCCCGCATGGCTCAGGGCGGCAGCGATTGGTGGCGCGACGGCATCTTCTATCAGGTCTATCCGCGCTCCTTTCAGGATTCAAACGGCGACGGTGTCGGCGATCTCGCCGGCATTTTGCAGCGGCTACCTTATGTGAAATCGCTCGGCGTCGACGCGATCTGGCTGTCGCCGATCTTCCCCTCGCCGATGGCCGATTTCGGCTACGACATCTCCGACTACACGGGCATCGAGCCGCTGTTCGGCACGATGGCGGATTTCGATGCGCTTCTCGCCGCCGCGCACGACAACGGCCTTAAGCTGATCCTCGACCTCGTGCCGAACCACACCTCGGACCAGCATCCCTGGTTCGTCGAGAGCCGTTCCTCGCGCGACAATCCCAAACGCGACTGGTACATCTGGCGCGACCCGGACGAGGGTGGCGGCGTGCCGAATAATTGGCTGTCCGAGTTCGGCGGCAGCGCGTGGCAGTTCGACGAGACCACCGGCCAATACTACTATCACGCCTTCCTCGCCCAGCAGCCGGATCTCAACTGGCGCAATCCCGATGTCCGCGCGGCAATCTACGACGTGATGCGGTTCTGGCTGGAGAAAGGCGTCGACGGCTTTCGCGTCGACGTGATCTGGCATCTGATCAAGGACGCCGAGTTCCGCGACAACCCGCCCAATCCGCATTATGCCGAGGGCCGGCCGCCGAACGAAAAGATAATGACGCAATATTCCACCGACCAGCCGGAGGTGCACGACGTCATCGCCGAGATGCGCCGCGTCACGGATGCCTATGATGCCCGCGTCCTGATCGGCGAGATCTATCTGCCGCTGCATCGCCTCATGGCCTATTACGGCAACGATCTCACCGGCGCGCAGATGCCGTTCAACTTCGCGCTGCTCTCGACCTTCTGGAGCGCGCGCTCGATCGAGAAAATCGTCGAGGATTACGAGAAGGCGCTGCCGAAGGGCGCCTGGCCGAACTGGGTGCTCGGCAATCATGACCGTCCACGCGTCGCAAGCCGCGTCGGGCCGGAGCAGGCCCGCGTCGCCGCCATGCTGCTGCTGACGCTGCGCGGCACGCCGACGCTCTACTATGGCGACGAGATCGGCATGCATCAGCTCGCGATCGCGCCCGAGGACGTGCGCGACCCCTTCGAGAAGAACGTGCCCGGCATCGGTGTCGGCCGCGACGGCTGCCGCACACCGATGCAGTGGGATTCTTCCAACTTCGCCGGCTTCTCGGACGTCAGGCCATGGCTGCCGCTGCCGGAGGATCACATCCGCAACAACGTCGTCGATCTCGAGGCCGATTCACGTTCGATCCTGACGCTCTATAAGCGTCTGATCGCGTTGCGGCAGGGCTGTCCGCCGCTGGTCGCGGGCGACTATCATCCGCTTGCCGCGCAAGGCGATCTCCTGATCTATCGCCGCGAGGCCGAGGGCAGGGCGGTGACCGTGGTGCTCAATCTCGGCCCTGAGCCGATCGCGGTCACCACCAGCGCGATCAGGTTCGGCAGCGAGATTCTGCTGTCGACATTCCTGGATCGCGAGCGAGAGCGGATCGAAGGCGTGCTGGATCTGCGCGGCAACGAGGGCGTGATCATCACGCCACCCTGACCGTCGTCCTGGACAAGCGAAGCGCAGATCCAGGACCCATTGCCCCAGGGAGTGGTTTGACGAAGGTTCGTGGTGATAGCTTCGTACAACAATCACCTATTGGGGTAATGGGTCCTGGCTTTCGCCAGGACGACAACGGAGTGCGTGGTCGCACTGACTACCCCGGATGCTTGTTCCCTCGCACCGTCCCGTCGATATCGCTCCGCTTCAACAGATAGTCCAATCCGCCGACGCGGTACCAGCGATAGCCATAGGGCTCCAGCACGACGCGGTGCTGGCCGCGCTTGTCGGCGTGGCTGTGGTCCTCCGCGAGCAGATTGATCAGGTGCGCGCCGGCCTCGCCTGGCAGCCCCGCCGAGAACGCGATCTCGCGCGGCTTCTCGTCGAGATTGTGCACGAACAGCACGGAATTGTTGCGCCAGTCATAGCGCATGATGAACACGGCGGGATCGCGCGTCGCGATGATCGAAAAATCGCCCCAGCCGATCTCCGGCACCTCCTTGCGCATGCGGACGATGCGCTCGGTCCAGTTCAGCATCGAGTTCGGATCGCGCCGCTGCTTGGCGACGTTGACGTGCGGATAGCCGTACGGTCCTTCGTCGATGACGGGCAAGGCCGGCTTGTCGCTGGTGGTGAAGCCGCCATGCGGCTCCGTCGACCATTGCATCGGCGTGCGCGCGCAATTGCGCTCGGGGAGCGAAAGATCATCGCCCATCGCGATCTCGTCGCCGTAGCGGATCACGGGCGTTCCCGGCAGCGTGCACATCAGGCTGTAGGCGAGCTCAAGCCGCCGGCGGTCGCCACCCAGCATCGGTGCCAGGCGGCGGCGAATGCCGCGGTCGTAGAGCTGCATGTCCTTGTCGGGACCTAAGCGCTTGAAAACAAGGTCGCGCTGCGCCTTGGTCAATCGCCCGAGATCGAGCTCGTCGTGATTGCGCAGGAACAGGCCCCATTGCGCCGAGGCGGGTCGCGGCTTGGTCGCCTTCAGCGCTTTCCCCAGCGGGCGGGAATCGGACGAGGCCAGCGCATAGAACAGATGCTGGTTGACCTGGAAATTGAACATCATATGCATGCGGTCGGCATCACGGCCGAAATATTCCATGTCCGTCTTCGGCAGCACGTTGGCCTCGGCGAGGATGATGGCATCGCCCTGCCGCCATTGCAGGAATTCACGGAACGTCCGCAGCATGTCGTATTGTTCGGCCGGCTTTTTCACTTTGGCGCCTTTGGTCGCGATGACGAAAGGCACGGCATCCATCCGAAAGCCTGAGACGCCGAGTTGGATCCAGAAGCCCATGATCTTCAAAATCTCGGCCTGCACGCGCGGGTTCGAGGTGTTGAGGTCGGGCTGGAAATCGTAGAAGCGGTGGAAGTACCAGGCGCCGGCTTCCTTGTCGCGCGTCCATGTCGATTTCTGAACGCCGGGAAAGACCATGCCCTGATTGGCGTTGGCCGGCTTCTTGTCGGACCAGACATACCAATCGCGGTAGGGCGAATTCCTGTCGCTCCGCGCCGCCTTGAACCAGGGATGCTGGTCGGAGGTGTGGTTGACGACGAGATCGATGATGACGCGAATGCCGCGTTGCTTGCAGCCATGAGTGAACTCGACGAAATCGCCGAGCGTGCCGTAGCGGGCATCGACGCTGTAATAATCCGCGACATCGTAGCCGTCGTCGCGGCCGGGCGAGGTCTGGAACGGCATCAGCCAGATCGTGGTGATGCCGAGGCCGTGCAGATAATCGAGCCGGCGCAACAGGCCCTTGAAATCGCCGATGCCATCGCCGTTGGCGTCCATATAGGTGCCGACGGACAGGCAATAGATGATGGCGTTCTTGTACCAGAGATCGTCGATCATGCGCGCGCAGCCTCGGTGGTTCCGCCGAGGTGCGGCGGCTGCGTGATAAGTGTTAAGAGCGAGAGCGGTTCCGTACCCCGCCGTCGTCCTGGACAAGCGAAGCGCAGATCCAGGACCAATACCACAGGCCGAAATTTGACGAGGACTGGTGGTGATCCCCTCGTGCACCAACGATCCCTTGGAGTCATGGTCCTGGCTCCCGTGCGCAATTGCGCACTAGGCCAGGACGACGACGGAGGAATCGGCTATCCTCCCCCGATGGACAACACCGCCCGCATTGCCCTCGTGCCGCCGCCGGACCGCCGTCAATCCGAGACGGCGCTGGCGATCGCGCGCGGCACGGCGCGATTGTTGCGCTCGCTCGGCTTCACCTGCATCAGCGAATTACCGCTGCCCTCGGGGCGACGCGCCGATCTCGTCGCGCTGAACGAGCGGGGCGAGATCTGGATCGTCGAGATCAAATCGTCGGTGGAGGATTTGCGCGCCGATCAGAAATGGCACGAATACCGGGCGCATTGCGACCGGCTGTTCTTCGCCTTCACGCAGGACCTGCCTTGCGAGATCTTTCCGCAAGATACCGGCTTGATCATCGCGGATGCCTATGGTGCGCACCTGCAATGCGAGGCGCCCGAGCACAAGCTCGCTGCGGCCACGCGCAAGCAGATGACGGTGCGGTTCGCCATGGCGGCGGCGTTGCGGATCAACCGGCTGGTCGATCCGCAGGGGCATGCGGAGTTTTGGGAATAGCGCGCCGCGAGCGCGATGCCGTAGGGTGGGCAAAGCGGAGCGTGCCCACCATCCAGGTCAAAGATTGAAGCAGACATGGTGGGCACGGCGCTTTGCGCCTTGCCCACCCTACGGCACCGTTATCGCGGCGCGCGCTTGGCCAAAATCCGCTGCAACGTGCGCCGATGCATGTTGAGCCTGCGTGCCGTCTCCGAGACGTTGCGGTTGCACATCTCGTAAATGCGCTGGATGTGTTCCCAGCGCACGCGGTCGGCCGACATCGGGTTCGCCGGCAACTCGGACTTGTCCGAGCCGGTCGACAGCAGCGCCGCGACGACGTCGTCGGCGTCCGCGGGTTTCGAGAGATAATCGACCGCGCCCATCTTCACCGCGGTGACGGCGGTGGCGATGTTGCCATAGCCGGTCAGCACGATCGCGCGGGCGTCGGGGCGCTTCTTCTTCAGCGCCGAGACCACGTCGAGACCATTGCCATCACCGAGCCGCAGATCGACCACGGCGAATGCCGGCGCCGCCTTGCCGATCTGCGCCAGACCGTCCGAGACGGTGTCGCATGACGTCACCGCAAAGCCGCGCGTTTCCATGGCGCGCGACAGCCGCTCCAGAAACGGCTTGTCGTCCTCCACGATCAGCAGCGAGCGGTCGGTCTGTTCGTTCAGTTCGGCGATGGCGTTCAAGGTTTCGTCCTCTCTCCAGCGCGTCTACATATGGCGGCGCAATCGGGCGGTGCCAAGGGCGCCAATGGTCGATCGGCCCCGTTGTGCGACGCAAGGTCGCGGCCTATCCTATTGTTTCTTCGAAGGTCTCGATAGCCTCAAAACGGTCTCGCGGCCACGTGATCTGGACCACTGCGCCATGGTCCGGAAAGGTCTGGTTGGTAAACGAGACCTTGGCGCCGGTGCGCTCCAGCAAGGTGCGCGCGATGAACACGCCGAGCCCGAGGCCGCCGCCTTCGTCCTTGCTGCGCCGCCGCGACAAATAGGGCTCGCCGATCCGGTTCAGGATGTCAGGCGGAATGCCGGGACCATCGTCGGAGATCACGAGCTCGATTGTGTCCTTGTTCCACCACGCATTCACCTCGACGGTGGTGCGGGCGAAATCGACCGCGTTCTCGACGATATTGCCGACGCCGTAGAGGATCGCCGGATTGCGCGAGCCGACCGGTTCGGCCACGATGGCGACGGCGATGCGCACCTTGATATCGACGCCGAAATCGCGGTGCGGCGCCACCACCTCCTCGATCAGCTCCGACAGCTTCATGCGGTCGAACGGCGCGCCGGTGGAGGAGAGCTGGGTGATCTTGCTCAATATGTCGCGGCAACGCTGCGTCTGCTCGCGCAGGGTCTTCAGGTCGGCGGCAAAGTTCGGCTCCTTCACCGTCTTCTCCAGCTCGCGCGAGATCAGGAAGATCGTCGCGAGGGGCGTGCCGAGCTCGTGCGCTGCGGCTGCGGCCAGGCCGTCGAGCTGGGTCAGATGCTGCTCGCGCGTCAGCACCAGCTCGGTCGCGGCCAGCGCGTCGGCGAGCTTGCGCGCCTCCTCGGTGACCTGGAACGAGTAGAGGCTGGTGACGCCGATCGCGAGCGCGATCGAGAGCCAGACGCCGACGAGATAGATCGGCGGCAGCACCAGCGGATCATCAGAATCCCAGGGCAGCGGCAGATGGAAGAAGAACAGGACCGAGGCGCAGGCGACAGCCAGCACGCCGAGGCCGAAGGTGAAGCGGGCCGGCAGCGCCGTCGCGGAGATCAGCACGGGCGCGAGGAACAGGAACGAGAACGGGTTCTGGAGTCCGCCGGTGAAGAACAGGAGACCCGCCAGCTCCACGATGTTGAGCGCGAGCAGTCCGGCCGCCTGCATCGGCTCCAGCCGCTGCAGCGGATTGGACACGGTCTGGAGCGCCAGATTGAGCGCCGCCGACAGGGCGATGATGCTGACGCAGGGAACGATCTCGACATTGAATTCCAGCCCCTGCGCCACGATGAAGATCGCGGCGAGCTGGCCGAGCACCGCGAGCCAGCGCAGTCGCAGGATCGTATCCAGGCGGATATGCCGCTGCGCGGGGCGAAAGTCGGAAGCGGCAAGTTCGGTCATTTCGGCCAATGGGGCGGTGCCTTCTCGATCACAAGCGCGCGGCTCACGGAACCGCCGGATTACAAGCCTTGCGCTCTCCGCTGCAATAGCAGAAGAACGCCCAGCATGACGGAGAATGACAAGGCTTCAAGCTGGCCGACTGTCGCGGATCGCAGCCTCTCCGCGGCAATCGCGGTCGATCACCTGGTCAAGGTCTACAAGCAGACCCGCGCCGTCGACGACATCTCCTTTTCGCTTCCGCGCGGCAGCATCACGGGGCTGCTGGGCGGCAACGGCGCCGGCAAGACCACGACCATCGCGACGATCATGGGCCTCGTGCTGCCGACCTCCGGCCGCGTGCAGGTGCTCGGGCATCGGATGCCGGAGGACAGCGCGTCCGTGCTGGGTCGGATGAACTTCGAGAGCCCCTATGTCGACATGCCGATGCGGCTCACGGTGCGTCAGAACCTCACGGTGTTCGGCAAGCTCTATGCGGTGAAGAACCTCTCCGATCGCATCGCTGAGCTCGCCGACGATCTCGATCTCACCGAGTTCATCGACCGCGCCAACGGCAAGCTCTCCGCAGGACAAAAGACGCGCGTTGCGCTTGCCAAGGCGCTGATCAACCAGCCCGAGCTGCTGTTGCTGGACGAGCCGACCGCCTCGCTCGATCCCGACACCGCCGACTGGGTCCGGGGGCATCTGGAGCGTTATCGCATGGCGAACAACGCCACCATCCTCTTGGCGTCGCACAACATGCTCGAGGTCGAGCGGCTCTGCGATCGCGTCATCATCATGAAGCGCGGCCGTATCGAGGACGACGATACGCCCGAAGCCATCATGGCCCGCTACAACCGCACCACGCTGGAAGAGGTGTTTCTGGACGTCGCGCGCGGAAGGGTGAACGGCGCGCAGGAGGTGGCACGATGAGCCAGGCCGTATGTTGCGACCGTAGCCCGGGTGAGCGAAGCGATACCCGGGAACGCCGCCAGCAAGGTCCCGGATATCGCTTCGCTCATTCGGGCTACGCGGTGCCGCAATGACCGAACTCTCCCTCCACCGCGGCATCTCCGTCCACCGCATTGGCGCGATGATCCTGCGCTATTGGTACCTGTTGCTGTCGTCCTGGCCGCGGCTGCTCGAGCTGCTCTACTGGCCGGCGCTGCAGGTCATCACCTGGGGCTTTCTGCAGCTTTACATCGCGCAGAATGCCAACTTCTTCGCGCGTGCCGGCGGCACCCTGATCGGCGCCGTCATTCTCTGGGACATCCTGTTTCGCGGGCAGCTCGGCTTTTCGATCTCGTTCCTGGAAGAGATGTGGGCGCGCAACCTCGGCAATCTCATGATGAGCCCGTTGAAGCCGCTCGAATTTCTGCTGTCCCTGATGATCATGAGCCTGATCCGGCTCGCGATCGGCGTCATCCCCATGACGCTGCTCGCGTTATTCCTGTTTCACTTCAATGTTTATGCGCTCGGCGTGCCGCTGATCGCGTTCTTCTGCAATCTGATCTTCACGAGCTGGTCGGTCGGCATTTTCGTCTCCGGACTGGTGCTGCGAAACGGCCTCGGCGCCGAGAGCATCGTCTGGACCTTGATGTTCGGCATCATGCCGCTCGCCTGCGTCTACTATCCCGTCAGCGTGCTGCCGGTCTGGTTGCAATACATCGCCTGGACGCTGCCGCCGACCTACGTGTTCGAAGGGATGCGCGCGCTGCTGATCGAAAACACCTTCAGGACCGATCTGATGCTGAGCGCGTTGGCCATCAACGCGGTGCTGTTGCTTGCATCTTTTGGGGCATTCCTTGCCCTTTTGCGCAGCGCCAGGATGCAGGGCTCGCTGCTGTCAGGCGGCGAATAACGTCACTTTCTCGTGGATTCTGCCCGGTTTGGGCACCTCGGCCACGTAGATGTACGGAACCATGCATTGACGCAATATTACGCATTCGGCAGTATGCTGCGATGCGAAGAGGAATATAGCGATGCCGATTGGTGAGTTTGGCGGCGCGCCGCCCCTGGTGGCCGAAGGCAGTCCTGTCCTGACGACGCCGATGTACTGGATGTACGAGATGGGGCAAGCCTCTCTCAATCCGGCGCGTGCGATCACGGACGCGACCAAGCTCCTGTTTCAGAATCCGCTGAACCCCTGGGCACGCACCGAGGTTGGCAAGTCCGTTGCCGCGGCCTGCGAATTGTTCGAACGCACCACCCGCCGCTACGGCAAGCCGGAATGGGGCCTCAACGACACCGAGGTCAACGGCATCCGCGTTCCCGTCGAGGTCCGCTCGGTCTGGGAAAAGCCGTTCTGCCGCCTGCTCTACTTCGATCGCAAGTTCGCCCGTCCACTGCGCAGTCCGCATCCACGCGTGCTGATCGTCGCTCCGATGTCCGGCCATTACGCGACGCTCCTCCGCGGTACCGTCGAGGCTTTCCTGCCGGCGCATGAGGTCTACATCACCGATTGGGCCGATGCCCGCATGGTGCCGCTCAGCGACGGCCGCTTCGATCTTGACGACTACATCGACTACGTCATCGAGATGCTGCATGTCCTCGGCGGCAACACGCATGTGCTGGCGGTGTGCCAGCCCTCGGTTCCCGTCGTCGCTGCCGTTTCGATTATGGAAGCGCTACGCGATCCCTTTGTGCCGACCTCGATGACGCTGATGGGCGGCCCGATCGACACCCGGCGCAATCCGACTGCGGTGAACAACCTGGCCCAGGAGCGCGGCATCGACTGGTTCCGCAACCACGTCATCACCAAGGTGCCGTTCCCGCATCCGGGTATGATGCGCGACGTCTATCCGGGCTTCTTGCAGCTCAACGGCTTCATCAGCATGAATCTCGACCGGCATATGGATGCCCACAAGCAGCTATTCGCCAACCTGGTGAAGGGCGACGGCGACCTCGTCGACAAGCATCGTGACTTCTACGACGAATATCTCGCGGTGATGGATCTCTCCGCCGAGTATTACCTGCAGACCGTCGACACCGTGTTCGTGAAGCATTCGCTGCCGAAGGGCGAGATGACCCATCGTGGAACACGCGTCGATCCCTCCAAGGTCACGCGCGTCGCGTTGATGACCGTCGAAGGCGAGAACGACGACATCTCCGGCATCGGTCAGACCGAAGCAACGCACACATTGTGCAGCTCGATTCCCGATCACCGCCGCGTTCATTACGTCCAGAAGGGCGTCGGACATTACGGCGTGTTCAATGGCTCGCGCTTCAAATCGGAAATCGTGCCGCGCATCCACGACTTCATGGTCTCGGCGGCGAATCCGAGCTCATTGCAGGCTCTCGCGGCCGAATAATCGCGTTTTTCGGCTTTCCCGCTGAAAATCGACGCCCTGTCGGAGGCTCCGACAGGGGCGAGTTCCCGCTAGATTCGCGGTATTTAGGTAGCTTTGTAGGAGTGAGTCCAACCTCACCCCTTGGGGGTGCCACATGCGCCGAACGGGGGCGAAAAAAGCCGGTTCCAACCCCAGTCTGTAGGGTCTCCCGGACGCCAGACCCCTGTATATTGGGCAAATGATTTGTTTTTGCGCCGAGCGCTTTCCCTGGCGGCGGTTATGGCAGAATCCGGGCGCTCTCCTGCCCCCCGGACTGACAGACATGGCCACTCGCGCACTCCTCTATCGGCGGCCCCACGAGCCGAAGACCCTCCTGATCACCCATGGATCGCAATATTTTGCGATTCGACTGCGCCGGCATCGCCGCGCGCGCCGTTACACGCTCAGAATTCATCCGAGCGATCGCGAAGCCATCCTCACCATGCCGCCGCGCGGCACGCTCGCCGAAGCAAAAGACTTCGCGCAGCGCCACGGCGCGTGGATCGCGGCACGTCTCGGCCGTTTGCCGAAGGCCGCGCCGTTCCAGCCTGGCACAGTGATACCACTTCGCGGCACGGCCCATCGCATCGTTCATCGCGCCGGCACGCGCGGTACGGTGTGGACGGAAGTGCGCGACAGCGGGGAGCGCATTCTCTGCGTCGCCGGCGGCGTCGAGCATGCGGACCGTCGCATCAGCGACTTCCTCAAGCGCGAGGCTCGCCGCGACCTTCAGCGTGCGGCGGAATCCTATGCCGCCGAGCTCGGCGTCAAGGTCAAGCGGCTCTCGATCCGCGATCAATCCAGTCGTTGGGGCTCCTGCACCTCGGCCGGCTCGCTGTCGTTCTCCTGGCGCCTGATCCTCGCGCCGCCCTACGTGCTCGACTATCTCGCCGCCCACGAGGTCGCCCATCTCGTTGAGATGAACCACTCGGCGCGGTTCTGGCGCGTCTGCGGCAAGGTCTGCCCGTCGATGGAGCGCGCCAAGAAGTGGCTCGATACGTACGGCAACGACCTGCACCGCTACGGGGTCGAGGATTAGGCCCTCGCTGCCAACCTCCATCTGACGCTGTCATCGCCCGGCTCGACCGGGCGATCCAGTGTTCCGAGGCGGTTGTTATTGAACCGAGAGGCCGCGGCGTACTGGATTCCCGCGTTCGCGGGAATGACAGTTGAGAATGCAGCGACGTCCGCGCGTACTCAATTCATCCCTCTGCTCAGGCGCTGACATCCGCGCTTGTCCCCGGCTGCGTGCGCGAGGCGAGATAGGATGACTGCAATTGCACGCCGGCCTTCTGGCCCTCGGCCAGCATCGCCTGGAAGGCTGCGTCGAGTTGATCGCGGCTATAGGTTGCGGAGCTGCTTTCACGCGGCGTCCATTGTGATTGCGTGATCGCGGTGGAAGCTTTTTCAACGGTGCCACCGAGCCGCTCGGCGTATCTGTCGGCCCGCCACTGCGCCAGATCTGGTCCACTCAGATCGGGTGGATCCTCCAGCTTGCCGATCTTTCCAGCCGCCTCGTTGGTCATCGTTGAGGACCCGCCATTGTACAGGGTGGCGACCACCTTGCCGTCGACCTTCACCTGAGCATAGGTGTTCTCAGTGGCATCGTCCGAGACGACCGACTGAGTTGCGCTCGTGTCATGGGTCATCAGCCAGTTCGTTGCCATGAGGTCGCGCAGGTGAGGATTGTCCGCCGCCGATATCGACTTGGCGCCTGTCAGGGGCTTGACCTGCGAGACGTCAATCCGAAAGCCTTCGGTCGCAGCATCAGTCGCATCCGGTCCCGCCGGCTGAAGACTCGATGTCCTATTCGAAGCGGACGTTGATGCGGGTCGCAGATGAGGCAACGCCGCGCTGGATACACCCGACATCATGGAACGCTCTCCGATACTTGCTCAACCTGTGAGAGCAAATCCCGGGCCGCCGACCGGAGCTTGAAGAGACTGGTGTTTTTGCGTTCCGGGAGCTGCGGGGATCGGCCGATTTTGCCATGGTAGGCAGGACTTGCCGAAGACGACACCGGTGGCGAACCGGGAGAGCCGAGATAGCGGCCGCGTTCGGGATGATGGCGGAACGGTTCTGTTTTGCCCGAGGTGTCAAATGGCTTTGCTGTCAGAATCAGCCGTCTTGCGACTCACGCAAGCCGTTGATTTCGTTATCCTCGGCTACTGTGCATGGGGTTGTTTTCGCTTGTTTTTGTTTTGAGGTCACCCGGACCTCAGGTCGGCGCTAGCGATTCCCGCCGAACAGCCGGTCCATCAGCCAGCCATCGAGTCCTGCGGCTGCCTCCGGTCGCGCATTGGCGCGCGTGGGGGGTGGGCGATAGCCGCCGTTGCTGGCCGGTGCGGGTCCGGGCGCTGCCGCTGTTGGCGGCGACACCTGCGACGTCGCCTGCGCCAGGTTCGACAGGCCCCAGCCACCTGGAGAGCTCGGCAAGGCTGCTACCGGCACGCCCTCGTGCGCTGTGCGCATGAAGCGCGACCAGACTTCGACCGGCAAGCCGCCGCCGGTGGCCTTCTTGGTCGGCGAGTTGTCGTCATTGCCGAGCCACACGCCGGTGACGAGGTTGGCGGTGTAGCCGATGAACCAGGCGTCGCGGTAGTCCTGGCTGGTGCCGGTCTTGCCGGCCGCTGGCCAGCCCGGGATCTCCGCCTTCTTGGCGGTGCCGCTGATCAGCGTTTCCCGCATCATCGCGTTCATCATGCCGACATAGCGCGGGTCGACCACCTGGTTGTGCTCGTCCGCCTGGCGCATGTAGAGCAGCTTGCCACTGAGCGTCCTGATCCGCGTGACGACATGCGGCGTCGCCGTGAAGCCGCCATTGGCGAAGGGTGCATAGGCGCCGACCAGCTCGACCATCGAGACTTCGGAGGTGCCGAGCGCGATCGAGGCGTTGGGCTCGAGTTTCGAGGAGATGCCGAGCCGGTGCGCGGTGCGCACCACGTTCTTCGGCCCGACCTCGAGGCCGAGGCGAATGGCGACCGTGTTGAGCGACATCGCGAGCGCCTGGGTCAGCGTCACCGCGCCGAAATATTCGTGGGTGTAGTTCTCAGGCCTCCAGCCCTTGACCTCGATCGGCGCGTCCTGGCGGACCGTGTCGGGCGTCAGCCCCTGCTCGAGCGCGGTCAGGTACACGAACGGCTTGAACGAGGAGCCCGGCTGGCGCCTGGCGGTGACCGCGCGGTTGTACTGGCTCTCGGAATAGTTCCGCCCGCCCACCATGGCGCGAACCGCGCCGTCGGGCGTCATCGCCACCAGTGCGCCCTGGCTGACATTGAATTTCACGCTCTTGGCCGCGAGCTCGTCGATGATGGCGGCTTCCGCCACGCTCTGGAGCTTCGGATCGATCGTGGTCTCGACCTTGATGCTCTCGTCGATCTGGCCGACCAGATCGTCCAGCACCTCGCCGATCCAGTCGGCGACGTAATTGACCGTGCCGGCGCCGACCGGCTTCACATTGTAGGAGGGTTGGCCGATCGAGGCCTGCGCCTGCGCTTCGGTGATGAATTTGGCATCCGCCATCGCCGTGAGCACGATTTTCGCGCGCGCTTCTGCGCCCTCGGGGTTGCGGTTAGGCGCGAGCCGCGAGGGCGATTTGACGAGACCGGCCAGCATCGCCGCTTCCGCGACGGTGACGTTCTTGGCCGATTTGCCGAAATAGCGCTGCGCGGCGGCCTCGACGCCGTAGGCGCCGGAGCCGAAATAGACGCGGTTGAGATAGAGCTCCAAGATCTCGTTCTTGGAATGCTTGCGCTCCAGCCAGATCGCGAGCTCCGCTTCCTGCAGCTTGCGCGCCATGGTGCGCTCCTGGGTCAGGAACAGGTTTTTCGCCAATTGCTGCGTCAGCGTCGAGCCGCCCTGCGACACGCCGCGATGGAGCACGTTGGTGACGAGCGCGCGCAGGATGCCCACGGGATCGATGCCGAAATGCGAATAGAAGCGTCGATCCTCGATGGCGATGAACGCCTTGGGCAGATATTGCGGCAGATCCTTCAGCGAGACGTTGGCGCCGGCCATCTCGCCGCGTTGCGCCAGCATGCTGCCGTCCATGCCGACGATCTGGATCGTCGGCGGCCGCTTGGGGATTTCCAGCGACTGGATCGGCGGCAGATGAGCGCCGACATAGATCACGACGCCGATCACGGCGATCGCGCCCCACAGGCCCAGCACCGCGCCCCAATAGACCAGGCGGCCGAGGCTCGCGCCGATGCGTGACTTGGATCGGCGCTTGGCACTGCCGCGGCCGGCTGGCGCCTTCCGCTCGCGCGGCGGCTCGTCGCCGGCATCCTCGCTCTTGCGCTTGGCAGATGATTTCGTTGATTTCTTCGGCTTCTCATCGCCGCCAGGAATGCGGTCGGCCGCGGTCAGGCGCAGATCGGCGAGTGCCGCAGGCAAGCCGAACAACGGCTCCTTCCGCCCACCCTTTTTCTTTCCCAACCCCATACGCAAACGCCCGGTAAGCCCGCCCCGCCGCACGCTAGCGGTCGCTGTTTAAGGCCCGGTTACCCAGAGCTTAACGCGCGATTAGGAGGTGCGGCATTCGCTGGCCGCAGTTCCGCTGGGAGGTCGGCAGAGCTAGGATCGCCGGCATAAAAGAAAAGGAAACTCAGATGGGCCACATCGATCCAACCAAGGAGATTTTCGCGCAGTTCCGGGACAACGACCGTCCCGGCCCGATCCACATGCTCAACCTGGTGCGCTTACGCAAGGAGGCAGCCTATCCAGATGGCCGCAAGGCGAGCGGCGCGGAAGCCTATGCGGCCTATGGCCGCGAGAGCGGCCCGGTGTTCGAACGCCTCGGCGGCCGCATCGTCTGGCAGGGCAAATTCGAGCTGATGCTGATCGGCCCGGAGACTGAGCGCTGGGACCACTGCTTCATCGCCGAATACCCAAGCGTCTCCGCCTTCGTCGAGATGATCCGCGATCCCGTCTACCGCGAAGCGGTGAAACACCGACAGGCCGCCGTGGAGGATTCACGGCTCATTCGGCACGCGGTGCTGCCGGTGGGCAAGAACTTTGGCGAGGTGCCGGCCTGAGCGGCGAACTCCCTCCTCAAGGTGGATGGCCGGGCTTGACTCGGCCATCCACGCCTCACCTGCTTGCTCCGAGAGAACTAACCCGCCGGACCCGCATCTTCCAGGAGCGGGCCGAACAGCTCCCAGCGTTCGCCGTTGAACTTCATCATCTGAAGCTGCTTGTTGACGCGGTAGTCGGTCGCCGAGGTGTTGGCCTTGATGCCGGGCAGGGCGATATCGCTGGTCACGTCCTTCAGCGAAGCCGCCTGCTTCATGACGTTTTCGCGCGTCAGGTTGTCGCCGCACTGCTGCAGCACGTGGGCCAAAAGCTGGGCGGTACCGTAGCCGTAGGTATTGAAGTTCGAATCCTTGTCGCCGTCCGGATAGTACTTCGCCATGAAGTCGAAATACTTCTTCAGGCCGGCATCGTCCTTCCAGGTCGGATCGAGCGGATCCTTGCCGTAATTGACGCTGATCACGCCCTTGGCGGCGTCGAGACCGGCAGGCTTCATCACCGCGCCGACCGAGGTGGCGTTGATGTCGACGATCTGCACCGGCTTCCAGCCGATCTCGCCGATCTTCTTGATCGCCTGCGCCGCTTGCTTCGGCGTGCTGGCGCTGAAGAACAGATCGGCGCCGGCATCCTTGATCTTGAGGATCTGCGAATCGACGGTCGGGTCCGAGACTTCGTAGGAGGACTCGTTGACGATCATCTTGGCGGCCTTGTCGCCGAGCCCGGCCTTGATGCCGTTCAGATAGTCCTTGCCGAGATCATCGTTCTGATAGAGCACGCCGACTTTGGCGTTTGGATATTCCTTCAGGATGTACTGGCCGTAGATGCGGCCCTCGACGAAATAGTTAGGGTTGTAGCCCATCGTCCACGGAAAGTTCTTCGGGTCCGTGAACTTCGAGGCGCCGGTGGCCGCGAACAGCTGCGGCACTTTCTTGGAGTTGAGATATTTTTGCACGGCCGCATTCGATGGCGTGCCGATGATCTGGAAGGTCAAGAGCACCTCGTCGCTCTCGACCAGCTTGCGCACCTGCTCCACTGCTTTTGGCGGCGAGTAAGCGTCGTCATACTGGATCAGATTGATCTTGCGGCCGTTGATGCCGCCCTGGTCGTTGATCATTTTGAAATAGGCGGCCTGGGTCTTGCCGATCGACGCGTAGGCCGATGCCGGTCCCGAGAACGGCACGGTCTGGCCGACTTTGATCTCGGTATCGCTGGCCCCCGGATCATATTTCTTCTGGGCATTGGCCGCCGAGACCGATAGCGCCAGGGTCAGCGCCGTTGCCGTGGCCAGATGCAGCATTCCATTCCTCATTCGCATTTCCTCAATGTTTGTTGCCGGTGATCAATCAGGTGCGCCTGTGCGCACCTGATGTCACCGCTGACGGCGATAGTGGATGAGGCGTTGTTGCAACGCAAGTTTGGGCGTGCGCCCGCAGTTCGTAGCATGCGCGGCTGCGCAGCAGGTTTGTAAGGTGGGCAGCGCCGGCGGATGCGCGAAGTGCAGTCCGCCGGGCGTAACCCGCCCTATGAGATATCCGAGAGGCTAACCCGCTGGACCCGCATCCTCCATGATCGGGCCGAACAGCTCCCAGCGTTCGCCGTTGAACTTCATCATCTGCATCTGCTTGTTGACGCGGTAGTCGTTCGGCCCGGTGTTGATCTTGATGCCGGGTAGCGCGAAGCTCGGGGTGAAGTCCTTGATGTTAGCGACCTGCTTCATCACGTTCTCACGCGACAGGTCGTCGCCGCACTGTTTCAGCACCTGCGTCAGCAATTCGGCGACTGAATAAGCATAGGTGTTGACGGTATTGAGCTTGTCCCCTTCGGGGAAATACTTGTCCATGAAGGCAAAGAACGCTTTCACGCCCGGATCGTCCTTCCACTGCGGATCGCCGGGCTCCTTGCCGTATTGGGTGGAGATGATGCCCTTGGAGATGTCGAGACCGGCCGGCTTCAACGTCGCCGAGATCGGGCTCGCGTTGATGTCGAGAATGTGCACCGGCGTCCAGCCGAGCTCGGCGACCTTCTTGATCGCCTGCGCCGCGAATTTGGGTGTCGAGGCATCATAGAAAAGATCGGCGCCCAACGACTTCAGTTTGACCACCTGCGAGTCCACCGTCGGATCGGTGACCTCGTAGGACACCTCGCCGACGATCATGCTGGCGGCCTTGTCGCCGAGACCGCTCTTGAGGCCGGCGAGATAGTCGCGGCCCATGTCGTCGTTCTGGTAGAGCACGCCGATCTTGGCGTTCGGATGCTCCTTGAGGATGTACTTGGCGTAGATGCGTCCCTCGGACACGTAGTTGGGATTATAGGCGATGGTCCAGGGATAGTTCTGCGGATCGTTGAAGCGCGCGGCGCCGGTCGAGGCCAGCAGTTGCGGGATCTTCTTGCCGTTGAGATATTTTTGCACGGCAGCGTTCGCGGCCGTGCCGATGATCTGGAAGGTGAACAGCACCTCGTCGCCTTCGACGAGCTTGCGCACCTGCTCGACCGTCTTCGGCGGCGAATAGGCGTCGTCATACTGGATCAGATTGATCTTGCGGCCGTTGATGCCGCCCTGATCGTTGATCATCTTGAAGTAGGCGGCCTGGGTCTTGCCGATATTGGCGTAGACGGAATAGGGCCCGGAGAACGGCACGGTCTGGCCGATCTTGATCTCGGTGTCGCTCGCGCCGGTGTCGTATTTCTTCTGGGCGAGAGCTTGGTTGGCGGAGAACGCGAAGGCGAGCGCCGCCGTGGCGGTGATGAAGGCTCTGCGATTGCTCATGTGGGCTTGTTCCTCCTGACGGAATTTCCGACCGACGGTCTTGTCCCGTTGATTGCCAACGGTCGCCATCGCTGTCGGAGATTGTGGAGGAACGGCAGGCGCCGCGCAAGGATCGCGGTGCCGCGCTATGGCATCTCAGGTCAGGAACAAGGCCAACAGCGCGAGCGCCGCCGGCAGCGCCTGCACGATCAGGATCCGCGTGCTGACGGTCGCCGCGCCATAAGCGCCGGCCACGATCACGCAGAGCAGGAAGAACGCCTTGATCTGGAACGCGAAGGCCGGATTGCCGTGCACCAGCCCCCAGACCAGGCCGGCGGCCAGGAAACCGTTATAGAGTCCCTGGTTCGCGGCCAGCACCTTGGTGATCGCTGCCTTCTCCGGCGTGTTGCGGAAAACCTTCAAGCCCTGCGGCTTGTCCCAGAGCAACATCTCCAGGATCAGGAAGTACGCGTGCAGTGCGGCGACCAGCGCCACCAGGATATTCGCGATCCAGATCAAGTTGAGCTCCCCCAGCGTCAGCTTTCGGGTGGACGCTAGCACGGCTGGCGTGGCAAGTGCGATGGCGTGTTTCGATGCAATGGTGCCGCAATGCCCGCGCGACCGACCAAACCGCCTGTAAGCTTCGGCCTCGATCGGCTGGCGACGCCGATCGGGATCGCGCTGCTGATCACCGACGCTGAGGGCGCCTTGCGCGCGCTCGACTGGGAGGATTACGAGCACCGCATGCGCGAGCTCTTGCGCCTGCATTACGGTCTGGTGGACCTGAGTGACCAGCCCGCGCCCGCGGCCATGCGGACTGCGCTGTCGGACTATTTCGACGGCGATCTCGGCCAGCTCTCAGACATCGCCTGGCGCATCGCCGGCACGCCGTTCCAGCAGAAGGTCTGGAATGCATTGGCGCAAATCCCTGCCGGCACCACAATGAGTTACGGCGCGCTCGCCGCAAGGATCGACACGCCCAAAGCCATTCGCGCCGTCGGCCATGCCAACGGCTCCAATCCGATCAGCGTGGTGCTGCCGTGCCACCGCCTGATCGGCGCCGATGGTTCTCTGGTGAAGTATGGCGGCGGCCTCGAGCGCAAGCGCTGGCTGCTGCGGCATGAAGGCGTGGCGGTCTAAGCGCCTGTTTGTCAACGGTTGAGCGATTGGCGGCGGCCGGCGATGGGCCGTCGAGCGAGCCTTCGGCCGCTCTCCCCCGCCGTGACCGAATCCATCAGACGTTCGACGTCATTACTTTCTGCACGATCTTCCAGGTCCCGTTCACCTTCAAGCACGACAACAGGTCTGTGAAGTAACGCGGCGGGATGCGCAATTTCACCTTCAAAAGCGCGAGCTCTCCTTCAACATCCGTCGACAGGATCTGATCGTCTCGCTCGAAGCCCTGTTGCTTTGGAGCTTTCATGTCGCGGACCGCTGCCAGCCAGGTCGCAATCGGCGTCACGCCCACGTTGCCGTCCTCGGCGACATTCGTCACGGAACTCAAGGGGTGAAATAAGGATGCAAATTTCTCGGCATCCATTTCATAGGCAGCATCGAAATAGGTTTGCGCAAGGGAGTGCAAGGCGGGAACGTCCGTATTCATTGTCATCCTCAAAGCCGTTACACCGGGCATTCATGCGGCCCGGCCCGGCCAGCCGTGCCGGGCGTCAGCCTGGCGCCCGTGCAGAAAAGCACCGTAGGTCGTCGAATTGCGGGTGGGAGCCTACGGCATAGTTGTTTATGAAGCCAGCCGACTTGCACGGCATGGGCTTATGATCGATATTCATAGACGATGACAAACGAATTGAACGAGCTCGCGACGTTCGCAATCGTGGCCAGTGAACGAAGCTTTACGCGCGCTGCGATAAAGCTGGGTGTGTCTCAGTCTGCCTTGAGTCACACAATCCGGAGGCTTGAGCAACGGCTTGAGCTGCAGCTGCTCGCTCGAACAACCAAGAGCGTTGCGCCAACCGCTGCGGGGGCAGCTCTTTTGGAAGACTTGTCTCCGGCGCTTGAGCAAATTCGTCGCGCCCTCGACAAGACCCGAAGTGTTCGGCAGCGACCCGAAGGTCGTCTCCGAATCGTAATGTCACGATCAGCTGCCGTGATGGTGTTGTTGCCGCGGTTGAGAGCTTTCGCTGAGTCCTACCCGGACATCGTTCTGGACGTTGTTACCGTCACTGGCCCCGTGGACCTTGTTGCAGGCGAGTTCGATGCCGGTATCCAGCTTGGCGAGTACATTCAAAAGGATATGATCGCGGTTCGCCTCACGCCCGAACTGCGATTGGCGGTAGTGGGCTCGCCAAGCTATTTCGCTTCACGAAGCATCCCCAAGAAACCAAAGGATCTGAACGATCATCGGTGCATTACGCTGCGTCTTGCGGGTGGACCATATCGGTGGGAGTTTCAGCAGGGACGAAAGTCGGTCACGATCAACGTGAACGGCCCACTCATCATTGACGATACCCACCTGGTGATCCAGGCGGCGCTCGCCGGGGTTGGTGTGGGACTCGCTTATGAAGAGCAGGTCGCCGAATATGTTGCGAAGCGCCGCCTTGTCCGGGTGCTGGAGGATTGGACTCCGCCAATTCCGGGCTTCTTCATGTATTATCCCAGTCGTCGGCATCAACCGGCGACGCTGTCTGCGCTGGTGAACGCGCTGCGATTCTCCGAACAAAAGTCGGCGCGATGATTCAGCGGGGAATGACGAGAGAAGTCAGGCCGCTGGCTGAACCGCCTTGTCGCCGGCCATCACGTGGGTCAGCGCGCTCTTGATCGCGGCCTGACGTGTCGGCGCGCTGATCTGTGCGCCCAGGAGATCGGTGACGTAGAACACGTCGCGCGCGCGCTCGCCGAAGGTCGCGACATGGGCCGAGGCGATGTTGAGGTTGAGCTTCGAGATCGCGGTGGTCAGCTCGTAGAGCAGCCCGGGGCGGTCGAGGCCGGACATTTCGATCACTGTGTAGCGGTCGGACCATTGGTTGTTGATGGTCACTTCCGGCTCGATCACGAACGGCCGCGCCTTGCCGCGCACGGTGCGCCGGGCCACCACTTCGGGCAGACGCAGCTTGCCTTCCAGCACGTCCTCGATCATCTCGCCGATGCGTGTGGCGCGCCGTCCCTCGTCCTCGTCGCGGTCGTATTCCCTGGAAATCGAGATGGTGTCGAGCGCGCGACCGTCGGTGGTGGTGTAGATCTGGGCATCGACGATGTTGGCACCGGCCGAGGCACAGGCGCCTGCGATGATCGACAGCAGCCAGGGATGGTCGGCGGCGAAGATGGTCAGCTCGGTGACGCCACGCACCTCGTCGAAGCCGACATTGATCGCGAGCTTGTGGCCCGCCTGCTCGCTGGCACGGACGAAGCGCGCGTGGCGGATCTTGCGCGGCAGCTCGACCTTGAGCCAATAGGCCGGATAGTGCCGGGCGATATAGGCGTCGAGCTCTTCCGCCGGCCATTCCGCGAAGGCGTTACGGAATTCGGCATACGCGGCCGTGAGCCGCTTGCCGCGGTCTACCTCCGAGAAGCCACCCGTCAGCACCGGTTCGGTCTCGTAGTACAGCGAGCGCAAGAGCTGCGCCTTCCAGCCGTTCCACACGCCTGGGCCGACGCCGCGGATGTCGGCGGTGGTCAGGATCGTCAAGAGCTTCATCTGCTCGACCGACTGCACCACGGCGGCGAAATTCTCGATGGTCTTGCGGTCGGAGAGATCGCGCGACTGTGCGACCGTGGACATCGTCAGATGCTCCTCGATCAGCCAGGCCACGAGCTCGGTGTCGGCCGGACTGAAGCCGAGCCGCGGGCAGAGCCGTCGCGCCACCTTGGCGCCGGCGATCGAGTGATCCTCGGGCCGGCCCTTGGCGACGTCGTGCAGCAGCGTCGCAATGTAGATCACGGAGCGATGCTCCGGCCGGATCTTGCGCATCAGGTCGCTCGCCACCGCGAATTCCTCGATGCCGCCGCGTTCGATGTCCTGGAGGAACCCGACGCAGCGGATCAAATGCTCGTCGACGGTGTAGTGATGATACATGTTGAACTGCATCATCGAGACGATCTTGCCGAAGGCACGGATGAAATGGCCGAGCACGCCGGTCTCGTTCATCCGCCGCAGCACGATTTCCGCGTTGTCGGATGTCAGGATCTCCATCAACAGCCGGTTGGCTTCGGGATTCTCGCGCATCTGCGCGTTGATCAGGCCGAGCGAACGCGTCACGTCGCGCATCGCGTCCGGGTGGAAGGCGAGATTGTTCTTCTGCGCCAGGCGGAAGATGCGGATCAAATTGACCGGATCATGCTTGAATACGTCGGGCGCGGCGACGTTGATGCGGTTGTTGTCGACGATGAAGTCGTCGCTGTCGGGCACTCGCCGCTTCACCGCGGTGGGGCGCAGCCGCGCCATCATCCGGCTCAGCACCGGCGCGGGCTTGGCCTGCTGGTCCTCGAGCTTGGCGCAGAGGATGGCGGTGAGGTTGCCGACTTCCTTGGCGACCAGGAAGTAGTGCTTCATGAAGCGTTCGACGTCCTGCATGCCGGGATGCGAGGTGTAGCCGAGCCGGACCGCGATCTCGCGCTGGAGGTCGAAGGAGAGGCGCTCTTCAGGGCGACCGGAGTAAAAGTGAAGATTGCAGCGCACCGACCAGAGGAAGTCGGCGCAGCGGCGGAACGTGCGGTATTCCTGCGCGTCGAACACGCCGCGGTCGACCAGTTCGTCGGTGTCGCTCACGCGGTAGACGTACTTCGCGATCCAGAACAGCGTGTGCAGGTCGCGGAGCGCACCCTTGCCGTCCTTGACGTTGGGTTCGACCAGATAACGCGATTGGCCGCCGCGGCGATGCCGCTCCTCACGCTCGGCGAGTTTCGCGGTGACGAACTCGGACGCGGTGCCTTGCACGACCTCCTTGTCGAAGCGGGCAACCAGCTCGTCATACAGCGGCCGGTCTCCGGTAAGGAAGCGCGTCTCCAGGATCGCGGTGCGGATGGTCATGTCGCCGCGCGCCTGCCGGATCGACTCGTCGACCGAGCGCGTGGCGTGACCGACCTTCAGCCCCATGTCCCAGAGGCAATAGAGAATGGCCTCGGCGACCTGCTCGCCCCAGGCGGTCTGCTTGTAGGGCAGGATGAAGAGCAGATCGATGTCGGACTCGGGGGCCATCAGGCCGCGGCCATAGCCGCCGGTCGCCACCACTGCCATGCGCTCGGCACCGCTCGGAATCGGCGAGCGGTAGAGATGGCGGGTCGCGGCCGAATACAGGATGCGGATGATCTCGTCCTGCACGTGGCACAGTCGCTCGGCGCAGCGCCGGCCGTGACGGTCCTTCAGCAGGATCGTCTGTGCCGCAGCGCGCGAGGCAATCAGCTCGGCCTTGAGCAGTTGCGCCATGGCCGTGCGGAACGCGTCCTCGCGTCCCTGGTGCTTCTCGGCAAGCGCATCGACCGCGGCGGTGATCCGCGCGGTGTCGAAGCGATCGTCCACCTCGGCCTTGTGTTCAGTCGCGACGCTGTCCATGTCTCACCGGATATAAGAGGCGGCCGGCGCTGTCACCCGCCATTCTCTCGCAATAGTCGTTCCATGCTGGAAAGGTGCGGCTTTGGGCAAAGCTGTTCTCAGCCGGCGCGCTTTCGAGGGATGGATTTTCTCGTTGATTTCTAGATCTAACTCATTGAAAAACAATGAAGTTTTGAGGAGGTCGGGCATGACCAGGATTACACGACGCATACTGTTGGCGGGAGCGGTCGCTCTTGCCATGTCCCCCGCGGCGCGGGCGGCGGATCCGCTCAAGCAAATCCGTATCGACTGGGCGACCTATAATCCGGTGTCGATGGTCCTGAAGCAGAAGGGGCTCCTGGAAAAGGAGTTCGCCAAGGACGGCATCACCGTCACCTGGGTGCAGTCGGCCGGCTCCAACAAGGCGCTCGAATTCCTCAATGCGGGCTCGATCGACTTCGGCTCGACCGCGGGCTCGGCGGCGCTGGTCGCGCGTATCAACGGCAACCCGATCAAGTCGATCTACGTCTATTCGCGTCCCGAATGGACGGCGTTGGTGACATCAAAGGATTCCAAGATTGCTAGTGTCGCCGATCTCAAGGGCAAGCGGGTCGCGGTGACGCGCGGCACCGATCCGCACATCTTCCTGGTGCGCGCATTGCTTGGCGCAGGTCTCACCGAAAAGGACATCACGCCGGTGCTGCTCCAGCACGCCGACGGCAAGACCGCGCTGATCCGCGGCGACGTCGATGCGTGGGCCGGGCTCGATCCGATGATGGCGCAGGCCGAGGTCGAGGACGGCGCGAAACTGTTCTATCGCAAGGCCGACGCCAACACTTGGGGCATCCTCAATGTGCGCGAGCAGTTTTTGAAAGACTATCCGGACGCCGCCCGCCGCGTGCTCGCGGTGTACGAAGAGGCGCGCAAATATTCGCTCGCGAATTACGACGAGCTCAAGAAGACCTTCATCGCCGTGACCAAGCTGCCGGAGCCTGTCGTCGATAAGCAACTCAAGGAGCGCACCGAGCTGACCCACAGCCGCATCGGCGCGCCCCAGCGCGAATCGATCCTCGCCGCGGGCCTCGCCCTGCAACAGGCCGGCGTCGTCGACGCCAAGGTCGACGTGAAGGCGACGCTGGATGGGCTGATCGACGATCAGGTGCCGCTGCCGACGAATTAAAGGTAGGCGCGCGGCAAACTCGGTCGTCGTCCCGGGGCGCGAAGCGAGCCCGGGACCCATAACCACAGGAAGTGGTTTGGCGCCAAAGGGGCAACTCCAAGCCCCCGTAGCCACGCCTTCCCGTGGTTATGGGTCCCGGATCTGCGCTCGGCTTCGCTGCGCTTGTCCGGGACGACGCCGAGAATGCCGCGCGCCCTTGCAATCCCGCACAAGACGCGCTTCCTGCCGGCCATGATCTCTGACGCGCCAGTGCTGCAACAGACTACGGAACCGGCCGAGAGCGCCGCGCCCTCGCGGCTGTCGCGCTATGCGGGGCCGACGCTGGGATTGCTGTTGCCACTGACCCTCGCGCTTGGCTGGGAACTCGTGGTCTGGTCCGGCTGGTCCAACGGCCGGCTGGTGCCGCCGCCCTCGCGCGTGTTCGCCACCGTCGTTGATCTTGCGCGCTCCGGCGAACTGTTCCGTCACATCGCCGCAACGCTGTGGCGTGTCGGCCTCGGCTTCGCGTTCGGGGTGGTCGCGGGCACCTTGCTCGGCGCCATATCCGGCTATTGGTCGCTGGCGCGGCGGCTGCTCGACCCGACCGTGCAAGCGCTGCGCGCGATCCCGTCGCTGGCCTGGGTGCCGCTGTTCATCCTCTGGCTCGGCATTTTCGAGACCTCGAAGATCGCGCTGATCGCGGTCGGCGTGTTCTTTCCGGTCTATCTCGGCGTGATGGGCGCGATCCTCATCGTCGATCGCAAGATCGTCGAGGTCGGTCGCACATTCCGTCTCTCCGGGCCTGCCATGATCCGCCGTATCCTGCTGCCCGCGGTGCTGCCGGCCTATGTCGTGTCCTTGCGCGTCGGTCTTGGTCTGGGCTGGATGTTCGTGGTGGCGGCCGAGCTGATCGGCGCGTCCGAAGGCCTCGGCTATCTCCTGCTCGACGGCCAGCAGCTCGGCAAGCCCGCGCAGATCCTCGCCGCCATCGTGATCTTCGCGATCCTCGGCAAGCTCACGGATTGGTTGATCGAGATCGCGGCTGCGCCCTTCCTGCGCTGGCAGGACGCCTTTGGGCGTACAACGGGAGCATAAGGCGATGCTGGCGCTCGACC
Source organism: Bradyrhizobium sp. CAR08 (assembly GCF_052871955.1). Taxonomy (NCBI): domain Bacteria; kingdom Pseudomonadati; phylum Pseudomonadota; class Alphaproteobacteria; order Hyphomicrobiales; family Nitrobacteraceae; genus Bradyrhizobium; species Bradyrhizobium sp. CAR08. The sequence goes on from NZ_JBIXJX010000003.1 coordinate 405,763, forward strand.
GGGTCAGCAAGACCTATCCCAACGGCGTGCAGGCGCTGGCGCGCTTCTCCGCCGAGATCAGGCAAGGCGAGATCGTCGCCATCATTGGCGGCTCGGGCTGCGGCAAGTCCACGCTGCTGCGCGCCATCGCGGGCCTCGACCGCGCAAGCTCGGGCACGGTGACGCTGGACAACGAGGCGATCGCCGCGCCGCATGCCAAGATCGGCATCATCTTCCAGGAGCCGCGGCTGCTGCCCTGGCTCAGCGTCGCCGACAATATCGGCTTTGGTCTTGCCGATGGGCCCGCGACCGAGCGGCGTGAAAAGGTGGCGCGTGCGCTCGAGCGTGTCGGGCTCGCCGAGAAGGCGCAGGCCTGGCCGCGCGAGCTCTCGGGCGGGCAGGCACAGCGCGTCGCGATCGCCCGCGCGCTGGTGCCGCAGCCCGAGGTGCTCTTGCTCGACGAGCCGTTCTCGGCGCTCGACGCTTTCACCCGCAGGGACCTCCAGGATCATCTGCTCGATCTCTGGGCCGACACGCGGCCGACGCTCATCCTCGTCACCCATGACGTCGACGAGGCCGTGGTGCTGGCTGACCGCGTGCTGGTGATGCGGCCGCGGCCGGGCCGGCTGTTCGACCAGATCGAGATCAACCTGGGCAGGCCACGCGACCGCAATTCGCCGCTGTTCGAGAATTTCAAGCGAAGTGTGCTGACGTCACTCGACCGTTCGCTCGACCGCAACGTGCCCGACCGTGACGCAACCCAGGGTCCCGGTCAGGCCATGTGGTGGTGACAATTTCGCTCCGAGCCGGTACATCGCAAGCCGGTACTTCGTAGAGACGATTTTCCCGGGAGAGACAAAATGGACGCCGCAGCACTGCGCCAGATGCAGGCCCCGATCAAGGAGCGCTACAAGACCGACCCCAAGACCGCGATGATCACGTTGAAGGCCAAGGGCTCGACCGACAGCGAGGGCATCGCCTGCAAGGTCGAGACCGGCCGCGCCATCGCGATGGCCGGCCTGCATCCCGCGACTGGCGGCTCCGGCCTGGAGCTCTGCTCGGGCGACATGCTGCTCGAGGCGCTGGTCGCCTGCGCCGGCGTCACGCTGAAATCGGTCGCGACCGCGATCGAGGTGCCCTTGAAGACCGGCAACGTCTACGCCGAGGGCGATCTCGATTTCCGCGGCACGCTCGGCGTCGACAAGGAGACGCCGGTCGGCTTCGCCGAGATACGTCTGCGCTTCGACGTCGATACTGATGCGCCGCAAGACAAGCTCGACCTGCTGCTCAAGCTCACCGAGCGCTATTGCGTGGTCTATCAGACCATCAAGAACGGCCCGAAGGTCTCGGTGTCGATGCAGCGGATGTAGCGAGCGAAGGCCGCTCGCCCAACAATTCGTGTCGTCTCGGCGAAGCCCGGGACGACAAAAGAAAAAAATGTCCCCCGAGCTCCACCTCATCCTCATCCTCGTTCTGCGCATGATGGTCGCGGCGGCGTTCGTCGTGACGGCGTCGATCATCACCGAGCGCTCAGGGCCGGTGATCGGCGCGCTGGTCGCGACCTTGCCGGTTTCGGCCGGGCCATCCTACGTCTTCCTTGCGCTCGACCACGATGCCGCCTTCATCGCGCAGGGCGCGCTGTCGAGCTTGCCGGTCAATGCCGCGACGATCTTCATGTGTCTCACCTATGTGGTGCTGGCGCAGCGGCGCAGCCTTCTGGTGAGTTGCGGAAGCGCGGTCGCGGTCTGGATCGTGTTCGCCTCGATCATCAAGCAGTTCGACTGGCCGCTCACCGCCGGGCTCGCCGCCAATCTGATCGCGTTCGGCATCTGCATTCCGCTGCTCGCGGGCTATCGCCATGTAAAGATGCCGCTGGTGACGCGGCGCTGGTATGACGTGCCGATGCGGGCCGCGCTGGTCGCGACCCTCGTCGCAATCGTCGTCTCGACCTCGGGCTGGGTCGGTCCCCGGATCAGCGGCATCATCGCGCTGTATCCGGTGGTGTTTTCCAGCATCATGGTGATCCTGCATCCGCGAATCGGCGGTCCGCCGACCGCCGCGGTGCTGGCCAATTCGGCCTGGGGGCTGCTCGGATTCGGAATGGCGATCGCGGTGTTGCACGTGGCGGTGGCGTGGTTCGGCTCCGCCGTCGGTCTTGGGCTTGCACTCGCCACCTGCATTGTTTGGAATCTGACGCTGTGGGGGATCGGGCGGCGTACGCAGCACAAGGCGCGGCAAGCGCCGTGACACTACGGACATGCGGCGCGGCGTCGCCGGATACTTCCGTAGCAAAACTCGCCATGACCGATCGCGAGACGCTTTCCTTCAAACTCCTGAAGGACCAAGCATTCAAGTGACAGCGCCGACCGAGCAGCGTGTAAGGCCTACCGTCGTGCAGCTTTAGGCTGCTCTGTCGGCGATCGCTTTTCCCAGAATTCGTTAGCACTTTATTCGAATCTTATGGGTACTGAATCATCTTGCGTATCCGCCTTGGTCTTCGCAACGCGAGTTTTACCGGCGGAATTCGATTGGAATTCAGCGCGTGTGCCGCGCCGTCACGTCACCTGATCCCGTCTCGCAATTTAATGATTTTGGAGATTCAATGATGTTTGGCCGCAAGTCCCGCAACGACGCGGATGCTAAGCTCGCCGCCATCGGCCGCTCGCAGGCCATGATCGAGTTTGCCATGGACGGCACGATCCTGAGCGCCAACCAGAATTTCTTGAACGCCCTCGGCTATTCCCTCGACGAAATCAAGGGAAAGAAGCACGCCATGTTCATGCCGGCCGACCAGCGCGACGGCGCCGAGTACAAGGCGTTCTGGGCTGCATTGAACCGCGGCGAGTATCAGGCAAGCGAGTTCAAGCGGATCGCGAAGGGCGGCCGTGAGATCTGGATCGAAGCATCCTACAATCCGGTGCTCGACGGCAACGGCAAGACGGTGATGGTCGCCAAGATTGCGACCGAAATCACCGAGAAGAAGATCCGGAGCATGACGGAGTCTTCGAAGATCGCCGCTATCGGCCGCGCCCAGGCCGTGATCGAGTTCAAGCTCGACGGCACCATCGTCACGGCCAACGAGAATTTCTGCAACGCGCTTGGCTATTCGCTGACCGAGATCCAGGGCAAGCATCACAGCCTCTTCATGCCCCAGGCCGAGCGCGACGGCGCGGCCTATCGCGAGTTCTGGGCCAAGCTCAACCGCGGCGAATACCAGGCTGGCGAGTTCAAGCGCATCGGCAAGGGCGGCCGCGAGGTCTGGATTCTCGCCTCCTACAATCCGCTACTCGATGAGAACGGCAAGCCCTTCGGCGTCGCCAAGTTCGCGACCGACGTCACGGCGGAGAAGCTGAAGAATGCCGTCCTTGCGGGCCAGATCACGGCGATCGAGAAGGCGCAGGCGGTGATCGAGTTCAACATGGACGGCACGATCATCACCGCCAACGCCAATTTCCTCGGCGCCCTCGGCTATTCGCTGGCTGAGATCAAGGGCAAGCACCACAGCATGTTTGTCGAGCCCTCGGAGCGCGATGGCAATGGCTATCGCGAGTTCTGGGCGGTGCTCAACCGCGGCCAGTATCAGGCGGCCGAATACAAGCGCATCGGCAAGGGCGGCAGGGAGGTCTATATCCAGGCCTCCTACAATCCGATCATGGATCTCAACGACAAGCCGTTCAAGGTCGTGAAATATGCGACCGACGTCACGAAGCAGGTGCTGGTCCGCATGGGCAACGAGCGCGTCCGCGGCATGATGGAATCGGTCGCCGCCGGATCGGAAGAGCTGAACGCCTCGGTGCGGGAGATTTCCGAGGCCATGACCAAATCGCGCGAGACGGCGATGAGCGCGGTGGAGCAGGTCGCGTCCGCTGATGCCCAGGCCCAGCGCCTCACAGAAGCGGCGCTAGCGATGAGCGGGATCGTCGAGCTCATCAACAACATCACCGGGCAGATCAACCTCCTGGCACTTAACGCCACCATCGAATCCGCCCGCGCCGGCGAAGCCGGTCGGGGCTTTGCGGTGGTGGCCTCGGAGGTTAAGAGCCTCGCCAACCAAGCCAAGCAGGCCACTGACAAGATCGGCGCTGAGATCGGTAGCCTCAACGGCATCTCTGGAGACGTCGTCACCGCCCTGGCTTCGATCAAGACGGCCATCAGCAACGTCAGCGAATATGTGACGTCGACGGCCGCGGCGATCGAAGAGCAGAGCACGGTGACCAACGAGATGTCGACCAGCATGCAGCGCGCCGCAGCGGAAGCGGCGGCGATCGCGGCGAGGGCGTAGCGTTCAGAAGCATAGGGTTGGTTAGCGAAGCGTAACCCACCACTTCTCGCGCGCTGACAAAGGTGGTGGGTTACGCCTTCGGCTCACCCACCCTGCGGCACCGTCACTGCTTCGGCAGCTTGGCCTTCAACGCATACAGCGCATCGAGCGCTTCGCGTGGCGACATCTCGTCCGGATGCAGCGCCTTCAGCGCGTCGATCAGCAGTTCGGCCTCGCTCGGCGGTGTGGCTTCTGCGGCGGCGCGCGAGGGCACTGCGAACAGCGGCAGATCGTCAGCAAGCGCGCGCGCGGTCTGGCCGCGGTCCTGGGCTTCCAGCTTCGCCAGTACCGATTTGGCGCGCGTGATCACGGCCGGCGGCAGGCCCGCGAGCTTGGCGACCTGGATGCCGTAAGAGCGGTCGGCCGAACCCGGCAACACCTCGTGCAGGAACACGACATCGCCCTGCCATTCCTTCACCCGCACGGTCGCGTTGAACATCCGCGGCAGCTTGGCGGAGAGCGCCGTCAGCTCGTGGTAATGCGTCGCGAACAGCGTGCGGCAGCGGTTGCTCTCGTGCAGGTGCTCGATTGCGGCCCAGGCGATCGAGAGGCCGTCGAAGGTCGCAGTGCCGCGGCCGATTTCATCAAGGATCACGAGCGCACGCTCGCCGGCCTGGTTGAGGATCGCGGCGGTCTCGACCATCTCGACCATGAAGGTGGAACGGCCGCGGGCGAGATCGTCGGCGGCGCCGACACGCGAGAACAGGCGGTCGATGATGCCGATCCGCGCGCGTGTCGCCGGCACGAAACTTCCGATCTGGGCGAGCAACGCAATCAGCGCGTTCTGGCGCAGGAAGGTCGACTTACCCGCCATGTTCGGACCGGTCAGCAACCAGAGCTGGCCGGATTTTTGCGCAGGGCCCGGCGAGAGATCGCAGGCATTGGCGATGAACGGCTGGCCATTGCGCTTCAAGGCCTGCTCGACCACGGGATGGCGGCCCGCCTCGATCGCAAAGCCGAGAGACGAGTCCACCTCGGGCCGCACATAGTTCTCGTCGATCGCCAGCTTGGCAAGCGACGTCGCGACGTCGAGCAGCGCAAAGGCGTGGGCGGCGGCGCGCAGCTCCTCGCTGATTGCCAAAGCCTTGGCGCAGAGCCGCTCGAAAATCTCGAGCTCGAGCCCGAGTGCGCGGTCGCCGGCATTGGCGATCTTGGCTTCGATCTCCCCGAGCTCGGAGGTGGTGAAGCGGACCTGGCCGGCCAGCGTCTGGCGGTGGATGAACGTGGCGTTCAGCGGCGCCGACATCAGCTTGTCGCCGTGCTGCGCGGTGACCTCGACGAAGTAGCCGAGCACGTTGTTGTGCCGGATCTTGAGCCCCTTCACACCCGTGTTGTCGGCGTAGCGCGCCTGCATCGAGGCCACCACCAGGCGCGAGGCGTCGCGCAGATTTCGCGTTTCGTCCAGCGCAGGCTCATAGCCCTGGCGAACGAACCCGCCGTCGCGCTTGATCAGCGGCAGTTGATCGTCGAGCGCCCTGGCGAATTCCGCCGCGAGCTCGCGCGATGGCTTTTGCAGCGCCGCCATCACGACGGCGATCTCCTGCGGCGGCTGGTCGAGTTCGTCAAGCCGCGTCAGCACCTGGTCGGCGGCGATGATGCCATCGCGCAGGCCGGCGAGGTCACGCGGACCGCCGCGGCCGACGGATATACGGGCCAGCGCCCGCGACATGTCCGGGGCGCCGCGCAGGATGCTGCGGATGTCCTCGCGCGCGGCCGAGTCGGCAACGAAGCTGCCGACGGCATCGAGCCGCCGCGCAATCGCCGCCGCATCGGTCAGCGGCGCGGCAAGCCGCTGCGCCAGCAGGCGCGAGCCGGCCGAGGTCACCGTGCAGTCGATCGCGTCGAGCAGCGAGCCGCGGCGTTCGCCGGCGAGTGTCCGCGTCAGTTCGAGATTGGCGCGGGTGGCGGGATCGATCGCCATGGTCGCGCCCGAGGCTTCGCGCGCGGGCGGCGACAGCGGCGGATGCTTGCCGACCTGGGTGCGGTCAACATAGGTGACGGCGGCGGCGGCGGCAGTGGCTTCCAGCCGCGTGAGCTGGGACAGTCCGTCCATGGTCGCGACGGCAAAATAGTCGCACAGCCGCTTCTCGGCAGTGGCGCCGTCGAAGACGTCGCGGGTCAGCGGCGTCACCGCCGGCAGCTCGCGCAGGGTCTGTCCGAGCTCGCTGTCGTTATAGAGCGCGTCGGTGACGATCACCTCGTTCGGATTGATCCGGGCCAGCGTGGCGGCGAGTTCGCCGCCCGAACATTCCGTCACCGTGAATTCGGCGGTCGAGATGTCGATCCAGGCGAGGCCAAAGCGGTCACCGCCCGCCGATGAGCGCGCGCGCGCGAGCGCCAGCAGGTAATTGTTGGCGCGCGCGTCGAGCAGCGTGTCCTCGGTCAGCGTGCCCGGCGTGACCAGGCGCACCACGCCGCGGCGCACGACGCTCTTGTTGCCGCGTGCTTTCGCCGCCGCGGGATCCTCGGTCTGCTCGCACACCGCGACCCGGTGCCCGGCGGTGATCAGCCGGTGCAAATAGTCCTCGGAGCGCTCGACTGGCACGCCGCACATCGGGATATCGGCGCCTTGATGCTTGCCGCGCTTGGTCAGGACGATGCCGAGTGTCCTGGAGGCGATCTCGGCGTCCTCAAAGAACAGCTCGTAAAAGTCGCCCATCCGGTAGAACAGCAGGAGGCCCTGATGTGCCGCCTTGATTTCAAGGTACTGTTCCATCATCGGCGTGACGCGCGCGGCAGCTTCCGCCTGCGGCGCGGGCGTATCGTCGGGAGGCGGTGCAGGGATCGGTTGTTGCATTGTCATGGGCGGCGCAACCTACAAAATTTCGCCCCGCGCTCCTATCGCTTTGGCCGGAGAGGGGAGGTTTTCCACGTTGTCCGCACTGCGGCATGCGCAACTCGCGTGCACACCCCTCGGAACACGCGCGTATCGGTCAATTGACCTGCCGCGGGCGCCCTCCTAAAACTCCGTCGACATTGAAGAATTTAGGCCGGATCGCGGCATTCAGGGAGAACAACCATGCGTGACGTCTTTATCTGCGATGCCGTGCGGACCCCGATCGGCCGTTTTGGCGGGTCGCTCGCCAAGGTGCGTGCCGACGACCTGGCGGCGGCCCCGATCAAGGCGCTGATGGCCAAGCACCCCAATCTCGATTGGGCACAGGTTGACGAGGTCTTCTTCGGCTGTGCCAACCAGGCCGGCGAGGACAACCGCAACGTGGCACGCATGGCGCTCCTGCTTGCGGGCCTGCCGGATTCCGTTCCAGGCCAGACCCTGAACCGGCTCTGTGCCTCCGGTCTCGATGCGGTCGGTGCCGCCGGCCGCGCCATCCGCTCCGGCGAGATCGAGCTTGCGATTGCCGGCGGCGTCGAATCCATGACGCGCGCGCCCTTCGTGATGGGCAAGGCGCAGGAAGCGTTCTCGCGCTCGGCTGAGATCTTCGACACCACGATCGGCTGGCGCTTCATCAATCCGCTGCTGAAGGCGCAGTATGGCGTCGACGCGATGCCCGAGACCGGCGAGAACGTCGCCGAGGAATTCCAGGTCTCGCGCGCCGATCAGGACGCCTTCGCGATCCGCTCGCAGCAGCGCGCGGGCGCCGCGATTGCGGCCGGCTATTTCGCCGAAGAAATCACCCCGATCACCATTCCCGGCGGCAAGGCCGGCCCTGTCACCGTCGACAAGGATGAGCATCCGCGTCCCGAGACCACGCTGGAAGCCCTGACGAAGCTCAGGCCGATCGTGCGCAATCCCGGCACGGTGACCGCGGGCAACGCCTCCGGCGTCAATGACGGCGCCGCCGCGATGATCCTGGCGTCCGAGGCTGCCGTGAAGAAGCACGGCCTGACGCCGCGCGCGCGCATCCTCGGCCTCGCCTCCGCCGGCGTGCCGCCGCGCATCATGGGCATCGGCCCGGTGCCGGCCACCCGCAAGCTGATGGAACGTCTCGGCAAGAAAATCGGCGATTTCGACCTGATCGAGCTCAACGAAGCCTTTGCCTCGCAGGGTATCGCCTGCATGCGCCAGCTCGGCGTTGCCGACGATGCCGATTTCGTCAATCCGCATGGCGGCGCGATTGCGCTCGGTCATCCCCTCGGCATGAGTGGCGCGCGCCTCGCGCTCACCGCGGTGCACGGCATGGAGAAGCGCGGCGGCAAGCTCGCGCTCGCCACCATGTGCGTCGGCGTCGGCCAGGGCGTTGCGGTCGCCATCGAGAAGCTGAACTGACGGGACGCGCAGCGTGCCGTCATCCCGGAGCCGGGTGCCCCAGACTCGTCATGCCCGGGCTTGTCCCGCCTGCGAGGCCGAAGCCTCTTCGGCGAGGCGAAGGCCCGGGCATCCACGTTCTTGGTGCCGCGAGAAGAAGGTCGTGGATGGCCGGGACAAGCCCGGCCATGACGCAAGGTGAGGGAGCATCCCATGATCATCGCGCGGGAGCAGGACGTCACGGCCGCGGCCTTGGCGGTGATGGAGCAGACATGCGATCCACGGCTACGCCAGATCATGGTCTCCCTGGTCAAGCATCTGCACGGTTTTGTTCGCGACGTTCGCCTGACCGAGAAGGAATTCCGCGACGCCACGGCTGTTATCGCCGAACTCGGCAAGCTCTCGACCGACACGCATAACGAGGTCGTGCTGATGGCGGGCTCGCTCGGCGTCTCGCCGCTGGTGTGCCTGCTGAACAATGGCGATGAGGGCAACACGGAGACCGACCAGTCGCTGCTCGGACCATTCTGGCGGCTGAACTCGCCGCGGGTGGAAAATGGCGGATCGATCGTCCGCTCCGAGACCCCAGGCGCGCCGCTGTTCGTCAACGGCCGCGTCGTGGACAAGGACGGCCGTCCCGTCGCCGGCGCCGAGGTCGACATCTGGCACGCGTCGCCGGTTGGTCTTTATGAAAACCAGGACCCCGAGCAGGCCGACATGAACCTGCGCGGCAAGTTTACGACCGACCAGGACGGAGCCTTCTCGTTCCGCTCCGTGATGATGGTCGGCTATCCCATTCCGACCGACGGCGTGGTCGGCCGCCTCTTGGAGGCGCAGAACCGGCATCCCTATCGTCCCGCGCACCTGCACGCGTTGGTCTTCAAGCCCGGATTCAAGGTGCTGATCTCGCAGGTCTACGACCCCGCCGACCCGCATATCGATAGTGACGTGCAGTTCGGCGTGACCAAAGCGCTGATCGGCAAGTTCCTGCGCCATGACACGCCACATCCGACCGAGCGCGACGTCGCGACGCCCTGGTATTCGCTGGACCATGTCTATCGGCTCGAAGCCGGCGAGGCCGTCCTGCCGCGTCCGCCGATCAAATAGGGCTCAAAGCCGCTTCCCCCAATTAGTTATATCCTATAATGATTGGTGGAAGCGTTGACCGGTCGGAAAAGGGCCGGGAGGAGTTCGCCAATGACATTCATCTATCCCGTCGACAGCAACGCGGCGCATCCGCTGCCGCTGTCGCCCGAGTACAAAAGCTCGATCAAGCGGGCGCCGAACAAGCCCTTGATCCCGATGCGCCATACACTGTCGGAGCTGACCGGCCCGGTCTACGGCCACGAGACCGTTCGCGAGGGCGACAATGATCTCACCACCCAACACACCGGCGAGCCGCTCGGGGAACGCATTATTGTGCACGGCCATGTGCGCGACGAGGACGGCCGCGGCGTGCCGAACTCGCTGGTCGAGATCTGGCAGGCCAATTCCTGCGGCCGTTACGTTCACGTCCGCGACCAGCATCCGGCGCCGCTCGATCCGAACTTTACGGGCGCCGGCCGCACCGTGAGCGACGTCTCCGGTTACTACCGCTTTGTCACCATCAAGCCTGGCGCCTATCCCTGGGGCAACCATCATAACGCCTGGCGTCCCGCACACATCCATCTCTCTGTGTTCGGCCATTCCTTCGTCACGCGTCTCGTGACGCAGATGTACTTCCCGGCCGATCCGCTGTTCCCGTTCGATCCGATCTTCAATTCGGTGCCGGACGAGAAGGCGCGGGCGCGGATGGTGTCGTCATTTGATCTCGAGAACACCCAGCCCGAATGGGCGCTGTGTTACCGCTTTGACATCGTGCTGCGCGGCAAGAACGCTACCCCTATGGAGAACCATTAAGTGCAGGACAATGGGATCACGCCGTCGCAGACCGTCGGCCCGTTCTTCAAATACGGCCTGACGCCGACCGGCGAGTATGCCTGGAATGATGCGTTCACCAACTCGACGCTGACGCCCGACGTCACCAGCGATCGCGTCCGGATCGAGGGCCGCGTGTTCGACGGCGACGGAGTCGTTGTGCCCGATGCCATGCTGGAGATCTGGCAGGCCGACGCGCAGGGGCGCTTCGCGGATCCGCAGGACAAGCGCGCGCTGCCGAATGCGAGCTTCCGCGGCTTTGCCCGTTGCGGCACCGACAAGGACGGCAATTATTCCTTTGAAACCATCAAGCCGGGCGTGGTGCCCGATCCCGACGGCAAGCCGCAGGCACCGCATGTCCTGCTTGCGGTGTTTGGTCGCGGCATGCTGCGGCATCTCTATACCCGCATCTATTTCAGTGACGAGGCCGGCAATGCCGCCGATCCCGTGCTGGCGGTGGTGCCTGCCGACCGTCGCGCCACGCTGACGGCCGTGCGCGAGGCCGGCAAGCCGGTGTACCGGCTCGACCTGCGGCTCCAGGGCGACAACGAAACGGTATTTTTCGACGTGTGACCCCCAGCGCCGTCCCGGACAGGCGGAGCCCCGATCCGGGACGACAGCGGAGGACGGGCCCAAGCTTCGCTGCCCGAAACCGTTGACCTGACGCCATTTCCCGTATTTTTCCGGAGTTCGCGCGATGCAATTTCCGCGCGATGCAATCCCGTGTTTACCGTAATCCTTTAGGGTCCGTGGGATTCAGCGCGGCCCATTGGATTTTTCCATGAAAATTCGTCTTTCGCTTTCTTCCGCAATCATTGCTTTCGGCATCGTTCTGGCCATCGGCTTTACCGCCGTGGTCTCGACCAGCCTCTACGCCTTGAAAGAGCTCAAGGTCGGCGGTCCGCTCTATTCTGATATCAAGCTCGGAAACGATCTCATCGCCGACATCCTGCCGCCGCCGGAATATGTGATCGAGGCCTACCTCGAGGCCACGCTCGCCATGCGCGAGCCCGACCAGCTGGCGGCCCATGCCGAACGCCTGGCCCAGCTCCGCAAGGATTACGACGAGCGCAAGGCATTCTGGGTCACCTCCAGCCTCTCGGCCGACCTGAAGACGACCCTGGTGTCGAAATCCGACGCCGAGGTGCAGAAGTTCTGGAAGCTGTTGTCCGACCAGCTCCTCCCCGCCCTCAAGGCCAAGGATACGGCCGTCTCCGAGCGGGCCTACGCGCAGCTCAAGGAGGCCTATACCGCGCATCGCGCCGTCATCGACAGCATCGTCGAGAGCGCCAACAAGCAGAATGCCGACATGGAGAAGCTGGCCGCGGACCGCGACAGCTCGATGCTTTACATCCTCCTCGGCGTCTCCGCCGCCGTCCTCGCCTTCATTGCGGCGGGCCTGCTCGGCGTCGCCTTCGGCGTGATGCGCCCGATCGTGCGCATGACCAGCGCGATGCAAAAGCTCGCGACCGGCGATCTCGCCGCCGACATTCCTTTCGCGCACCGGCAGGACGAGGTCGGCTCGATGGCGGGTGCGCTCTTGGTGTTCAAGCAGTCCGCGGTCGAGAATTTCCGCCTGCGCGAGGAGCAGTTGCAGAAGGAGCAGGAGGCGACGCTCGCCAAGCGTGAGGCCCTGCATCAGATGGCCGAAACCGTCGAGCGCGAGACCGGCCGCTCGGTCGACACCGCGAGCGCGGCGACGCAAGGCGTGGAGCGTGCCGCCTCCAGTCTGTCCGAGATCGCAAGGTCGCTCTCGACACAATCGCAGGCGGTCGCAGCCGCCTCCACCCAGGCCCTCGGCAGCTCGCAGACCGTCTCGGCCGCAGCTGAAGAACTCAGTGCTTCGATCCGCGAGATCGCAACCCAGGTCGCGCGGACCAGCACGGTTACAAAATCGGCGGTCGCCGGTCGGGAACAGGCGCGCTCGACCATCCAGACGCTGGCTGGATCGGTGAAGAAGATCGCCGAGGTCTCCGACCTCATCGGCGGCATCGCCGGCCAGACCAATCTGCTGGCACTCAACGCCACGATCGAGGCGGCGCGCGCCGGGGAGGCCGGCCGTGGCTTCGCGGTGGTCGCCGCCGAAGTGAAATCCCTCTCCGACCAGACCGCCAAATCCACCGAGGAGATCGCGCGGCTGATCGCCGAGATCCAGGCCTCGACGCAAGCCGCCGTCGACGCCGTCGAAACCATGGGAGGCCACATCGTCGAGATCGACGGCGTCGCCACCTCGGTTGCCGCCGCGATGGAAGAGCAGGACGCCGCGACCCGCGAGATCACGCGGTCGATTTCCGAATCGACTTCCGCGGCGAAGGAGGTCTCGGCCAAGATCGGTGATGTCAGCCGCGACGCCGCCTCCGTGAACGAGCGCGCCGCGGAGGTCAGGCAGGCGATCGCCGGCATGGCGGCCAATCTCGAGCAGCTCCGGTCGATTGTCGTCAGGACCGTGCGTGACTCGACCGCTGCGGCTTGAGCCGGGCGGCTGATGCCGCTGGCGCCCGGCAGCGCGGTTGTACAGAATGGAGCAACGCGACGGGGGTCGGGCGCGCATGAAAGATACACGATTGCCGGCGGTGGCGGACGCGGCAAATCTAACCGCGGCGCTGCGCAAGGCTGGCGCACTGGACGCCGGTGCCGTGCGCGAAGTCAAGGTCCTGCATGAGCGCGATACGGTCGTGTCGCATATCACCCGACTCGGCCTGCGCTATGTCGGGGAATCCGCCGGCTCGCCGCAGTCACTGATTCTCAAGACGCCCCATGCCGCGTTTGCCAAGCCGCTGGCGAATGCCGGTCGCCATGAGGTGGCCTACTACACACAGCTTGCACCCAGAACGCCCGAGCTGCTGGTGCCGCGCTGCTTTGACGGGAATTTCGACGAGGAGAGCCTCGCCTGGCATCTCCTGCTTGAGGATCTCACTGATAGTCACGAGATAGCGACCCAATGGCCGCTGCCGCCATCGCGCGCTCAGGCGATGGCCATCGTCGCCGCGCTCGCGCGCTGGCACGCGGCGTGGTGGGACCATGCTGGTCTCGGCGAGACCGTCGGGGTCTGGGCGAGCACCGACGATACGGCGGGGCATATGGAAACGTTCGCATCCCATTACGACCGATTTGCTGATCAGCTCGGCGATCGTCTCAGTGAAGAGCGCCGCACGCTCTACCGCCGCTTCATCGATCGGTCCGACAGGATGTCACTGCGCTACCATTCGCATCGCCACCTCACCATCACCCATGGCGATGCCCACATCTGGAATTTTCTGCTGCCGCGCGCCGGCGTGTCCGACACTGTCCGCATCTTCGACTTCGACTTGTGGGACATCAACGTGTCGACTCACGACCTCGCCTACATGATGGCGCTGCACTGGTATCCGGAACGCCGGCAGGCGTTCGAACGCCTTCTGCTCAATCATTACCACGACACGCTGATGGCGCACGGTGTCAGCGGCTATACGCGCGGCGCGCTCGACCAGGACTATCGGCGGTCGGTGCTGTGGCACATCACCAAGCCAGTCTGGCAGTGGAGCATCAACATCCCACCGGTGATCTGGTGGAATAATCTGGAGCGGGTGATGATGGCGGTCGAGGATCTGGGCTGCGAGGAGATTTTGGGGTAGAGGCGCGCAACATCATCGGTGTCGTCCCGGCGAAGGCATCACTCCATCACCGCATGTTCCGGCCCCGCCGCCTGCTTGCGCAGGGTGGCCTTGGTCGAGCCGATCAGCAGGGCGAGCGGGATGGTGCAGAGGATGAAGAACATCACCAGCTCGTAGTCGTGCGCGAAGGCGATGATCTGCGCCTGCACGCTGACCATGCGATCGGCCATGGCGCGACCGGCGTCGGTGGAGAGATTGATCATGCCGCTGACGCTGGGCATCTGGAGCGCATGGTTGAACGGGTTGATGTGTTCGGACAGGATCGCGTAGGTCCGCCGCGTGCCTTGTGTCAGCTGGGCGATGACGACGGAAATGCCCACCGAGCTCGCGACGTTGCGCATCAAGGTCAGCATCGCGGTGCCGTCGGTGCGCAGCTCATTCGACAAGGTCAGGAACGCCACCGTCGATAGCGGCACGAAGACGAGGCCGAAGCCGAAGCCCTGGATGACGCTGACGGTCACGATCTCCGGCACCTGGGTCAAATCGGTCCAGCCGGTCATCTGGAACAGCGAGCCCGCGGTCAGCGTCAGGCCGGTGATGATCAGTGTGCGGGCTTCGATGTAACGCATCATGCGGCCGACCAGCATCATGGCGAAGAAGGTGCCGAAGCCGCGGCTCGCCAGCAGCAGGCCCGCGGTGATGATGGGATAGCCGATCACGTTCTGCATATAGGGGGAGGCCAGCGCCATGGTCGAGAACAGCACGAGGCCCATCACGACCATGAACACGCAGCCGGTGACGAAATTGCGGTCCTTGAAGAGCCCGAAGCGGATGAACGGTGTCGAGGTCGTGAAGGAATGCGCGATGAAGAAGTAGAAGGCGACGGCCGAGACGATGAACTCCGCAAGGATCTCACCCGATTCGAGCCAGCCCAATTGCTCGCCGCGGTCGAGCGCGAGCTGAAGCGACCCGATCGCGACCGCCAGCGCCGCGAAGCCGAACCAGTCGAACTTGAGACTGAGATCCTTCCGGGTCTCGTCCATGAAGATGATCAGCCCGATCACGGTGATGGCGCCGAACGGCAAATTGACGAAGAACACCCAGTGCCAGGAATAAGTCTCGGTCAGCCAGGCGCCGAGCGAGGGACCCATGATCGGCCCCATCATCACGCCCATGCCCCAGATCGACATCGCCTTGGCGCGTTCCTGGAGCGTGTAATAGTCGAGCATCACCGATTGCGACAACGGCACCAGGGCCGCGCCGAACACGCCCTGCAGCAGGCGGAAAATCACCATCTGGTTGATGTCCTGCGCAAGCCCGCACAGCACCGATGCCATGGTGAAGCCGGCCGAGCAGATGATGAAGATGCGCTTGCGGCCGAAGCGGTTGGCGATCCAGCCCACCGGTGCCGTCATGATCGCGGCGGCGACGATGTAGGAGGTCAGCACCCAGTTGATCTGGTCCTGCGAAGCCGACAGCGTGCCCTGCATGTAGGGCAGGGCGACGTTGGCGATGGTGGTGTCCAGCGCCTGCATGATGGTTGCCGTCATGGCGCAGATCGTCACCATGTTCCGGCGCAGGCCGGGGACCATAAGGGCGGGATTGGACTCCGCCATAGGATTAGTCCTTGTCCTGATCTTTGTCTTGGCTCGCGGTCGCCGACAGGCCGAGCAGACCGGCGAGCGAGCGCTGGTGGCCGGTGTCGATGGTGGCGTAAACGCTCATGCCGGCCTTCAGCTTGCGTACGTATTTGTCGGTCTCGTCGAAATAGATGCGGATCGGCACGCGCTGCACCACCTTGACGAAATTGCCGCTGGCGTTCTGCGGCGGCAGGATCGCGAATTGCGCGCCGGTGCCGGGCGAGAGCGAGCCGATCTTGCCCTTGAAGGTATGGTTCGGGAACGCGTCGACCTCGAGCGTGACCGGCTGTCCTTCGGTGACGTAGGTGAGGTCGCTCTCCTTCGGATTGGCGTCGACCCAGGGATGGGCCACGTCGATGATGGAGAACACCGGCGTGCCGGCGGCGACGTAGCGGCCGAGCTGGATCTGTTCGACCTGTGTTGCCACGCCATCCATCGGCGCGCGCAGCACGGTGTGGTCGAGGTTGCGCTGGGCATCGTCCAGCTTGGCTTTCGCTTGCGCGTAGGCGGGGAATTGCTCCAGCGGCAACTCGGGATTCCCCAGCAATTGGGTCTTGGCATTGGAGAGTTGCTGCTTGATGTATTGCGCCTGCGCGCCGGCGGTAACCAGTGCATTGGACGCGTTGTCGAGATCGAGCTGCGAGCCGTAATTGTTCTTCACCAGCGACTGCTTGCGTTCGACGTCGCGCTGCTTCAGGTCCATGCCCTGCTGGGCAAGATTGAGCATGTCACCGTAGATCTTGATGTTGGCAACAAGATTGTCATAGGTGATGCGGGCTTGGGCGAGTTGCGCTTTGGCTTCTTCCAACGCATGACGGAACGGAGCGGGGTCGATCTCGAACAACTCGTCGCCGTGCTTGACGACCTGACCTTCCTTGACGACGACCTTCTGGATTTTGCCGGAGATATCAGGGGTCACCAGCACTTTCTGCGCGCCGACATAGGCGTCATCAGTGCCGACGTAACGGCCGCCATTGAGATAGAAGGTGAAGCCGGCAACCGCGACGACGAGCGGCAGCACAACCAGGAGCAGCACGCGGCGATAGCGGCGCAGGCCCGCCACCAGGCGGCGGCGCGGATCGGTGCCGGCTTTCTTGGTGGGCTTGCCGCCGTCGATTTTCTGCTCGGGCTGGAACTTGAGAACCTGATCAGCCATAGCGTTGCTCCTTACGCGCTTGTTCCGCTCCGCTGCTCTGGATCGCGGACCGCACGTTTTCCTTGATTGTTTCGAGTTGGGTGAGGAGGCGATGGGCGTCCGCCGGAGTGATGCCGTCGAGCGCGTTGGCCGTGAGCTCGGACTTCAGCCCGCTCATCCGCCCGAGCAACTGCCGCCCGGCCTTCTTCAGGTACAGCCGCTTGACGCGGCGATCCGAAGGATCGTTGCGTCGCTCGATCCAGTCGCTGTCACAGAGTTTGTCGATCAGGCGCGTCAGCGTGATCGGCTGCACCTCGAGAAGCTCGGCGAGTTCCGACTGCTTCATGCCTTCGCTGCGCTCGACCTTGGCCAGCACCGCCCATTGCGCGCGGGTGATGCCGAAGCGCGAGGCTTCCTTGTCGGCATAGACCCGGAGCAGGCGATAGAGCTCGGCGAGCGTAAACAGGAAGTTCTGGTCCACGGGCCCTGGGCTCATGAGCTTGGTCTCCAATAAGCTTGCAATATAATAAGCAAGCTTATCATTATTTCATGGCGGGTTTGCGGGACGCTGTCCCGCAGGCCGAGCATGGCTGCTGGCCGCATCGCCGGTCCTGCTTTGGGTTCCCCTTTCGAAATGCTAGAACGCCGGTCGCATGACCCTCGCAAAACCGGCATTTCCCGCGCCCGATCACGATCACGGCCGCTGCACCGCGGATGCGCTGGCGCATGCCGAGGCCGTTTGCGGAGAGCGCGCGCAGAAATTCACGCCTATACGCCGCCATGTATTGGGGGCGCTGCTCTCGAGCCACCGGCCGCTCGGCGCCTATGAGGTCATCGACGAACTGGCGAAGTCGATGTCGCGGCCGGCGCCGATCACGGTCTATCGTGCTCTCGATTTCCTGATGGCCAACGGCCTCGTGCACCGGATCGAAAGCCGCAACGCCTATCTCGCCTGCGCCGCTCACGACCACGACGCGATCTCGGCGGTGACGTTCCTGATCTGCGAGCGCTGCGGCCTGGTCGGTGAGATTCCGTCGGCATCCTTCGCCAAGGACCTCAACGCCGCCGCGCGCAGCTCAGGCTTCGCTCCCAAATTGTCGGTGGTGGAAATCACGGGCGTTTGTGCGCATTGTCAGAAAGCCGCATAGAGCAACAACGGCGCAAAGCCGGTTTTTAGGAAGAAATGTCCTCACCTCAAGCCATACCGTCCGCCGGTCGTCCCCTCAGTGCCGGCGCCATCGCCCTGATGCTCATGCTGTGCCTGACCTGGGGGTTCAACCAGATCGCCGTGAAGCTGGTGCTGCCGGACATTCCGCCGATGCTTCAGGCCACGTTCCGCTCGATGGGCGCGCTGCCGGTGCTGTTCATCATCGGCAGCTTGCGCGGCGTTAAATTCTTCGAGCGCGACGGCACCTGGAAGCCCGGCGTCATCGCCGGACTGATGTTCGGCATCGAGTTCGTGCTGATCTTCCAGGGCCTGCGGTTCACACCAGCATCGCGGGCGGTCGTGTTCCTCTACACCGCGCCGTTCTTCGTCGCGCTCGGCTCCTACCAGGTGCTCGGCGAGCGACTTGGTGGGACGCAATGGCTGGGGCTCGCCATCAGCTTTGCCGGTGTCGCGCTCGCGATCGGCGTGCCGCAGCCCAACGTCGATTCGCATGTCCTGCTCGGCGATCTCATGATCGTCGGCGGCGCCGCGCTGTGGGCGGCGACCACGCTAGTTGCCAAGGGCACGCGGCTGCGCTTCGCGGCGCCCGAGAAGGCTCTGGGCTATCAGGTCGCGACCTCGATCCCGATCCTGGGGCTGGCCGCCTGGCTGTTCGGGGAGACCATCTCCCACACGCCGTCGCCGCTGTCGCTGGGCCTGATGGCCTTCCAGGCGATCTGGGTCGTGGGAACCACGTTCACGCTTTGGTTCGCGCTGGTGAAGACCTATTCGGCCAGCAAATTGTCGGCTTTTACCTTCATCACCCCTTTGTTTGGCGTGGTGGGTAGCTATTTCATCATGCACGACACGCTGAACCTGACATTCGGGGCTGCCGCCCTCCTTGTCATTGCTGGGCTTTTTCTGGTTAACCGTCCCAGTCAATCCGCTGCGGCGCCGCGCGATGCATTGCTGAACGTCACCAAAACCTGATATTTGGACGCCATGAACAAGCTCGAAAAAACCATCGATTCCGACGTCGCGGGCCCCGCGCCCCGGCACAAGACCACCCAGGTCAAGGTCGGCGACGTTGCCGTCGGCGGCGGTGCCCCGATCGTCGTGCAGTCAATGACCAACACCGACACCGCCGATATCGACGGCACCATTGCCCAGGTCGCAGCGCTCGCCCGCGCGGGCTCCGAAATGGTCCGCATCACCGTGGACCGCGAGGAGGCCGCCGCTGCCGTCCCGCACATCCGCGACGGCCTGCTCAAGCGCGGCATCACCACGCCGCTGATCGGCGACTTTCACTATATCGGCCACAAGCTGCTCGCCGCCTATCCGGCCTGCGCCGAGGCGCTCGCCAAATATCGCATCAATCCCGGCAATGTCGGCTTCAAGGACAAGCGCGACACCCAGTTCGCCGACATCATCGAGATCGCCAACAAGAACAACAAGCCGGTGCGCATCGGCGCCAATTGGGGCTCGCTCGACCAGGAGCTCTTGACCAAGCTGATGGACGAGAACGCCGCCTCCCCCGATCCGCGCGACGTGCGCGCGGTGACGCGCGAGGCCATGGTGCAATCCGCGCTGCTCTCGGCCGCGCGCGCCGAGGAACTCGGCATGCCGAAGAATCGCATCATCCTCTCGGCCAAAGTCTCGGCCGTGCAGGATCTGATCGCGGTCTATCAGGATCTCGCCAGCCGTTCCGACTACGCGATCCATCTCGGCCTGACCGAGGCCGGCATGGGCACCAAGGGCATCGTGGCGTCCTCGGCCGCGCTCGGCATCCTGTTGCAGCAGGGCATCGGCGACACCATCCGCATCTCGCTGACGCCGGAGCCCGGCGGCGACCGCACCCGCGAGGTGCAGGTCGGCCAGGAGCTCTTGCAGACCATGGGTTTCCGCACATTCGTGCCGCTGGTTGCGGCGTGCCCCGGCTGTGGCCGCACCACCTCGACCACATTCCAGGAACTGGCCAGCTCGATCCAAGGTTTCATCCGCGACGAGATGCCGACCTGGAAGACGAAATATCCCGGCGTGGAAGAGCTCAACGTCGCGGTGATGGGCTGCATCGTCAACGGCCCCGGCGAATCCAAGCACGCCAATATCGGCATCTCGCTGCCGGGCACGGGCGAGGCGCCGGCTGCCCCGGTGTTCGTCGACGGCAAGAAGTTCCGCACCCTGCGCGGCCCGACCATCTCCGCCGACTTCAAAGCACTCGTGATCGACTACATCGAGCAGCGCTACGGCCAGGGCGCCAAGGTGCCGGTGACCGCGGCGGAATAGTTCTGCTCCAGATCAGGAATCGTAGGGCGGGTTAGCGAAAGCGTAACCCGCCTTATTTTTGCAGGCGCGAAGTGGCGGGTTACGCTTCGCTAAGCCGCCCTACATTGCTACGATGCTCCCAAGCAAGAATGCATCGGGAGACACGCCATGAGCTCACTCGCCGGCAAGCAGGGCCCGCGCTATCGCCACGCGACGGACGACGGCGCGCCTTACGAGACCATCGCGGTCGAAAAGCTGACCCCGATCATCGGCGCGGAAATCTCGGGCGTCGACATCGGCAAGCTCGTCTCCGACGATGCGCGCTCCAGCCGGCAGATGGACGAGGTCCACCGCGCGCTTGCCGAAAACCTCGTCATCTTCTTCCGCGACCAGCACATCACGCCACAACAGCATCTCGCCTTCGGCCGCAAGTTCGGTGAGCTGCATTTCCATCCCGCCGCGCCGCATGAGGATGAAGACCCGGCCCTGATGAAGATCTATGCGGATGCGAATTCGCCGCGGGCCAATGGCGAGGGCTGGCATTCCGACGTGTCCTGCGATCACGAGCCGCCGATGGGCTCGATCCTCTACGTCAAGCAGTGCCCGCCGCGCGGCGGCGACACGTTGTTCGCCAACATGTATGCGGCCTACGAGGCGCTGTCGGACCGGATGAAGGCCTATCTCGACGGGCTGACTGCGTTGCATGACGGCGAGCCGATCTATCGCGGGCTCTACGCCAATTACGGCGTCGCCGACCGCCCGTCCTATCCGAGTGCCGAGCATCCCGTGGTGCGCACGCATCCGGTCACCGGCAAGAAGGCGCTCTACGTCAACCGCGGCTTCACCCGCCACATCAACGGCATCCCGCGCGACGAGAGCGAGGCGATGCTCGCCTATCTCTACCAGCACGCCGAGAATCCGCTGTTCCAGTGCCGCTTTCGCTGGACAGAGAATGCCATCGCCTTCTGGGACAACCGCTGCACCCAGCACCGCGCGATGTGGGATTACTGGCCGCACACGCGCTCCGGCACGCGCGTGACGGTGAAGGGGGAGCGGCCGGTTTAACCGGCCTGCGCGCCGCGTTCCGCGTTGACGTCTTCCCGCGTCCGCGCCAATCTTGCCGGCAACAACGACCGTCGGGAGGATTTTCCATGCTCCGCGCCGAGGACAACAAATTCCTGACCGAGTCGGGCTCTGGTACGGGCATGGGCGAATTGTTGCGCCGGTTCTGGATTCCTGTGCTGCTGTCCGAAGAACTCCCTGAACCCGACGGCGAGCCGAAGAAGATCATCGTTCTCGGCGAGGAGCTGCTCGCCTTCCGCGATACGCGCGGCGTTGTCGGAATCATCGATCAATACTGCCCGCATCGCGGCGCCAATCTCTGGCTCGGGCGCAACGAGGAATGCGGCATCCGCTGTGTCTATCACGGCTGGAAGTTCGACACCGACGGCCGCTGCGTCGACATGCCGACCTCCTATCCCGACCTCAACGCCAAGGATCTCATCCGCATCAAATCCTATCCGGCGCGCGAATGGGGCGAGATGATCTGGGCCTATATGGGTCGCGCGGATGCGATGCCCGAGCTGCCCGATCTCGAAATGGCACTGCTGCCGGCCTCGCACCGCTATGTCAGCAAGAAATGGCAGGACTGCGACTGGGTGCAGGCGCTGGAAGGCTCGATCGACACCGCGCATTTCACCTTCGCCCATCTCTCCTTCGACAAGGAGGAGAACGAGATCCTGGACATCAAGAAGCATTTCGTGAATCCGATCCCGCGGATGTCGAGCGATCACATGCGCTGGATCGCGGAGGATCCGCGCCCTGTGATCAAGATCGCCGCGCACGCAGCGGGCCTCACCATCGCCGGCGGGCGGCTCACCGGCGGCGACAACATCTACTGGCGCATTGCGCAGTTTCTGATGCCGTTCCACGCCTATGCCCCGAGCGCGATGCTGGGTGAGAACATCTTTGGCCAGACTTTCGTGCCCGTCACCGACACCAATTGCTGGATCTACACCTATGCCTGGAATCCGGAGCGGCCGCTGACGCAAGCCGAGCGCGACGCCTTCGACCGCGGCAACGGCGTGATCGCGGAGGTCGGCGACAATTACGTGCCGCTGCGCCACAAGGGCAACGACTATCTGATCGACCGCAAGCTGCAGAAGACCAGGAGCTACACCGGCATCAAGGGTGTCTCCGAACAGGATGCGGCCGTGCAGGACAGCCAGGGCCCGATCGCCGACCGCACCCGCGAGCATCTCGGTCCGACCGATCTCGGTATCATGCATTTCCGGAAAGTCGTGATGGAGCTGGCGCGGGCGCTTCAGCAGGGCGAGCCGCCGCCGCACGCCGCGCATCAGGATCGCTATGCCGTGCGCTCGGGCGCCTGCGTCACCAGCAAGGCCAAGGACCTTTCCGCGGTGATGCTGGAGCGATTCGGTGACGTCACGGGCTTTGTCGGCCGACCGCGAATCGCGGCAGCGGAGTAGCGCTTGCGGCAGCCGCGCAGCATCATCGCAAGTCTCGTCTCGACGCTGGTCGCGTCGATCTTGCTATGGTCGCTGGCGCCTGCAGGCTCTGGTCATGCTGCTATCGCGCGGAAAATCGCGAAACCCAAGCCGCCGCACGCGCCGGTCAAGTGTGAGATGTCGAAATTCCGGATCCTCGTGGATGTCGGGCACACCCCGGACTCCTACGGCGCGTTGAGCGCGCGCAACGACACGGAGTTCGGCTTCAACTTCCGGCTTGCAAGTCTGATTGCGGCGAGGCTCAAGGCCGAAGGCTTTGCCGCGACCCGGCTGCTCGTCACGGACGGCAAGGCGCGGCCGAGCCTGTTCAAGCGCGTCAGCACCGCGAATGACGCCCGGGCCGATCTCTTCCTGTCGATCCATCACGATTCGGTGCCGGACAAGCTGCTCGGGAGCTGGGAGTTCGACGGCGCGAACAGCTATTTCAGCGACCGCTTTTCGGGCCACTCTCTGTTCGTGTCGCAGCGGAATCCGCACTTCGCCGCCAGCCTGATGCTGGCCCGGATGATCGGCAGGCAGCTGAAGCAGCAGGACCTGCACTATGCCAGCCAGTACACCCTGCCGGTGATGGGCCGCTACCGGCGCCAATTGCTCGACAAAGATGTCGGCGTCTACCGCTATGACGGGCTCGTTGTGCTCTCGCAGACCCGCAGCGCCGCAGTGCTGCTCGAAGCGGGCTCCATCATCAACCGCGACGAGGAGATGGCGATGAACTCCCCGGAGCGGCAGGAGATCATTGCGGGCGCCGTGGCGGTGGCGATGAGGGAATTTTGCGAGAGGCGGTAGTTCGCGCCCCTAGCAATGACGGGAATCTATAGCGGCCCTCCCCGGTACTCCCGGTTTGCCAAGCTTGCCTCCTCCAGGTCCAGATCGCGCTCGATCCGCCGCCGCGTCTCGTCGGTGATCTGGCCCTCGCGCAGCAGCTCGTGGATGAACTTGCGCTCGGCGGCGATCAGACCGCGGGTCAGGGCGGTGCCGGCGGCGGAGACGTCGTGGTGGGTGGGATCGAGCGAGTCCGGCAGCTGGTTGACCCGGATCTCGTGGCGGGCGCGCAGGAGCCGCATCACCTCGTCGGACACGTCCTTTTCCTCGGTCAGCGCGTCGAGCGACTTTAGCGCCGCGTCGAGGGCCTGGCGCCGTGCCGCGATCTCGGCCTCGTGCTCGGCGGCATGCTCGTTGCGACCGGCTTCCGCGACACCGAGCCAACGAACCACGGGGGGCAGCGTCAGGCCGACGCCGATCAGTGTGATGAAGATGACGCCGAACGCGACGAACAGGATCAGGTCGCGAAACGGGAAGGCCTCGCCGCCCGGCAGCGTGAACGGCAGCGCCAGTGCTGCCGCCAGCGACACCGCGCCGCGCACGCCGGTGAACGCAAGCACGAACGGCCATTGCCATGGTGGTGACGGATCGCGCGCACGCAGCGACTTGCTGAGCATTCGTGGCAGATAGGTCGCGGGATAGAGCCAGGCGAAGCGCGCGATCACGACCACCGCCAGCACCACGGCAGTCGCAATCATGATGTCGTCGAGCGGGAACGCCTTCGATTTCTCGTAGAGTGCGCGCATCTGGAATCCGGTGAGCAGGAACAGCAAGCCCTCGATCAGATAGATCACGAGGTCCCAGAAGAAGATGCCTTGCAGGCGCGTCGATGCCGAGATCAGCAGCGGGCCATTCCAGCTCACATAGAGGCCACAGGCGACGGTGGCGATCACGCCGGAGCCGCCGAGATGCTCGGGCAGCCAGTAGGACACGTAGGGCGTGATCAGCGACAGTGTCAGCTCGACCTGCGGGTCTCCCGACCATTTGCGGAACCGCAGGGAGAGCCAACCGACGCCGATGCCGAAGGCGATCTCGCCGGCGACGATGAGCAAGAACTCGCCGCCTGCCAGAGGCAGCGAGAATTGCCCGACCATGATTGCGGCGAGCGCGAAGCGGTAGAGGATCAGAGCGGTGGCATCATTCGCGAGCCCTTCGCCTTCGAGGATGACCATCAGCCTGCGCGGCAGATGCAGCCGGCGCGCGATCGCGAGCGGCGCCACCACGTCGGGCGGCGCGACGATGGCGCCGAGCAGGAAGCCGATCGTCCAGGGCAGGCCGATGAAATAATGCGTGGCGGTTGCGACCAACGCCGCGGTGAAGATCACCGCACCGACCGCCAGCAGCACGATCGGGCGAAGATTCTTTTTGAACTCGCGCCAGCTCATCGCGACGCTCGCCGAGTAGATCAGCGGCGGCAGCACCATCAGCAGCACCAGTTCCGGCGGCAGTTCGACCGCTGGCATGCCCGGCACGAAGGCAAGGCCGACACCTGAGAGCATCAGCAGAATGGCGGGCGCGATGTTGAAGCGGCGCGCGACAAGCGCGGTGCCCGCCAGCACGGCGAGCAGGATGAGAAAGGTCTGAAATTTCGCTTCCATGATGGTCTGTCTTCACCCGGAAGCGGCCGCAAGGTCAATGCGTGCGGCTCACGCCAGCCGCTCGGCCACCATGCGGCCGATGCGTGCGAACACGGCTTCGATCTGCGCCGCGCTCGGCGTGCCGCCCTGGGTATAGGTCGCGATCAGGATCGGTGCATCGGGCTTCGTATCGGGCTTGGGCCAGGCCACCGCGATGTCGCCCGAGGCGTCCTTGCCGTTGTTGCCGGTCTTGTCGCCGATCTTCCAGCTTGCGGGGAGCCCGCCACGCAGCCGGTTTGCACCGGTCTTGCAGCCCACTAGCCACTCCGTGAGCTGCGCACGCGAGGTGGCCGACAGCGCCTCGCCCGTGAGCAGCCGGCGCAGATTGCCTGCCATCGCCGCCGGCGTCGTGGTGTCGCGGGGATCGCCGGGCGGTGAGCGGTTGAGCTCGGGCTCGTTGTGGTCGAGCCGCGAGGTGGTGTCGCCGAGCGACCGCCAGAACGCGGTGAGTGCGGCGGGACCGCCGATCCGCGCCAGCAATAAATTGGCGCAGGTGTTGTCGCTGAGCTCGACGATCGCCTTGCACATCTCGGTGACCGACATTGCGCCGGCGGCAATGTTCTGCTTGGCAACCGGTGCGTACTCCAGCAGGTCGGCCTTGCCGTACGGGATCATGGCCGCAAGCTGATCCTCGCCACGATCGACCCGCGCCAGGACGCAAGCCGCCAGCGAAGCCTTGAATGTCGAGCACATGACGAACCGTTCGTCGGCGCGCCAGGCGAGCCTTGCGCCGGTCGCGAGGTTCTCGGCATAGACCCCGATCCGGCCGCCACTCTCGCGCTCATAGGTTTCGAGCTCAGGCTGCGCGTCTGCGGCGAGCGCGGGGGAGGCGGCGATCCAGTACAGCGAGGCGAGCAGCGAACGGCGGTCGAGAAGCATGGTGGACCTTTTGAGCGAGACGGGGCGGAGGAGAGATGCGGCATGCACTCCATCCGCATCGTCATTGCGAGCGCAGCGAAGCAATCCGGTCTTCCTCCGCGGAAAGACTCTGGCTAGCTTCGCTGCGCTCGCAATGACGGAGGATGTGGGACGAGTGTGCCCGATTTCGGGCAGCGGAAGATTAGGCCCCTCACTCTCGCAGATCATACCGGTAAGACTTCGATACGATCTGCCAGCCATCGGCGAGCTTCATAGCCACCAGATAGTCCGTGAAAAAACGCGGCGGCAGTTGGCATCGGACCTTGATGAAGGCGGTCTTGTCGTCCGAACGGTCAATCGTGACGATGAAATCCTCGCGCGGCTTGCCTTCGGCCTTGCCGGAGGGGCGCTTGCGCACGCGGTCGAGCCAGTCCGGCACGGTCAGCACCTGCAGCTCGCCCTTCTCGACCCAGCGCAAATCGGCGGAGGGATGGAAGATGGCGCCGAGCTTTTCGGCATCACCCTCGTAAAGTCCGTCGAAGTAAGATTGCACGACGGCTTCGACGCTCGAACGGTTCTGGCTCATGGGTCATCCCTTTGAATGATGGCTCAGGGCGAACTTAGTCGTACACGTCAAAATGCGCTATGGTGTCCGTACCATTTGCTGGGACGCTGTGATGACCGGATCAGAGAATTCGAACGCTCCCTTCCTGATCGGCGAATGCTGCTGCCGCGCCGTGCGCTACGAGGTAGCGGACGCGTTCTCCTATGCGATGAACTGCCATTGCTCGAATTGCCGCCGCACCACCGGCGCTGCCTTCAAGCCGTTCGCCGGCATCGAGCAGGGCAAGCTCCGCATCGTCAGAGGCGAGAACCAGCTCACCATCTACGGTGACGAAACCACCCACGACGCCCACTGCGCCCGCTGCGGCTCGTTGCTTTATTCCCGGGTGCGCGACGGAAAATGGGTCCACGTCGCCATGGGAACCCTGGTCGATGCCCCCTCGATCCGACCGAGCGCCCACATTTTCGTGGGGTCGAAGGCGCCCTGGCACGAGATTACGGATAATCTGCCGCAATATCGGGGCCACATCGGGGATGTCTGAGGGAACCTGCTGCGCACCTGTTTGGCGGCGAACCGCGGCCGGACTGGCGCGACGAACAAAGGGGACCTTTCGGCTTGCCGCCGGCGCCATCTTCGTGACCTCCGTTACAAGCGTCCGCGACGGACCCTGCTAAAGCCGTCCCAAAGGGCGCGAACCGCCCCGAAATCGGAAGTCGTGTCATGCGCAAATTGCTCAGACTTTGCCCAGTCCTCCTCGCCGTCGCGCTGCTATTCGGCGCCGGGCCTGCTTTCGCCGGAAAGCGCGTCGCGCTCGTGATCGCCAACTCCGCCTATCAGCATGCGCCGTCGCTGACGAACCCCGTCAATGACGGTTCGGTGATGGCCCGGACGCTGAAGGAGGCCGGGTTCGACATCGTCGATTCCCGGCACGACCTGACGGCGCAGGAAACCCGGCGTGTGCTGCGCGAATTCGCCGACCGGACCCGCGATGCCGATATCGCCGTGGTCTATTATGCCGGCCACGGCCTCGAGGTCGAAGGCTCGAACTATCTGATCCCTGTCGACGCCAAGCTGGAGCGTGACACCGACGTCTTTGACGAGGCGCTCTCCCTCGACCGCGTCCTGGTCGCGGTCGAACCGGCTAAGCAGCTTCGCCTGGTGATCCTGGATGCCTGCCGTGACAATCCGTTCGGCAAGACCATGAAGCGCACGATCGCCTCGCGCGGCGTCGGCCGCGGCCTCGCCCAGGTCGAGCCGACCAGCTCGAACACGCTGATCGCCTATTCGGCCAAGGCCGGTTTCACGGCGCAGGATGGCGACGGTGCGAACAGCCCCTTTACGGTGGCGCTGTCGAAGCATCTGACGAGGCCCGGCCTCGACGTCCGCCGTGCCTTCGGCTTCGTGCGCGACGACGTGCTCAAGTCGACAGGTAATAAGCAGGAGCCGTTCGTCTATGGCTCGCTCGGCGGCGAGGACGTGCCGCTGGTGCCGGTCAAGGTGACCGCTGCGGCTGCCGCTGCGCCCGCGCCCAACCCTCAGGCCGACATCCGCCGCGATTACGAGCTCGCGCTCCAGGTCGGCAACCGGCCGGCGTGGGAGGCCTTTCTCGCCCAACATCCCGACGGCTTCTATGCGAGCCTTGCCAAGCTGCAACTCGAGAAAATCGGCGCCGAGCAGGCTCATGCGGCGGCCACCGAGAAGGCGAAACAGGCCGAGGCCGAGCGCGATCGTCTTGCCGCACTTGGCGCGCAGAAGGATACGCAGGCCAAGGCAGCCGCCGATGCGGAGGCCGCCGAGCAGATACAGCTTGCGGCGCAAAAGGCCAAGGAGCAGGCGCAGCAGCAGGCGGCCGCTGCCGAGCAGCAGCGCGTCAATCTCGCCGCCGCGGCGCCGAGTGCAGCGCCCGCCAGCACGGCGGGCCCCGCCGGCACCAACGTCGCCTCGCTGACGCCGGCCATCGCGCCGGCCGATCTCAGCCGCTCGGTACAGACCGAGCTCGGCCGCGTCGGCTGCTTCTCCGGCGCCGCCGACGGCAACTGGACGACATCCGCGCAGCGGTCGTTATCGCAGTTCAACCGTTATGCCGGCACCAAGCTCGACGTGAAGGTGGCGAGCACCGATGCACTCGACACGGTCAAGTCGAAACAGTCGCGCGTCTGTCCGCTGGTTTGCGAGCACGGCTTCAAGACCGACGGCGACAAATGCACCAAGATCGTCTGCCGTGATGGCTATGCGCTCAACGACGACAACGAGTGCGAGAAGCAGCGTGCCGCCAAGCCTGCGACCGCCAAGCCTGCGACCGCCAAGCGGGACGACGGCGACGAGCGTCCCGCACGGCAGCGTCGTCAGGCCGGCGGTGAGGCTGCCGGAGCGGCCGGCGGCTTTGGTGGCGCTGCGGGCATCGCTGCTGCCGCTGGCGCCAGCCGCCGCTCGAGTGGCGGACAGCTATTCTGCAACAACAGTGGCTGTCGTGCGGTCAACCGCGGCTGCCATCTCGAATATCGCGGCGGCGGCGGCCCGGGCAACGATGGCAATGCCGAGGTCTGTAACTAGGATTGCGGAAATGAGTTCAGGTCGAGATCGCGCTCGCCGCGATGTTGACCGTCAGCGCCAGCAAGGCCGTGTTGTAGATGAATGAGACGATGCCGTGCGCGGTGGCGGTGCGGCGGATGGTCTTGTCGGAGATGCCGACATCGGAGACCTGCGCGGTCATGCCGATCACGAACGAGAAATAGACGAAGTCCCAGTAATCTGCGTGGTCTTCCTTGTCGCCGCTGGGAAACTGAAGGCCGCCCGGCGTGGCGTGCCGGTAATAATCATGCGCGTAATGCAGAGCGAAGATTGTGTGCACGGCGGCCCATGACAATACGATGGTGGCGATTGCGATGCTCAGCTCCAGGCCGCCGCGATGCGGCGTTCCAAGCTCGGAGACGATCGCGGCGATGCTGGCGAAGGCGCCGATCGCCGTCACCAGCAGGATCACGAAGCGACCGTCGTCCTGCATCGCTGCGGCGCGGCGGATGTGCTGGTGGTCGTTGCACAGCATCATCGCGTAGACCAGCACCAGATAAACGGCGATCAACGCATCCCAGCCGAACAGAAGCCGCGTGACCAGCCGGTGCGAACCCGGGATGAGCAGGCAGACGAGAATACCAACGGCAAGCGACATGAACGTCCGCGGACGCGCATAAATCAGCCGCATCGGCCGCGACATCTTGCGAAAGCGGGCGAGGGCGGGGTCTTCCTTGCTGCCGCCCGCCATCGCGCTATCAGCTCTTCCGTTCGGCCACGAACCGCGCAGCCGCTTGCAGCACGGCGGCCCGTTCGCCGAAGATCGACACGGCGCTGTCGGCGCGCGCGAGCAGATCGCGCACGCGCTGCTTGGCGCCTTCGATGCCGAGCTGGGTGACGAAGGTGGTCTTGCCGAGCGCTGCATCAGCGCCGGCAGGCTTGCCGAGCGCGGCGGCATCGCCTTCGACGTCGAGCAGGTCGTCGGCGATCTGGAAGGCTTCGCCGAGCGCGCGGCCGTAATCGTCGAGCGCCTGATATTCCTTTTGCGAGGCCTGGCCGAGGATCGCGCCGGCGATGCAGCCGTAGCGCAGCAGCGCGCCGGTCTTCATCTGCTGAATGCGGGCGACGTCGATCGGCTCGTTGCCGCCAAAGCGGCCTTCGCCGGCGAGGTCGAGAATCTGGCCGCCGACCATGCCGCCGATGCCGGCGCAGCGCGCGAGTGCGCGGGTCAGCAAAAGCCTCACATTGGCGTCGCGATGAATCTCGTCGCGGGTGATGATGTCGAAGGCGAGTGTCAGGAGGCCGTCGCCGGCGAGGATCGCGGTCGCGTCGTCGGTCTTCTTGTGCAGGGTCGGGCGGCCGCGGCGCAGGTCCGAATTGTCCATCGCCGGCAGATCGTCATGGATCAGCGAATAGCAGTGGATGCATTCGAGCGCCGCACCGACGAGCAGCGCGGCTTCGCGGGACACGCCGAACACGGCCGCGCTCTCGACCACCAGGAAGGGCCGGAGGCGCTTGCCACCGTTGAGGCTCGAATAGCGCATTGCGTCCATCAGTCGCTTGGGCCGGGCGATCTCATCGGGCAGGATGTCGTCCGACAGCAGGCGCCCGAGCAGGGCCTCGGTGTCATCAGCGGTCTTGTCCAGACGTTTGGCGAAATCGGACGGGGACGTGCCGGTCATCAAGAAGGGCTCCAGAACTAAAATTCGGCGGGACAATCCTTTATGCGCCCGCCTCAGTCAATCGTTTGGAAGGCCTAAAAAGTGCTGGAAAAGGCCCGAATTATCACAGACTTAATGCCGGGCCCGTGGCCGCGTTTCGTTCTGCGCCGGAAAGGTTGATTTGCGCGTCGTCAAAACCCTTCTCCTGGTGCTCGCGGTCGCGGCTCTCGCGCCCTATGTCGTCGCGCCGTTCTACCGTGCCGGCCATCCCGTTTCGACGCTGATGATCTGGCGCTCGCTGCGGGGTGCGCCGATGCAGCGGGAATGGATCGATCTGGCGGCGATGTCGCCCTCGCTGCCACGCTCGGTGGTGGCGGCCGAGGACGCCCATTTCTGCAAGCATCACGGCATTGACTGGGGTGCGCTGCGTGAGGCGATCGACGATGCGAAGGAGGACGGCACCCCGTTCCGGGGCGCTTCCACCATCACCCAGCAGGTGGCGAAAAACCTGTTCCTCTGGCAGGGGCGGGACTTCGTCCGGAAGGCGCTGGAATTCCCGTTGGCGCTGTGGATCGATCTCGTCCTGCCCAAGGCACGGATCCTGGAGATTTACCTCAACATCGCCGAGCTCGGCCCGCAGAGCCAGTTTGGGGCCGAGGCCGCCAGCGCCTATGCCTTCGGCAAGTCGGCGGCGAACCTCTCCCCCCGGGAGGCCGCGCTTCTAGCCTCTATCCTGCCGAATCCGGTCAAACGCAGCGCCAGGACGCCGGGACCGGGTGTCCGGCGGCTGGCCGGGACCTATGTGGCGCGAGCGCAGGCGAGTTCACTTTCGACCTGCTGGCGGGAGAATCGCTGATTTCCGGTCCTTTTCGGGCGCATTTTCCGGCCCAGAGCCCTAGATTTAAGGCAGGCCTTCCTCTATAAGCCCGGCCTTGACCGGCATTCAGCTCGCCTCGGTTTGCGGGTGCTGAGCCGTCCCCTCGCGGACGATGCCCCAAAACACCAATCCCTAGAGGATATTGAAATGGCCGTTCCGAGAAGAAAAACCTCGCCGTCCCGTCGTGGCATGCGCCGCTCGGCAGACGCCATCAAGAAGCCGACCTATGTGGAAGACAAGGATTCCGGCGAACTGCGTCGTCCGCACCATCTCGACCTCAAGACCGGCATGTACAAGGGCCGTCAGGTCCTGAAGAAGAAAGAGTCCTGAGTTCGGGACCTTTCTGTGGGCAGGACGATCGGGCCTGCCTGATTTCGGTCCACCCATGAGATATGACAGTGATGGCGGCGGAGCGAATGCATCGCCGCCGCATTGTCCTGTCTGGATATCTTGATCGAGAAGGCATTTCGCCGATGGTCGGTTTCCCGCTGCTCCTGATCCCGCTCGCGGTCTACAACATCATCGCATTCCTGATGCCGAGCGTGTCCTTTGCGGACGTGCTGTTCAAAGTGCCGATGATCACGGGCGAGGCCTGGCCGGTCACGCTCGCCGACGTGATGCTCGCGCTAGGCATCGTGCTGCTGCTGCTCGAAGTGGTCAAGGGCGCGCGGCCCGGCTCGAAATTCCTGATGGATCATCTGCTGTCGCTGATCGTGTTCGGCGCGGCTGCGGCCGAATTCGTGATGTGGCCGAAATTCGGCAACTCCACCTATTTCCTTCTGGTGCTGCTCGCGATGGCCGATTTCCTCGGCGGCATCGCCCAGCGCACCCGCCGCCGCGTCGCTTATGTCGCTGAATCGACGGTGCCGGCGCCCCGCAAGACCAAGCGCCAGGCCGAGACGCCAGCGGATGAGTTCGAGCCCAAGTTCGAGCCAGTGTCCGCTCCGCGACCAGCTCCGGCGGAGCCGCCCGCGCCCACGGCACAATCGGTCGCCGAATCCGTGCTGATGGATCACCCGGCGCCGAAGCCTGTGAGTGCGCCCTCGCCGGAAATTCCCTCGCCGCATTTGCAGCCGGGCAACGGCACCCAGCCGTCTCCCGACGCGCCGCGCTGATTCAAGCCACCTGCCGCGTGCGCGCGCTAACGCTCGGAAGCGGGCGCTTGCTGCCATAGGCGACCTGCGCATCCTCGGAAGACGCGCGGCGGAGCCGGCTCGCCTGGGGCAGATGCTCGGCATTGGCGATGAGCTGGGCGACGAAGCTGGGATCGGGGCGTGGCAGCGGGGCCTTGTGGACCCACTGCAAAACCGGCATCAGCGGCACCAGGGCCGAGCCTGTGCCGTTGTCCGCCACGTCCAGTTGACCAGTACTCAACATCGCAATCACCGTTGACCGGCCTAGATTGTCGCGTTTCGAGACGCTGGCGCCGGTGCGTGTCATGTACTCGCAAGGCCTATGCCGGGTGAGCCGCTTCGGTTCCTGCGAGCGAGGAAACGTGGTTTCCAAATTGTTTATCAACTTTGCCTAGGGTCAATGGCGAATCTGGCTTTATCCTGTGCCGGCTCAGGACTCCCCGCTGTCCCGAAACGAGGCGATTTTGACCCCCGCATTGCCGCAAGCCTCCGACATCCTGGCTGCCCTCGGCCAGGCCGTGTTCGCCTGGGACATCGCCAGCGATGCCATCGTCTGGGGTGAGCAGGTCAGCGCCATCTTTCCCGGAATTCCCGCCGAACGGCTGGCCACCGGCGCCGAATTCGCCAGGCTGATCGAGCCCGCGCAAATGCGGACCGCCGCGCTGGCGCAGACCTCAGCCGTGCATGGCGCCGACGGCACGCCCTACCGGGTCGAGTACGGCGTGCGCATGAGCGCCGCCGATCCCATGGTCTGGATCGAGGAGACCGGCCGCTGGTTCGCCGGCCCCGACGGTCGCCCGGTGCGTGCGATCGGCTCCGTCCGCATCAACAATGAACGCCATGCCCGCGACGAGGAACTGACGAAGCTGGCCCGGCTCGATCCGCTGACCGGCGAGCTCAATCGCTCGCATCTGATCGCCGCGCTGGCCGAGGCCATCGAGGAGACGACCCGTTTCCGCTCGACCGCGGCCTTCATGCTGGTCGGCATCGATCATCTCGCGCGTGTCAACGAGGCCTTCGGCTTCGACGTTGCCGACGCCGTGATCCTCGACGTCGCCACGCGCATTCGCGCGCGCTTGCGCGGCGGCGACGTGCTCGGCCGCTTCTCCGGCAACAAGTTCGGCCTGATCCTGAAGAACTGCACCGTCGATGACATGAACGTGGCTGCCGAACGTTTCCTCGCCGGCATTCGCGACGAGGTGGTGCCGACCAAATCCGGACCGGTGTCGGTCACCGCCTCGATCGGCGCGGTCAGCGTGCCGCGCTATGCCCGCAACGCCGATGAAGCCGTCAATCGCGCCCACGAGACCCTGGACACCGCGAAACAACGCCGCGTCGGCTCGTTCGCAGCCTGGCGCCCGGATGCCGCGCGCGACGCCCAGCGCCGCGTCAACATCCGCGTCACCGACGAGATCGTCACCGCACTGAATGAGCGCCGCATCAAGCTTGCCTATGAGCCGGTAGTTGCCGCCCTTTCGCGCGACTGCGCCTTTCACGAATGCCTGGTGCGGATGGACCAGGGCGACGGCCAGGTGCTGCTCGCGCCCGACATCGTGCCGGTTGCGGAACGCCTCGGCCTGATCCGCCTGGTCGATCACCGGGTGCTCGAGCTCGTGGTCGCCGAGCTCGCGGCCGCGCCGGACATCTGCCTCAGCCTCAACATCTCGCCCGACACCACCATGGATCCGGATTGGTGGGCGGGAATCGAATCGCTGATGCGTGCCCATCCCGGCGTCGCCGAGCGGCTGATCGTCGAGATCACCGAAACCGTCGCGATCCAGGACATCGACGATGTGCGCGGCTTCGTCACCCGGCTGAAGAATTTCGGCAGCCGCATCGCCATCGACGATTTCGGCGCCGGCTACACCTCGTTCCGCAATCTGCGCAAGCTGGGCGTGGACATCGTGAAGATCGACGGTGCCTTCGTGCAGAACATCACCCGTTCCGCCGACGACCGCGCCTTCGTGCAGACCCTGATCGACCTCGCCCGCCGCCTCGACATCAAGACGGTGGCCGAATGGGTGCAGGACGAAGAAGCTGCGAACATGCTGCGCGACTGGGGCTGCGACTACATCCAGGGCCGCCTGATCGGGCTCGCCTCAGCCGACCGCCCCTGGGGCGCGCCGCCGGATAACGTGCTGCCCGCGGCAGGCTGAGACACCTGCCAATCCCTCACGCGCCCTCATCCAGCGCCACGAGCTCGCGCTTCTTACGCAGCGCGGGTAATAGCGGCGCCATCAGCAGCACCAGCGCGAGCGCAAGACACGCTGCCGAGATCGGCCGCTGCACGAAGGTCCAGAGGTCGCCCTGCGACAGGATCAGCGACTTGCGCAGATTGTTCTCCATCATCGGTCCCAGCACGAACGCCAGCACCAGCGGCGCGGGCTCGAAGCCGAGCTTGCGCATGAAATAGCCGACGATGCCGAATGCGATCATCACGTAGACGTCGAACACATTGTTGCTGGAGCAGTAGACGCCCAGGATCGTGAACAGGATGATCAGCGGGAACAGGATGTTGTAGGGCAGCTTGAGCAGCTGCACCCACATGCCGATCAGCGGCAGATTGAGGATCAGCAGCATGACGTTGCCGATATACATGCTGGCGACGATGCCCCAGAACAGGCCCGGGTTTTGCGTGATCAGCAGCGGTCCCGGTTGCAGGCCGTGGATGACGAAGGCGCCGAGCAGCAGCGCCATCACCACATTTGGGGGGATGCCCAAGGTCATCAGCGGAATGAACGCGCCGCCGGCCGCCGCGTTGTTGGCGGATTCGGGACCCGCTACGCCCTCGATTGCGCCATAGCCGAAGCGCTCCGGCGTCTTCGACAGCCGCTTCTCCAGCGCATAGGACGCGAACGAGGCCACTACCGCGCCGCCGCCCGGGAGAATGCCGAGCAGGAAGCCAAGTAACGTGCCGCGCGCCACCGGGCCGGCGCTCGCCTGCCAATCGGCCTTGTTGGGCAGCAGCTGCGTGATTTTGGCGTTGATGATGTCGCGTTTGATCACCTGCTCGGTATTGAGCAGCACCTCGGCGACGCCGAACAGGCCCATCACGACGGGGACCAGTCCTATGCCGTCGATCAGCTCCATGCGGCCGAATGTCAGCCGCGGCTGCGCGGTGATGCTGTCGAGCCCGATCAGTCCGAGCACGACGCCGATACATGCCATCAGAAGCGCTTTCGGCATCGATCCCTGCGTGAGGAAGGTGAGCACGACGAGGCCGAGCACCATCAGGCTGAAATATTCGGCAGGGCCGAACGCGATGGCGATGTTGGCGAGCCGAGGCGCCACCAGCATCAGTGCAACGAGTGAAAATGTGCCGGCGATGAACGAGCCGAAGGCTGAGATGCCCAGCGCGGGGCCGGCACGACCCTGCTTCGCCATCTGGTGGCCGTCAATACAGGTCACGACGGAAGCCGCCTCGCCGGGAATGTTGACCAGGATTGAGGTCGTCGAGCCGCCATACATCGAGCCGTAATAGATTCCCGCCATCATGATGATGCCGGATTCCGGCGTTCCTGACAGTGTCACCGGAAGCAACAGAGACATCGCCGAGATCGGCCCGATGCCCGGCAGCACGCCGACCAACGTGCCGATGAAGACGCCGATGAAGCAGTAGAGCAGGTTGATCGGCAGGAGAGCGACGCCAAACCCATGCGCGACGTTGAGAAGCGTATCCATGCGATCAGCCGATCCCGAATAGGCCGGAGGGTAACTGGATCAGCAGCAGTCGCTTGAGCATCCACCACATGCCGAGCGGTGCCAGAGCGGCGATCGGCATCGCCAATGTCCACCGCAAGGGATCGATCAAGCGCAACAAAAGCAGCATGAGCGGGATCGATGACAGTAGGAATCCCAGCGGCTCAAGGGCAAAGGAAAACGCGGTAAGGCAGACGATGACGAGTAACGGCTTGCTCCAGCTCACGTTCTGCCAGCGCGAAGCCAGCGTTGGTCCGCCCTCGGTGATGGCCGAGATGATAATGCTGGCCGCGAACACGCACATCAGGATGCCCGTGTAGAAAAGCACGTAGCCGGAGCCAGGGTCGTTGATGGTGCCGAGCTTGAGCTTTAAGCCTTGCCAGATCACGAAGCCGCCGAGTGCGAGCCCGATCAACCCACCCCAGAGTTCGGAGTTGTTGAGGCGGAGTTTGACGGTGGTTTGGTCGTTCATCAATACCTCTCGGCCGTGCCGGGACGCTATGCGGCGCGAAGCGGTGCGCTGCAGATCCGGGATCGATAGATGCGTGGCAAAGGTAGATCCCGGCTCTGTGGTGCAGCGCTGGAGAAGCGCTGCACCACGCCCGGAACACGAAAGTGGCTCAATACTACTTCTTCGCAAGCCCGAGCGTATCGATCACCTTGCGCTCCGATTCCGTGACCTCGACGACGAACTTCTTGTAGTCCTCGGTATTCTTGTAGCTCGGCACCATGTCGTATTTGGCGAGCGTGGCAATCACTGCGGGATCCTCGACTGCCTTCTTGAAGGCGTCGTGCAGCTTGGTGACGATCTTGGGATCCATGCCCTTGGGGCCGGCGATGCCGAACGGGGAATCATAGACCATGGGATAGCCGAGTTCCTTCAGCGTCGGCACGTCAGGATAGTTCGGTGATCGCGCGCCGGTCCACACCATGAGAAGCTTCAGCTTGCCGGCGTCGACCAAGGGTCGCCAACCTGTGGAGTCGGCCTGCAGCATGGTGTGCTGGCCGAGTACCGCGGCGTTGGTCTCTGCCCCGCCCTTGAACGGCACCTGCGTGAGCTTGATGCCGGACATCGCGGCGATCTGCTCCATGCCGATATGAAGCGAGGTGCCGGTGCCGGGCGTCGCGTAGGTCACCTTGCCCGGATTTGCCTTCGCGAACTCGACCACGTCTTTCCAGGACTTGAATTGCGACTCCGCGCTGGTGGTTACGCCAAAGGTGTAGCCGGTGAGATGTATGATGTAGGTAAAATCCTTTGCCGGATCCCACGAGACCTCCTGCATCAGGGGCAGGCGGAAGACGGTGATCGGAAGCTGTGAGATGGTGTAGCCGTCCGGCTTCGCAGCCGCGGCCATGGTGGCCGGTCCAACCGTACCGCCGCCACCGGCTTTGTTGTCGATCACGATGGGCTGCCCCAGGACCTTGGACGCGCTGTCGGCGATCGCGCGCATCGAGATGTCGGTCGATCCGCCGGCCGGCCATGGAACGATCAGCGTCACCGGTTTGGTGGGATAATCCTGTGCACCCGCGGCGGTTGCGAGCAGCGCGCTCACGAAGGCATGCATGGCGGCAATGGCAAAGGTCTTCAGCCCGTATCGCGACATCGAAACTCCTCCCTCGCGGTGGCCTCGTTCGGACCGCGGTTTCTCATTGTTATGACGGGATTGTCCCCGAAATCATGGGAGAAGAAAAGCGCATTGCGCGGCGGCCCCGCAGGGGCGATACGGTGATCCCGCCGAAAAGCGCACATGCGACAATTGGTCGTTTGGAGGCGTGCCGAGATACGGAATTTGGCTCTCGGCTGAGCCCTTACGCCACACGGCGGACTGCGCTCAGCGTCTCGATCATGCGTCCGACCTCCGCGGCCGGCGAGGGCTTGCCGAAATAATATCCCTGCACGGCGGTGCAGCCGCATTCGCGGACGAAGTCGAGTTGTTCGATCGTCTCGACGCCTTCCGCCGTGGTCTCGACGCCGAGCACCGAGCCGAGGCTGGCGATGGTGCGGACGATCGCCACGCTCTCCGGGCTTTCGCCGAGCGTGCCGACGAAGGAGCGGTCGATCTTGATGCGATCGAACGGAAACTTGCGCAAATAGCTCAGAGAAGAATAGCCGACCCCGAAATCGTCGAGGCTGACGCGCACCCCCAACGCGCGCAGCTGGTGCAGGATCTCGATCGTCGCCTCGCTGTCGTCGAGCAGCGCCGTCTCGGTGACCTCGAGCTCGAGCCGATGCGGCGGCAGGCCGGCCTCCGCAAGCGCGCTCGTCACCATCGTCACCAGCCCGCGCGATCGGAACTGCACCGGCGACAGGTTCACCGCGACCGTGAGATCGGGCCAGGTCGCGGCGGTCGCGCAGGCTGTGCGCAGCACCCACTCTCCGATCGGAACGATCAGCCCGTTCTCTTCCGCAATCGGAATGAATTCGGCCGGCGGGACGAGGCCGCGCGAGGGATCTTTCCAGCGCAGCAGCGCCTCGAAGCCGGTAAGTTCGGTGGTGTCGAGCCGCACCTGCGGTTGGAACGCCAGGTGGAATTCACGGGCCTCCAGCGCGCCGCGCAGATCGTGCTCGAGCGCGTGCCGGCTGCGCGCCTCTTCCTCCATTTTGGGCTCGAACAGCTGATAGGCGCCGCGCCCCTTGGCCTTGGCCTCGTACAGCGCGAGGTCGGCGCATTTCATCAGCTCGTCGGCATCGAGCCCGTGATCGGGAGCGATTGCGATGCCGACGGAGACGCCGACATGGATCGACTGGTTCTCCAGCGGCGGCGGGTGACCGATGATCTCCACCAGGCGGCGTGCGAGCCTTTCCGCCGATTGCGGCTGCGGTCCGCGCTGGAGAACCGCGAACTCGTCGCCACCGAGCCGCGCGACGGTGTCGTGCTCGCCGACATTCTCCTGCAGCCGCGCCGCGACCCAGCGCAACAGCCGGTCGCCGGCCGCGTGTCCGAGGCGGTCGTTGACGGTCTTGAAATTGTCGAGATCGAAGCACAGCACGGCCATCGCGCCACCTGCGATTGCGACCTGGTTCAGCCCCTCGCCCATCTTCTCGCGGAACAGCGTGCGGTTGGGCAGGTCGGTGAGCGAATCGTGCCGCGCCATATGCGCAACGCGGGCCTGGGCCTTGTGGCGCTCGGTAACGTCCTCATAGGTGACGACCCAGCCGCCATGCTCCATTCGCTTGTGATTGAGCTTGATGATGCGGCCGTCGCCCAAATAGCGGTGCAGTGTGTGCTCGCCCTCGCGCAGCCTCTCGACATAGTCGGCATAGAGCCGCGCGGCGGTGGTGTTTGGATGGATGCCGAGCTCGCAGCTGTGCTCCATGATCTCGCGCATCGACACACCCGGCTTCACCAATTCGGGTGACAGTCCGTACATCTCGATGTAGCGCCGATTGCAGACAATGACGCGCAAGCTCGAATCGAGCATGCACAGGCCCTG
The DNA here is from genome assembly GCF_052871955.1 of Bradyrhizobium sp. CAR08. Taxonomy (NCBI): domain Bacteria; kingdom Pseudomonadati; phylum Pseudomonadota; class Alphaproteobacteria; order Hyphomicrobiales; family Nitrobacteraceae; genus Bradyrhizobium; species Bradyrhizobium sp. CAR08. Next base: position 445,693 of record NZ_JBIXJX010000003.1, read on the forward strand.
GCTCATGTTGTTCAGGGCCGCGTCGAAGCGCCGATACTGCTCGCTCAGCTCCTCGACTGCGTGCTCGCGCTCGGTGATGTCCTCGTAGGTGGCCACAAAACCACCCTCGGCCAGGGCGCAATAGCGCACGGAGATCGTGGTGCCGTTCGACATCCGTCGGCGTATCGGCGAGGAGTTGCGGTCGGCGATCCTTGCGCTGGCGGCCTCCAGGAGGTGTCGCGGGCTATACTCGGAAGAGAACGCGCCGTTTGCCATCGAGCGTTCGATCAGTTCGCCGAGATGCGTGCCCGGCTTGGCTTCCTCCGGCGAGAGCCGATAGATCTTCCGGTAGGTGGTGTTGCAGACGCGCAGGCGCATCTCGCTGTCGTAGAAGGCGAGTCCGTGCGCCATGTTCTCCAACGCCGCATCGAGCATGAAGTTCTGCTGCCTCAGCATCTCCTCGTATTGCAGCCGCTCGGTGACGTCTTCGTGCACCGTCACCCAGCCGCCGTCGGGCAGAAAACGGGAAACCACCTGCACCATCCGTCCGTCATAGCGCATCACCAGCAGGGTTTTCTCCTTCCTGGTGCGCACGTCCTCCAGCCTGGTGTCGTGGAATTCCTCGCCCGGCATGCCCGGCAGGTTGCCGCGCGACATCCAATGCTCGATGACCGTACAATGCGAGACGCCCGGCTTCACGATTTCCGGGTCGAGGTTATAGAGATTCAGGAAACGTTCGTTGCAGACGACGACGCGGCTGTCGGCATCGTACATGATCAAGCCGTGCGCCATGTTGGCGAGCGCGTGCTGGCTGCGCTCGGTCTGCACGCGCAGCTCCGCCTCGAGCCGGGCGAGGCGGCTGACGTCGTCGCAGATCGTCATCCAGCCGCCGCCGGGAAGCGGCTTCAGCTCGAGCGCCATGACGAGGCCGCTCGCGAGTGTCTGTTGAGTCCGGAACGGCTGGCCGGCTGCGATCCGCGCCATGCGCGCGGCATAGAGTGCGTCGACTTCCCCCGCGGGGATGTTGCCGAGGGCCACACTGTGGGCGAGCACGTCGCGGTAGCTCGTGCCGACCCGCACGATTTCGGCCGACATGTTGAACAGGCTGAGATAGCGCTGATTGACCAGCACGATCCGGTTGCCGGCATCGTAGACGCAGACACCCTGTTCCATGTGGTCGAGTGCAAGCTGGCTCAGCCCGACCAGGGCCTTCGGGCCCTGCTCGCGGCGTGCATCAAGCTCGTTGTCGCGGATCGACGTCATGGGGCGGCGGGGTCTCGGCGGGCAATAGACTTAACGCAGGGCAATTCAGCCGCCGAGGCTAGCGAACAGGCGGGAAAATTCCCTTAAGCGCCGTAGTTTACGGAGGGTGACCGTGATGCAGAGATGCTGCCAATGTGGAGGGGGGTGCAAGGTAGCGTCGCGCCGGTCGGCCTGCGCAATTGCGCCTTAGGCCCGGATGGACATCGAATGTCTGGTCCAAACGGGCCTACGGCCCGTACAGCACGAGTTCCGTATCCGTGAGATCGGCGAGCTGCGGCCGGTGCGGGCCCTTGAAATATTTGCGGCCGCGACGCTCGGTGTAGATGCCGACGAGGCCGGGAACGGAGCCGTTGGAATCGACGGCGACCGCGATCTTGCCGAGCCGCAGCAGCAGCCGGCCGATGCGGCCCGCGCATTCGGTGTACTCGGCCGCGTTGCGGCAGTAGATCAGCTTCATCGCGGGCGGCGCAATGATGCCACGGCGGATGCGCACCGGTTGCAGGATGAAGGGGAACGCTCCCTTCGGCGTGCGGCAGACGAGGCTGAGGCAATTGTAGCGCGCATGCCGCGTCAAGAGCTCGGTCTCGGCATCGGAAAGCCCGTCGATCGTTTTGGCGTGCTGCGAGATGACCTCGATCTTGCTCCAGCGTGGGACGCGCGCCAGCGCAGGCACGGAGAAGAATATACCCCTGCAATAGGCGCGAAAGCCCTGCGTCTCGATGATCGGCCAGGTCCACGGCGCCGGGCTGATGTTGAGATAGGTGACGTCCTTGTGCCGCTGCGCGATCTTGGTCAGGAGCGGGGCGTAGTTGCGGTAGGCCGGATCGACGTACCAGCTCGACAAATTGCACTGGATGGCGGTCTCATCGCCGTCCCTCCGCGCCGTGTAGATCAGCAGCAGCACGCCGACCGGCGTGCCGTCATTGTCGAGCATGTAGCCGAAGCGCGGGTAGCCATCCGGTACCGGTCGGAAGGCTTGCCGGCGCAGGCCTTGGATCCAATAGCCGCGCGAGCGCCCGACGAAGCCGCGCGTCAGCAAGTCCGCGACCGCATCGACGTCGGACTCGGTGATCTCGCGGCATCGGACCTTGGTGTGGATCACGCTCGTCTTTCCCGTGGAAATGACCGGCCTCGTTCCGTTAGCGCCAGCCTTCGCCGTGGGCATCGGCCGCGATCTGCGGCTGCAGGCCCATGATCTCCCGCACCTTGGCGGGCCAGGCGGAAGGGTCGGTGCCGTGGGTGTGGAACATGGCGACCGCCAGCCGGTCCATGCCGAAAGCGACGCAGCCGGTGTGGGCCGGCTCGCCATTGGCGTCCTTGATGTCCCACGTCGTGCCGAAATGCTCGCGGTGATAATTGAAGCTCATGCAGGCGGTCGGCTGCTCTTCCGAGCGCAGCGGGATCAGCAGTTCGAACTTGAGCTGCTGCTGCTTCTGGCTCACGGCCTTCATCTGACCGACGCGGCCGAAGAACGGATCGCTGGCATAGTCGACGCGGAAGGTGAGACCGAGATCGGTCGCAATCGCCTGCGCGCGCACCATCCAGCGCTCGCGGAAATCGGCCACGTCATCGGGGCTTCCGATGCAGACATATTCCCGCATCCGGAACGATTGCAGCCGGTCGAGATGTTTTGACGGTTCACGGCGGAAGCAGTCGGCGGCGACGTCGAAGCGCAGGCCACCCTTCGGCAACTGGCCGCGGCTCGCCGCGATCGGATAGACGGGATAGCAGGCCGCCGGCGACAGCACGAGGTCTGCCGGCGAGAGCGAGCTGGTCCAGTCACCGCCGGCGTCGAAGCGGCTTACCGCGGCGTTGATCTCGCGCTCGGTGCCGTGCAGGCTGCAGACGCAGCCGAGCAGGTTCGGAAAGCTCTTCAGGTAGCCGGATTTTTCCAGCTGGGACCGGCTCATCACCGGCGGGAAGCGCATCACCTCGGTGCCGGCCTCGCGATGGCTCGTGATCAGCGCGGCGAGCTTTTCGACGATGCCTTCATAAAGAGCGGTGCGGGCATAGACGCCGTCCGAGCCCATCGGATGAAAGAGCTTGTCGGCGAGATGATCCAGCGGATCCGCGATCTGCGGCACGGTCTCGGGCGAGTTGGGGAGAACAGCAATGTTCATGTCGGCTTCCTGCTATCTGAAATTGTTCTTATTGAACGAAGGCACGTCAGTCTCGAAAGCTCGTCAGTCCCGAAGGCTTGTCGGCACGCCGCTCATCAGGGTCGACGTCGCGGCATTGGCCAGAATGCGGTCGTTGTTGATCATGATCGGCGACGACAGCACGTCGCGCAGGTGGCGGCCCATCGTGAACTCGCCGTCGTTGCGGTAGCCGGAAAGGCCTGCGGTGCGCATCGCATGCATCACGGTCTCGACCGCGAGCTCCGAGGCCTGCACCTTCAGAAGCGTGATCGAAGACTGGAAGTCGAGCGAGCCGAGCGCGCGTTCATCGTGCTCGGCGCGAGCAAAGGCGTCGATATTGGCCGATATCAGCGCCCGCAGCTTGGCCAGCGACATCTTGGCGGCGGTGAAATGTGCGGCTGCCGGGGGCATCTGGCCCCCTGAGGTGCGGGCCGCCTTACGGACGAAGGCCTGCGCACGGGTGACGGCGGCTGCAGCGATACCAGCCCAGGCCGAGGACCAGCACAGATGCGCGAACGGCGTCATGGTCTGGGCGTGGATCTTGTCGTAGGATTCCGGGAAGACGCGATCGGTCGGGCAGTCGACCTTCAGCTCGAAACCGGTCGAGCAGGTGCCGCGCATGCCGAGCGTTTCCCAGCCCAGCGTCCGCTTCAGCGAATAATCGTCCCTGGCGAGCGCCAGCAGCACCTGGTCGGACGCAGAAGCGTCGGTGGCGCGGCGGGCGATGGTCACGAGGCCGTCGGCCTCGGCGCCGTAGGAGATCACGGTGGCGTCGCGCAGCAGCGAGACGGTGTCGCCTGCGACGTCGACGGCGGCGGCGCTGGCGCGGATGTTGCCGCCGTTCTGGCCTTCGGTGGTGGAGGAGGCGAGCAGCCACTGGTCGCGCGCGACCCGGCGCATCATGGTTTCCATCCGGGGGATGCCGTGGCCGTGCCTGACGACGCAGGCGACCTTCGTCGTGTGCATGGCGTAGATCATCGCCGTGGAGGCGCAGGCGCGTCCGAGCGTGTAGCAGACGTCGGTGACGTCGTGGATCGAGGCACCGAAGCCGCCGAACTCGGCCGGGATCATGACGCCGAGTAGCTTCTGCTCACGCGCAACCTCGAAAGCCTTGTGAGGGAAGCGGGCATCGCGATCGACCCCGTCGGCGTCCGCTGCCGCCACGGCGGCGGTGCGGGCGGCGCGTTCGATGAGGGAGGGACCATGCTCGAGAAAGCTCGTCTGCGTCTCGTCGACAGTGAGGACTGCTTCACGCACGTTCATACTCGTCCGCCTCCGGTTTGCCGTTCAGGATCGCCGGCATCATTCGCGATGCCGCTTGAGCGATCCTTCGACCATCTTTGCTTATGAGATGAGGCTACGGATTTAATTCAAATTCGTCGATGAAATAGAGGGTAAACAAAGCCCAATTCCGAACGAACAGTTAAGTTCGGGTTGTTTGCATCGCCCGGATTTCCGCGGTCGCGTTAGGGATCTGTAAGAAGCCGGATTCCAGACAATCTGAGTCATCGTTTACTAAGAAAAGCGAAGTAATGGTGGCGTCCATTGCGGGATCGGCCCGCCGTGCCCATCGTAGCCGGCAACCGGTCCGACCTTTGTCGACAGATGGGAATTTACCGATGCAGGCTTTCGATACCGAGTTGCGCAATCGCATCATCAAGCTGGTGAAGGGCATCCTCGCCCAGAACTCGCTCTCCGCTGAGGTCACGCCGCAGGCCAAGCTCGTCGACGTCGGCCTGACCTCGATGGACATGGTCAATCTGATGCTGGGCGTCGAAGCCGAGTTCGACTTCACGATTCCCCAGGCCGAGATCACACCGGAGAACTTCCAGTCCGTCGAGACGCTGGAGCGCATGGTCGCGACCCAGCTGCAGTCGGCCGCCGCAGCATAATCAGGCGCGCTGGCGCGCATCCTCCTGACGGCACTTCTTGCCCCCATCACCCGTTCCAAAACCGACGTAAAACTGGCATAGCTTCTCCACGGAATCGCGATGGCGCGAACGGGGTGGAGCAGGCATGACGCAGGCCGTATTGGGCATCATCGGCGGCTCCGGCATTTACGATCTGCCGGGGCTGGAGGGCGCTCGCGAAGAGGTGATCAGGAGCCCCTGGGGCGAACCGTCGGCGCCCCTGCGGCGCGGCTCGATTGCCGGCCTGCAGATCGTGTTCCTGCCGCGCCACGACAAGGGCCACCGACTGTCGCCCTCCGACATCAATTATCGCGCCAATATCGACGTCCTCAAGCGCGCCGGCGTCACCGACCTGATCTCGCTGTCGGCCTGCGGCTCGTTCAGAGAGGAACTGCCACCGGGAACCTTCGTTCTCGTCGACCAGTTCGTCGATCGCACCCACAAACGCGAGAGCTCGTTCTTCGGCCGGGGATGCGTCGCGCATGTCTCAATGGCGCACCCGGTCTCGCCGCGGCTGCGCATCCATCTTGCCACGGCGGCCGAAGCCGAGGGCATCGCGTTTGCGCGCGGCGGCACCTATGTCTGCATGGAAGGACCGCAATTCTCGACCTATGCGGAAAGCATGACCTACAAGACGCTTGGCTATTCCGTCATCGGCATGACCAACATGCCCGAGGCGAAACTCGCGCGCGAGGCGGAGCTTTGCTACGCCACCGTCGCGATGGTGACGGATTTCGATTGCTGGCATCCTGATCACGACGCCGTCACCGTGCAGGACATCATCCGCGTTCTGAGCTCGAACGCCGACAAGGCAAAAGCGCTGGTGGCGCGGCTGGCGAAAGACTTCCCGCGCGAGCATGAGCCGTGCCCGATCGGCTCGGACCGCGCGCTCGATACCGCGCTGATCACCGCGCCCGAGGCGCGCGATCCCGAGCTCTTGAAGAAGCTCGACGCGGTGGCCGGGCGCATCCTGCGAACGTGATACGAAAGGCAGAATCCCATGAAGGTCGACGGCAAGCATTTCCGCAGCATCTGGCGTGAGCGCGACGGCTGGTCGGTCGGAGCGATCGACCAGCGCCGGCTGCCGCATGAGTTCATCGTTGCGAAGCTGACCTCATGCGAGGACGCGGCCCTCGCCATCCGCGACATGCTGGTGCGCGGTGCGCCACTGATCGGCGCGACCGCAGCTTACGGCATGGCGCTGGCGATGCGCGAGGACGCTTCCGACGCCGGCCTGAAGCGCGCCTACGACACGCTCGTGGTGGCGCGGCCGACCGCGATCAATCTGAAATGGGCCCTGGACGAGATGCGCGCGAGCCTCGCGCCGATCGATGCACTGGAGCGCGCGGAGGCCGCCTATGCGCGCGCCGACGAGATCGTCGAGCAGGACGTCGAGATCAACCGCGGCATCGCCGGCAACGGCCTGAAACTCATCGAGGCGATCGTCGCAAGGAAGAAGCCGGGCGAGACCGTCAATGTGCTGACCCATTGCAATGCCGGCTGGCTTGCGACCGTCGACTGGGGCACGGCGACGGCGCCGATCTATCTGGCGCACGAGCGCGGCATCAAGATCCACGTCTGGGTCGACGAGACGCGGCCGCGCAACCAGGGCGCCTCGCTCACGGCCTGGGAGCTTGGCCATCACGGCGTGGCGCATACGGTGATTCCGGACAACACCGGCGGGCATCTGATGCAGCACGGCATGGTCGATCTCGCCATCGTCGGCACCGATCGCGTTGCCGCCAATGGCGATGTCTGCAACAAGATCGGCACATATTTGAAGGCGCTCGCCGCTCACGACAATAATGTGCCGTTCTATGTCGCGCTGCCGTCGCCGACGATCGATTTCGCCGTTGATGACGGCATCCGCGACATCCCGATCGAGCAGCGCAGCGGCACGGAAGTCACCGACATGACCGGCCGCACCGCGGACGGAAGGCTTGAGACCGTGCGCATCGTGCCGGAGGGCTCGCCGGTCGCGAACTATGCCTTCGACGTGACCCCGGCACGGCTCATCACCGGCCTCATCACCGAGCGCGGCGTGCTGAAGCCCGATCGCGCCTCACTTGCCGCGGCGTTTCCGGAGCGGATCGCAGCTGCGGCGGAGTAGTTCTGGCTCGGCGATAGCTCGCAATGACGGAGAATGACGCTCTAGCTCAGCTTCAATCCCGTCGCGGCCTCGAGCCCGGCGATCGCCTGGGCGCCGCTGGTGACCTTGATCGTCGTCATGCCCATCTCGCGTGCCGGCTTCAGATTGACGCCGAGATCGTCGAGATAGACGCAATTCTTCGGATCGACCTTCAGCGTTTCGACCATCAGCTGATAGATGCGCGGGTCGGGCTTGCGCAGGCCGATTTTGGCGGACTCGATGACATGGTCGAACAGCACCATCACCTCGGCGACATAGAGTGAGCGCCCGGTCATGCTGCCGATCGCATTGGCCGGCAGATTGTTGGTAATGCAGCCGGTCTTGAATTGCGCCTTGATGCGCTTCAACGCTTCGACCATCTCGGGGCGCAGATCGCCCTGAAGCAGCGGCAGCACGTCGCGGCCGCGCACCTCCGCGCCGAGCGCCAGCGATTCCGTCGCGAACAGTCTGTCGAACGTGTCGATATCGACCTCGGCGCGCTCGAACTTGGCCCAGGCATTTTCCAGATGATTGGCGGCATTGGTGCGCCGGATGATGTCGATGGGCAGGCCACGCTCTGTCTCGAATCGCGTGAACGCTTCAAACGGCGAACTCGTCAGCACGCCACCAAAATCAAAGATCACAGCCTCGATCGTCAAGATCCCGCCCTCGTCAATTCCTTTCCAAGAGCGCTAGCATGCGCTATCGGCAAGGGCCAGTCCGAAGCCATCCTAATGCTGTCACCGACGCCAACACCAAAGCGTGTTCCCATGAAGAAGCTCGTAAGCCTCATTGCGACCGCGCTGCCGCTCGCCACGCCCGCTTATGCCATCGTTGGTGGCGGCACGCCCCAGGCCGATGGCGTCGCGCGCGCCGTCGTCACGATCGTCGGCTCGCGCGGCAATTTCTGTACCGGCACCCTCGTTGCGCCAAAGCTGGTGCTTACCGTCGCCCACTGCGTGCAACCCGGCGCGGACTACAAGATCGTCGATCGCGGCACCGACGGGCAGCCGCAACTGCTGAATGTCCGCACCGTCGCGATCCATCCGAATTTCAACATGCAGGCAATGCAAGCGCATCGCGCTACCGCCGACGTGGCGCTGCTGCAGCTGGAAATTCCACTCAAGGGAAAATCGACGGTGCCCGTCGGCGCGCCGAATATTCCGATCCAAGTCGGCAGCCGCTTCGTCATCGCCGGTATCGGCGTCACCGTGCGTGGCGAGGGCAAGAGTGGCGGCGCGACGCGTGTTGCCGGCCTCGTCGCGACGGGTCAGCCCGGCACGCTCCAGATCCGGCTGGTCGACCCCGTAACCAACGGTGTTCGCGACGGAATTGGCGCCTGCACCGGCGATTCCGGCGGTCCCGTGTTCGAGGACAAGCCGACCGGATCCGTGCTCGTCGGCGTCATCAGCTGGTCCACGGGGCCGAACGGAGCCGCCGGCTGCGGCGGGCTGACCGGTGTTACGCCGCTCACGCTCTATCGCGACTGGATCTTGCAGACCGCGCGGAGCTGGGGTGCGGCGCTGTGATTTGACCGCGACCCGATCTATGTCATCTTGAAGCGGAAGCGCGATGGGCGACCATGTCCGTCGCGGAGGAAACGCGCCGCCCAACCAAGGGCGGCCACAAAAACAAGCAAGGCATAGAAGCAACAATGAATGTCGCTGTTCGCAGTCACGCCACGGCCAAACAGACTTCTGAACATTTCGACGTGCTGATCGTCGGCGCCGGTATCTCGGGCGTCGGTAGCGCCTATCACATCACCAAGCAGCTTCCGGATGCGAGCTTCGTCGTTCTGGAAACGCAGGCGACGTTCGGCGGCACATGGACGACACATCGCTATCCCGGCATCCGCTCCGACAGCGACCTCCACACCTTCGGGTATAGCTTCAAGCCCTGGGTCGGGCCACCGATCGCGACTGCCGAGGAAATCCTCGCCTACATGAACGAGGTGATCGACGAAAACGACATCGCGCGGCATATCCGCTACAAGCACAAGATCAATTCGGCGAGCTGGTCGAGCGAGCAAAACCTCTGGACCATCGAGGCGGTGACGACCGACACTGGCGAAGCGAAAACCTTCACGGCGAACTTCCTCTGGATGTGCCAGGGCTATTACCGCCATTCGGAAGGCTATACGCCGGAATGGAAGGGTACGGATCGCTTCAAGGGCCGCATCGTTCATCCACAGACATGGCCTGATGATATCGAGCTCGCGAACAAGAAGGTCGTCGTGATCGGCTCCGGCGCGACGGCGGCGACGCTGGTGCCGAACATCGCCGACAAATGCGCGCATGTCACGATGCTGCAGCGTTCGCCGACCTATTTCCGTCTCGGGCGCAACGCCATCGAGATCGCGGAGGAGCTGCGCCGGCTGCAGGTTGACGAGGCCTGGATCCACGAGATCGTCCGCCGCAAGATCCTGTTCGAGCAGGACGCCTTCACGAAACTGTGCATCTCCAAGCCCGAGCAGGTGAAGCAAGAGCTGATCGGCCAGATCAGCGCAGTGCTCGGTCCGGAGTACGATGTTGACACCCATTTCACGCCGAGCTACCGGCCGTGGCGGCAGCGCATCGCCTTCGTTCCCGATGCCGATCTGTTCAAGGGGATCGCCAGCGGCAAGGCGTCCGTCGTCACCGACGAGATCGAATGTTTCGTCGAGAACGGCATCCAGCTCAAATCCGGCAAGCTGCTTGAGGCCGACGTCATCGTCACCGCAACCGGCTTCAATCTCGCGGCGCTCGGCGACATCGCCTTCGAGGTCGACGGCAAGCCGCTCGCCTTCGGCGACACCGTCACCTATCGCGGCATGATGTTCACGGGCGTGCCGAACATGGTCTGGGTGTTCGGCTATTTCCGCGCCAGCTGGACGCTGCGCGTCGACCTCGTGGCCGACTTCGTCTGCCGCCTGCTCGGCCACATGAAGGCCAAAGGCAAGAAAAAGGTCGAGGTGAAGTTGCGGGCCGAAGACCACAACATGCCGATCCTGCCCTGGATCGATCCGGAAAACTTCAACCCCGGCTACATGATGCGCAACATGGACCTGCTGCCCAAGCGCGGCGACAAGCCGGAATGGCAGCACAGCCAGGATTACTGGACCGAAAAGGACGAGATCCCGAAGACGGATCTGGAAGGCGGGGAGTTTGTGTACGGGTGAGGAGAGGCAGGCGGCGCTACAAACTTCTCCGTCGTCCTGGCGTAAGCCAGGACCCATTACCCCATGGGGAAGTTGCGGCGCGAGCTTGTCATCAAGAGTCTTCGCCAAACCACCTGTGATAATGGGTCCTGGATCGGCGCTCCGCTTCGCTGCGCTTGTCCAGGACGACGGCGGTGGAGGCGTCAGGAATTCCTTCTGGTCGCATTCGTTGCAATCGCCGCAGCCGCAGTCCGGTTCTCGACCCCAAGCTTGGAGTAGATCTGCTCGAGATGCTTGTCGACCGTGCGCGGGCTCAAGCCCAAGATCTGCGCGATGTCGCGGTTGGTCTTGCCCTTGCTGAGCCAGGCCAGCACCTCGCCTTCGCGGGTGGTGAGGCCAAGCTCGCTGGTGAATTCGGGTGGCGGCGCGGTGCCGGACTCCCTAGAAAGCCGCAGCAGGAACTCGTTCGGAGCGGTCTCGCCCATGTAGTACAATCGGAGCTGAGGATTGTCGGGCAAGGAAGCCGCCTGCGACTTCGAGCTGCCCTTGCCCTTCGCCTGCTCCAGCCATTGCAGCAATGATACCGGCAGGACGAAATCGTCGTCGGCCTGCGCGCCGTGGTGGTCCGCCAGCAGCTTCTGCGCCTGCGGGGTCGCCCACAACAATTTGCCCTGGCGGTTGACCGCGAACAGGAATCGGCCGGAGACATCGAGCGCGGCGCGTGCGCTTTGCGTCAGCCGCGCATTGCCGAGATGAACGCGGATCCGCGCCAGCATCTCCTCGATCACGATCGGCTTGGTCACGTAGTCGACGCCGCCGGCCTCCAGCCCGCGCACGATGTGCTCGGTCTCGGCGAGCCCCGTCATGAATATCACCGGGACATTGGCAAGGCCCGCATCGCGCTTGAGGCGGCGGCAGGTCTCGAACCCGTCCATGCCCGGCATCACAGCGTCGAGCAGCACGATGTCAGGCGTGATCTGGTCGACGATACGCATCGCGGCCGCGCCATCGAGCGCCACCATCACCGTCATCCCGGCGCTGTCGAGCGCGTCGGTGAGCAGCCGCAGCGTCTCCGGGGAGTCGTCAACAACGAGCGCGACGTCGCGCTTTTTCGACTCAGTGCTCATACGCATGCAACGTCTTCAATGTGGCCATGTACTGGCCGAGATCGAAGCGGTCGATCAGCGACCGCATTTCCGCGACGAAGTCGGCATGTTCAGGGTGCTCACTGCCGATCTCGTCCAGCTTCAACTGGATAGCCTTGACGTAGCCGATCTGACCGAGCCCGATCAGAGCCTCGATGTGTCGTACAGGCGGCCGCGAGCCGCTCTCCGGCCGCCACAGCGGCACCGCGATCTCCTCCGAGCCGTATTGCCATTCGACCTTGAGAAGCTGGCGGATACTTTCCAAAAGCCTGGGAATATCGATCGGCTTCATCAGGTAGCCGTCGTGGAAAGGCTGTGCCAGCGGTGTGCCGTGCGCCTCGAGCGCGCTGGCAGACACCATCAGGATGCGCGCCTGATGGTGGCCGCTGGCGCGCAGCGTCTCCGCCACCGTCCAGCCGTCCATGCCAGGCATGGAGATATCGAGCAGGAACAGATCAGGCCGGCAGTGCTGGGCTAGCGCCAGGCAGCCAGGCCCGTCGGGCGCGCTGAGCAGGATGAAGCCGAGTGGGGTCAACACCTCGCGCAGGAGGTCGCGATGCACGGGATCGTCGTCGGTGATGAGGATGGTCTTGCGCGCGCCGTGATAGCCCGAGATCGGGGCCTCCACCGGCGCAATGCGCTGCGGATTGGTGACTGCGGATAGCAGCATCTTGACCTTGAACGTGCTGCCGCTGCCGACCGTGCTCAAGACCTTGATGTCGCCGCCCATGACGCCGGCGAGCAACCGGCTGATGGTGAGGCCCAGCCCCGTGCCGGTCTGCGGCTGCGAGACACCGAGCGCGCCACGTTCGAAAGGTGCGAAGATGCGTTCGAGATCGTCGCCCTGGATGCCGGGGCCGGTGTCGATCACCTCGAACTCCGCGACCGGGCTGCGATAGTGCACCACGAACTGCACACTGCCGACCTGGGTGAATTTGATCGCGTTGGACAGCAGATTGATCAGCACCTGGCGCAGCCGCTTCTCGTCGGCATAGACCACGACCGGCAAATGCGCCGGCCGCCTGAACACGAAGTCGATGCTCTTGGCCGCGGCCTGAAGGCGGAACATGCCGACGAGCTGGTCGAGGAATTCGGTCAGGCGCACCTCGTCGCGCGACAGGTACAGCCGCCCCGCCTCGATCTTGGAGATGTCCAGAATGCCGTCGATCAGGCCGGAGAGGTGATCGGCGCTGCGGCGGACGACGCGGACCTGGTCGCGCGGCTTGGTGTTGAGCGTGGTGTCCTGCTCCAGGAGTTGGGCATAGCCGCTGATCGCATTCAGCGGCGAGCGCAGCTCGTGGCTCAGGCCCACCACGTAGCGGCTCTTGGCGAGGTTGGCGGATTCTGCGATTTCCTTGGCGCGCTGGAGCTCGGCATCGGTGCGCTTGTGGGCGTCGATCTCCTGAATCAGCAGCGTGGTCTGGCGTCGGGTCTCGGCCTCGGCGGCCCGTCGGCTCTGCTGCGCCAGCACGAACAGCCAGGCCACGACGCCGATGATGATGCTGAGCGAGAAGAACACCTTCCAGAGCACGTTGGAGACGAGCATGTTCTCGCCGGGCACGCTGACCGAGGACTGGAGGTAGATCAGCCCCAGCACCAGCGCGACGAGGCCCGCGGAGACCACGAACACACCGATGTAGTGGCCAAACTGCGAATTGATTCGCTGATAGATGGCCTGCGGCAAGATCCTGGCGAGTGCGTCGGCGAACTGCACCTGCGCGCGCGCATGCGGTTTGCACAAATCGTGGCAGCGCGCATCGAGCGAGCAGCATAGCGAGCAGATCGGGCCGGCATAGGCAGGACAGGAGGTCATGTCCTCCGGCTCGAAATGGTGCTCGCAGATGCAGCACTGGATCGATTCGATGTTGGCCCAACTCCTCTTCGGCTTGCGCGCGATGTAATATTTTCCGTCGGTGAGCCAGGCGATGACGGGCGCGGTGACGAAGGCGACCGTCAGCGCGACGAAGGCCGCGAGCGCTTTCATGGTCGAGCCGAACAGGCCGTAGAATGCCGCGATCGAGACGATGGTCGCGATCGTCATCGCGCCGACGCCGACCGGGTTGATGTCGTAGAGATGGGCGCGCTTGAACTCCATCTGCGGCGGGCGCAGGCCGAGGGGCTTGTTGACCACGAGATCAGAGACCAGCGCACCGACCCAGGCGATCGCGACATTGGAGTAGAGCGCGAGCGTCTGCTCCAGCGCCTTGTAGACGCCGATCTCCATCAGCAGCAAGGCCACCATCACGTTGAACACCAGCCAGACGACCCGGCCCGGATGGCTATGAGTGAGACGCGAGAAGAAGTTCGACCAGGCGATCGAGCCTGCATAGGCGTTGGTGACGTTGATCTTGAGCTGCGACAGGATCACGAACGCGCCGGTGAGTGCCAGAGCCATGTCCGGCTGCGACAACACGTAGCGAAACGCCTCGAGATACATGTGCGCAGGCTCGGCCGCCAGCTCGCTGGAGAGGCCGTGGCTCAGCGCGAAGAAGGCGAGAAACGAGCCCAGCAGCAATTTCAGCGCGCCGAAGATGATCCAGCCGGGCCCCGCGATCAGCAGGGCGGCCCACCACGACGTTCGCGAGGTGCGGCGGTCGCGCGGCAGAAACCTGAGGAAGTCGACCTGCTCGCCGATCTGAGCCACCAGCGAAAACACCACGGAGGATGCTACGCCGAACAGCAGCAGATCGAAATGTCCGCTGGGGTCGCCGTGCTCGCCGGCGAATTTGCGCCACTCCGTGAACGAGTAAGGGTTGGCCCAGGCGATCGCCGCGAAGGGCAGGATGTGGAGGATGATCCAGATCGGCTGCGTCCAGAGCTGGAAGCGGCTGATCAGCGTGATGCCGTAGGTGACAAGCGGGATGATCGCGACCGCGCTGATGAGATAGCCGATCGGGCGCGGAATGCCGAAGCACATCTCGAGCGCCGTGGCCAGGATCACCGCTTCGATCGCGAAGAAGATGAAGGTGAAGGAGGCGTAGATCAGCGACGTGACGGTCGAGCCGATATAACCGAAGCCGGCGCCGCGGGTGAGCAGGTCAATGTCGATGCCGCATTTGGCGGCATAATAGGCAATCGGGACGCCGCAGCAGAAGATGATGATGGAGACGACGAGGATCGCGGCGGTGGCGTTGGTAACCCCATAATTCAGGGTGATGGTGCCGCCGATCGCCTCAAGCGCGAGAAAGGAGATGGCGCCCAGGGCAGTGTTGGCGACGCGGGCAGCGGACCACCGGCGCGCGCTCTTGGCGGTGAAGCGCAGCGCGTAGTCTTCCAGCGTCTGGTTGGCGACCCATTGGTTGTACTGGCGCCTGACGCGATCTATTCGCTGCCGCCCTGCCACTTCAGCCCCCACTCCTACTCCCGAACGCGCCGGACCCCCTCGCAAAATCCGTACCAAAAGCCTACGTCGTCATTTTGCGGTGCAGTATACGCGATCTTGCGTATGCTTGCAGTGCACAAATTCGAGCCATCCTCACGGCACCAATCGCGTGTCCTCGAACAACAGTGGGGTGCTCATGTCAGACGAAGCGAACAAGGGCCTGTTATCGCCGCTCCGGCGCAAATTATTGATGGGAATGGCGGCCGTGCCGGCCATCACCATGCTACCGCGAGCATCTTTTGCGCAGGCCCCAGCGACCTCGGCAGTCAACACCACGGGTCTCGCGGTCACCGACACCGAGGTGACGGTCGGCATCCTGCATTCGGCGACCGGCACCATGGCCATCTCCGAGACCGGCTCGATCGAAGCCGAAAAGCTTGCCATCGAGCAGATCAATGCCATGGGCGGCGTGCTCGGTCGCAAGATCAAGTTCATCCAGGAAGACGGCGCCAGCGACTGGCCGACCTTTGCCGAGAAGGCGAAGAAGCTGCTGGTCAACGACAAGGTCGCGGCGATCATGGGCTGCTGGACCTCGGCGTCCCGCAAGGCCGTGCTGCCCGTCATGGAGCAGTACAACGGCATGCTCTATTACCCGACCTTCTACGAAGGTCTCGAGCAGTCCAAGAACGTGATCTACACAGGTCAGGAAGCCACTCAGCAGATCCTCGCCGGCCTGAACTGGATCGCCAAGGAGAAGGGCGCCAAGTCGTTCTTCTTCATCGGCTCCGACTACATCTGGCCGCGCACCTCGAACAAGATTGCGCGCAAGCATGTCGAGAACGTGCTGAAGGGCAAGGTGGTCGGCGAAGAGTATTATCCGCTCGGCAATACGCAGTTCAATTCGGTCATCAACAAGATCAAGCTGACCAAGCCCGACGTGATCTTCACCGACGTCGTCGGCGGCTCGAACGTCGCGTTCTACAAGCAGCTCAAGGCGGCCGGCATCGACCTCTCCAAGCAGGCGCTGCTCACGATCTCGGTGACCGAAGACGAGATCGACGGCATTGGCGGCGAGAACATCGCGGGCGCCTATGCCTGCATGAAGTACTTCCAGTCGCTCGACAATCCGAACAACAAGACCTTCGTCCCGGCGTTCAAGAAGATGTGGGGCGAGAAGACCGTGATCGGAGACGTCACCCAGGCTGCCTATCTCGGCCCGTGGCTGTGGAAATTGACGGTGGAGAAGGCGGGCTCCTTCGACATCGACAAGATCGCGGCGGCGTCGCCGGGCATCGAGTTCAAGGGCGCTCCGGAAGGCTATGTGCGCATCCACGAAAATCATCACCTCTGGTCGAAGACCCGGGTGGGACGCGCCAAGCTCGATGGCCAGTTCGAACTGATCTACGAGACCGCCGATCTGGTCGAGCCGGATCCGTTCCCCAAGGGCTACCAGTAAGACGAGATCTATCAGTTAGTCACGGCGTTCGTCGCCGTTTCCCTCTCAGGCAAAACCTCTCCCTGGCGTGGACCGCAAATCCACGCCCAAGACCCCCGCGTCGCGAACCTGCTCGCGACGCGGGACCCTTTCCCGACGGAGGACATCGATGTTCGGCGACTACTCGCTTGGTGACCTTGGCTCCATCTTCGTCATGCAGGGCTTTGCAGGACTGATCCTGTTCTCCGTCTACGTCCTGATGGCGCTGGGTCTTGCGATCATCTTCGGCCAGATGGGCGTCATCAACATGGCCCATGGCGAGTTCATGATCCTTGGGGCCTACGTCACCTGGATGACCTCGAGCTTCTTCCAATCCTATTTGCCGAGCCTGTTCAGCGGCTATTTCTTCCTCGCGATGATCCTGGCCTTTGTCGCATCCGGTGCGTTGGGGATGCTGGTGGAATGGGTGCTGATACGGCATCTCTACAAGCGCCCGCTCGACACGCTGCTCGCGACTTGGGGCCTCAGCCTGATCCTGCAACAGGCCTATCGCTCCGTGTTCGGCGCGCGCGAGGTCGGCGTCGAGCTGCCGCAATGGATGCTCGGCTCGCTGCACGTGACCGACAGCATCGAAGTGCCGATCAACGGCGTCTTCGTGATGTGCCTCACCGTCCTGATCACTGTCGGCGTCGCCTACGTGATGTACAAATCGCGCTGGGGTCGACAGGTGCGCGCCGTCGTGCAGAACCGCATCATGGCCGGTGCCGTCGGCATCAACACCGAAAAGGTGGATCGCTACACTTTCGGCCTCGGCTGCGGCATTGCCGGTGTCGCTGGGAGCGCCTTCACCATGATCGGCTCGACCGGGCCGACCTCCGGACAGCTCTACATCGTCGATACGTTCCTGGTGGTCGTGTTCGGCGGCGCGGCAAGCCTGCTCGGCACCATCGCATCGGCCTTCTCAATCTCGCAGACCCAATCCACCCTCGAGTTCTTCCTGTCGGGCTCGATGGCTAAGGTGCTGACGCTGCTTGCCGTTGTCGGAATCCTGATGCTGCGGCCGCAGGGTCTCTTCGCCCTCAAGGTCCGCAAATAACAAGAAGCAGGCAAGTCATGGTCATCAACTCACGCTTCTTCAATCGATCCGAGCTCATGGGCTTCCTCGTGCTGGCCGCCGTGCTGTTCGTGATCCTGCCGCTCTCGCTGGATGTGTTCCGTCTCAACCTCGTCGCGAAGTATCTGACCTACGCCTTCGTCGCGCTCGGTCTCGTGCTGTGCTGGGGCTACGGCGGCATTCTCAGTCTGGGGCAGGGCGTGTTCTTCGGCCTCGGCGGCTATTGCATGGCGATGTTCCTCAAGCTGGAGGCCTCCAGCGTCGAAAATACCAAAATCCAGTCGACGCCAGGCATCCCGGACTTCATGGACTGGAATCAGATCACGTCACTGCCACTGTTCTGGCAGCCGTTTCACAGTCTCGCCTTCACCATCCTCGCCATCATCTTGGTCCCCGGCATCTTCGCGCTGATCATCGGCACTGCGATGTTCAAGCGGCGCGTGGGCGGCACCTACTTTGCCATCATCACCCAGGCGGTGGCGGCCATCCTCACCATCCTGATCGTGGGCCAGCAGGGCTACACCGGCGGCATCAACGGCATGACCGACCTGCGCACCCTCAAGGGATGGGACATCCGGCCCGACCACGCCAAGGTCATCTTGTACTTCGTCGAAGTGGTGCTGCTGTTCGCCTGCATCGGCATCGCGCAGTTCATCCGCCTGACCAAGCTCGGCCGCATCCTGGTGGCTATGCGCGAACAGGAGGACCGCGTCCGCTTCTCCGGCTACAGCGTCGCCAACTTCAAGATCTTTGCGTTCTGTATGGCCGCGGTTTTCGCCGCGATCGGCGGGGCCATGTTCGCGCTCAATGTCGGTTTCATGTCGCCGTCCTTTGTCGGCATCGTGCCGTCGATCGAGATGGTGATCTACACCGCGGTCGGCGGACGGATGTCGATCTTTGGCGCGATATGGGGGGCCATTCTGGTGAACTTCGCCAAGACCAGCCTGTCGGAATCCTTTCCGCAACTCTGGCTGTTTGGTCTCGGCGCGCTGTTCATCGCGGTCGTGCTCGCTTTCCCGAACGGCCTGTCGGGGCTCTGGGCCGACTATGTGCAGCCGCGCGTCGACCGCCTTTTCGCCTCGCGCAAGAAGCCGGGCTGGAGCGACAATTCGGTTGCCGACGGCGCACCAGCAGAGTGAGGAGACCATCATGCTCGTTGGTCATCACGATGCCGATGCCATGCTGGCAGTGAGGAGATAGGTCATGCTCGTCGGTCATCGCGATGCCGATGCCACGCTGGCAGTGAGGAGATAGATCATGCTCGTCGGTCATCAGCCCAAGGAATTCCTGCTCGCGGTCTCCGGGCTGACGGTTTCCTTCGACGGCTTCAAGGCCGTCAACGATCTCTCGTTTTACGTCGAGGAGAACGAGATCCGCGTCATCATCGGCCCCAATGGGGCCGGCAAGACCACGGTGCTCGACCTGATTTGCGGCAAGACCAAGGCGACCGAAGGCTCGATCCAGTTTCGCGGGACCGAGCTGACCAAGCTGAAGGAGAACGAGATCGTCAAGGCCGGCGTCGGCCGCAAGTTCCAGACGCCGTCGGTGTTCGAAGACCTCACCGTGTTCGAGAATCTCGAGATCTCGTTTCCGCGCGGCCGCACCGTATTCGGCTCACTCACGTTCCAGCGTGACCAGCTGGTGAGGTCACGCGTCGGAGAGGTTGCCGAGATGATCTTCCTCAAGGACAAGCTCAACACCTATGCCTCCGAGCTCAGTCATGGCCAGAAGCAATGGCTCGAGATCGGCATGCTGCTGATTCAGGATCCTGACCTGCTGATGCTGGACGAGCCCGTCGCCGGCATGAGCGTGTCCGAACGCACCAAGACCGCCGAGCTGCTCAACCGCATCATCAAAAACCGCTCGGTGCTCGTGATCGAGCACGACATGAAGTTCGTCGAGGACATCGCGCACAAGGTCACCGTGCTTCACCAGGGCCAGATCCTCTCGGAAGGCACCATGGAAAAGGTGAAGAACGATCCCAAGGTCGTCGAAGTTTATCTCGGTCACTAAGGAGCGCGACGATGCTGGCTATTTCTGATCTTCACGTCGCCTACGGCCAGAGCGAGGTGCTGCACGGGCTCAACGTCAAAGTCGCGCCCAACGAGATCGTGGCGATCATGGGTCGCAACGGCATGGGCAAGACCACGCTGATGAAATCGCTGATGGGGATCCTGCCGGCCAAGAGTGGCTCGGTGACCATGGACGGCGCCGAGCTCGGCAGCCTGCCGAGCTACGAGCGGGTGGCCAAGGGGCTCGCCTATGTGCCGCAAGGCCGCATGATCTTTTCTACCATGACGGTGAAGGAGAACATCGAGACCGGCCTCGTGGTCTCCGGCGGAACCGAAGTGCCCGGTGACATCTACGAACTGTTTCCGGTGCTGCTGGAGATGAAGGACCGCCGTGGCGGCAATCTCTCCGGCGGCCAGCAGCAACAACTCGCGATCGCTCGTGCGCTGGCGACCAAGCCAAAAGTGCTGCTGCTCGACGAGCCGACCGAAGGTATCCAGCCGTCGATCATCAAGGAGATGGCGCGCACGCTCAAGCACATCCGCGACGAGAAGGGGCTTTCAATCGTCGTGTCCGAGCAGGTCCTGAGCTTCGCGCTCGATATCGCCGACCGTGTGCTGGTGATCGAGAACGGCGAGATCGTCCGTGATGATCCGCGCGGCGCCGTCGATGCCGCACAGGTCTCGAAATATCTGTCCGTCTAACCAACCGTGTAAAAGGGGAGCCTCTCGATGCCAGAGACACTGATCAAGGTCGATCTCACCAAGTCGGCCTATGAAAATGACATGGTGCATAACCGCTGGCACCCCGACATTCCGATCGTGGCCTGGGTCAATCCCGGCGACGACTTCATCATCGAGACTTATGACTGGACCGGCGGTTTCATCAAGAACAACGATTCCGCCGACGACGTGCGCGACATCGATCTGTCGATCGTGCACTTCCTCTCCGGCCCGATCGGCGTCAAGGGCGCCGAGCCCGGTGACCTCCTCGTCGTCGACCTGCTCGACGTTGGCCCGATGAAGGAGAGCATGTGGGGCTTCAACGGCTTCTTCTCCAAGCAGAACGGCGGCGGATTTCTTACGGATCATTTCCCGCTGGCGCAGAAGTCGATCTGGGACATCAAGGGTCTCTACACCTCGTCGCGGCATATTCCGGGCGTCAACTTCGCCGGCCTGATCCATCCCGGCCTGATCGGCTGTCTCCCCGATCCGAAGATGCTGGACACCTGGAACAAGCGCGAGGCCGAGCTGATCGCAACCAATCCGACCCGTGTGCCCGGCCTCGCCAATCCGCCGTTCGCGCCGACCGCTCATGGCGGCCGCGCCAAGGGCGAGGTCAAGGACAAGATCGGAGCCGAAGGCGCGCGCACCGTGCCGCCGCGGGAGCATGGCGGCAATTGCGACATCAAGGACCTTTCGCGCGGCTCGAAGATCTACTTCCCGGTCTACGTGCCCGGCGCCGGTCTCTCGATGGGCGATCTCCACTTCAGTCAGGGCGACGGCGAGATCACCTTCTGCGGTGCGATCGAGATGGCCGGCTGGCTGCATCTGAAGGTCGAGGTGATCAAGGACGGCATGGCGAAGTACGGCGTCAAGAATCCGATCTTCAAGCCGTCGCCGATCACACCGAACTACAAGGACTATCTGATCTTCGAAGGCATCTCGGTCGACGAGGCCGGCAAGCAGCACTATCTCGACGTCACCATCGCCTACCGCCAGGCCTGCCTGAATGCGATCGAATATCTGAAGAAGTTCGGCTACTCCGGCGCCCAGGCCTATTCGATCCTTGGTACGGCACCGGTTCAGGGGCACATCTCCGGCGTCGTCGACGTGCCCAATGCCTGTGCCACATTATGGCTGCCGACGGAAATCTTCGACTTCGACGTGATGCCGTCCTCGGCAGGTCCGATCAAGCACATCAAGGGCGATATCCAGATGCCGATATCGCCGGACAAGTAATCCCTGCGCGACCGGATGCGAGACGGCGTATCTGCCGCCCCGCATCCGCCGCGACAGTTCTCTCACAGACAACAGCGTAGGGATGATGCGATGCCGGTCTATGAATATCTCTGTGACGATTGCGGTCCGTTCAAGGATATGCGCCCGATGGCCGAATGCGACGATCCGCAAGCCTGTCCGCAATGTGAAATCATGGCGCCCCGCGTGATTCTGACCGCCCCGAACTTCTTCTGCATGCCGTCGGAGACGCGCAAGGCTCACGCCGCCAACGAGCGCAGCACGCACGCGCCGCAGACGCTGGCGCAATACAAGGCCTCGCATGGCCCCGGTTGCGGCTGCTGCTCCACGGGCAAGAATTCGTCAAAGAACGCGCCGGATAAGAACAAGCCGGCGCGGCTGGTGACCAAGACCAGGAGCGGTGCCAAGGGTTTTCCCACCGCGCGGCCCTGGATGATCAGTCACTGATTCACGCGGCAATCTCAAACAGAGTAGAGGAGCAATTCAAATGCTTCACGGTGACATCTCCAGCAGCAACGACACCGTCGGCGTCGCGGTGGTCAACTATAAGATGCCGCGCCTGCACACCAAGGCCGAGGTGCTCGACAGCGCCCGCAAGATCGCCGACATGGTGGTGGGCATGAAGACCGGCCTTCCCGGCATGGACCTGGTGATTTTCCCGGAATACTCCACCCAGGGCATCATGTACGACTCCAAGGAGATGTATGAGACCGCTTGCGCGGTGCCCGGTGAAGAGACCGCGATTTTTGCGGAGGCCTGCCGCAAGGCCAAGGTGTGGGGCGTGTTCTCGCTCACCGGCGAGCGCCACGAGGAGCATCCGCACAAGGCGCCCTACAACACCCTGATCCTGATGAACGACAAGGGTGACATCGTGCAGAAGTACCGCAAGATCATGCCGTGGGTGCCGATCGAGGGCTGGTATCCCGGCAATTGCACCTATGTCTCCGACGGCCCGAAAGGGATGAAGGTCAGCCTGATCATCTGCGACGACGGCAACTTCCCGGAGATCTGGCGCGACTGCGCCATGAAGGGGGCCGAGCTGATCGTGCGCTGCCAGGGCTACATGTATCCGGCCAAGGAGCAGCAGATCCTGATTTCAAAAGCGATGGCATGGGCCAACAATGTCTATGTCGCGGTCGCCAACGCTGCCGGCTTCGACGGCGTCTATTCTTACTTCGGTCACTCCGCGATCATCGGTTTCGACGGCCGCACCCTCGGCGAGTGCGGCGAGGAGGACTACGGCATCCAATATGCCCAGCTGTCGAAGCATCTGATCCGCGATGCGCGCCGCAACGGCCAGTCGCAGAACCATCTCTACAAGCTGGTCCACCGCGGCTACACCGGCATGATCAATTCCGGCGAAAGCCCGCGCGGCCTCGCCGTCTGCCCCTATGATTTCTACAAGAACTGGATCGCCGATCCCGAAGGCACCCGGGACATGGTCGAGGCGATGACGCGCGCGACGCCCGGTACCGCCGAATGCCCGATCGACGGCATCCCGAATGAAGCGGCGCCCACCAATTACTAAGCCGTTGCCCAAATCAGTGTGTGTGAAGGCGTGCCGCTCGCTCCCGTTGGGACGCGGCGCCGCCCCAGATGATCAGTCATTGATGTGAACGACGGTCAATACTGCGACCGAACCGCACACGCAAACGTCGTGGATCGACCAGGCTGCGCCGGAAAAGCGTGCCTCTGGTGCAACATGGTCCGCTGAATCAGTCCGGTTTTGCTGTCCCCCAGCGATTCCGCCGATTCCGTAGTTCCACGGAGGGGCCCGGCGGCCTAGTTTGCCGGCGGCGCCGCTGGGGAGCGCTGGACTGAGGGCATCAAAGTGGAATTTGGGCCGCCGAAGGCTGGTCGGATTGGGCTGCGCCTTGCCGCGGTCGCTTCGTCTGTCGTGGCGGTCGTTCTCAGCCTCGGCCTATCGGCGACACCTGCGCAGGCGGACTGCGCGCCCGACCCGGCGGCAAGCGGGCAGACCGTCACCTGTAGCGGCACCGATGCCGACGGCTTTGCGGCAAGCGGCGGCGTCACCAATCTGACCGTAAATGTGCTGACTGGCGCCAGCGTCAACGATAACGGCACGGCGGCGATCAACGTCAATGACACCAACGTCATCACTAACAACGGCACGGTGGCGGCGGGCTCGGGCCTCACCGGCATCAATGGCGGCAATTCGAACACCGTGACCAACAACGGCGCCATCACGGTGCTTGATAACGGCCTCGGTATCTCCGCGCTCGATCACAACATCATCATCAATGCCGGGACCGTCACCACCGGCGACCACGGCAGCGCGATCTCGGTAGGAAACAACAATAGCGTTAGCAACAGCGGTGCGCTGTCCATCGGCGCGTCGGGCGCGGGCATCTTCGCGGTCCAGAGCAACACGATCACCAACGCCGCGACGGGCACGATCACCGGACTCGATGATTCAATCGGGATTTTCGCTTCGTTCGGTGGCACGACCGT
This sequence comes from Bradyrhizobium sp. CAR08, assembly GCF_052871955.1. Taxonomy (NCBI): domain Bacteria; kingdom Pseudomonadati; phylum Pseudomonadota; class Alphaproteobacteria; order Hyphomicrobiales; family Nitrobacteraceae; genus Bradyrhizobium; species Bradyrhizobium sp. CAR08. The sequence goes on from NZ_JBIXJX010000003.1 coordinate 469,724, forward strand.
GACCAATGCAGGCGCGATCAAGGTCGGCGATTCCTCCGGCTTCTCCGGCGGCATCGTTGCGACCATGGATAACAACACGGTCACCAACACCGCCACCGGCACGATTTCGGTCGGGCAGGGTGCCGCTGGCATCTTTATGCAGGGTAGTTTTCAAATCGTCAGCAATTTCGGCGCAATCACGGCCGGCGACTTTGGTGCCGGCATCGCCTTGTTCGGTGATGACGCCAAGGTCACCAATAGTGGCTCGATCAAGTCGGGCGATGGCACGTCCGCCGGCATTGCGGTGCAGGGCAATCGGGTCGCGATCAACCAAAACGGGACGATCAGCGTGGGTCTGGGCGGTGCGGGCATCGCGTTTACGGGCCTGTCCTCCACGATCAGCAACAATGGACGGATCACAGGGGCCGATTTCGCCGAGGGCATCGTAGCTCTCGGTGATTCCAACACCATCATCAACAGAGGTACGATCACGGTCGGCGATTCCGGCTTCGGCATCGACGTGAGCTCGTTCACAACGACAAACCACGTTGTCAATACCGGAACCATCACCGTCGGTGCTGGCGGCGTCGGCATCAGCGTGAGCGGCGGGGCCAACGTCTTCAACTCCGGGACCATCAACGCTGCGGCCGGAATCGCTGCAATCGAGTTTTGTGTCTGCGGCCCCAACACGCTGACGCTAGGACCCGGCAGCATCATCAACGGCCTGGTGCTCGGCACTGGCGTCGACACGTTCCAGCTCGGAGGCATCGGCAAGGATACGTTCAACCTCGACCTGATCGGTCCCCTTCTTCAGTATGACGGCTTCTCGACCTTCAACAAGGTCGACAATTCGACCTGGACGGTGACCGGCACGGGTAATCAGGACTGGAACGTGCTGGGCGGCACGCTCACGCTGGCCGGCACCATCAATGGCAATGTGAGTGTCGCGGCCGGCGGCACGTTCGGTGGCGTCGGCACGGTCGGAAGCTCCATCTCCGTCAACGGCGGTACGCTAGCACCGGGCAGTCCCACCGGGACGCTCAACGTGTCCGGTGATCTCTCGTTTACGTCGGCGTCGCACTACATGGTGCAGGTCTCGGGCACCAGCAACGGCGTCGCGGTCGTCACGGGAACGGCGACGCTCGCCGGCGCCACGGTCGTCGTCGTACCGACCGGCTCGATCGCGAAGCACTACACGATCCTGAACGCGGGCACGCTGCCCGACAGCTTCAATCCGGTCGTCGCGGGTTTGTCATCGAACCTGCATGCGACCCTGAGCTACGACCCCAACAACGTCTTCCTGGATCTCGCGCTGGGCTATGGCGGCGGCCTCAATATCAACCAGCAGAATGTCGCCAACATTCTGACGCACTACTTCGACAACACCGGCAGCCTTCCCGTGGTGCTGGCGAATCTCTCGCCGACGGGACTGACGCAAGCCTCCGGCGAATCAGGGACGGGATCGCAGCAGACGACGTTCAATGCGATGAACCAATTTATCGGCTTGTTGACCGACGTCTTCAGCGCGGGACGCGGCGGCGCACCGGGCGCGACGCCCTATGCCGACGAGACGAACGCGACTGCCTATGCCGCGACCCGCAAGAACGCGAACGAAGCCCTTGCTTCGATCTACCGCAAGGCACCGCCGCTGACATTCGAGCAGCGCTGGGACGTCTGGGCCGCCGGCTATGGCGGCTCGCAGGCCACTGACGGCAATGCGGCGCTTGGCTCGAACAACGCCACCAGCAGCGTGTACGGCACGGCGGTTGGTCTGGATTATCGCTTCTCGCCGTCGACGATCGTAGGTTTTGCGCTCGCCGGCGGCGGCACCGGCTTCAATGTCACCGGGCTCGGCTGGGGCCGCTCGGATTTGTTCCAGGCCGGCGCCTTCGTGCGTCACAACGCAGGACCGGCCTATGTCACGGCCGCGCTGGCCTATGGCTGGCAGGACGTCACGACCAATCGCATCGTCACCGCCGCCGGCGTGGATCAATTGCGTGCGCAGTTCAACGCCAACGCGCTCTCGGGCCGTGTCGAGGGCGGCTATCGCTATGCCTGGCAGTGGATCGGCCTCACCCCCTATGCGGCGCTCCAGGCCACCGTGTTCAGCCTTCCGAGCTATTCGGAGTTCGCTGTGGTCGGCAGCAACGTCTTCGCGCTGAATTATGCCGCCAAGGACGTGACCAGCACCCGCACCGAACTCGGCCTGCGCGCGGACAAGTCCTTTGCCGCAGCCGGCGGCCTGATAACCTTGCGCGGCCGCGTCGCCTGGGCGCATGACTACAATCCGGATCGCACCATCGGTGCGGTCTTCCAAACGTTGCCGGGATCGGCGTTCGTGGTGAACGGCGCCGCCCAAGCACACGATTCCGCGCTGACCACAGCGGCGGTGCAGATGAGCTGGATGAACGGCTGGTCTGCGTCGGCGACTTTCGAGGGCGAGTTCTCGAACGTCACCCGCTCTTACGCCGGCAAGGGCGTCGTCCGCTACGCGTGGTAGGCGCTACCGTTTCTGCTGCGCCGGCTTCCGGGGCGGTCGCGGAGCGGCGGCCGGCGTGGGTGTCCCGCTCATCTTGTTGGCGGCTTCGCTGACGTCGAGCAGCGAGCGACGGATGTCATCGAGGAAGTTCGCCGATTTCTTTTTCATGGTGTCGGCGAGTTCGTGCAATCCCTGGATCTTTTCGAACAGCTCATCCGCCTTGCCGTCGGCAAAGCCGGGCACCACGCCTTCGATCTTTGTGACCGCCTTGTCGAAGCCCGCGAAGGCGCTGTCGACCCTGGCCATGACGGAATCGATTTCGCGGCCCTTGCTCCGGAGATCGGCGGTGTAGTTCTCGAACGTGCGCAGGCCTTCCTTGATCGCCGGGGCGTTGCTGACGATCGTACGGTCGACGCTATGCAGGGTGTCGACGATCGATTCGGCATCGCTGAGATCGGCGGTCAGCACGGGGACGCCGTCCGAGTCCAGCGGCACTGGCGGCGCCGAGGGCGCGCCGCCGATCAGCGAGACCGCGGCGACGCCGGTGAGGCCCTGGAACTCGATGCCCGCGACGGTGTCCTTGCGTATCGGCGCGGTATTGTCGAGCATCACCAGGGCCACGACCTTGCGCGGATTGTCCAGCTTGATCGACAGGATCTGGCCGGCGGGGACGCCATCGAAATTGACCGGTCCGCCGCGGCGCAATCCGCTGGCGGAGCCCCCCTCGAATACCACGCGCAACTGGCTGCGGCTCTGGAGGGTGCGCCATTTCTGCACGCCGAGCACGCCGCCGAACGCCACGGCGATCACCGCCAGCGTCGCCGTTCCGATCACCAGATTGCTCGCGCGTGCCATGCGGGATGATTTTACGGCCAAAGCGGGGAAGTTGGAAGGATGATGGCGTGGCCGCAATAATAGGATGGGCGGGTTAGGGAAGCGTAACCCGCCACTTCCTCTCGCGTTTTGTCGCAAGGATTGGCGGATTACGCTGCGCTAAACCGCCCTCAGCGACATCAATGCCCGGCGGTGTTCTTGGCCGCAGCATTGTTCAGCACGATCAGGGCATCGACGGCGACGCCTGTTTTGGCATTGATCAGGAACGGATTGACGTCGATCGAGGCGATCCGGTCGCCAGCATCCGCGATCAGGTTGGACAGGCCGACCAGCGCCTTCACCGCGGAGGCCTCGTGCAAGGCCGGTTTGCCCCGATAGCCGCGCATCTTGATACCGGCCTTGGTGCGGCCGATCAGGAGTCGAGCCTCAGCCTCGTCCAGCGGCGCGCCAGCGAGCGCGACGTCCTTCATCAGCTCGATGTCGATGCCGCCGGTGCCGAACAGCACGACCGGGCCCATCTCGGCATCGAGGGAGGCGCCGACCACCAGTTCCAGATCGGCCTTCACCTGTTGCGCGATCAGGATGCCGTCGAGCTTCGGCTTGCCCTTCAGCTTGCTCACCCGCGCGGTGATGTCGGCGAACGCCTTCTTCACCGCGGCCGGGTTGTTGAGATTCAGCACCACGCCGCCGATATCTGATTTGTGCAGGATCTCGGCGCTGACGACTTTGGCCACGACGGGGAAGCCGATCTGCTTGGCGATCTTCACGGCCTCGGCTGCCGTCTGTGCGATTGCCTCCTTCGAGATCGGGATGCCATAGGCCTTCAGCAGCTTCTTGGAGGCGACCTCGTCGAGCGCGGCGCCAATTGCCGATTTCAGCGCCTTCTCAAGCACGGCGCGCGCTGCAGGCTTCGAGCTGGAGACGATATCAGGCACTTCCTTGCGCAGCTTGGCGTAGTCGAGCAGCGACTTGATCGCAGTCACCGCGCGATCCATGCCCTGCATGACCGCGAGATGCGGCAGCGACTTGCGCAAGGTCTTGGTGAACTCCGTGAAGCCGATCGACATCGCGCTGATATAGATCACCGGCTTGCCGGCCCGGCTCGCCATCTCGTCGACGATGCGCAGATTGCGCTCGCGCAGCTCGTGCGGCGCTTTCGGCAGCTCGGCATCGATGATGACGATGTCGATATCGGGGTCGTCGATCATCAGCCCGATCGATTTCATGTAGACGGAGGGATCGACCACCGCGGCAAAGCCGGCGTCGAGCGGGTTGCCGACGATCGAGCCCGGCCCGAGCATCTTTGCCAGCTCCGAGCCGACATGCGCGCTGAGTGGTGCAAAATTCAGGCCTTCTGCATCGAAGGCGTCGATCAGCATGCCGCGCTTGCCGCCGGATAGCGTCACTGCGGCGAGCCGGTCGCCCCTGGGCACTGCGGCGTGGACGAAACATTCGGTGGTCTCGATCAGCTCGTCGAGCCCGCCGACCCTGATGACCCCTTCGCGCGTTGCAATGGCGTCGAAGGTCTCGATCGAGCCCGCGAGCGCGCCGGTATGTGCCATCGCCGCCGCGCGGCCGCCCTCGGACGCTCCGAGCTTGAGCGCGATCACCGGTTTGCTCGCGGCGCGCGCCGCCTTGCAGGCGTCCCGGAATGCCTTGGTGTTGCGCACGCCTTCGAGGTAGACCACGATCACCTTGATGCTAGGATCCTCGGCGAAATAGCGCATCAGGTCCGGCGTCTCGAGCCCGGTTTCGTTGCCGGTCGTCACCATGTAGCCGACCCCGACGCCGCGATCTTCCAGGGCCTGGCGGATCGCCATGACGATGGCGCCGGATTGCCCGGCAATCGCCACCGCGCCCTGTTCCATGGTGACGATACGGTCGTCGATATTGGTGAAGAGCTTTTCGCCCGCGCTCAAATTGCCGAGGCAGTTCGGGCCGGTGACCGCCAATCCCGTCTCGCGCACGGCCGCTTGCAGTTCGGCGGCGAGCTTCTGGCTTTCCTCGTCCTGCAACTCGCTGAAGCCCGAGGTGACGATGGTGGCCGAGCGCGCGCCGGCCGCGGCGGCATCGCGGACCACCTGCACGGCAAAGCGCGCCGGCACCAGCACCAGCACGTGGTCGGGCTTCTCCGGGAGGCTTGCAAAGTCCTTGTAGCAGGGGACACCCCAGATGGTGTCGCGCTTGGAATTGACGGGATAGAGCCCGCCCTCGTAGCCGTATTTGACCAAATTGTTCCAGATGCGCTCGGCATAGTTGCCGAGCTTGTCGGTCGCGCCCACCAGCACGATGTTGCGCGGATGCAGCATGGCGTGGATGCCCTTGACGATGTCGCTGGCATCGGGCGGCGGAGACCATGGGCGCGATGAAGCTGAGGCGGCAGATACGCGAGCTTCCATGGTGTGACCTCACCTGTTGTTCTTGTTGGCGGTGCGTCACTCTGTTCTATGGCGAGTTCTTCGGACTGGCAACCACGTGGGCGGGTATGCCGTGCGGTGGAATGAGCGCGCGTCAACCCCTGGTGATCGACATTTTGGGATCACTGCTCGCGCCGTGGTTCAGTATCGCAGGATGCCGAGCTTGTAGGCGTAGTGATAGGCCAGCTGCTTCGCCAGATAAGGAGCGATGGCGCGCCGGATCTGCATCTGTGTCGGTTCGAAGCCGAGAATGCGTCGCCGCAGGATGCCCATCTCCCTGACGCCGACCGCATAGGTCGACGCCGTCTTTTGTGCGTCATGGATTCGGAAGCAGGCGAGAAATCGCGGCAAGCGTGCGAATTTGAATCCTGCGGCTTGCGCCCGCAGGATGAAGTCCCAGTCCATCGCGTAGTGTAAGCTCTCGTCGATCGGCCCGATCCTGTCCCACACGCGCTTGCGCCAGAACATCGTCTCTTGCGGAATGTAGTCGGCATATCGCAACGCCTTGCCGTCATGAGGCGGCAGCACGGCGCGGCCGACCTCGAGTCCCTCGCGATCGATGAAGACGCGATGGCCGTAGACGACGTCGACACGCGGATGTGCGATGAAGTAATTTGCGACATACGCAAGTGTCCCGGGCAGCAGCACGTCGTCGCTGTTAAGATAGGCCATGATCTCGCTCTCGGCGCCGACGAAGCCGAGGTTGATGGCGCTGGATTGCCCCTTGTCCGGTTCGCTGCTCCAGCTCAGGCTATCGCCGCGCCTCTTCAGGAGACCGAGCGTGCCGTCGATCGAGGCGCCGTCCTGCACGTGATAATACAGGTCCGGATAGTTCTGGCTGACGATGCTGTCGATCGTGGCCCCGAGATATTGCGCATGGTTGTAGCTCGGAGTGACCATCGCGATTCTGGGCGCGCCCGGATGGATCGCAGGAGCTCGCGGGAAAGCCGTCAGGTTGAGCAGGCGCGGCGGATATTGCTCGAAGGTCCACATCGGCGGGCGGCGCCAGAGGCTCCGAAGCGAGGAGCGTCTTTGCCCGGCGGCGATAAGATCCTGGTTCCTCTCCAGGAGCGCGACGCGGCTTTCCAGCTGTTCGAGACGCTGCCTGAACTCCTCATCCATCACCGTCTTCTCGCAAATTACAGCGGAAATGCTCAATAGGCCATTCTGATGGGTCTGCGGTCGACGGCGCCGGTTCAGGGGTTCCATCGAGCGGCATTGTCCCTACAGGTCGGGCGGATTCAAGAGGGGGGTGCGGATCGATTGCGAACCGCTATTCATCAGTGCCGATCAGGGTAGCATGCAGGATGTAGCGCTCGGGGCCGGACGCGACGGCGTCGAACGGCCAGCAGGTCGCGAGCACGAGTTCGGCTGCCCGTGCCGCAGGATCGATCCCCGAGGCATCGAAGCGAACCACAGCGGAGGAATCCGCGCGAAAACGAAAGTGCTTGCCATCACTGCGTGTGACGTCGATCAGGTCACCAATGGCGACATTCCGCAGGAAACGGAAATGAGTGTCGCGGTGCGCTGCATATACGGCAACGCCCCGCTCGCCCGCGTCAGCCGTTTGGCGGATATGGCCGGGCCCGAAAGCGAGCGCCTGGCCGCTCGCGCCTTCCAGTACGATCGCGCGGGCGCCGATCCGCCTCACCTCGATTCGCGCAACCGGCCAAGTATCGGCCCATGACCATGGCCTGACCACCTCGCCGGTCGCAACGCTCTGGTCGAATGCGCGCTCCAGCAGCACCTGCGCGAGCCATGCTTTGGCATGGATGTAGGCGCCGTCGCCGAACAGGATGATGCCGATCAGGGCGAGAGCGAGGGGAGAGATGATGCGCGGCATTGTACTAATTCCCGTCATTGCGGGGAGCGAAGCGACGAAGCAATCCAGACTGTCTCGTGGATGAGTTTCTGGATGCTTCGCTTGCAATGACGAAGGTGAGAGGGCGAGTTCAAAAAGGCGCGCGCGGCCGTTGGTGTGTGGGACGGGCAGCCGCGCGCGCTAACAGAGGAGTTCGGGGGGCTCCTCTCTCAAGCGGCGTCAGTGAGCAAGGACTGACGCCGCTTGAACACGAACAGGATCAGGGCGAGCACGACCAAGATCAGGCCTGCGGTCATTTTCAGCTCGGCCGAGGTCGCGGTCTTGGGCAGGCGGATCGCATCCGGTGCAGCGGGCGTCGGTCGCCTCGTGGCCGGCTGGTTGCGTGCATCGGCGTGACGCTCGCGGAGCTGCGCTGGGACCTGCTGTCGTTCGCCAAAGACCTTCGCGAAATCCCAACCGGCCGGCAGGTTGATCGGCAATTCGCTGGGCTTGAGCGGCTCGCCTTCGGGACGGCTCGGCGTCTTGTCGACCGCGACGAGGCTGGTGAGCCGCGTGACGATCTGATGGTCGAGCGCCAGTGCCAGGATTGCCTTATCCGAGTCTTCGGGCGTCATTTCGCGCAGGGTGCGCGCCACTTCGGCATCGGCGATCTTGCGCTTGGCCCAAAGCTTCGACAGGCCGTTGCCTTCGGCCGTATTTTGCAGCGGCAGCGTCACCGACCATGGGCGGTCACCGACGCGGCCCTTGATTTCGACCGAGCCCGCAACCGTGTCGAGCTTTGCCGCCAGCACCAGCGGCTCGTCGCGATAGACGTCGGGAATGATCGTCGGTGTGACGTCGGCCTTCGCTTCGGAGAACTTTACGCTCAGCCCGGTCACGGCCGGGTTCTCGAGCTTGGCAAACAGGCCGCGCATGCGCTCCTCGACCTGCTCGACGGAGCCGATATGGGTGAAGGCACCGCGGCCGAGCTCGGCGGCGCGCGTCATCAGATAGGTGTTGGGCGCCGACCCGATGCCGACCATGAACACGCGCGAGCGGCCGCGCATCGCCGTGATCGTTTCGAACAATTGCTGCTCGTTGCCGATCGCACCGTCGGTCAGGAATACGACCTGGCGAACCATGCCGACGTCGCCAAGCTTGTCGGTCAGCGCGGCCCGCATCGCCGGCACCATCTCGGTGCCGCCACGCGCCTGCAGCGCGCTGACGAACGAGGTGGCTTCACCGACACGCTCGGCATCCGCCGCGACGGAGACCGGAAACAGCACGTCCATGGTATCGTCGAAACGGATGACGTTGAAACGGTCGGTCGGCTGGAGACGGGAGAGCGCGTAGGTGAGGCTCGCCTTGGCCTGAACGATCGACGTGCCGCCCATCGAGCCGGAATTGTCGATCACGAATATCACCTCGCGCGGCCGCGGCTTCTGCGTCGCCTGCTCGGCGGCGGGCGGGGTGACAAAGGCAAGCAAATAATCGGCGTCGCCGACGCGCTCGCGAAATAAGCCGACCGACGGCGCCTTCACGGCCGCTGGCTTCCAGGTCAGTTCGAAATCGCGGTCGGCAGCCACGGCACCGTCGGCAAGCGAGACGATTCGCATCGTATTGTCCGGGCTGGCGACCTTGACGTTATGATGGGGGCTCGTGACCTCGCCGAGCGCAAAGCCGGCGTTCAGACGCACCGTGATGCTGGTCGGATTGACCGGTGCATTCCTGGCGGGATCCAGCACGGGCGGCGAGATGCGGTCGCGGTCCGGCACCGGGTCCGAGTTGGTCGCGCCCCAGCCGGAGCCATCGTTGCGGAAATCGACGCTCTGGACGATCGGCGCCGGATTGTAGCGCGGCCCGACCACCAGCGGCAGGCGCAGCGAATATTCGTTGCCGGATTGATGCACCGGCTCCTGATATTCGATCTGCACCAGCACGGTTTCGCCGGGGCCGATATTGGCGACCGAGTTGGTGAAGATGTTCGGCCGCTCCTGTTCGGTGAGCGCGGCCTTCTGGCCGGCGCGGCGCGCCTCTTCGTAGATCATGCGCGCCTGTTGCCGCTCCTTGATGTCCCCGACGATGACGCGGTTGCCGACCACCATCTTCAGCGAATCGACGGCGCCGCCCGCGGGGAGCGGATAGACATAGGTGGCCTCGACCCAGTCCTTGGTCGGGTTGCGAAAGATTTGGGTGACTCGTGCTCGCAGTGTCGGGCCCGACACCGTGATGTCGACGTCGATGCCGAGGCGGATCGCTTCCGTGTAGGCGCCATCCTCCTTGAGGAGGAGAGACCCGGATTTGGCATCGCCGGGCTGGAGCAGGCTGGCCGGCTCCGTCGTCGCCGACCAGCCCGGCTCGAAGCTCACCAGCAGGGCCACGAAGGCGACCAGCATCACCGCGATGCCATGCGCCAGAAGGAACAGTCCGACCACGATCAGTCTGCCCAGCCAAGGGTGTTCGTTGCTGTCCGTCGTGTCAAAAGTATCCATTTGGCCTGCTCCCGAGCATGTTTGCTGGCCCCGAGCATCCGCCGGGACGGCCCGATTTCGCGAGCAGAATGATCGGCAATGTTCCGCCACGGCCGGCCCGGCCCGCCGCCTCCGAGATGGCGAAGTGCGGTTTTGTGCTGGTTTGTCCGTCCTGCTAGGATGTCGTCCTGGAGCAGGGCCACGATGCAGACGCAGGACAAATTCACCGACAAGCAGCTGTCGGACGAGCAGAGCCGCGAGATCGCGGAGACCATTCGCGAGGAGCTCGCCAGGCGCCGGATCTCCCGGCAGGCGCTGGCCGAGCAGGCCAAGCTCAGCCTGTCGACGCTGGAGAAGGTGCTCGGCGGCCGACGGCCGTTCACGCTGGCGACCACGGTGCGGCTGGAGCAGGCGCTGGGCGTCTCCCTGCGCAGAAGCGCCGCCGTAGTGACGCCTCCGGCCGCAAACGATGTCGCGCCCGACAGCCTCGGCTCCTATGCCCATCGCGCGGTGACGTGGCTCGAGGACGTCTACATCACGCTGCGACCGTCGTTCGGCGACAAGGACGCGATCTTCGCCTACCGCACCGAGATCGTCTGGGAGCCGAAGGTCTCTTCACTGGTGTTCCGCGAGGGCGAGCGGACCGATGCCGCCTATGAACACACCGGCGAGGTCGCCGTGCCGCATCAGTCCGGCTTCATCTATCTCGTCATCATCAAGCACGGCCAGCATCGCGTGATCACTGTGTCGCGGCCGACGGTCGCCGGCGAGATGTACGGGATCATCTCGACGCTCCGCGCCGGTCCCGGCTCGCAGCTGACGCCGATCGCAGCGCCGATCGCTTATGTGCCGCTCCGAAACTTCGCGAAGCCCTCGCTGGGTCGGGTCGCGCCCGGCGATGCTAACCACGAATTGTACCAAAAGCATCTGCGCCGAACGGTGGAAGAATCGTTCGCGCTGTTTCTGTCGGTATAGCCCGCAAGAAATTATCCGGAATGACGAGCATGCGTCTATAAGGGGACATGCAGGACGCGTCCGCACTCTACGACGGCGAATCTCCGCTGTTCTCAATCATTATCCCGCTCGAATCTCACCGCGGGCAGTGGGAGATGTCCTGGCTCGGCTGGACGTCGCAAACTGCCGACACATCGCTCTACGAGATCATTCTGGTCGTGCCTCCGGATTTCACGGCACGCGAGCAGTTGAAGGCGCTGGCCGGCAACAGGGCTCGCCTCGAATTCACCGATTCCGAACACGACATCGGGCTCTGCGCATTCGGCGCGACGAAGGCGCGCGGCAGCTATCTGTTCTTCACGGAATCGCACTGCCGGCCCGAACCCGACGTGATCGAACTCTGCATTCGCGCGATCGATGCTCATCCCGATTGGGCCGGCTTTTCCTGCCGTTCGATCCCGATCTGCCATAACCGGTTATCCGTGGCAGAGGCCGCCATGTACCAGGCCGACATCGAGTTCGGTATGAAGCAGCATCCCTGGCGCAAGGTCCTGGATCAGTGTTTCGTGACGCGGCACGACGTCTACCGGGAATGCGGCGGCCTGCGCGAGGAGCTCGGTCATTTCGCCGAATGGGTGCTCGCCGCCGCCTATCACGCGAGAGGTCATTCCATCGGCTATCTCGAGGAGGCGCGCTTCCATCACTACTATGTCGGTGAGATCGGTGAGCTGAAGCAATTCACGCTCGACTTCGTGCAAGGCGAGATTCGCTATCTGAGCGAAGCCCGCAACGATGCCGGCAGCGAGCTGCTCGACATTCCGGTCGAGTGGAGCTCGCGGAGCGAGGCCGGCGCGTCGCTCGCCCGCAATGCACTGAACGCGCTCCTGCGCTCCAGCCTCGCTGACGGCGGGGGAGGGCCTGGCGAGAAATGGCTGGCGGTATGGCGTTGGGCCGTGCCGGCGCTGCTCGGCGGTCTCGGCGCGCGCGGTTTCGCGCGGCTGGAGGCATGGCACGCGCGGGCCGTGCTGGTCGCTGTGACGGCCGCCGGATCGAGCGATGCGATCGCGCGATGGATGCGGCGATACATCGCCGCGCTGATCCGGCATCAGAGGCTCGATTGCATTCACCGTCTCGGACGAGATGCGGGACCTGTTGACGGGCTCCTTGGTGAGCGCGTTGTCGCGCAGATCGGATTCCATGCCGAAGAGTTCTCTGCCGGTCACACTTTCCGCTGGAGCGAACCAGAGGCAGCCGTGCGCATCAAGGGCAGGCCGGGCCGCACCATTGTCCGCGTTCGAAGCCCCGCACTTCGCGCACCGCTGGATACGATAGACACGCGATTCTATGTCGATGGCACGGCCATCCGCCCCGAAGCGGTCGTGACCGGTTGTGACAGCTACACACTGAGCCTCGATCTGCCGCCGTCAGGCATCGCCACCCTCGCCTGGGCATGCCCCATGTTCAGGGGCGTCGGCGATTCGCGTCGTCTCGGCCTGCCGATCGCGGCGATCGATGTCGGCGACGACATGATCGAGGTTGAAAGCGCGGGAACAGCGCCGTCGCTTGCTGGAAAAGAATAGCGGCCCTTCGGCCGCTATTCGGTCGATTCAGGCTGTTGCTCTTAGTCGAACTAGCCGCCCGTTTCGGCGCTGATGATATCGCCGAACAGTTCCCACTGGCCCTTCTTGAACCGCCACATCTTGAGCTGCTCGATCGGCGCGAAGTCCGTGGCGGAGGTGTTGATCTTGATGCCCGGGATCAGTGTGTCGGGCACGAAGTCCTTGAGGCTCGCTGCCTGCTTCATCACATTCTCACGGGTCAGATTGTCGCCCGCCTGCTTCAGCACCTGCACCATCGTCTGGGCTGCGGCATAGGCGTAAACCAGATTGGCGTCCGAAATATTTGCGCCAGGCATGTATTTGTCGATGAAGACCATGAATTTTTTCATGCCCTCATCGTCCTTCCATTGTGGATCCGACGCATCCTTCAGATAACCGGCCGACAGCACGCCTTCGGATGCCTCGAGGCCGGCAGGCTTCATCACCGCGCCGATGGACACCGAGACATCGGTCATGAGATGCATCGGCTTCCACTCCAGCTCCGCGATCTTCTTGATCGCCTGCGCCGCGAATTTCGGCGTGGCGATGTTCACGAAGACATCGGCGCCGGTGCCCTTAAGCTTGACGATATGGGCGTCGATCGAAGGCTCCGACGTCTCGTAGCTCTCTTCTGCCACGATCAGTTTCGATGCCTTGTCGCCGAACACGTCCTTAATGCCGGCGAGGTAGTCCTTGCCGAAATCGTCGTTGGCATAAAAAATCGCGACCTTCGCGTCCGGCTTCTCCTTCAGAATATACTTCGCGAAGATCTGTGCCTCGACGCGGTAGCTGGGCTGGAAGCCCATCGTCCAGGGAAAGTTCTTCGGGTCATTCCACTTGCTGGCGCCTGTAGCGAGGAACAGCTGCGGCACCTTCTTGGAATTATGATATTTCTGCACGGCGGTCTGGGTCGGCGTGCCCAGCGCGTTGAACACCAGGAAGACCTCGTCGCTCTCGATCAGCTTGCGGATCTGCTCAACGGTCTTCGGCGGCGAGTAGCCGTCGTCGTAGGAGATCCAATTGATCTTTCGGCCGTTGATGCCACCCTGGTCGTTGATCATCTTGAAATAGGCTTCCTCGGTCTTGCCGATGACCCCGTAGGCGGAAGCCGGGCCGGAATAGGCCTCGACATTGCCGATCTTGATCTCGGTGTCGGTGACGCCGGTGTCGTACGCCTTTTGCGCATACGCGGTTTGGGCTGTCAGCAGCACCAACGCCGTTGCTGCGGCGAGCAGGGAGAGTTTCTTTTTCATGAAAATTCCTTGGCTTTTCTGGGTTGGAACACGCACGTCAAAAAGAAAAGTGCCCGCGAGAGGGGCGCTTTGATCAGGCGTTGGCGGCTTTCTTGTCGACTTCCGAGGCGCCCGAGAATTCCTTGCGCAAGGTCGGCTTGTGGATCTTGCCGGTGGCGTTGCGGGGTAACGCATCGACGAAGCGGACCTGGCGTGGACATTTGAAGCGCGCGAGATTCGCCGCGCAGTGCGCGAAGACATCTGTCTCGGTCAACCGCTGGCCGGGCTTGGCCGCGACGATGGCGAGGCCAACCTCGCCCCATTGCGGATCGGGAATGCCGATCACGGCGGCTTCCGCGATAGCGTCGAGTTGGTGCAAGACGTTCTCGACCTCGGCCGGATAGACGTTCTCGCCACCGGAAATGTACATGTCCTTCCAGCGGTCGACGATGTAATAAAAACCTTCCTCATCGACGCGTGTCGCGTCGCCCGTGTGCAGCCAGCCATCGGTGAACGACGTCTTGTTCGCCTCCGGCCTGTTCCAGTAGCCGGGCGTAATGTTCGGTCCCTTGACCCAGAGCTCGCCGAGTTCGCCGACATCGGCGTCGCCGCCGTCAGGACGCACGATGCGCACTTCAGTGTGCAGCACCGGCTTGCCGGCGGAGCCGGCTTTCCGTGCCGCATCCTCGCGGTCGAGCACCAGCACGGCCGGCGAGGTCTCGGTCATGCCGTAGCCCTGCTGGAGTGCGACGCCACGCGCCTCCCACACCTTGAGCAGCGGCACCGGCATTGGTGCGCCGCCGACACCTCCCACGATCAACCGGCCGAGGTCGGTGGTCGCGAACGCCGGATGCTGGGCCATGAACTGGTAGATCGCGGGCACGCCGAAGAACACGTTGATGCCCTGTGCGGGATCGTTGATCAGGCCGAGCGCCGTGCCGGGATCGAAGGCGCGCATGATCATCACGGTGCCGCCGGCGTGCAGCACCGGATTGGTGTAGCAATTCAGGCCGCCGGTGTGGAACAGCGGCAGCACGGTGAGCAGCACCGAGGACGGCCCGATGCAGGCTGGGCCGCCGAGATTGACGCAATTCCAGAAGGTCATGCCATGGGTGATGGTGGCGCCCTTGGGATGACCCGTTGTGCCCGAGGTGTACATGATGGTCGAGACGTCATCGAGGGTCACCTCCTCGATTTTCTCGAGTGGCTTTGCGGCGGCGATGCCGGCCTCATAAGTCCCGCTGGGGCCAAGCAGCAGGCTCGTCGCAATGCCGCAGAGCCTTGCCACGGCCAGCGCCGTTTCGGCGAGATCGGTGTCGTGGATCATCACCTTCGGCGCGCAATCTGCGGTGATGAACTGGAGTTCGGGAACGGTGAGGCGGGTGTTCAGCGGCACGAAGATCGCACCTAACCGCCCGCAGGCGAATTGCACCTCCAGCGTATCGGTCGTGTTCAGCGCCAGCACCGCGACCCGCTCGCCGCGCGAGACTTTCAGCGCATGGCGCAGAAATGACGCGAGACGCGAGATGCGCGCGTCGAGCTGCGCATAGGTAAAGCGGCGCTCGCTCGCGAGGTCTATCACCGCAATCTTGTTCGGTGTGCGGCGGCCATGGTGGGCGATCCAGTCGTAGTAACGAACGGCCAAGAATTCCTCCCTCGGCGGACTTGTGCCGCCCGCGTCCCTATTGCCATGCACCATGCCCGGCATGGCCCAAGGGCCAGCCGGAGTTTGTGCACCATCCTTTTTTTGATCCGGAGTTGGCGCGCGAGCGATGAAAATCGTCTTGCGTTGAGTTGCTAGAGCGAGCTTGCTTGGAGCGGGGCTCGGCCAGCCACTCCGCGCAAGTGAGCCGCCAAGGTTCCGGCCATGGTGGACGAGACGAATCCGCCAGCAAGGCGAGAGTGCGATGATGAGCCCGTTCTATACCGCCGAGCATGACGCCTTTCGCGAGGTGATGCGCCGCTTCGTCGACAAGGAGATTGCGCCCTTCGCCCACGAGTGGGATGAGGCCGGTGAATTCCCCCGCGCGCTCTATCGCAAGGCGGCCGAGATCGGGCTCTTGGGACTCGGTTTCCCCGAGGAATATGGCGGGATCGCCGCCGACCAGTTCATGAGGATCGTCGCCAGCCAGGAGCTGGCGCGGGCTGGCGCCGGCGGTGTCAGCGCCAGCTTGATGAGCCATACGATCGGTTCGCCGCCGGTCGCGCGGGCCGCGCGCCCCGAGGTGAAGGCGCGCGTGCTGCCTCAGGTGCTCGCGGGTGAGAAAATCTCCGCGCTCGCGATCACCGAGCCGGGCGGCGGCTCTGATGTCGCGGGCCTCCGCACCAAGGCGCGGCGCGACGGAGATCACTACGTCGTGAGCGGCGAGAAGACCTTCATCACATCCGGGATGCGTGCCGACTATTTGACCGTTGCGGTGCGCACCGGCGGCGAGGGCGCCGGCGGCGTCAGCCTGCTCCTGATCGAGGGGGATACGCCCGGCCTGTCCCGGACAAAGCTGAAGAAGATGGGCTGGTGGGCCTCCGACACCGCGACCCTGCATTTCGACGAGTGCCGCGTACCGGCGGAAAACCTGATCGGCGAGGAAGGCCAGGGGTTCAAGATCATCATGCGGAATTTCAACAGCGAGCGCATGGGCATGGCGGCGGGCTGCACCGCGTTCGCGCGCGTCTGCCTCGACGAGGCCATTGCCTACGCCAAGGAGCGCAAGACCTTCGGCAAGCCGCTCGCGCAGCACCAGGTGATCCGCCACAAGATCGTCGACATGGCGCAGAAGGTCGCCGCATCGCAAGCGATGCTGGAGATGCTGGCCTGGCGGCTGGAGCAGGGCGAAAGCCCGGTCGCCGAAATCTGCATGATGAAGAACCAGGCGACCCAGACCATGGCGTTCTGCGCCTCGGAAGCGGTGCAGATTTTTGGCGGCGCCGGCTTCATGCGCGGCATCAAGGCCGAGCGCATCTACCGTGAGGTCAAGGTCAACGCGATCGGCGGCGGCACCGAGGAGATCATGAAGGATCTCGCGTCGCGGCAGATGGGGTTGTGACCTCTTTCTCCGTCATGGCCGGGACGAGCCCGGCCATGACGAGCACCTCAGAGATACCAAGAACTGGGCTAACAAGATGCTGTTCACCGCCGACCACGACGAGATCCGCCGTTCCTTGCAAAAATTCATTGCCAACGAGATCAATCCGCATGTCGATGAATGGGAGAAGGCCGACATCTTCCCGGCGCACGAGCTGTTCAGGAAGATGGGCAGGCTCGGCTTTCTCGGGCTGAACAAGCCGGTCGAATTCGGCGGCTCCGGCCTCGACTATTCCTATGCGCTGATGATGGCGGAGGAACTCGGCGCGATCAATTGCGGCGGCGTGCCGATGGCGATCGGGGTGCAGACCGACATGGCGACTCCTGCGCTGGCGCGGTTCGGCTCCGATGAAGTGCGGCGCGAATTCCTGGCGCCCTCGATCTCTGGCGACTATGTGGCCTGCATCGGCGTCTCGGAGCCCGGCGCGGGTTCTGACGTGGCCTCGATCAAGACCAATGCGCGCGGGGACGGCGACGATTACGTCATCGATGGTGGCAAGATGTGGATCACCAACGGCACCCAGGCCGACTGGATCTGTCTGCTCGCCAATACGGGCGACGGGTCCGTTCACCGCAACAAATCGCTGATCTGTGTGCCCATGAAGACCAAGGGCGTCACGGTCGCGCGCAAGCTCGACAAGATGGGCATGCGTTCCTCCGACACCGCGCAGATCTTCTTCGACAATGTCCGCGTGCCCAAGCGCAACCGGATCGGCGAGGAGGGCAAGGGCTTTACCTACCAGATGATCCAGTTCCAGGAGGAGCGGCTCTGGGGTGCGGCCGCCTGCCTGAAGGCGCATGAATACATTATCAACGAGACCATCGAATACACCCGCAATCGCAAGGCCTTTGGGAAGTCGATCCTCGACAACCAGGTCGTTCATTTCAAGCTCGCGGAGATGCAGACCGAGGTCGAGCTGTTGCGCGCGCTGATCTACCGTGCCGGAGAGGCGCTTGTGGCGGGCGAGGATGTCACGAAACTTGCGACCATGGCCAAGCTGAAGGCCGGGCGACTCGGCCGCGAGCTTACCGACGCCTGCTTGCAATATTGGGGTGGAATGGGCTTTACCAACGAGACGCCGGTCAGCCGTGCCTATCGCGACAGCCGTCTGACATCGATCGGCGGCGGCGCCGACGAGGTCATGCTGATGGTCCTGTGCAAGATGATGGGGACGCTGCCCGGCAGCAAAGGAAGTTCCTG
Source organism: Bradyrhizobium sp. CAR08 (assembly GCF_052871955.1). Lineage (NCBI taxonomy): Bacteria > Pseudomonadati > Pseudomonadota > Alphaproteobacteria > Hyphomicrobiales > Nitrobacteraceae > Bradyrhizobium > Bradyrhizobium sp. CAR08. The sequence continues at coordinate 487,772 of NZ_JBIXJX010000003.1, forward strand.
ATGATCACGCTCTATCACTGCGACGCCGCGCGCTCATTCCGTCCGCTCTGGATGCTGGAGGAGATGGGGCTGCCCTACGAGCTCAAGATGCTGCCGTTCCCGCCGCGGGTCTTCGCCAAGGAGTATCTCGCGCTCAATCCGCTGGGCACGATTCCCTTCATGGTCGACGGCGAGACGAAAATGACCGAGTCCTCCGGCATCTGCCACTATCTCGGCATCAAGCATGGACCGACGCCACTGATGGTCGGACCCGAAGATCCCGCCTATGGCGCGTTCGTGAACTGGATGTATTTCAGCGACGCCACGTTAACCTTCCCGCAGACGCTGGTGCTCCGATACAGCCAGCTCGAGCCGGAAGAGCGCCGCAATCCGCAGGTCGCCGGCGACTATGCCAAATGGTTTTTGGGCCGCCTGCGCGCCGTCGAGGCAGCCACCGCAAATACCGAGGCTTTGTGCGCGGGCCGCTTCACTGCCGCCGACATCGTGATCGGTTACGCGCTCCGCCTCGCCGATACTATCGGGCTTGCCAAGGATTTTGGGCCAAATGTCGCAGCCTATTGGGCGCGCTTGCAGCAACGGGATGGTTTCAAGCGCGCGGTTGCTGCGGAGCAACAGGCCGGCGTCGAGCAGAACGTGGCGCCAAGGGTGAGGGCCTGATTGTCGTTCTGGCGAAAGCCGGGACGGCCATGTTGCCGGGAGTTCCGGGGTCGTCGGGACTGCCGCTGTTTTGCGCTTCATGATAGCGCTATCCCGCCGTGACAGCGCCCAGATTTCCGCTAAGGTGACCTCCGTCCGCAGCGGCCAAAGAGCCGCGCGAGGAGGATCCCAATGGAAGATAACGGTCGCGAATCCGACCATTTGATGCTGATCACGCCGGAGCGGGTATTCTATGCCGGCCTGCTCGGCCGCCCCCGCAAGCGGACGCCCGGCTGCTGCCATGTCTATGTCGCGGTGAAGGGCAGTCTGCATCTGACGATCGATGATGCGCTCGCCACCGGCGAGCTGTTCGTTACCCTACCGAACCAGCGGCATTCCATTGCGAGCGACTACCGCACCGCGATCAGCGTGACGCTGGAGCCGGAGAGCATGCCCGATGGCGTGATCGAGGTCCTGGCCGAGCGGCTCACCGGACCCGACAGGGCCGTCTATGCCCGCAAGATCCTCGCCGCCTACACGCTGCTGCGCCAGCGTCGCTACGGCGACATCACCACCGCCGAATTCGACCAGATGTGTTTTGGCGAGGCGCTGCCGCGCCGCGTGCTCGACCCCCGCGTGACGCGTGCGGTCGCCCGTATCGGCCGCTTCACGGGCGAACCCGTGACGGCGGACACATGCGCGGCGGAGGCCGGACTTTCCGCTTCGCGCTTCCTGCATCTGTTCAAGGAAGAGACCGGCATCTCGTTCCGCTCCTTCCGCGCCTGGAAGCGGGCGCGTCACCTGCTGCACTTCGCCAACCAGGACCTCAACCTCGCCCATCTCGCGCAGGACATCGGCTATCCCGACTCCACCCATTTCAGCCACTCGATCCGCCGCTTCTACGGCCTGAAGCCGCGCGCGATCTTCGTCGGCTCGCGCGATCTCGCGATCTATCGCAGCAGCGAGACCGTGAGGCTGGCGGAGGCGAGCTAGCGTCGTCTCGTAGGGTGGGCAAAGCGAAAGCGTGCCCACCATCTTCGCGAGGTATTGAGAGATGGTGGGAACGGCGCAAGAGCGCCTTTGCCCACCCTACGGTTTATCGCCTTTTTCCAGCTTCTCCGCGCAAGAAGCCGCCTGCCGCCCATCACATGATCGCAAACGTTGAATTATCAACGTGCGAGACATTCAAGGCATGAGCGACAAGGCCGTCATCACCTGCGCGCTGAACGGCGTGCTCACCGACCCGAAGCAGCACAACGTGCCTGTCACGCCCGAGCAGATGGCGCGCGAGGCCAAGGCTGCGTTCGATGCCGGCGCGTCCATCATGCACATCCATCTGCGTCAGCAGGCGCCGGACAAGGGGCATCTGCCGTCCTGGGAGGTCAGCGTCAGCAAGGCGATCCAGCAGGCGATTCGCGAAGCCTGCCCTGGCGTGATCATCAATCACACCTCCGGCGTCTCCGGGCCGAACTACAACGGTGCGCTGGATTGTATCCGCGAGACCAGGCCGGAGATCGCGGCCTGCAATGCCGGCTCGCTAAATTACCTGAAGGTGAAGGCCGACAACAGCTGGGCCTGGCCGCCGATGATGTTCGACAATGCGGTCGAGAAGGTGAAGGACTATCTCGACGTCATGAACGCGGTCGGTACCATCCCCGAATTCGAATGTTTTGACGTCGGCATCGTCCGCTGCGTCGGCATGTACCGCCAGGTCGGCATGTACAAGGGCCCGCTCGAGTATAACTTTGTGATGGGCGTCGCCTCCGGCATGCCGTCGGATCCCGATCTGCTGCCGATCCTGATCAAGCTGAAGCGTCCCGAGGCGCAATTTCAGGTCACCGCGATAGGCCGCGAAGAAATCTGGCCGCTGCACCAGCGCTGTGCGGAGCTCGGCGGTCATCTGCGCACCGGTCTCGAAGATGCCTTCTATCTCGCCGACGGCAAGAAGGTAACGTCGAACGGCCAGCTGATCGACGCCATCGCCGCCTGCGCCCGCCGTGCCGGCCGCGAGATCGCGAGCCCGGCGGAAGCGCGAAAGATTTTTGGGACGAATAGGTAAATTATCGCCTCAACCGTCATTGCGAGCGAAGCGAAGCAATCCAGAATCTTTCCATGGATGCGCCTGGATTGCTTCGTCGCTTTGCTCCTCGCAATGACGAGCAGGATTGAGTTATGTCCATTCTCGAAAACACGATTTCTCCCGGCAGTGCCGCCTATCGCGCCAACCGCGACGGCATGCTTGGCCTGATCGACCGCATGCGCGCGCTGGAAGAGCGCACGCGTGCGGCATCAGCCGCGGCGAAAGACCGCTTCCACAAGCGCGGCCAGCTGTTGCCGCGCGAGCGCGTCGCGCTGGTGCTCGATCCCGGCGCGCCCTTCATCGAGCTGTCCACGCTCGCCGGCTACATGTTCGACGTATCTGATCCGGACAAGAGCGTCCCCGGCGGCGGCGTCATCGCCGGTATCGGTTTCGTCTCGGGCATCCGTTGCATGGTCAGCGCCAACGATTCCGGCATCGATGCCGGCGCGCTTCAGCCCTACGGCCTCGACAAGACGATACGCGTGCAGGAGCTCGCGCTGGAGAACAAGCTGCCTTACGTCCAGCTGGTCGAAAGCGCCGGCGCCAATCTCCTGCGCTACCGCGTCGAAGACTTTGTCCGCGGCGGCAACATCTTCCGCAATCTCGCGCGACTCTCCGCAGCGGGCCTGCCCGTCGTGACCGTAACCCATGGCTCCTCGACCGCCGGCGGCGCCTATCAGACCGGCCTGTCCGACTACATCGTCATGGTCCGTGGCCGCACCCGCGCCTTCCTCGCCGGGCCGCCGCTGCTGAAGGCCGCCACCGGCGAGATCGCGACCGAAGAGGAGCTTGGCGGCGCCGAGATGCACACGCAGGTGTCGGGACTTGGCGACTACCTCGCCGAGGATGACCGCGACGCCCTGCGCATCGCGCGCGAGATCATGGCGGCGCTGGAATGGGAACGGCCGGGCAGGGCGAGCGCGGAATATAAGCCGCCGCGCTACGATCAAGACGAACTGCTCGGCATTATGCCGATGGACCACAAGCGCTCCGTGGACATGAAGCAGGTGATCGCACGTATCGTCGATGATTCCGACTTCACCGAGATGGCGCCGAACTACGGCCCGGCCACCGTCTGCGGCCATGCCCGCATCGAGGGCCAGACCATCGGCATCATCACCAACAACGGTCCGCTCGATCCGGCCGGTGCCAACAAGGCGACGCATTTCATCCAGGCGTGCTGCCAAACCCGAACGCCGCTGCTCTATCTGAACAACACCACCGGCTACATGGTCGGCAAAGCTTACGAAGAAGCCGGCATGATCAAGCATGGCTCCAAGATGATCCAGGCGGTGACGTCGGCGACAGTGCCGCAGATCACCATCTATTGCGGCGCCTCGTTCGGCGCCGGCAATTACGGCATGTGCGGGCGCGGCTTCCATCCGCGCTTCTGCTTCTCCTGGCCCAACGCCAAGACTGCCGTGATGGGCGGTGAGCAGGCCGCCGAGACCATGGCGATCGTCACCGAAGCCGCAGCCGCGCGTCGCGGCAAGCCGGTCGAAAAAGAAAAGCTCGATGGCATGAAGGCGCAGATCGTCGGCGTGTTCGACGGCCAGATGGACGTGTTCTCGACCAGCGCGCGCGTGCTCGACGACGGCGTGATCGATCCGCGCGACACCCGCGCGGTGCTGTCCGAAGTGCTCGCGATCTGTCGTGAAGGTGACGCGCGGAGCCCACAGCGCATGCAATTCTCGGTGGCCCGCCCATGAGGAACGGATCAGTGCAGCACCGGCCGTTCTTCAAGGTCCTGATCGCCAATCGCGGCGAGATCGCACTGCGGGTGATGCGCAGCGCGCGGAAGCTCGGCCTCGGCGTCGTCGCGGTCTATTCGGATGCGGATAGGGATGCGCTTCATGTGCAACAGGCCGACCAGGCCGTGCGAGTCGGCGAAGCGCTGCCGGCGCAGTCCTATCTCAACATCGCCGCGATCATAGCGGCCGCAAAGGCCAGCGGCGCGGATGCCGTTCATCCCGGCTATGGCTTCCTCGCCGAGAACGAGGAGTTTGCGCAAGCCTGCAAGGATGCCGGCCTCGTCTTCATCGGCCCGTCGCCGCAGGCGATCGAGACAATGGGCAACAAGGCCGGTGCCAAGGAGATCATGAAAAAGGCCGGCGTGCCCGTCGTGCCCGGCTATCAGGGCGCCGATCAGGGCGATGAAGTCATGCTCGCGGAGGCGAGAGAGATCGGCTTTCCCGTGATGATCAAGGCGGTCGCCGGCGGCGGTGGACGCGGGATGCGGCTCGTTGCGGATGCCAATTCGTTCCCCGAGGCACTGCGTAGCGCGCGGTCCGAGGCGAAGGCGGCGTTTGGCGATCCGACGGTGATCCTCGAACGCGCCATCCAGAATCCCCGTCACATCGAAATTCAGGTGTTCGGCGACAGCCATGGCAACGCCATCCATCTTGGCGAGCGCGACTGCTCGGTGCAGCGGCGGCACCAGAAACTAATCGAGGAGGCGCCGTCGACCGCAGTCACGCCCGACCTGCGTGCGAAGATGGGCGAGGTCGCGGTCGCCGCGGTGAAGGCGTTGCGTTACGAGGGCGCCGGCACGCTCGAATTTCTGCTCGATGCGAGCGGCGGATTCTACTTCATGGAGATGAATACGCGTCTCCAGGTCGAGCATCCCGTCACCGAGGCCATCACCGGGCTCGATCTCGTCGAATTGCAGCTGCGCGTCGCGCGCGGCGAGTCGCTGCCGGTCAAGCAGCAGGACATTCGCTTCACAGGCCACGCCATCGAGGTGCGGCTGTGCTCGGAGGACGCCGCGCAGGATTTCATGCCGCAGTCCGGGCGCATGGCGCGCTGGCAGGTGCCGGATGGCATCCGCGTCGAACATGCGCTGCAATCGGGCTCCGAGATTCCGCCGTTCTACGATTCCATGATCGCGAAGGTGATCGGCCATGGCGCGACCCGCGAGGAGGCGAGGGGGCGGCTGATCGTCGGCCTGGAGCAACTGACCGGATTTGGTGTGACTACCAATCAGACTTTCCTGATGTCATGCCTGCGTCATCCCGGCTTCGCCAAAGGCGAGGCGACCACGGCGTTCATTGGTGCCCATCGCGACGAGCTGCTGGCGCCGCGCGCGGACGCCGCATTCGACATGGCCTTGGCCGGCCTGCTGCTCTACGTCACGAACCCCCAGGCACCGTCGTGGCGCCGCGGACGGAGCCTCGCGGCAACGTTCCCGCTGCCGGCGAAAATTGAGATCGCAGGCCAGGCGCTTGAGCTAGAAGTCTGGCGCGAGCGCGATGGCAGCTACATTGTTGCCAGGGACGGCCGGCAAGACAAGTTCGAGATCGACCAACTCGATCTCGACGTGATTCGCTTCCGCCATGACGGCGTGATGGACAGTGCCAAATTCCTGCGCGACGGCGACCGGCTCCACCTCCAGCGCCGCGGCATCCCGCTCGCGGCGACCGATCTCACCCTCGCCGCGCCGAAGGCGGCCGCAAGCAACGGAGACGGCAAGGTTCGCGCTGCCATGAACGGCCGCGTCGTTGCCGTCCTGGTCAAGCCGGGCGACCGCGTCACTGCCGGCCAGCCGGTGATGACGCTGGAAGCGATGAAGATGGAGCATGTCCACAAGGCCGGCATCGACGGCGTCGTCGCCGCGATCGACGTCGCCGAGGGCGAGCAGGTGACAACGGGCCGGATCGTGGCGGAGATCGGGGCTGAGTAGGGCGGCAAGCTCAACTCGTCGCCCCGGCGAAGGCCGGGACGACAGCGGAGCTACTGGCTCCGCCCCGTTCCGCCATTGAGCAAGCACGCCACCTGGTGCCCGTCCCCCGCGTCCACCAACGCCGGTCGTTCCGTCCTGCATCGCTCCATCGCATACCGGCAGCGGGTGTGAAACGCACACCCCGGCGGCGGATTGACCGGGCTTGGCACGTCGCCGTCGACCAGCGGCACGAGCTTTTTGGCGAGCGGGTTGGCGATCGGTACCGAGGCGAGCAGGGCCTGCGTGTAGGGATGGCGCGGATTGCGGAACAGCTCGTCCTTGTCCGCGATCTCGACGATGCGGCCGAGATACATCACGGCGACGCGGTGACTGATATGGGCGACCACGGCGAGGTCATGCGCGATGAAGAGGTAGGAGAAGCCGTGCTGCCGTTGCAGATCGATCAGGAGATTGATCACCTGCGCCTGGATCGAGACATCGAGCGCGGAGACCGGCTCGTCGCAGACGATCAGGCGGGGCCCGAGCGCCAGCGCGCGGGCGATGCAGATGCGCTGGCGCTGGCCGCCGGAGAATTGATGCGGGAAGTTGCGCATCTGGTCGGGCCGCAAGCCAACCTGCTCGAACAGCTGTGCGGTACGTGCCTCCAGCGCTTTGCCGGTCGCGAGCCCGTGCACGAACAGCGGCTCGCCCACGATGTCTCCGGCAGTCATGCGCGGGTTGAGCGAGGCGAAAGGATCCTGGAATACGATCTGCATCGAACGACGGTGTGGCCGCAGCGCGGACTTGGAGAGATGCGTGATGTCCTCGCCTTCGAGGCGAATCTGGCCCGAGGTCGGCTCGACCAGCCGCAGCACGCTGCGCGCCACCGTCGACTTGCCGCAGCCGGATTCGCCGACAAGGCCCAGCGTCTCCCCGACCCCAACCGAAAACGAGACGCCGTCGACCGCATGCACTGTGCCGATTTGTCGGCGCAACACGCCGGCGCGCACCGGATAGTGCTTCTTGAGTTCGGTGACTTCGAGCAGTGCGTCGGTCATGCCACCTCCGCCACTTCGGCTGCGCGCCAGCAGGCCGCGAGATGGCCGCCGCCCCAATCGATGAGCGGCGGATATTCGGCCTCGCAGCGCTTGATCGCGAGCTTGCAGCGTGGCGCGAACGCGCAACCTTTGGGCAGCCCCACCAGCGACGGCACGGTGCCGGGAATTTCGTTCAACCGTGCCGGCGCGGCAACGCCGGGCGCCGGCACCGCCGGGATCGATGCCATCAATCCGCGCGTGTAGGGGTGCTTTGGCGCGGCGAACAGCGCCTCGACGCTCGCTTCCTCGACCTTGCGTCCCGCATACATCACGATGACGCGTTGCGCGGTCTGCGCGACGACGCCGAGATCATGCGTGATCAGCACGAGCCCGGTGCCGAGCTCTTTCTGAAGGTCTAGGATCAGCGCCAGAATCTGCGCCTGGATGGTGACGTCGAGCGCGGTCGTGGGCTCGTCCGCGATCAGCAGCACCGGCCGGCACGCCAGCGCCATCGCGATCATGGCGCGCTGGCGCATGCCGCCGGACAGCTGATGCGGATATTCCCGCGCGCGCCGAGCCGGCTCGGGGATGCGCACCAGGCGCAGCATCTCGATTGCGATGCCCCGGGCCTCTTTGCTCGACATGTTCCGGTGCAGCCGCACGGTCTCGACGATCTGGTCGCCGATCCGCATCACCGGATTGAGCGAGGTCATCGGCTCCTGGAAGATCATCGAGATGCGGTTGCCCCTGACGGCACGCATCTCTGCTTCGTCCAGCGTCAGAAGGTCGGTGCCTTCGAGCGTGACGGAGCCGCCGACGATGCGGCCGGGTGGATCCGGCACCAGCCGCATCAGCGATAGTGCAGTGACGCTCTTGCCGCAGCCGGATTCGCCGACGATCGCCAGCGTCTCGCCGCGCTTCACCGTGAAGGAAACATCATCGACGGCCTTGAACAGACCGGAGTTGGTGAAGAACACCGTCTTCAGGTTCTTCACCTCGATCACGAGATCGGAGTTCTCAGCCATCAGCCGCGCTGCCGGGGATCGAGGATGTCGCGCAAGGCGTCACCGAACAGATTGGCGCCGAACACCGCGAGGCTGATGGCGATGCCCGGGAAGATCACCAGCCATGGCGCCGTGCGGACATATTCGGCGGCGGATTCAGAGAGCATGCGCCCCCACGACGGGTACGGCTCGGGAATGCCGAGGCCGAGGAAGGAGAGCGAGGCTTCCGTGAGGATAGTCGAGCCGAGCTGGGCCGTCGCAAGCACGATCAGCGGCGCCAGCGTATTCGGCAGCACGTGACGGAGCGCAATGCGTACCTCGCTCATGCCGATCGACTTGGCGGCCTCGATGAATGGCAGCTCGCGCAGCGCCAGCGTGTTGGCGCGGATGACGCGCGAGACGGTCGGGATCAGCGGAATGGCGATCGCAATGATGACGTTCGGCAAGGACGGCCCAAGCGCCGCGGTCATGATCAGGGCCAGCACCAGCAGCGGCAGCGCCTGGAGGACATCGGAGACGCGCTGGAACACGAGATCGACCCAGCCGGAGAGATAGCCGGAGGTGAGGCCGACGATCACGCCGATGCTGCCGCCGAGCGCCGTCGAGCCGATGCCGACCGCGAGCGAGATCCGCGCGCCATGAATGATGCGGCTGAAGACATCGCGGCCGAAGGAATCCGTGCCCATCCAGTGTGCCAGGCTTGGACGCGCCAGTGCCCGAGCGGCATCGATCGTCAGCGGATCGTAACGCGCGATGAAGTCGGCGAAGATCGCGGTGAACACGAACAGGGTCATGATGACGAGCCCGGCCGCGCCCAGCACATGCCGCTGCGCCAAAAACAGCACGCGCCGCCAGCCGACGGTCGCGTGCGCCCCGGCGCGCCTCAGTTCAACGTCATAGTCGATCGCAGCCAACAGGTTCTCCTAATCCGTGTACCGGATACGCGGGTCGAACACCGCGTACAGCATGTCCACGATGAAATTCGCGCTCACCACGACGATGGCAATCAGCATCACCAGGTTCTGCACGATCGGATAATCGCGCCAGCGAATCGCCTCGACCAGGAAGCGCGCGACGCCGGGGATGTTGAACACCGTCTCCGTCACGATGAGGCCGCCGATCAGGAACGCCGCTTCGATGCCAATCACGGTGATGACGGGCAGAATCGCATTCTTCAGCGCATGCTGATAGTTCACAGCGGCGTCCGATGCGCCCTTGGCACGCGCGGTGCGGATATAGTCCTGCCGCAGCACCTCCAGCATCGAGGATCGCGTGATGCGCATGGTCAGTGCCGCGCTGCGGAAGCCGACGGCTGCGGCGGGCACGGCATAGGTCGCAAACGCTTCCAGCCAAGTCGCTGGATTCGGGTTGAAGATCGGCATCTGGTTGAACATCGCCACCGAGGCGGTGAGGATGAGCAGGCCAAGCCAGAACGAAGGCAGCGACAATCCGCTGAGGCTCACCACACGCAATGCGTAGTCGAGCCTCGTTCCCTGCTTCATCGCGCTGATCACGCCAAGGGGGATGCCGATCGAGGTCGAGAACAACAGCGCCAGGCCCGCGAGCCGTGCGGTGATCGGGATCCGTGGCAGGATCTCCTGGAGCGCCGGCTTCTCGGAGACGTAGGAGTAGCCAAAATCGCCGCGCAGGAAGCCGCTGATCCAGTGCCAATATTGCACCACCAGCGGCTGGTCGATGCCGAGCTCCTTCTCCAGATTGGCCTTGTCGGCGGGGTCCACATAGCCCGCGGCGGCGAACAGGATGTCGACGATATTCCCGGGGACGATGCGCAGCAGGAAGAAGATGACGATCGAGATCCCGAACAGGGTCAGGAGCATCAGCAACAGGCGCCGCACCAGATAGGCAAACATGCATCGCCTCCCGTCGAACCCGTCAGCCGCCCGCGCTACTTGTCCATCCAGACGTCCTCGTAGCGATAGCCATTGTAGGAGCTGTTCGACATCACCGTCACGCCCTTGACGTAAGGTTGCCAGCAGCTGCCGGTACGTGCGTGGAAGATGATCGGGCGGGCGACGTCCTCCTGCAGCTTCTTGTCGATGTCCCACACCAGCTTCTTGCGCTTGTTAATGTCGGTCTCCTGGGACTGCACGTCGAACAGCTTTTCGATCTCCTTGTTGCAGTAATTGGTGTAGTTGCGCTCGGAGCCGCAGGAATAGTTCTCGTAGAAGGACTGGTCGGGGTCGTCGACGGCATTGCCGGTCAAATTGAGCCCGAGCATGTAATCCTTCCGCGCGATCTTCGGGAACCAGTTTGCGGTCTCGACCACGTCGAGCTCGCCGTCGATATAGATACTCTTGAGCTGATCGATCAGAATCACCGCAGGATCGCGGTAGACCGGAATGTTGCGGGTCGAGACCTTGACGGCGAGATGCTTATCCGGCCCATAGCCGGCCTTCTGCATCAGCTTTTTCGCTTCCTCACGGTTGGCGTTGATGTCGGGGCCGTAGCCCGGAATGGTCTCGAGCATCTCCTTCGGCATCCCCCACAGCCCATTCGGCGGCGGCAGCAGGGTGCCGCCGATGTCACCCTGGCCCTCGAACAAGATCGAGATGAAGGCCTTTCGGTCGAGCGACAGCGCCATGGCGCGACGGATGTCGATATTGTCGAACGGCGGCGCGGACGAATTGACGATGATGTTGGTGGCGACATTGTTGGGCTCGACCACGCAGACCGCGTTCGGCGCCTGCGATTTGACGTCCTTGAGCAGCGGGATGCTCACCTCGGTCGGGAAGGTCATGTCGAACTTGCCGGCGACGAACGCGAGGATCGCGGTGGAGCGGTTCGGGATGATGGTGAACTCGATGCCGTCGAGATAGGGCCGGCCCTTGCGCCAATAGTCGGGATTGCGGGTCAGCTTGATCGATTCATTGGCCTTGAACTCGACGAACTTGAACGGCCCGGTGCCGATCGGGTGCGTGCGCATGTCGCCGGGCGAGACGTGGCAGGGATAGACCGGCGTGTAGCCCGAGGCGAGCAGCGCCAGCAGCGAAGGCTGTGGCCGCTTCAGATTGAAGGAGACCTCGAGATCGCCGTTGGTGGAGACGTCGTTGACCTGTTCGTACCAGCTCTTGCGCGGGTTCTGCCGGAACTTCTGCTGCGACTTGCCCATCAGCATGTCGAAGGTGCATTTGACGTCCGCCGAGGTGAACGGCTTGCCGTCGTGCCACTTCACGCCCTGGCGTAGCTTGAAGGTCAGCGTCTTGTTGTCGTTGACCCAGGCCCAGCTCTCGGCGAGCTCGGGCACGATGGTGTCCATGCTGTTCTGCGCCACGTCCTGCTTGTAGATGACGAGGTTGTTGAACACCGGCATGAAGGGAACGTTGAGCGAGTAGGTCGCGCCTTCGTGGATCGAGGCATTGCCGGGACTGTCGCGGTGGTACATCCGCAAAATGCCGCCCTGCTTGGGCTCGCTGGCGAGTGCAACGCTCGAAAACGCAAGCAAAGATAGCGCCGCCGTCGCGGCGAGCGCCCGTACGCTCCGCATCCTCGTCCTCCCTGGACATCGGCCTTTTGCGGCCTGTTTGTCCCGACGATAGCGGCGCGTGCGCGGTGAGGCAACCGTCAAGGTCCGCTACTCTCTCGGCAATTCGGACGACGGAAGGCCGCAGGGGTGTCTCTCACGATGAGAGGGAAGTTTCTCCGGCGACAGCGGCCCTTCACACAATCCTTGACGCCTTGTTCCCCCAATACCGGTCCCGCAGCAGCCGCTTGTACAGCTTCCCCGTCGGCAGCCGCGGCAACTCCTTCTCGAAATCGACCGAGCGCGGCACCTTTTGCCGCGACAGCGACGCCCCGCAGAACGCGATCAGCTCCTCGGCGAGCGCCTCGCCCGGCACGGCCCCGGGCATCGGCTGCACCACGGCCTTCACCTCTTCGCCGAGATCGGAATTGGGCACGCCGAACACCGCGGCGTCCGCAACCTTCGGATGGGTGATCAACAGATTCTCGCACTCCTGCGGATAAATGTTCACGCCGCCGGAGATGATCATGAAGGTCGCGCGGTCCGTTAAATAGAGGAAGCGATCCTCGTCGACATAGCCGACGTCGCCGACCGTGCTCATGCTGCCGTCGGTCGAGCGCGCTTCCTTGGTCTTCTCGGGATCGTTGAAATATTCGAACGGTGAGGCCGTCTTGAACCAGACCTGTCCTGGCGTGCCGGTGGGGCATGGCTTCATGGTCTCATCGAGAATATGGAGGTCGCCGAGCAGCACCTTGCCGACGGTGCCGCGGTGGGCGAGCCATTCCGCGCTGTCGCAGGCGGTGAAGCCAAGGCCTTCGGTGGCGCCGTAGTATTCGTGGATGATCGGTCCCCACCATTTGATCATGTCATCCTTGACCTGCGCCGGGCAGGGCGCGGCGGCATGGATCGCGATCTCGAGCGGGGAGAGGTCGTAGCGCGCGCGCACCTCCTCCGGCAGCTTGAGCATGCGCGAGAACATCGTCGGCACGAGCTGGGTGTGGGTGATACCCCATTGCTCGACGAGCTGGAGGTAACGCTCGGGATCGAAATTCTCCATGATGATCGCGGTGCCGCCGATCCGGATCGTCAGGTTGACCGCGGCCTGCGGCGCGGAATGATAGAGTGGCGCGGGCGACAGATAGATCATGCACTCGCGGTAGTGCCAAAGCTTCGTCAGGAAATCGAACAGCGGCAGATTGTGCTTTGGCTGCTCCTCCGGAAGCGGTCGCAGAATCCCTTTTGGCCGTCCCGTCGTGCCCGATGAATACAGCATGGCGGTGCCGAGCCATTCATCCGGGATCGGCGTCTTCGGCAGGTCGGCGGTTACCTCCGTGAGGCCGACGATGCGCTCGCTCTCGCCCGAGCCGTCGGCGACGATGCACAGCTTGATGTCGGGGCAGACCTTGATCGCCTCGCGGGCGATATCGAGCTTCGCAACCGACGTGATCAGGATTTTCGACTGGCTGTTGACCAGGAGATAGGCGAGCTCGCCCGGCGTCAGGAACGAGTTGATGCAGGTGTAGTAGAGGCCGGAGCGCTCGCCCGCGCCGCAGGCTTCGAGGTAGCGGGAATTGTTCTCCATGAAGATCGAGTAGTGGTCGAGCCGCTTCAGGCCATACTTGCGGAACAGGTGCGCCAGCCGATTGCTGCGCGCATCGAGCTCGCGATAGGTGACGGCCTCGCCGGTCGTCGCCATGATGAAGGCGGGCTGGAGTGGGCGCAGGCGGGCATGCTGACCTGGGTACATCAGTCCTCCGGCTTTGGATCATGCGGCAAGAAGCAGGATTTCGCGCACTTGAGCGGGGCTGTCGATCTTGCGCGGGTTGCGCGGGATCCAGTTCGTGCGCATCGCAGCGTCCGCGATGGCGTCGAAATGCTCCGGCGAGACGCGCACATCGGCGAGGCTGCGCGGCATGCCGAGCGAGCGGATGAAGGCATCGAGCACATCGGCTGCCGCGTGGCCGGGAAAGCCCATTGCGGCCGCGACGATCATCTGGCGCTCGGCATTGTCGCGCGCATTCCAGCGCATCACGGCCGGCAGCATGACGCAGGAGGTGTAGCCATGCGGTACGTCGAAGGCTGCGCCCAGCACGTAACCGATGCCGTGGCTCGCGCCCATCGGCACGCCAGCGGCGAGCGCGCCCATCGACAGCCAGGTGCCGATCTGCGCATCCATTCGCGCGTCGAGGTCAGCAGGGTCAGCCTTCACCCGTGGCAGCGCGTCGGCGAGCATGGTGAGGCCCTTCACCGATTGCGCGTCGGCATAGGGGTGCGTCTCGCGCGAGCAGATCGCCTCGACGCAATGATCGATGGCGCGGATGCCGGTCGAGAGGAATAGCCATTCCGGCGTGTGCACGGTGATGGCGGGATCGAGGATGGTCGCGCGCGGAACGCTGAGCGGATGCCGTAGCATCTGTTTCACATGGGCGGTGCGGTCGGTGACGCCTGCGATCGAGCTGAACTCGCCGCCGGCGATCGTGGTCGGCACGCTGATTTGACGCACGGTCGGCGCCGTCATCTCGGGCGCGACGCCCTTGTGCACGCGGATACGCTCGATGCCGTCGACATCGTCGATGCCGTTGGCGAGGCAGAGCTGCACCGCCTTGGCGCCGTCGGTGATCGAGCCGCCGCCCACGGTGACGATCAGGTCGGCGCCCGCTTCGCGCGCCGCATTGGTGGCGGCGATCACCGCCTCGCGCGGGGTGTGCGCCGGCATGGCATCGAAGACGCCCGCGCAATTTGTGCCCAGGGCTTGTTTGATCTTGGCGATTTCGTCGGTCTGCCGGTTGAGCGTGCCCGAGACCATCAGGAAGGCGCGGCGCGTCCCCAGCCGGTCCATCTGGGCGACCACGGCCTCGGCCGCGGGGTGGCCGAACACGACTTCCTCGATCGCGCCGTAAACGACACGTCCCTGGTGCACGCCTGTCCTCCCCGGACAATTCGTCTTGTTTTATGAGGAGCAATCTAGCCGAGCCGGCTCCGCCCGTCATGTGCGAAGACGCTAACGCACTCTCCGCTTGCTCTCCCGGCTTACGGGGAGAGGCCAACAAGCCCTGTCAACCCGTCATCCGGCCAGGGCATTCCTCCGAGCATTGCCTGCGCTTTGGTCTTGAAGAGTTCATCATTGCCACCCATCTTGTGGCGCCCGCGGGTACAGGCGTACCCTGCTTTTTCCGCGGCTTTGATGCGAGGACCTGGGATGACTGGACCGGACGGAAGCGAGCAATTTGTCAAAACGCACGATTTCGTTTCGCCTCGGCCTTACGCCATCGTCGGCCTTCTCGCCGCGGCGTTCGTGCTCACCGGTTGCGGCCAGCCGGCCTCGCAAGCGAGCGCTCCCCCGCCGGCGCCGGTAACCGTCGCCCAACCGGTCAAGCGCACCGTCACCGATTGGGACGAGTTCACCGGCCGCTTCGAGGCGATGGAGGAGGTGCAGGTCCGCCCGCGCGTCGGCGGGTTCGTCAACTCTGTCGAATTCCAGGATGGTGCCATCGTGCGTCAGGGCGATCTGCTCTACGTCATCGACCCACGTCCGTTCGAGGCGGTGGCCACGCAGGCCGAGGGGCAGCTTTCCGATGCCCGTGCCAAGGTGGAGCTTGCAAAGCGGGAGCTCGATCGCGGTTTGAGCCTGGTGCAGACCAGCGCCGTCTCCGAGCAGGTGGTCGATCAGCGCCGTCAGGCCTTGCAGGCCGCGCACGCTGCCGAAACACAGGCCGAGGGTGCGCTCAAAGTCGCCAAGCTCAATATCGAATTCACGCATGTGACGGCGCCGCTGACCGGCCGCGTCAGCCGCCACCTTGTCAGCCCTGGCAATCTCGTGCAGGGCAGCGATACCGGAACGTCGACGCTGCTCACCTCGATCGTGACGCTCGACCCGATCTATATCTATTTCGACATGGATGAGGCGACCTTCATCAAATACAGCAAGCTGTGGTTCGAAGGCCGCCGCCCGAGTTCGCGCGATACGGCGAACCCGGTGCAGGTGACGCTCGCCGGCGAGACGAAACCATCCCGTGAAGGCAGCATCAATTTCCTCGACAACCGCCTCGATGTCTCCACCGGCACGCTGCGCAGCCGCGCCGTGGTCAAGAACACCGATCTTTCGATCCTGCCCGGTCAGTTCGGGCGTATCAGACTGATCGGCAGCGCGCCCTATGAAGCGCTGCTGATCCCCGACGTCGCGGTCGCAACCGACCAGTCGCGCAAGATCGTGTTCGTGGTCAAGCCGGACGACACCGTCGAGGCGCGTCCCGTGACGCTCGGACCGCTCGACGAGGGCCTGCGCGTGATCCGCGAGGGATTGAAGGCGGACGACCGCGTCATCGTCAACGGCATCCAGCGCGCCCGCGTCGGTGCCAAGGTCGCACCGCAGACGGCACCAGCGCCCGCCGGTGGCAAATCATGAATCTTGGCCGTCTCTCCATCAACCAGCCCATCCTGGCGATGGTGCTGTCGATCGTGCTGCTGATCGTCGGCGCGCTGGCCTATACCACGCTGCCGGTCTCCGAATATCCGCAAGTGGTGCCGCCGACCGTCGTCGTCACCACGCAATATCCCGGCGCCTCCGCGCAGACCGTGTCCGACACGGTTGCCGCACCCATCGAGCAGGAGATCAACGGCGTCGAGGACATGCTGTATCTCTACAGCCAGGCGACCTCGAACGGCCAGCTCACCATCACCGTCACCTTCAAGCTCGGCACCGATCTCGACAAAGCCCAGGTGCTGGTGCAGAACCGCGTCGCGATCGCGCAGCCGCGTTTGCCTGAAGAGGTTCAGCGCAACGGCGTCACCACGCGCAAGAACTCGCCCGACATCCTGATGGTCGTGTTCATGCTGTCGCCCGACGACACGTTCGACCAGCTCTACATCTCCAACTATGCGCTGCTCCAGGTCCGCGATCAGCTGCTGCGGATCGACGGCGTCGGCGACATCCAGATCTTCGGCGCGCGCGATTATTCGATGCGGCTATGGCTCGATCCTGACCGAATCGCCAATCTCGGCCTGACCGCAACCGAGGTGCTCGCCGCGATCCGCGCGCAGAACGTGCAGATCGCGGGCGGCCAGATCGCCGAACCGCCGATCGCCGACCGCGCCTTCCAGCCGAACCTCACCTTCACCGGGCGATTGAAAGACCAGAAGCAGTTCGAGGACATCCTGATCAAGGCCGGCTCCGACGGCCGCACGGTGCGCCTGCGCGACGTCGCCCGTATCGAGCTTGGTGCTCTCGCCTACTCCACCAACAGCTTCCTGCTGCGCAAATCGGCGGTCGCCATGCTGGTGACGCAGCGGCCGGGATCGAACGCGCTCGCGACCGCGAAGAACATTTCGGACACCATGACGAAGCTGAAGGAGACCTTTCCGAAAGGCCTCGACTTCAATATCGGCTACAACCCGACCGAGTTCATCGCGCAGTCCGTCCACGAGCTGATCAAGACCATCTACGAGGCCATGTTGCTCGTGGTCGTCGTCGTGCTGGTGTTCCTGCAGGGATGGCGTCCCGCGATCATTCCGATCATCGCGATTCCGGTTTCGCTGGTCGGCACCTTCGCGGTGATGGCGGCGCTCGGCTTCTCGATCAACAATCTCACGCTGTTCGGGCTCGTTCTCGCCGTCGGTATCGTGGTCGACGACGCCATCGTGGTGGTCGAGAATGTCGAGCGGCATCTCGAGCATGGCATGAGCCGGCGCGATGCCGCGCTGAAGACCATGGAGGAGGTCGGCGGCGCATTGGTGTCGATCGCGCTGGTGCTGTGCGCGGTGTTCGTCCCGACCGCATTTCTGGGCGGAATTTCGGGTCAGTTCTTCCAGCAATTCGCCGTCACCATTGCGGTCGCGACCGCAATCTCCTGCTTCTGCTCGTTGACGCTATCGCCGGCGCTGGCCTCGCTTCTCCTCGTCCCCCACGAGGAGAAACGGCCGCCCGCGCGCTGGAATCTTGTTGCACGCGGCTGGAACGCTTTCACTGGCGTGTTTAACCGCGTGTTCGACCGTCTCGCGCATGGCTACGCCGGCCTCGCCAATTTCGTGATCCGGCATTCGGCGGTGATGATCCTGATCTACGTCGTGCTGATCGGCAGCGCCGGCTGGCTGATCGCCACCACGTCGCAAGGCTTTATTCCGGCGCAGGACCGCGGCTACGTCATCATCTCCGTGCAATTGCCGGGCGCCGCTTCGCTGGCGCGCACCACCGAGGTCGTGCGCGAGATCGAGCGGATCGCGCTGGATACGCCGGGTATCATCCGCGTGGCCGCTTTCGCCGGCTTCTCCGGCGCGACGCGGACGCAGGCCGGCAACGCGGCGGCGCTCTTCCCAGTGTTCGACGAGCCCGAGGCGCGGATCAAGAAAGGATTGTCTGCGAACGCCATCACGGTCGAGCTGCGCAAACGCCTGGCCGCGATTCAGGGTGCCTTCATCATCGTGATTCCGCCGCCGGCCGTGCCCGGCATCGGCACCGGTGGCGGCTTCACCATCCGCATCCAGGACCGCCAGGGCCGTGGGCCGGAGATGCTCGCCGCGGCTACTGACGAGCTTGTCGCCGCGGCGCGCAAATCGCCCTCGCTGCTCGCTCCCTCCGTGTTCTCGCCGTTCTCGGCCAATACGCCGCAGCTCTTCGTCGACATCGACCGCACCAAGGCGCAGAAGCTCGGCGTTCCCATCGCCGGCATCAACGACACGATCCAGACCTATTTCGGATCGACCTATGTCAACGACTTCAACCTGTTCGGCCGCACCTACCACGTCACCGCGCAGGCCGACTTCCCGTTCCGGAAAGAGCCGAGCGATCTCTCGCGGTTGCGCACGCGCAACGCCTCCGGCGACATGGTGATGCTCGGCAGCGTGGTCGAGTTCAAGGACGTTTCCGGCCCTGACCGCGTCGCGCGCTACAATCTTTACGCGGCCTCCGAGCTGCAGGGCGAGCCGGCGCCAGGCACCAGCTCGACCACCGCGCTCAACGCGATCAAGAAGCTCGCGGACGACACCCTGCCAAGCGGCTTCAGCTTCGAATGGACCGATCTGTCCTACCAGCAGATCACTGGCGGCAATGCGGGTCTCTACGTGTTCCCGATTTGCGTGCTGTTCGTCTATCTGGTGCTCGCCGCGCAATATGGCAGCTGGACCTTGCCGTTCGCGGTGATCCTGATCGTGCCGATGTGCCTGTTGGCCGCCACGATCGGCGTGCGCATCATGGGGCAGGACGTCAACATCCTCACCCAGATCGGTTTCGTCGTGCTGGTGGGGCTGGCGGCAAAGAACGCGATCCTGATCGTCGAGTTCGCCCGCGACATCGAGAAAGAAGGCAAGCCGCGGCTGGAGGCCGTGATCGACGCCTGTCGGTTGCGCCTGCGGCCGATCCTGATGACGTCCTTCGCCTTCATCCTCGGCGTGCTGCCGCTGGTGATCTCGTCCGGCTCGGGCTCGGAGATGCGGCAAGCCGTCGGCGTCGCCGTGTTCTTCGGCATGATCGGTGTCACCCTGTTTGGGCTTCTGTTCACGCCGATCTTCTATGTGGTGGTGCGGAACCTGGCCGAGGGGAAGAACGAGGGGAAGCCGAAGGCGGTGGGCTGATAAGTACCAAATGGCGCGCCACCGACCCTTCAATATTCACGCTGTCGTCCCGGCGAAGGCCGGGGACCCATAACCCTCGAACGTGGTTTAGTGAAGATTCGTCGTTCGGTACTCCTACCGACCGCAACCGAGGGATTCCGCGGTATGGGTCCCGGCCCCCGTGCGCAATTGCGCACTAGGCCGGGACGACGCCGTTTGCTTGGCACGCCCTTCATACTAACGACCAACATGCAATGGATGGGCACCGCCGGGGTTCTTCACTAGTATCCGCGCGATTTCAAAACAGAAAACTGCTGGGAGCTAACACATGAAATCAGCACTTTTGGCCGCTGCCGCAATGTCGGCTTTGTTGCTGGCCGCGCCGGCCTCTGCGCAAGGCGTCAAGATCGGCATCCTCAACGACCAGTCCGGCGTCTACGCCGATTACGGCGGCAAATGGTCGGTCGAGGCCGCCCGGATGGCGATCGAGGATTTCGGCGGCGAGGTGCTGGGCCAGAAGGTGGAGCTCGTCACCGCCGACCACCAGAACAAGCCGGATCTCGCGACCTCGATCGCGCGCCGCTGGTACGATGTCGAGAACGTCGACATGATCACGGAGCTGACGACCTCATCGGTCGCGCTCGCGATCCACGAGCTTTCCAAGGAAAAGAAGAAGATCGACATCGTCGTCGGCGCTGCGACCTCGCGCCTCACCGGCGATGCCTGCCAGCCCTATGGCTTCCACTGGGCTTATGACACCCGCGCGCTCGGTGTCGGCACCGGCGGCTCGCTGACCAAGGCCGGCGGCGACAGCTGGTTCTTCCTCACCGCGGACTACGCCTTCGGCTACGCGCTGGAGAAGGACACCAGCGAGATCGTCACCGCCAATGGCGGCAAGGTGCTCGGTTCGGTGCGCGTGCCGCTCAACTCCTCGGACTTCTCCTCCTTCCTGCTCCAGGCGCAGAGCTCGAAGGCGAAGATCGTCGGCCTTGCCAATGCCGGCCTCGACACCACCAATTCGATCAAGCAGGCGTCCGAGTTCGGCATCGTCTCCGGTGGCCAGAAGCTCGCGGGCCTCTTGATGACGCTCGCCGAAGTGAACGGCCTCGGCTTGCAGGCCGCGCAAGGCCTGGTGCTGACCGAGGGCTATTACTGGGATATCAACGACCGCACGCGCCATCTCGGCGAACGCTTTCTCAAGCGCACCGGCCGGATGCCGAACATGATCCAGGCCGGCACCTATTCGGCGACGCTGAGCTATCTCAAGGCGGTCAAGGCCGCCGGGTCCAAGGATCCGGATGCGGTCGCCAAGAAGCTGAAGGAGCTGCCGGTCGACGACGACTTCGCGCAAGGCGGCAAGGTGCTCGAGAACGGCCGCATGGTCCACGACATGTATCTGTTCGAGGTCAAGAAGCCCGCGGAATCGAAGAAGCCCTGGGACTATTACAAGCAGCTCGCGGTCGTTCCCGGCGAGAAGGCGTTCTTCACTGCCAAGGAGAGCGGCTGCCCGCTGACGAAGTGAGGATCTCTATGTCGTCCTGGCGAAAGCCAGGAGGTGGATTCACACTCGAAGTGCAACAGTTGAGAGGAGAAGGCCTCGGCCGGGGTTCTGAAGTCAAGGCATTTGCGCGGGGTGTTGTTGTAGGCGGCAATGGACTGACGGAAGCGCTTGGTTGGGAGCTTTTCGAGGTCGGTCTTTCGGGGGATGAAGCGGCGCAAGCGGCCGATGGCGTTCTCGATGCCGCCCTTTTGCCACGGCGCGTGCGGGTCGCAGAAGAAGGTCTTCATCAAGAGGCTCTGCAAGGAAAGGTGGGCGGCGAACTCGGTGCCGTTGTCGAAGGTGACGGTACGGCGCAGTGCCTCCGGTACG
>NZ_JBIXJX010000004.1:0-325786 GCF_052871955.1 Bradyrhizobium sp. CAR08
CCTCTTCTCGCCAGCGATTGAGGAGCTTCAGCAAGGCGTTCTCGTCGACGTCGAGCTTCTTTAACGGCTGGCGCTCGACGCCAGGTACGATGCCTCCAACGAGCCAGCTCGACAGGCTGATCTCGATCACCGCAATCAACGTGCCGTCCGGTTCGAGGGGGCTGAGGGACCGGCTCAGGTCGTTCAACTTCTGCATGGGGTGCTCCATCGGTTCACATCAGCGCCGATGATGCCATATTCCTCCACCGTCGCCGCCCGCCCCATAGCATCTCCTTTGGAGGCTTTCGGACGCCGGCCCCCGTGTGCGCGGCAACACCGTCATGGGGCCGGCATCCGAAACCCTTCACACTAGCGGTCCTCGACCGGCCGCGCTCCGCAGGTCAGCTACGGGCCAATCGCGTCGATTTGGCGCTGCGACGGGCGCTCAACGCAGGAACGTCCTCGTAGCTGCCAAGTTGAGCCGCCAAAATCACCTGTGAGGGAGACAAAGTCATGGCCCGCGCAACAGCCCACCCGGATCATCACTGCATCTCGAGCGAAGACATTCAGGGAACCGAGGTGTATGGAGCAGATGGAAAGAATATCGGTGAGATTGATCACCTCATCATCGACAAGGTGTCAGGCCGCGTAGCTTATGCAGTCATGAGCTTCGGCGGATTTGTTGGCTTGGGTCACAGCCACTACCCCATTCCATGGAGCGCTCTGACGTATGATACGTCGATCGAGGGCTTCCGAACCAATATCACAGAGCAACAGCTCAGGGATGCGCCGGAGTTCAGCGATGACTCCTGGCAGGATCGAGATTGGGAAACGCGAACCCACCGGTATTATGGGACACCCACTTACTGGGAAGCGCGAGGTGGCCTATAACGCCAGACGACGCGCCGGAATTTTCCAATCGTGAGTGTCAGCTGAATTGATCGGCGACCCTCGTTGGATGCTGTCGGATCGATCTTCCAATACTAGCATTGAACTTCGCTGGAAACCGTCCAGCGAAGTTCAGGCGGTTTTGATTGATGAGCCTTGCAGCGAACAACGCCTGCCGCCCGCATCGGAGGCGGAGGATGCCGCTCATTGGTTTTGCTCAGCTTCTCTCTAGAGTCAGCCATGGGTCCAAGCGGCCCCCAGCGGGCATTACCGTGAAGGTCCGCTGCGGACAATTACGGAAGTCCCAAATTGGGCGCGGCGCTGGGCACTGATCAGGGCGCAGTGGTACCACTCCGTTTGATGATGCTCGCTCCACGAAGTTCGCTGCATCCTCAGCAGTCATGTTCTGACTATAGAGTCGGCGCACTGCGGGGCTTAGCCGCTCGGCGAAGCTAACAACCATCATGTTGTCCCCGGTGACCTCCCGTTGGCCCATTTGCTCCGCGTGCGACACAGCACGTTGCTCAACCCGCTGGACGCCTCGCCTACGCCGTCCGCAACACCGGCGCCGGCGGCTGCGACGGCCGGATCAGCGCAAACGCAACCTGGATGATGCCGCCGGCCAGCCCCAGCGCGACGCCGATGCGCCAGGCCATCGTGTACGAGCCGAGCGCGTCGTAGAGCACCCCTCCCCCATACGCGCCGAGAAAGCTGCCGATCTGGTGGCTCATGAAGGCGAGGCCCTGGATCATCGCCTGCCAGCGCAGGCCGAACATTTCGGCGACGGCGCCCGCGACCAGCGGTCCCACCCCCATCCACAGGAAGCCCATGATCGCGCCGAACAGCAGGGTCGAGGCCGGTGTGGCCGGCAGCATGAAGTACCAGGCCAGCGCGAGTGAGCGGAAGATGTAGATGCCGCCGAGCAGCGCCAGCTTGTTCCAGCGCTGGCCGGCCCAGCCGAAGAACAGCGAGCCGAGCACGTTGAAGCCGCCGATCATCCCGAGCGTCTGCGCGCTCAGCATCGGATCGAGGCCGCAGATCGCGAGATAGGACGGCAGGTGCGTGGTGAGGAACACGAGCTGCATGCCGCAAACGAGATAGGCGCAGGTCATCACTACGAAGGACGCGTTGCCGAAGGCGGTCTTCGCGGCAATCAACGCTGTGGCATCGACGATCTCGTCAGTCGCGGGCTTCGGCAGCGGGACCGCGTCGACGCGCCCGGCATACCAGGCCGCAGGGATCATCAGCACCGACATCACCACGAAGCCGGCGAGCCCGACGCGCCAGCCAAAGCCCTCGTTGAGCATCTGCCCGATCGGCGCCGACAGCAATGCGCCGAGCGAGCCCGCCCCGGAGACGATGCCGAGCACGGTGGAACGCACCGTCGCGGGCACCGCGCGCGCCGCCACCGACATCGCGATCGCCGCCGCGGTGCAGGCGAGCGAGGTGCCGATCAGCACGCCGGCGCCGATCATGATGGCGACGAGACCGTTCGCGGTTGCCATCAGCACGAGGCCCGCGATGTACATGAACGAGCCTGCGATCATGATGGGACGGAAGCCGTAGCGCGTGGTCATCGCGCCTGCGAGCGGCTGGAGAAAGCCCCAGGCGAGGTTTTGCACGGCCAGCGCCAGCGTGAAGTCGGAGATCGACAGGTGGATGTCGTGGGTCAGCGGCTGCATGAAGATGCCGAGGCTCTGCCGCAGCCCCATGCTCAGCGTCAGCATGATCGAGGCGCCGATCAGGATGGGCAATGTCGGGCGCAGGATCTGCAACAGGGGCATTTTTGTCTCCCTCGTGGGCGCGGCGCGCGCGCCGTCGTCTGCAATATCGATTGATTTTGGTTACACAGACCTGTGTACTTAGGCTATGAATAGGGTGCACTGTCAAGCGAACAGGACATTCACCGCCGCATGGCTCCCCCGCCCGCCCCACAGACGATGAAAGAGCGGATCCTCGAGACCGCCGACAAGCTGTTCTATCTGCAGGGCATTCGCGCCATCGGCGTCGACACCATCGCGGCCGAGATCGGTATCTCCAAGCGCACGCTCTACAACCACTTCCCCTCCAAGGACGCGCTGATCGCCGCCTATCTGGAGCGCCGCTTCGTGCAGCCCCGCCCCTCCGACAAGCCCCCGGCCGAGCAGATCCTCGCCACCTTCGATTCGCTGGAGCGCCGCTTCGCCGCAAAAGACTTTCGCGGCTGCCCATTCGTGAATGCCGTCGCCGAACTTGGCCCAGCGGACCGCGCCGTAAAGAAGATTGCCATCGCCTTCAAGGAAAGCCGCCGCATCTGGTTTCGCGATCGCCTCAATGAGCTAGGCGTTGCGAACGCGGAGGCACTCGCAACGCAGCTTGTGCTGCTGGTCGACGGCTCGATCGCGCAGGACCTCGTCCGCGACGACCCCGCAATGGCCCGCGCCGCGAAGGAAGCGGCGACGGTGCTGCTGCGGAATGCGGGGGTGACGGTGGGAGATCAGACTACGGTGAAGCGAGGCAAGCGGCCGGCCCGGCATCCCTGAAGCAACTGCAACATCAGAACCCGCCGCTCGCCGCAAGAAGTCCGGATCGGAAAGCACGCACCGCAAGGTCCGTTTGCCGTGCTTCACCCTTCGATCTCTTGAAGCGAGTGGACTGAGAGGAACCATCGTCATTTCGGCGTAGTTGACCTTCTTTACACCGGAGAAGGTCATGAATCGAAAATCGCTTCTTCTTACAGCCGCACTGTCCTTCGCTGTTGCCGCTCCCGTCTTCGCACAAGGCGGCGGCGGAGGTGGTGGCGGCGGTGCCGGCGGAGGCGCGGGTGGCGCAGCTGCGAGCGGCGGCGCGTCCGGATCATCCGCCAGCTCAGGCGCAGGCACTGGCACGTCTGGCGCCGCCAATGGAGGCCACTCGGCGCCATCCGGCATGGGCACAAACGGAACCTCAACCGGCGCTCACACCAACAACTCTCCAACCAACCCGAACGTTCAGCCCCCGACGCCGAACGGGAATACCGCGAGCACACCGACCACCACCGGCGCGGGCAACACCGCGTCAGGATCGACACAGGCGGGCACGCCAAACGGGACCGACAGGTCCGGTATCACGGCCACCAATGGCGCCAACAGCGACAACAAGGGCCAGATGAGCCCCGCGGAGCAGGCAAGAACGGGGATCAAGACGCTTCCACAGGACCAAACTCCAGGAGCCGTCAGTGCGCCGGGCGTTGGCGTCGGTCATGCGGCGAACGGCTTGCCGATCGGTACGCCCGGTTCGGGGACCAGCAACGTCGATCAGAAGTGACCCGGACTTTCTCCATCCCCACAGGGCCCGCTACGGCGGGCCTTTTCTGTGACGTCCTGAAGGGAGTGGACGAGGCCTAGCGCTGCGAGGGCGAGACATGGAGTAAACTTGGCATCAGGCGGCCCTGCCGATACACTGGTTTCTTTTTGAGGCGTGCCCATGATTAGATTTTCGTCGTTGCTGCCAATTTCATTTCTGATCATCTGCACCCCGGCCACGGCCGACGAGATGAAGATCCAATTCACATTTGGACCTCCGCGGCCCTGCACCACCGTCTTTCCCAATCCCGAAATCAAGATGAAGAGTGTTCCGCCCGGCACGCGCACGATCGTCGTCAAGTTTCGCAGAGAGAAGAACTACGAGATGGGCGGCCAGGAGATCCCATTTCCCTCAGATAACATCGTGAAGCCGGAGAGCTTGCGAACCTGGGGCCCCTGCAATTCCGGCCTGTACACTTACGAGATCATCGCAAAGTCCAACACCGGCGCGGCCCTGGCCAAGGCAGAATGGTCGGAACCGTATCCTCCCTGACGCGAAGGTGGACGCCCGCTTGTCCGTCGTGGCGTGCGGATTCCTCGCTTGCGGGATGACAGCAGAGTTTGTGGATATTCGGGATGCTAGCAGGATGCTCCTGTTTTGCCCGACGAGTCAAAGGGCAATGCTGTGCGCATCAGCCGTTTTGCAACCGCGTAAGTCATTGATCCGACTAGTGTCGGCTACTGTGCATGGGGTTGTTTTCGCGTTTTTTTTGCGTCGGCCGGTGCGAGCGGCCTCACGCCGCGTGCGACACCACGCGATTGCGGCCGTCGTGCTTGGCGCGGTAGAGCGCGGTATCGGCGCGCTTGAGCACGTCGCCAACCGCCTCGCCCTTCTGCTCCAGCGTGGTCAGGCCGATCGAGATCGTGACCTCGATGCGCTTGGTGCCCTTGTGGATCGCAAAGGGCTCGCCGGCGATCGAGCGGCGCAGGCGCTCGGCGACCATGCCCGCGACGTGGAGATCGGTCTCCGGCATCACGATGACAAATTCCTCGCCGCCGTAGCGACAGGCAAGGTCGATGCCGCGGATCGACTTGCGCACCCGCACGGCGAATTCGCGCAGCACGTCGTCGCCGGCGTCGTGGCCGTAATTGTCGTTGATCGACTTGAAGTAGTCGATGTCCAGAATCATCAGCGCCAGCGGCTTGCCGCGCGTTGCGGCCTGCTCGGCCAGCGTCGCGAGATGGCTCTCCATGTAGCGCCGATTGTGCAGCCCCGTGAGCGCGTCGGTGATCGCCATCTCGATCGAATTCTGCACGTTGTCGCGCAAATGGTCGGTGTAGCGGCGACGGCGGATCTGGGTGCGGGCACGCGCCAGCAGCTCGATCTTGTCGATGGGACGCAGCAGATAGTCGTTGACGCCGATCTCGAGCCCGCGCAGCAGCCGCGTCGCGTTCTCGGGGTCGGCGATCGCCAGGATCGGCACATGCCGCGTGCGCTCCAGCGAGCGCGCCTGGCTGCACAGCCGCAGGCCGTCGAAATTGTTGAGGTCGAGCGAGACGATCAGCAGATCGTAATTGCCCTCGGCGGCGTGGAACAGCGCCTCCGTCGGGTTCGGCTCGACGTCGATGGTGTGCTCGGCGGCAAGGATCGTCGCCAGCCGCTCATAGGAGGACTGGCGGTCGTCGACCAGCAGGATACGGCCGCCCTTGCCGGTGTCGGAGATCGCACTGCGCTCGGGCGCCTGCATGCCGATCTCGAGCGAGGTGATGGCGCGCATGCGCAGCTCGTCCGTCATCATCTTCAGCCGGGTCAGCGAGCGCACGCGCGCGATCAGCACGACATCGGAGACGGGTTTTGTCAGGAAATCGTCGGCGCCGGCTTCCAGCCCGCGGTTGCGGTCGGACGGGCTGTCGAGCGCGGTGACCATCACGACGGGAATGTGATGCGTGGCCGGATCGGTCTTGAGCCGGCGGCAGACCTCGAAACCGTCCATGTCCGGCATCATGACGTCGAGCAGGATGATGTCGCATTCGGCGCGGGCGCAGATCGCCAGCGCCTCGGTGCCGTTCGCGGCGGTCATCACGTCGAAATATTCGGCGGACAGGCGGGCTTCGAGCAGCTTGACGTTGGCAGGGACGTCATCGACGACGAGAATACGCGCGGACACTGTGAACTCACTTCCTATCCGATGAAACGTCGGACCGTCTCAATGAATTTGCCGACCGAGATCGGCTTGGACAAATAGGCCTCGCAGCCGCCCTCGCGGATGCGCTCTTCGTCGCCCTTCATCGCGAACGCCGTGACGGCGACGACGGGAATGCTGCGCAGCTCCGGATCGTCCTTGATCCAGCGCGTCACCTCCAGGCCCGAGACCTGCGGCAATTGGATATCCATCAGCACGAGGTCGGGCCGCATCTTGCGAACGAGGTCGAGCGCCTCGTAGCCGTTGCTGGTGCCGGTGGTCTGGTAGCCGTGCGCCTCCAACAGGTCGCGGAAGAGCTTCATGTTGAGCTCGTTGTCTTCCACGATCAGGACGGTCTTAGCCATCCCGCCCTCCTGATTGGTCCGCAGACCGATGCATGTGACGCCTCAGGCGCCGGTCGCCGGCGCTTCGAAAACTGGATTCAAACTAGCCTCGAATTCGCTTGAGTTTCGTTAAACCCGAGGGCCGACTTTCTGCGATGTGGTTTCCAGTTGCTTGTCGTGGGTCGCAAGACTTGGGTAAGAGACTGGGCAAGAGACTGGGAAACGAGACTCGGGCATGGTGGCCCCAAAGTAGACACCGAAAGTTAACGGAAAGGCAAACCGGCCACGTGAAAAAGCCTGTTCACAACCCGCGCGAAGTCGCTGAAATCGTTGCGCTTCAGGCGCTGTCTTTCGTCGCGGGCGAACCCGAGCGGCTGGGCCTGTTCCTGGCCGAGACAGGGGTCGGCCCGGAGATGCTGCGCAATGCCGCCTCGGACCCCAATTTCCTGCTGAGCGTGCTGGATTTCGTGATGCGCGACGACGCCACCGTGCAGGCCTTTGCCAGCGCTGCGGAACTGCATCCGACCAACGTTGCCGCAGCGCGGCAGGTTCTCGGCGACGCGCTCGGCGACCCCAATTGGGAGCGCGACGTGCCGTGACCTCCCTGGAGAGGGCCGGGCCCCGCTGCTTCTGCCGGGATTGTTCGGCCGATCTGGATATGGGCGTGCGGCGCTGTTCCACCTGCGGTTCCCCCCGCCTCGCCCGCCACCGCGCGCTCGCAAGCCTGACCATCGCACATATCGACTGCGACGCCTTCTACGCGACCGTCGAGAAGCGCGACAATCCCGACATCGCCGACAAGCCCGTGATCATCGGCGGGGGCAAGCGCGGCGTGGTGTCGGCCGCCTGCTACATCGCCCGCACCTACGGCGTGCGGTCGGCCATGCCGATGTACAAGGCGTTGGAAGCCTGCCCGCATGCCGCCGTGATCCCGCCGAACATGGCGAAATATGTCCGGGTCGGGCGCGAGGTGCGCCAGGCCATGCGAGCGCTGACGCCGCTGGTCGAGCCGCTTTCGATCGACGAGGCGTTCCTGGATCTCTCCGGCACCGAGCGGGTGCACGGCATGATCCCGGCCAAGGTGCTGGCGCGGTTCGCACGCAACATCGAGCGCGACATCGGCATCAGCGTCTCGGTCGGCCTCTCCTGCAACAAGTTCCTGGCGAAGATCGCCTCCGACCTGGACAAGCCGCGCGGGTTTGCTGCGCTCGACCAGGAGGAAGCGCGCCTGATGCTGGCGGAGAAGCCGGTCGGTTTCATTTTCGGCGTTGGACCCGCGACGCAGGAGCGTCTGGTGCAACGCGGCTTCCGCATCATCGCGGACCTGCAGAAGGCCGACGAGATCGAGGTGATGCGGCAGTTTCCGAGTGACGGCCGCAGGCTGTGGCGACTCGCGCGCGGCATCGACGACCGCCGCGTCGAGCCCGATCGGGGCGCCAAGACGATTTCGAGCGAGACGACGTTCGAGACCGACATCCGGGACTTCGCGACGCTGGAGAAGATTTTGTGGCGGCTGTGCGAAAAGACGTCGTCTCGCCTTAAGAGCGGCGAGCTCGCCGGCCTGACCGTCACGTTGAAGCTGAAGACCGCCGATTTCCGCCAGCGCACCCGCTCGCAGTCGATCACGGCCCCGACGCAGCTTGCCGCGAAGATCTTCTCGATCTGCCGCGAGATGCTGGCGAAAGAGATCGACGGCACCGCCTTCCGCCTGATGGGCGCCGGCGTCAGCGCCCTGCGCGAGGGTTCAGTCGCCGACGACACCGACATGCTCGACCGCCGCGCCGCCCATGCCGAGCGCGCGGTGGACAGCTTGCGCAAGAAATTCGGCAGCGCCGCAGTGATCCGCGGCATCGCGTATGAGGGGCCGGAAAAGGCGCAGGAGTGATGACAGGCGAACGCGACCTCCACGCACCGCTGAGACACATGAAGCCGGAGATGCGGCCGGGCATCTTCGTGTTCTGCACGATCCCGACGAACGAGCCAGTTCCCGCAGCGCTCAGTCCACTGCTGACGTTTTGCGAGCAGGAAGGAACGACGCTGGTGCTCCTGCGCGAAGAGGCCGAAGCGGCAGGACTACGCCACGCATTTGCATCGTGCCTGATCACCCTGACGGTTCACTCCGCACTCGATGCGGTCGGCTTCCTGGCGGCGATCACGGCACGTCTCGCCGCAGCCGGCATCAGCGTGAACGCCGTGTCGGCGTTCCACCACGATGATTTGATTGTGCCGGCAGACAGGGCTGACGACGCGATGGTTCTTCTGCGAGAGATGTCCAACGCAACACACTTGTAGCGAAAGATCTCAATCCGCGACAGCCACCGCCTCGATCTCGATCATCCATTCCGGCGCGGCGAGCGCCGAGACGCCGACCAGCGTGCTCGCCGGCGGCTCCATGCCTTCGAAGAAGGCCGAGCGGGCCTTGCCGATGATCGGGCGCAGCTCCGGCTTGTAGTTCACGACGAAGGTCGTGATCTTCACGATATTGGCGTAGCTCGCGCCGGCTGCTTTCAGCGCGTGCCCGAGATTCTGCATCACCTGCGTGGTCTGCGCGGCGATGTCGCCCTCGCCGACGATCCGCCCCTCCTCATCCACCGACACCTGGCCGGAGATGTAAATCGTCCGCGCCCCCGTGGCGGTGACGACATGCGAATAGGCGGGATTGTGATGCAGGCCGCTGGGACGGAGATGATCGAGCTTGGGCATGACGAGCCTCCCGGATGTTTGTGGTTGGGAGGAGCGTAGCCAGAGACCGCGTTGCAGGCCAGCCCTCAATTGCAGGGCTTGCTGTCCTTCGCGTCGAACTTGCCCATCGCGCCCGAAATCACAAAATCGTTGTAATCGAGCACAAGCTGGCGCGAGACGCCGTTCTCGTAGAGCTCGAACGCCATCGCATAGACCGGCGTCTGCTCGCCTTCCTTCTGCTGGGCCTCACGATCGAAATAGCTGACGGTGACGGGCCAGCGCTTGAGGGACTTCATGTGCTCGTCGGACGTCGAGGGATCGGGCGAGCCTTCGCGTTCGGCGGGGATCGGCTGGCCGATCACGGTCAGCGTGTTGTAGACCTTTTGGCCATCGTCGGAGCCGTCATAGACGGAGAGTTCGAGCAGCGACTTGCCGTCCTTGGCGGCGGCAATGATGCGCTGGATCTGTTCGGTCGGGAATACGATCTTGCCGTCGAGCGTAAAGCTCTTCGGGGCCGGCAGCTTCAGCTTGACGTTGATGTGGTCGCCGTCGCGCTCAGCCGAGCCGTCGACCCGGCCGGCATCCGCCTCGTTCATCCGCGTCTCGATCTTGAAGCGGTAGCTTTTGCCGCCGGCGTCCTCCCAGGAATTGGAGCGGAGGTCGCTGAGCGTGACCTTGCCCTCGCCGCTGTCGAGCTCGGAAACCTGGCGGAATTCGGAGGTGTAGCCCTCGCACGAACTTCCGGTGAAATTGTAGAGGATGCGGCCGCGCGCGCTGTTGATCGAATTCGAGCGCGATTTCACCAGGCTCAGATCATAGAGCGCCTGATGCGCGAGAAACGGACCGTTCGCGGCCAACGCCCCGCCTCCGGGGCCGAGAGCGGCCGCCGCGAGCGCCGTCACACCGAGCGAAGTCCGGAAAAGGTGCAGCATGTCTGGTTCCTGAGGAAAGCGCAGATTCGACATTTTAATGACCGTTCCATTGCGTCGCAACTGAGGCCGTTTCACGTAAAGTTGCGGCCTTTGCGTTGAACCTCCTGCCCTGCTTCAACAAAATGCCACCCCCGACGGTTGCTTGCATGTGGCGGCACGATGGGCGAAACAGGGCCCGCCCGGCCTGCAAGGGATGCGCCGGGGCGGATGGATTTTTGGACAACGAGGTCGGACATGGCGGGCACGGTCGAGCAGAAGCTGGCGGAACAGGGCATCAAGCTGCACGAGGCCCCCACCCCCGTGGCAAACTACGTGCCGTTCGTGCGCACCGGTAATCTGCTGTTCGTCTCCGGCCAGGTTTGCTTCGATCCCGCCGGCAAGCTGATCGCCAAGGGCAAGCTCGGCGCCGGCGTGACCATCGAAGACGGCGCCGCGGCCGCCCGCGGCTGCGCCGTCAATCTGCTGGCCCAGGTCAAGGCGGCGCTGGGCGACCTCGACAAGGTCGTGCGCGTGGTGCGCCTCGGCGGCTTCATCAACTCCGCGCCGGACTTCCTGGACGGGCCGAAGGTCCTCAACGGCGCCTCCGACCTGATGGTCGCCGCCTTCGGTGACAAGGGCCGTCATGCCCGCACCACTGTCGGCGTCGCCTCCCTGCCCGCGGATGCGGCGGTCGAGGTCGAAGGCGTGTTTGAGGTCGCCTGAGGCGAATGCGCGCTCCTGATTGGCTGACAGCCCGCCCGGTCGCCCATCGCGGCCTGCACGACATTTCCCGCGGCATCGTCGAGAACATGCCGGGCGCGGTGCAGGCTGCAATTGCGGGCAATTTCTCCATCGAGGTCGACATCCAGCTCTCCGCCGACGGCGAGGCCATGGTGCATCACGACCATGCGCTCGGCCGCCTGACCGAGGCCACCGGCCCGCTGGTCGAGAAAACCGCCACTGAACTGAAGGCGCTCACGTTCAAGGACACGGCCGAGCGGATGATGTCGCTCAGCGACCTCTGCGCCCTTGTTGGCGGCCGCGTGCCGCTGGTGATCGAGGTTAAGAGCCGTTTTGACCGCGACCGCAAGCTGGTGAAGCGGATGGCCGAGGTGCTCGAGTCCTATGATGGCCCAGCGGTCGGCATGTCGTTCGACCCGGACCAGGTGCTGGCGCTGCGCGAGCTGCTGCCATCCCGCCCCCGCGGCATCGTCGCGCAACGGAGCTATCAGGACGACTACTGGGCTCACCTGACGCAGCAGCAGCGCGACAGCATGCTGTACCTGCGCCATGGCTTTCAGACCCAGCCGCAGTTCGTCGCCTTCAGGGTCGACGACCTGCCCGCCCCCGCCCCCTGGATCGCCCGCAATGTGTTCGGCTGCGCTCTACTGGGCTGGACCGTGCGTACGACCGAGCAGCGGACGCGGGTCGCGCAATATGCGGATCAGATGATCTTCGAGGGCTTCGTACCCTAGGCTTGATGTTTCCCACTCTTGAAGTCGCTGCTGCAATGCACGATCTTGGGCACGATGGCACCATCCGAAATCACCCTTGAGGCCGTACCTTCCATTGGCGAAGTATCGCCGGACGACTGGGACGCCTGCGCCAATCCCGGCGGCAAGCCTTGTAACGGGCATGGCAAGGGAACCTCATCCGGACTTCCAGGGGATTCCCTCGGCCTCTCAAAGCCCGGCTATAACCCCTTCGTCTCCCACGCGTTTTTATCGGCCGTTGAGAAATCGGGTTCGGCCACGATCCGCACCGGCTGGGGACCGCGGCATCTCGTGGCCAAGGTCGACGGCCGTGTCGCCGGCGTCGTGCCCTGCTATCTGAAATCGCACTCGCAAGGCGAATATGTCTTCGACCGCGGCTGGGCCGATGCCTATGAGCGCGCCGGCGGGCGGTACTATCCGAAGCTGCAGGTTTCGGTTCCGTTCACGCCGGCGACGGGACCGCGGCTGCTGGTCCGCGACGGCGTTGACCGCGAGCACATCATGGAAGCGCTGGCGAGCGGGCTGGTGGCGCTGTGCGGTGTCAGCAAGGCTTCCTCGGTGCACGTCACTTTCGCCCGCGAGGCGGAGTGGAAGCTGCTCGCCGAGCACGGCTTCCTCCAGCGCACCGACCAGCAGTTCCATTGGCACAACGAAGGCTTTGCGAGTTTCGACGATTTCCTGGCGACGCTGAACTCCCGCCACCGCAAATCGATCAAGCGCGAACGGCGCGATGCGCTGGCTGCCGGGGTCACCATCCACTGCC
The DNA here is from genome assembly GCF_052871955.1 of Bradyrhizobium sp. CAR08. Classification (NCBI taxonomy): domain Bacteria; kingdom Pseudomonadati; phylum Pseudomonadota; class Alphaproteobacteria; order Hyphomicrobiales; family Nitrobacteraceae; genus Bradyrhizobium; species Bradyrhizobium sp. CAR08. The sequence goes on from NZ_JBIXJX010000004.1 coordinate 12,507, forward strand.
TCACGGGCAAGGACATCACCGAGGATGCCTGGGATGCGTTTTTCATGTTCTACATGGAGACCGGCTCGCGCAAATGGGGCCGCCCTTATCTGACGCGGGAATTCTTCTCGCTGATCGGCGAAACCATGAGCCAGGACGTGCTGCTGGTCTTGGCACGCCGCAACGATCGCTGGATCGCGGGCGCGATCAACTTCATCGGCTCGGACACGCTGTTCGGCCGCAACTGGGGTGCGGTCGAGCATCATCCCTTCCTGCATTTCGAGGTCTGCTATTACCAGGCGATCGACTTCGCCATCAAACGCGGTTTGGCGAATGTCGAAGCCGGCGCGCAGGGCGAGCACAAGATCGCACGCGGCTACCTGCCGCGGACCACCCATTCCGCTCACTTCATCGCTGATCCGGGCTTGCGCCGCGCCATCGACGATTACCTCAAGCGCGAGCGCGCCTATGTTGCGGAAGCCGGACGGGAGCTGGCCGAGCTCGGCCCGTTCCGCAAAGGCGCCGACGAGGCGCCTTGACGGTTCGTTGCGGCTGGTGACAGTAAGCGCAAAATTCCAGGGAGCCGCCGCCATGACCGCCTACGACCCCGACAACATCTTCGCGAAGATCCTCCGCGGTGAATTCCCCTGCCACAAGGTTTACGAGGATGAGCACGTGCTCGCCTTTCTCGACATCATGCCGCGGGTACCGGGCCACACGCTGGTGATTCCAAAAGCTCCTGCCCGCAACATCCTCGACATCAAGCCTGATGACTACGCCCACGTCGCCCGCGGCGCACACAAAATCGCTGCCGCAGCGATGACGGCGTTCAAGGCCGACGGCATCACCGTGCAGCAGTTCAACGAGGCGGCCGGCGGACAGGTGGTGTTTCATCTCCACATGCACGTGATGCCGCGCCACGACGGCGTGGCGATGCTTCCGCCCGCCAGCCGCAAGGAAGACGTCAAGGTGCTGGAAGAGAACGCGACCAAGCTGATCGCGGCGTTGAAGGCGGGCTGACGCTCTCCACTCGTCATTCCGAGCGCAGCGAAGCAATCCAGACTGCCTCCGCGGCTACAGTCTGGATTGCTTCGTCGCAAGAGCTCCTCGAAATGACGGAGGAGACACTTCACTCCGTCTGAAAATCTCCCGGCTGCGGGGCGGCCAGCGGCGTGAACTCGCAACGATCTGGTTTGATGTCGATCAGCGGCGTGTTGTCGAGGCAATCGAGCCCGCGCACCAGAATCGCGTTGCCTTCGATGCCGACCAGCTTCACGATCGACGTGCCGATCGGATTAGGGCGCACCGGCGAGCGCAGCGAAAACGTGCCGCGGGTCTTCTCGTTGTTCTTAGGGCTTTGCAGGACGATGTCGCGGCGCGACTTGTCGAGCCAGTAAAGCACTTCGAGATTGCTGTAGAAATCGACGCCCTTGATCGCCGGCACGAACGGCTCGAAGATCTCGAGCCGACATATCGGGCCGTCTGTCCGGCCCTGCCGCGGGGTCTCCATCCGCGAGCTCCAGGGCGTGCGGATGCGGCCGATGAAGACGAGGCCGGCATCTTGCGTCGGCGGCAGCTCGATGGAGACTTCACCCTCGCGGAGCTGGTTTTCGCGAACCATATGTCCAATTCCCTGCTGTTCGCCGGCGGTTTTAGCCCAACCACCACTTGCCGGCCAGCATGAAGACTTCGCCCGCGACCACGCCCGCGAAGATCGAGCGGCGGGCCAGCAGGAAGACGACGAGGCCGGCGCCGACCGCACCGTAGCGCAGGGCGTCCGGCACGCTCGCAAGCGCCCCGGGGGGCTCGACCACGATCTGGGCGATGACGCCGGCCAGGATCGCCGTGGCGACCGCCCGTACCCAGACCAGAAGCTCGGAGCCCTCGTCGATGCCGCCGCCGAACCACAGGCCCAGCATGCGCCATATCTGGTTGGGAACAACGCCGGCGACGAACAGCACCGCCAGCGCGTGCCAGTCGCCGATGAGCTGCGCAAAGTTCATGCCCGCACCTCCCGCCACCAATGCACGCCATAGGCAATCGTGCCCGCTACGAGCCCGCTGACGAGGATGTCGAGGCCGGAATTGATCTTCGCGGCCAGTGGATACAGCAATATGCCCAGCGCGAGGGCGACGACATCGGCGACCTCGCGGCTGTTGCGTGCGGTCGAGAACAGGAAGGACAGCGGCGTCAGCAAAAGGATCGCCGCGCCAAGCGTCTGAGTCAGATTGGCGGCAAGGAAATAGCCGACCGCATTGGCGGTGAGACACACCGAGACAAGACCGAAGCCAAGTCCGTTGACGAAGGCGATCCGGCGTTCGCGCGGTACCTGCGGCAGGAAGCGATGGCATTCGACCCACAGTGTCACCGCGGTGAGATGCGCCGCGAAAAACAGCTCGCGCCGTTTCGTCGTCGGCGTGCGCATCAACGGCAGCACCGAGACCACCATCGGAAACAGCCGGATCGCACTGACGGTGACCGCGATCGCGGACTGGACGATCGTCGCGCCGGAGCCAAGCGTGGTGATCAGGATGATCTGCGCCGGACCTGCCCAGACGAACAGCGTCGAGCAGAGCGCCCAGAGCAGGCTGAAATGTGTGTCGTGGGCGAGCGCGCCGATGCCGAGATAGGTCACGAACAGCACGAGCGTGAGGATGGTCTGCGTGATCGAGCGCAGCCCCCACGCAAAGGCGCGCCAGGGACTTTGCCATTGAGGTGAATCGAGCGGAGGAAGCGCCACGGGGAGTCTTGGCCGGATGAGGAATCGTGCCCGCATAACGGGCAATGCGGCGCCTCGCGTCAAGAAAGCGCACGGCGGGGCTGGCATGCACGCTGGGACAGATGCCCTACCCGCTCACACCGCGATTCTTCAGCACGAAGCACGCCCCGCCGGCCTTGCGGATGCGACCGCAGAGTTCATCCGCCTCGCTCCGCGTATCGGCGCCGATGCGCACCTGGTAGAAGGCGCGCGTGCCGCGGCTGCGCATCACCGAGCTGAGCAGGCTCGGATCACGTTCGCCGATCGCGGCGCTCAGCCGCGTGACCGCGCGGGAGTACATTGCCAGCGCCCGGTTGCGGTCAAAGCCCGCGGCGAGCTGCACGCCCCAGATCTTTGCAGCCGCAAGCTCCACATGCTGCTCGAGCTCGGCGACGAAGGCATTCGGCGCGCGCTTCAAAAGTGCCATCAGATCGCGGCAGCTTGTCGGTGGCGCGCTCGGCGGCCCCTTGCCGGTCGCGCCTGCCTTGGCCCACGCATCGACGCTCGTGCCGGTGATCGCAAGAACGTAATTGCGGGTCTGCTCGGGCATGCCGCCGGTGCCGGCGAGCCATTCCTGCACCCGGCGCGGCCCGGCATTGTAGGCGGCCGCCGCCAGCCCGAGATTGCCGAACTGGTTGCGCAGCTCGTTCAGGAATTCCGCCGACTTCGGCAGCGCCTGCACCGGATTGAAGGGATTGAGCAGCCCGCGCTCGCTCGCGGTGCCCGGCATGAATTGCGCGATCCCCTGCGCCCGCTCGCCGCTGCGCGTCACCGGCCCGACCGCATCGGTCTGGAAGTGGCTTTCCTGCCAGATCACGCGGGCGAAGAACTCCAGCGGAAGATTGGCATCGCGCGCCGCGGCCTCGATGATCAGGCAGATCGATTCCCGCGTGTCGCTCTCCCGCGCACCGGGCTTCTCCGGCTGCACAGCGAGTTCTTCGACGCTGGGGATGGCAACGTCGGTCTTGGCGGGCGAACTGTCCCATGCCGCGGCCTGGGTCGACGAGACAAGCAGCGCGGAGATGATGCACATCGCAATCTGCACCCATCGCGCGCAGGCACGGCGGTAGCGCGCCTCGGCGCGGCATGCGACAGTGTGATCAACAATGTTGTGGCATCGTGCCATGGTTCGACGGGTCGCCAATATTATGCTGCCTGACCTGCTTCTCCCAATGCGTTACCCCGCCAAACGGATCCGCGCGATCCTTGTCCTCGCCGCGCTCATCCTGAGCGTCGCGCCAGCCGCCGCGCAGGTGACGTCTCAAGTCGCGTCTCAAGTCAATTGGCGGATGACCACGGAATACCCTGAGAATAACATCTCCGGGATTGGGCTGGCGACTTTCGCCAGCCGCGTCTCCGACCGTACCCACGGCTTCGTGACCGTGACTAACGCCTTCGACAACCAGCTCAAGATCAACTCGGGCGAGATGCCGCGCGCGGCGCTGGACGGCCGGATCGCGGGCGGCGATGCCTTCGCGGGCGCGCTCTCGGGCCTCGACCCTGTGCTCGGATTGTCCACCCTGCCTTTTCTCGTGCAATCGGTGGATCTCGCCCGGGCCACCAATCTGCGGGCGCGACCGCTCTATGAGAAGGCGCTGGCTGCGCGCGGCCTCAAGCTGCTCTATGTGACGATCTGGCCGGCCACGGGCCTCTGGTCGGAGCAGTCGCTCGACGGTGCTGACGACCTGCCGAAACTGAACCTGCGAACCTACGATGCCAATTCCACCGAGGTCATGCGCGCAGCCGGCGCGAACGCGCAATTCCTGCCGATGGATGCGGCGCTCGCCGGACTGAGGGAACACCGGCTGAATGCCTTCCTCACCTCCGGCGACGGCGGCGCGGGACGCAAATTGTGGGACTTCCTGCCGCATTTCACGGCCATCAACTACGCGATGCCAATCTCGATCGCCTTCGTCCGCAGCGACGCCTTTGCCGAACTGTCCGAACCGATGCAGCGCGAGGTGCTGGCGGCGGCGGCCGAGACTGAGCAGAGCCAGTTGGCGCTATTGAGCCACCGCACCATCGAGAACTATGCGCGCATGCGCGACAATGGCGTCCATATCGCCGAGCCGGCGCCTGCGTCCCTTGTCACGGAGCTGCGGAAGGCAGCAACGGGCGCGATCACCGCCTGGGAAACCCGGGCAGGCGCGGAGGCGACCGCCATCGTTGAATGGGCGAGACAGCAATGAGGGAGCGGTAGCGGCGCTCCGCTGGTCTCGCTGCCTACCGCCTTAGTTTTTGACCGCAACCGGGATTTCGCCCCGGATGGCGCGGTCGAGGGCATCAATCAGCGCCTGGATCTCGATAAACTTGTTGCGCGCTCGCTCGGCCGTGTCGCGCACAAAGGGGGCGGCCAGCACTTTCGCATGCGCGTCCCTGTCCTCGATCATGCGCTCACGGGCCTTCTTCAGGGTTTCAAGTCGCTCGCTCATCCGGCCTCTCCTGAAAAAATCGTCTCGATCCCTCGTCCGGACTCGTTGATCGACGAGCGCGGCGAACGAGCAACCCTCAACAGCCCCGGCAGATGTTCTTCAGCTTCGCCGCGGTTCTGGCCTCTTCCGCCACGAACGGGTCCTTGTAGGCAGCACGGGACCCATCGCCTTCCGCAGCAGCGGGCTTTTTTTCCTTCGGAGGAAACGCAGCATCGTAGCAGGCGAGACGTCCGCTCGTGCTTTCGATCGCCCGGCAGTCCGGTCCTGCCGCGACAGCGCCTTGCGACAGTGTGCCAAGTATCAATGTGCCAAGCATCAATGCGACGAGAAGCGCTCTCCGGCGGATCCAGTCGACCAGACGAAATCGAGTCATGCACGCTCCTGCTCAGTCGGCGGGAGCGCTGGTGACCCTCAGTCACCGGTCGATGCCAATGGAAGGCGGTGATGGCGCGACTGTACGCTTCCCTCCCGCGAATAGCGAGCTTTAAGGGATACGCGGTATCGGGGAAGGCGATTTTCGGCGTGACAATGGTTGCGCGTTTGCCTTGGCCCCCGGCCTCGTTTAGGTCAGGCAATAGGCGGCGGTATCAACACAGGCGCGACAATATGGTGACCATTTATTTCGATCTCGACGGCACGCTGACCGACCCGAAGCCCGGGATCACGCGCTCGATCCAGTACGCCCTGGAGCGGCTCAACGTTGCGGTTCCGAGCGAGGACGAGCTGACCTGGTGCATCGGGCCGCCACTGCATGCCAGCCTGCAAAAGCTCACGGGCAGCGCGGAACTCGCCGACCGGGCGCTGCTGCTCTATCGCGAGCGCTTCAGCGACGTCGGCCTGTTCGAGAACGAAGCCTATGCCGGCATCACAGACACCCTGACAACGCTTGCCGCGACAACACCGCGCATGTTCGTGGCGACCAGCAAGCCCGCGGTCTACGCCACCCGTATCGTCGAGCATTTTGGCCTGAAACCGTATTTCGAGCGGGTGTTCGGCTCCGAACTCGACGGCACGCGCGTCGACAAGCGCGACCTGCTGCGCTACGCGCTCGACGAAGCCAGGGTCGATCCCGCCAGCGCGATCATGGTCGGCGACCGCAGCCATGACGTGGTCGGCGCCCGCACCAACGGCATGACCGCGATCGGCGTGCTCTATGGCTACGGCAGCGAGACCGAGCTGCGGGACGCCGGCGCGCATCACATCTGCGCCGCGCATCCCGAGCTGCTCGGCCATTGCGTGATCTAACTCTATCAAGCGGCGACGCTCTCCACCGCCGCCAGCATGCCGGTCTTGGCGTGACAGTTCAGGTACTCGAAGAACTGCTCGTCGGCAGCAGCCACGGTGACCTCGTGGTAGAGCCGCAGTTTTGCCGAGGGGCCGAGCGTCGACAGGTACTTCATCGCGGCTCCGAATATCTTGACGTGAGTCGGATGCGACTCCGCCCACCGCTCCAGCGCCGCCAGGCTCTTCCACCAGCTTTGACCGTAGGACTTTTCACTCGCGTCCCCGCCGGCTGCGAGCACGCGCATGTAACGGTTGGTGTAACAGCCGATGCCAAGCCCCTCATCGCGCAGGAAATCCATGCCCTCGCGCAACACCGGTTCGACCTCGTCGAGATAGAGCTTTCGCTCCGAGGCCTCGGTATCGCTCCAATCCTGGCCTGATCGGATCAGGCAAAGATTGTCGTGCGCCTGCACGCGCAGTCGCGCGCCATCGCGGATCAGCTCGGGATTGCCGCCCGGCGACATCGGATCGGTCTGTGACAGCGGGATGCGGTCGCGCATGCCGCCCCAATAGGCGTGCTCCTGCACCTCGCCGCTCATGCCGCCGGCGATTGCGGCGACGCCCTCGGGCCGGCCGAGCGAGGAAAACAGCGTCTCGTGCCGCGCCACCGTAGGGCGCAGCACCTCGATGAAAGTGCCGATGCCCTCGGGCTGCGTTCCGGTCCATGCCTCGCGCGCCGCTGCAAACCATTTGTCGAACCGCGCAATGTCGTCCCAATAGGCCACCGAGATGACGTTCTCGTAGCCTGCCTGATCAACATATTGCGCCCGGTCCCAATGCGAAGGACCGCCTTCCGCGGCAAACCGCGCCGCGATTTCGGCGAGAGCGTCCGTTGCAGCAGCTACCGCCGTGCCGCGATATTGAAGGCCGAAATAGGCCATCACGACCCGGTTCACGGCAGGCTTATAGCGCGCCACGAAAGACGGGTATGGCGGCTGGTAATCGTCGGGCACGCGCTTGTGGCGCGTGCGCGGGCTCTCGAGATGCAGAGGAATTGCGGATTCCATGATCGTGCCTCCCCTCGATTGCGGCGATCAGCTCGCCGCCGCGGCAATGTCCGTGGGCTCGACGGTGTCGACCGGCAGCGCAAACTGCTCGACGCGCTGGTATCGCTTCTTGTTGAGCAGGAGCCGCGTCACGTCGGGGCGCGAATAGTGCCCGGCTGGATCAGCGGCGTTCTTGGCGACGCCGATGGCGCCAAGATCGATCTCGGCGATCAAGAGGCCCTCCTGGTCCGGCGCGAGCTTGTCGCCGATCTGGCTGCCATCGGGGCCATAGATCGCAGCGAAGCCGCCGCCGGCATGCAGCAGCGCGTGCTTGTCCGGCCGATCACAGAGCTCGTCGATCATGGCTTGCGAGACCGTCGCGCAAGGCGCGAGCACGAAGCAGGAGCCCTCGACCGCATAGACGCGCGAGGCGGCGTTATTCACCTCGGCGCCGAGCGCCGGCGCGAAAGGATCGTAGAGCGAAAAGCTCGGCCAGGCCGCGACATGGACCTGCTCGTTCTGGGCATACATGGCGTATTTCGACAGCGGCTGGAGATGCTCCCAGCAGCACAGGGCGCCGATGCGGCCGATGTCGGACCGCGCGTGCACGGCGAGATCGCTGCCGTCGCCCTCGCCATAGACCGTGCGCTCGGCATGGGTCGGCCGCAACTTGCGGCGCTTTGCGATGGTCTCGCCATCGGGCCCGATCAGCCATTGCGCCAGATAGAGACTGCCGCCGTCGCGCTCGGACAGACCGAGCACGGCAGTGAGCTTGGCCTTGCGCACGGCGTCGCGCAGCCGCTCGGCCTGCAGACTGTCATAGGACAGCGAATTGTCGAAATAGCGCTGCACGAAGCCACGACCGATCGCCCAAGCCGGCGAATCCATCCAGATGTGCCAGGGGTAGCCGGGGATGAAGGCTTCCGGAAAAGCGATCAGCTTGGCGCCCTTCTCGGCGGCGTCCCTGATCAGGGCGATCGACTTGTCGATCGAGGCGTCGAGATCGAGCCAGGCGGGCGCCGCCTGCACCACCGCGACCTTGTATTTCGGATGTTCGATGCCCATTCCCGCCTCCCTTGCCGGTTGATCGGAAGCCAGGTCCGATGCAGTCTATTTGACCAAGCCGGGCGGCGGGCGCTCGACCGCGGCGGAACAAAAACTCGACCGGACGGGATTCACCGACCCGGTACGGGATTTGCCTTCGTCAGTCGGGACCAGCGCCGACACGCGATTTTGCGGGATGTGAAAGGGAGGCTCTGCAGATGCCAATCCAGTTCACCACGGACGACAGCCCAGGCCACCGCCGGCTTGCGCTCTGGCAGGATATCGTTTGCGACGTCTTCGTCGGGCTCGACTGCAGGTCCGATCTTGGCAGCGCCTTTCGCGGCACGGTCACCCGGGCGCCACTGGGCAAGGCGGAATGCTCCGAGGTCTGCTCCGACCGTCAACACGTGTTGCGCACGCCGTCGCGCATCGCGCGCTCGGATCAGGACTTCATCCTGATCGCGCTCGGCAATCGCGGCGCCGGCGGCGTGGTGCAGGACGGCCGCGAGGCCGTGGTCAGTCCGGGAGAGTTTGCGCTCTATGACACCACCCGTCCCTACGAGCTGAAATTCGACGGCATCTTCACGCAGACCATCTTCAAGGTGCCGCGCGAGATGCTGCAGCGCCGGCTCGGCGCGACCGAAACTCTTACTGCCACCTCTTTCGGGCCGGACTCGCCACTGCAGAGGATCGCCTACGATTTCATCTACCGGCTCTGCCAGAGCGCGGATCAGATCGATCCGCACCACGCCGCCGCTCTGTCGGAACAGGCCGTCGATGTCCTGGCGATGGCGCTGGGCGAGCGGCTGGGCAAGACGCCGCTGCCGTCCTCGACGCATCGCTCCGCCCTGCTCTACCGATTGAAGGCGCATATCCGGGCTCATCTTGCCGATCCCGACCTCTCGCTGTCAGAGACCGCAGCGGCGCTCGGCATCTCGTCCCGCTATGTCAACGATCTCCTCGCTGACGAGGACACCTCGTTCCAGCGCTACGTCCTCGGTGAGCGCCTCGCTCAATGCAGGCGCGACCTCGCCTCCCCCGTGCTCGCTCACCGCCACATCAGCGAGATCGCCTTCGCCTGGGGCTTCAACGACCTCTCGCATTTCGGCCGCGTCTTCCGCGAGCATTTCGGGATGTCACCGCGCGACTTCCGGCAGAGCCAGTCGCGGCATTGACGTCCGGGCAGCCAATGGCCCGAGCCTTCGCTTCAGGCGAAGGCCGTGCTCGTGAATTCCAGATTGTCAGGTGCTGCAGCCGGGATCAGGCTCTGCACATGAGAACCAACGCCACGATAAGCGGATCGGAAGTCTTGCTCGGCGTGATCGCGATCCGGCTCGCGGTGCTTGTTGCGGTGGGCTGGAGCCTGACGCTCCTGCCGCGGCCGGCGCGCGAGAGCGAGGCCACCTGCCTTCAATCACCAGTAACGAGGGGCGCGGCTCGGCTTCCGGCGACGACGGCCAGCCCGCGCGTGACTGACGCGGCATTCGATGACATGCGTCTGCACGACTAGGCCGTTTCCAAGCAAGGCCGGTATGTGAGCGCGAGGTAGGACACGGCGCAGCCTTGCATTACGATCCGGCACAGAGGTCGCGGGGATCAATCAGCGGCCAGCCGAGGAGCAAATCGATGGAATACCGACGCTTGGGCCGCTCGGGCCTCATGGTGCCCGCCTTGAGTCTTGGGACCGGCACCTTCGGCGGCGTGGGCCGCCTCGCTGCGTGGGGCACCACCGACGCGACCGAAGCCCGGCGCCTTCTGGATATCTGCCTCGATGCCGGCGTGTCGATGTTCGACACCGCGAACGTCTATTCGCTCGGCGAGTCCGAGCGCGTTCTCGGCGAAGCCATCAAGGGCCGCCGCGACAAGGTTTTGGTTTCGACCAAGGCGACGTTCCGCTTCGGCGACGGCCCCAACGACATCGGGTCGTCGCGGCAGCATCTGCTTACAGCCATCGACGCTTCGCTGAGCCGGCTCGGCACCGACTACATCGACCTGTTCCAGCTTCACGGCTTCGACGCCTTCACCCCGCCTGAAGAGGTGCTCGCGACTCTCGATGTGCTCGTGCGCGCCGGCAAGATCCGCTACGTGGGCGTGTCGAACTTTTCGGGCTGGCACCTGATGAAATCGCTTGGCGTTGCCGACAAGCATGGCTTCCCGCGTTACGTCGCCAACCAGACCTATTATTCACTGATCGGGCGCGACTACGAATGGGAGCTGATGCCGCTCGGCCTCGACCAGGGCCTCGGCGCGGTGGTCTGGTCGCCGCTCGGATGGGGACGCCTCACCGGAAAGATCCGCCGCGGCCAGCCAAAGCCTGACGTAAGCCGCTTGCCCAAGACGGCCGAGTTCGGCCCGCCCGTGCCGGACGAGCACGTCTATCGCGTCGTCGATGCGATCGACGAGGTCGCCAGGGAAACGGGCAAGAGCGTCTCGCAGATCGCGCTGAACTGGCTGCTGCAGCGTCCGACCGTCTCGACGCTGATCATCGGCGCGCGCAACGAGACGCAGCTGCGCGAAAATCTCGGCGCGGTCGGCTGGTCATTGACCAAGGACCAGATCGCCAAGCTCGATGCGGCGAGCAAGGTGACGCTGCCCTATCCTTACTGGCACCAGCGCACAACTTTCACCGACCGCAATCCGCCGGCGGTGTAGAGACCGGCACGCCGGCGCAGTCCGGCTTGAGCTGCATCAAGCCGGCCCGCGCCGACAGTGGCATCGTGCGCTCACGCGAGGCAGCCGATGCGCCGATTTGCCATGAAGGCCCTGTTCACCGCTCTCAATCTCAACCGCGCCGAGCGGAGCGGATCGATTGGGAGCGCACCATCCTGATCGTCTCGACCGCGGTGACGGTTGGGCTCGGCGCGCTCTATGTGTTCGGGAAGTCGACCTCCCGCTGGTGAGCCGCGAGGCCGTGCCGACCCATGCCCGCGGTGCCGGGAGACCCGCTCCCGGCGCAGGAACCGCCCGTATCCTGCCGGGTTGCGATGCATCTCGCAATTTCCTAATCCGGAGACGAACCACGGCTCGAATCAAGCACGCCGCCATCATGTTGCCAGCCTCCATGGAGCACGCCGACGGCCTGCCGCAGCCGCAGCGTGGCCAGGCGGTCCTGACCATTGCGCTCGGCATTATCATGGCAGTGGTCGACAGCGCCATCGCCAACGTCGCGCTGCCGACGATCGCGGCCGACCTCGACGCCAGCCCGGCGTTCTCGATCTGGATCGTCAACGGCTACCAGCTCGCGATCACGATCTCGCTGCTGCCGCTGGCTTCGCTCGGCGAGATCGTCGGCTATCGCCGCGTCTATCTGGTCGGCCTGGTGCTGTTCACATTTGCCTCCGCACTCTGCGCGCTGGCGCACACGCTGCCGCTCCTCACGATTGCACGCATCGTGCAGGGGTTCGGCGCGGCCGGCATCATGAGCGTCAACGCAGCGCTGGTGCGTTTCACTTACCCACGCAGCCAGCTCGGCCGCGGCATCGGGCTCAACGCTCTCGTCGTCGCCTTCTCAGCCGCGGTCGGCCCGACGCTCGCCGCCGGTATCCTGGCGTTCGGCAGCTGGCCCTGGCTGTTCGCCATCAACGTTCCGCTCGGCGTGGTGACATTGGTGCTGGGCCTGCGCAGCCTGCCGCACACCAGGCCTGCGAGCCATTCCTTCGACTGGCAGAGCGCGGGGCTGTCCGCGATCACCTTCGGCGTCGGCATCGCGGCCGTCGATAGCGTCGGTCATGGCGAAGCCGCGATCACCTGCCTCGTGCAGTTCGCCATTGCGCTCGTCGCCGGCGCGCTGCTGATCTACCGCGAGACCCACATGGCCTCGCCGCTGCTGCCGATCGACCTATTGCGCATCCCCGTGTTCGCATTGTCGATTGCGACCTCGATCGCCTCGTTCTGCGGGCAGATGCTGGCCTTCGTCGCGATCCCCTTCTATCTCCAGAGCCGCTTCGGCTATTCGGCGGTGCATATGGGCCTCTTGATCACGCCGTGGCCGATCGCGGTGGCGTTCGCAGCCCCCCTCGCCGGCCGCCTGGTGGAGCATTATCCGGCCGGCCTGCTCGGCGGCATCGGCCTTACGCTGTTCGCCTGCGGCCTCGCTGCGCTCGCCTTGCTGCCGGCTGCGCCCACGCCGCTCGACGTAGTCTGGCGGATGGCGCTGGCCGGCGCCGGCTTCGGCTTGTTCCAGACCCCCAATAACCGCACCATGATCGCGGCCGCCCCGCGCGAGCGTGCCGGCGGCGCCAGCGGCATGCTGGGGACCGCGCGGCTGCTTGGGCAGACCACCGGCGCAGCGCTGGTGGCACTCTTCCTCGGCCGCTATCCGATCGAGGGAACCAGGATCGCGTTGCTGACCGGCGTCGGCTTCGCGCTCTGCGGCGCGGCGCTGAGCATGTTGCGGCTGTCGTCCGCGGGTGCGCGCGGCGCCGAACATGTTCGCGTGCAGGACGACCAGCGCCTGCGCGGCGAATAGCGCGCGACCATTTGGGAAGGCCGATTTCGGCTGCGTTCGCCGCGCCTCATATCTTCACCATCTCGGTGCGATATTTCGGCAGCAGTGCTGCGATCAGCTTGCCTTTCTCGGCCATCTCTTCCGGGGTCGGCTTCGGCGGTGGCGATGTGCGGCCATCGACGGGAAAGCCAACCGCCAGGAAGAATTCGTCCTGTCCCGCTGGCGCGCACATGCAGAGCATACGGGCCGTCTTGCCGGACACGTTCTTGAACGCGTGCGGCGCGTTGGCCGGGACGTTGACGGTCGACCCCGCACTTACGGTATGGGACTTACCGCGAAAGGTGAATTCAAGTTCGCCTTCGAGCAGCGTGAACATTTCCTCGAAGTCGTGGCGGTGCGGCGGGGGCCCGCCGCCGGCGGGCACCAGCATGTCGACCAGGCAATAGCGTCCTGCGGTCTGCGCGCCCGACACCAGAACCGTGTAGGTGCCGCCGGCCACAGAGATATGCGGCACGTCAGCGCCGTCGGGATCGGCGACCGTCAGGGCGCGGCCGGGATCGTCGGCGGGGATCGAGGAAGCTGACGACGAGTTTGCAGAAGGCGTGTTGGTCATATCGGATCTTCTTGCTTATATTTGGCTGCCAATGAGAAAGGCCGGCTTCTCAGCCGGTCTTTTCAATTCATCGCGCGCAGATCAAGCCTTGACCAGCGGGCTCTTGGTCGGCCCCTTCGAGCCGCCGGGGCCACCGGGCTTGGACTTGCCCGGCGGGCGCTTGCGGGCACCGGGGAGCTTCTCCTGCTTCGGCGTGACCGGACCCTCGACGAACTCGAAGCCGATCTTGTCCTTGGTCTCGTCGGCCTCGTCCTTGACCAGAACGACGCGGACATGGCCGCCACCCTTGAGCTTGCCAAACAGCACCTCGTCGGCCAGCGGCTTCTTGATGTGCTCCTGGATCACGCGAGCCATGGGACGTGCGCCCATCTGCTCGTCGTAACCATGCTTCACCAGCCAGGTCTTGGCGGGGTCGGACAGCTCGATGGTGACGTCGCGATCGCCGAGTTGCGCTTCGAGCTGAAGCACGAACTTCTCGACCACCGTACCGATCACCTCGACGCTGAGATGGCCGAACGACACGACGGCATCGAGACGGTTGCGGAATTCCGGCGCGAACTGCCGGTTGATCGCCTCGTGGTCGTCGCCTTCCCGCTTCGAGCGCGTGAAGCCGAACGCCTGCTTGGCGAGATCGGACGCGCCCGCATTCGTGGTCATGATCAGGATCACGTTGCGGAAGTTGACCTGCTTGCCGTTGTGATCGGTGAGCCGGCCGTGATCCATGATCTGGAGCAGGACGTTGTAGAGATCGGGATGCGCCTTCTCGATCTCGTCCAGCAGCACCACGCAATGCGGATGCTGGTCGACACCGTCGGTGAGCAAGCCGCCCTGATCGAAGCCGACATAGCCGGGAGGCGCGCCGATCAGGCGCGAGACGGTGTGCCGCTCCATGTATTCGGACATGTCGAAGCGCAACAGCTCGACGCCGAGCGACGCCGCGAGTTGTTTCGCGACCTCGGTCTTGCCGACGCCGGTCGGACCCGAGAACAGGTAGCAGCCGATCGGCTTCTCCGGCTCGCGCAGGCCCGCACGCGCCAGCTTGATCGAAGCGGCGAGCGATTCGATCGCCTTGTCCTGACCGAACACCGTGCGCTTCAGGGTCTGCTCGAGATGCTTGAGCACCTCGGCATCGTCCTTCGACACGCTCTTCGGCGGGATCCGCGCCATCGAGGCGATCGTGGTCTCGATCTCCTTGATGCCGATGGTCTTCTTGCGCTTGTTCTCGGCGACCAGCATCTGCGCCGCGCCGGATTCGTCGATCACGTCGATCGCCTTATCCGGCAGCTTGCGGTCGTGGATGTAGCGCGAAGAGAGCTGTACCGCAGCCTCGATCGCCTCATTGGTGTATTTCAGCCGGTGGTAGTCTTCGAAGTACGGCTTGAGGCCCTTGAGGATTGCAATCGCGTCCTCGACTGTCGGCTCGTTGACGTCGATCTTCTGGAAGCGCCGCACCAGCGCGCGGTCCTTCTCGAAGTGCTGGCGGTATTCCTTGTAGGTGGTCGAGCCCATGCAGCGAATGGTGCCGGAAGCGAGCGCGGGCTTGAGCAGGTTCGAGGCATCCATCGCCCCGCCCGACGTCGCGCCAGCACCGATCACGGTGTGGATCTCGTCGATGAACAGGATGGCGTTGGGATGCGCCTCGAGCTCCTTCAGCACCTGCTTCAGGCGTTCCTCGAAGTCGCCGCGATAGCGCGTACCGGCGAGCAGCGTGCCCATGTCGAGCGAGAACACGGTCGCAGCCGCCAGCACCTCCGGCACCTCGCTGTCGACGATGCGCTTGGCCAGGCCCTCCGCGATCGCGGTCTTGCCGACGCCGGCCTCGCCCACGAACAGCGGATTGTTCTTCTGCCGGCGACACAGCACCTGGATCGCGCGGTTGATCTCGGAATTGCGTCCGATCACCGGATCGATCTTGCCGTCGCGCGCCTTCTTGTTGAGGTTGACGCAATAGGTCTCGAGCGCCTCGCCCTTCTTCTTGGCGTCCTCGCTGCCCTTGGTCTCGGTCTCCTCGTCGACACCGCGCACCGGCCGCGCCTCGGAGACGCCCGGCCGCTTGGCAATACCGTGGCTGATATAATTGACGGCGTCGTAGCGCGTCATGTCCTGCTCCTGCAGGAAATACGCGGCATGACTCTCGCGCTCGGCAAAGATCGCGATCAGCACGTTGGCGCCGGTCACCTCTTCGCGACCGGACGACTGCACGTGGATCACCGCGCGCTGGATCACGCGCTGGAAGCCTGCAGTCGGCTTGGCGTCATCGGCGCCGTCCGTCACCAGGTTCTCGAATTCGGTCTCAAGATAATTGACGAGGCTCGTACGGAGCTTGTCGAGGTCGACGCTACAGGCGCGCATGACGGCGGCTGCATCGGAGTCGTCGATCAGGGAGAGCAAAAGATGCTCGAGCGTCGCGTATTGGTGATGACGCTCGTTTGCGATCGCCAGTGCACGATGCAGGGATTGTTCAAGGCTTTGGGAAAAAGTCGGCATTCGCGTCCTCTATGGCCCCCACCATCATGATCGCCATCGCCCGGTCAGGCAACAACAACCTTTGTCACATATAGTTATACAAGATCGCGGCGAAAGACCGGTTCCGCGACTCAGGCGGCTGCACAGCTGCGGTATTTTCGATGCAAAACCCGTTCCGGTTTGGGCACGATCAGCACCGGTCCGAAATTCCGTGGTTTTGCCGTCTGCAACGAACATCGCCCGCAGACATCACGCGGCAATCACACTGCGACATGCACAAGAACCGGCTTCGAACGTGCCGTAACGTGTCGTGTCTTACTTCTTTTCCATCACGCATTGCAGCGGATGCTGGTGCTTGCGAGCGAAATCCATCACCTGCGTCACCTTGGTCTCGGCAATCTCGTAGGTGAACACGCCGCACTCCCCGATCCCGTGATGATGAACGTGCAGCATGATCTTGGTTGCGGCCTCGGCGTCCTTCTGGAAGAATTTCTCCAGCACATGAACGACGAATTCCATCGGCGTGTAGTCGTCGTTCAGGATCAGCACACGGTACAGGTTCGGCCGTTTGGTCTTCGGCTTGACCTTGGTGATGACGGACGTGTTTGGCGCAGAAGGACCGCCGGAACGGTTCTCGTCGTTGCTCATCAGGGCAGCGTGGGCGGCGGCGGCCGCGGACGGATCTGGTCTGGAAGACAGTTGCGGCATGGCTCAGGCGTTCAAATTCCCCACGGAAGCGTATGACGGTTCGCCGCGCAGCCCCGGCCTTCGGAGCTTCGCACAGGCGCACCGCCTTGTTGGATCGCCGCTTCCAGCCGGTCCGGTCCAAGCCGGATCGGCCTCACCGAATATGGGCCTGCCCCCGGCTCGCCGCAAGCGTGCGGCAGCTCGGCCGATGCGGCCATGGCGCTCCCGATTCCCGGTCCGGGCGATCCTCACCAAGGTTAATCAATTCGGACTGATTTGACAAAAGCTTCCGCCCCGCCGGTTTAGAAGATGTTGACCAGGAACCCGGCCAGCAACGCGGCTGCGGCGGTTTCGCGCGGGCTATCTCCGGTTTTCTACGGACCAATTTACCCTGCGTTCAATGGCGTGGCGCGAAAACGGGCAAAGTCACAGATTCCGGGGATCGTCACGTCTGGCCTGACCCTCGTCAGCCGTATTGTTGGTCGATACGTCGCCCGGTTTGCAGCGGCCGAACAAGGCAATATCGCCGTGATCTTCGCCATCGCGCTGCTCCCGGTTTTGGGCTTCGTCGGAGCCGCGGTCGATTACAGCCGCGCGGCCCAGGCTCGTTCCGCAATGCAGGCGGCCCTCGATTCCACTGCGCTGATGGTTTCCAAGGATCTGTCGTCCGGCACCATCACGACGTCGCAGATCAGCACCAAGGCGCAGGCTTATTTCAACGCCCTGTTCACCGCCACCAACGCCCTGCCGTCGGTCAGCATCGCGGCCACTTACACCGCAAGCACCAGCATGGGCTCGACCATCGAGGTCACCGGCACCGGCACCTACACGACGGCCTTCATGAAGGTCGCAGGCTTCCCGACGCTCGACGTCGGCGCCAATTCCACCAGCGCCTGGGGTCTGGTGCGAATGCGCGTGGCCTTGGTGCTCGACAACACGGGCTCGATGGCTGACGACGGCAAGATGGCGGCGATGCAGACCGCCGCGAAGAGCCTGGTCGACCAGCTCAGCCCACTCGCCAAGACCAATGGCGACGTCTACATCTCGATTGTTCCGTTTGCCAAGGACGTCAACGTCGGCGCCAGCAACTACAACAAGTACTGGGTCGATTTCAGCGATTGGGACGCGGCCCGCGGCACCAGGTCCGCCAACCACAACACATGGACAGGGTGCGTGGTCGACCGCGACCAGGACTACGACACCAAGAACACGACGCCCACGAGCGGCAACGCGGGAACGCAGTTCCCGGCCGAACAGTACTCCTACTGCGACACCGGCAGTTCGTCCTATCTGCAGCCAATCATGCCGCTGAGCTACGACTGGAACTCACTCAAGAGCCGTATCGACGCCATGAAGCCCACCGGCAACACCAACCAGGGCATTGGCCTCGCCTGGGGCTGGATGACGCTGTCGACCGGCGATCCCATGAACGCTCCGGCCAAGGGCACCAACTACACCTACAAGGATGCGATCGTGCTGCTCTCCGACGGTCTCAACACGCAGAACCGCTGGTACAGCAACGCCTGGCAAATCGACGCGCGGCAGAAGAAGCTGTGCGACAACGCCAAGGCGGCGAACATCACGATCTATACGGTGCAGGTGAACACCGGCAGCGACCCGACCTCCAGCGTGCTGCAATATTGCGCGAGCGGCAGCGACAAATTCTATCTGGTGACGAAGGCGGATCAGACCGTCTCGGTGTTCAAGGACATCGGCACGTCGCTGTCGAAGCTGCGCGTGGCGCGCTGAGATCGACACGCCGCGACAAACAAAAAAAGCCCGGCTACTGCAGCCGGGCTTTTGATTCCAGGACGTCAGGAAACGTTAGCTGGCGGCCGGGGTGAACTTCGACACGATGGTCTCGACCGGCTTGAACGCCTGCTTGGCGAGGTCGCTGTAGAGGCCGGCGATCTTCTGCGATTCCGCGACGAAGGACTCGTAGGCGGAACGGGCGAATTCGGTCTGCGCTTCGACGGCCTTGTCCAGCGACTTCACGCCGGAAAGCTTCTCGACGAAGGACTTGGTGTCTTCGAACGACTTCTTGGTGTAGTCGCCATAAGCGCTGGCGATCGCCTGAAGGCCGTGCTGCATCGAGGTCGCGGAGGCGACGTACTGCTCGAAGTGCTCTTTCCCGTAGCCTTGAAAGTCTTCAACCTTGAACATTCGGAATCCTTTTCCCTAGCCTTGTCGGAAGCCCCGGCTCCCTGACTCTGCTCACAATTAGTGCAACGCACAAAAAAGTCAAGAATTTTGTGCGTCGCACAAAATTGCAGGCAAATT
The DNA here is from genome assembly GCF_052871955.1 of Bradyrhizobium sp. CAR08. Classification (NCBI taxonomy): domain Bacteria; kingdom Pseudomonadati; phylum Pseudomonadota; class Alphaproteobacteria; order Hyphomicrobiales; family Nitrobacteraceae; genus Bradyrhizobium; species Bradyrhizobium sp. CAR08. The sequence goes on from NZ_JBIXJX010000004.1 coordinate 31,483, forward strand.
TGCCAAGACTCCCGGGGTTTCCCGCAATGGTTCCTTAAGCTTTTGGAAACCGCTGCCCCCTACCTTGATTCCTTGGACGTGTTCAGCTTCCACAAGCGGCCGAAAGCCGTTGGAGAACATCACCTTAGCCAGAACAGCGGCTCAGGCCCAACGTCCCCCCGCGGCGAACATCTGCGGAGGACAGCCTGAGCAGGTAATGATCCCGGGTCCCTTGGGCACAATTTCGCCTCACGAGCCGGTGATCAAGTCAGAAACGGGGACGGGGTTTCATGCTTCGTAAAAACTTGTCTTCCTCGCGCTTGGCGCGGGTTGGCGTTTTTGGGCTTCTTGCGGTCACCAGTGCAGTCATCTTCACCACCGATGCTGCCGAGGCGCGGCGCCACCGCCGTCACTACGCGCAACACCGCGTGCAGCGCGATGTGTCCGAGAGTTCCAGCCCGAAATTCGCGTCGATCATCGTCGACGGCAACTCCGGCTCCGTGCTTCAGGCCACGAGTCCCGACGGGATCCGCCATCCGGCCTCGCTGACCAAGATCATGACGCTCTATCTGCTGTTCGAGCGCCTCGAGTCCGGGAAGATGAAGCTCGACACCGAGATGCCGGTGTCGCAGCACGCCGCCGATCAGGATCCCACCAAGCTGAACCTGCGTGCCGGCCAGACCATCCGCGTCGAGGACGCGATCAAAGGTCTCGTCACCCGCTCCGCCAACGACGCAGCCGTTGTGATCGCGGAAGCAATTGGCGGCGACGAGGACGACTTCGCCCAGATGATGACGCGCAAGGCGCGATCGCTCGGCATGTCCAGGACGGTTTACCGCAACGCCAACGGTCTTCCCAACGACGAGCAGGTCACGACCGCGCGCGACCAGGCCACGCTCGGCCGCGCCATCCAAGAGCGCTTCCCGCGCTACTATCGCTATTTCGCGACCTCGACGTTCAACTGGCGCGGACAGTCGATCCGGAACCACAATCATCTGCTCGGGAATGTCGAGGGCGTGGACGGCATCAAGACCGGCTATACTCGCGCCTCCGGCTTCAATCTCGTGACCTCGATGCGCCGTGGCAACCGCCACCTGATCGGCGTGGTGCTGGGCGGCCGTAGCGGCGGCTCGCGCGACGCCATCATGCGTAACCTGCTCGCGGAGAACCTCGATAAGGCCGCGACCACCCACACCGTCGCCGCGGTCACCGAACGCAACGGCTCCGACGCCGCTGCCGAAGTCGCCGATACATCGGACACCCCGGCCCGTTCCGCTCCGCAGGTCCAGGCGTCGGCTGCCCCTGCTCCCGAAGCAGCCCCGTCGCGTCTCGCCGCGCGCCTCTCGACGCTTGCGGCTGCGACTGCCGCGGTGCCGCCGGCTCAGCCCAGATCTGAAGCCAATAGGCCTGAAGTTCGGCCGATAGAATCCAAGATCGAGCCTGCGCCGCTCACCAATGGCGTGATCTCGAGCCAGCCGCTCTCGATCATCCCCGGTTCGTCCGAACCGATGAAGCCGGTCCGGGTCAAGACCGTCCAGGTCAAGGCCGGCGCGGTGAAGGTCGCCTCCGCCGCCCCGACTCAGATCGCACCGCAGGTCACGAGCACGATCGCATCCCGCTCCGAAGTCGCCGAAACCTCCGGTGCCGTCGTCGCCCGCGCAGACCTCATCAACAAGCCCGAGGTCGCCAGCCAACCGGAAGCTCCGAGGGCCGAGATCACCCGTGCCGAGCTGCCGCGGCAGCCGGCGGGCTTCGGCACCGGCAACGGCATCCTCGGCGTCTTGCCGGCCGCCGCCGCACCCGCCCCGGCTGCTGCGAAGCTCGCATCAGCCGACCCGGCGCTGCAGCCGATCCAGATGAGCGCCACCACGAAGCCGGTCGCTACCCACAGCGGCTGGATCGTTCAGGTCGGCGCGCTCGAGAGCGAGAACGAAGCCCAGCAGCGTATCGACGCGGCGCGCAGCTCGGCTCGCGGCCTGCTCAGCAAGGCCGACCCATTCACCGAGCCGGTCGTCGCGAAAGATAATCGCAAGCTCTACCGCGCCCGCTTCGCCGGGCTCGACCGCGACCAGGCCGAAGCCGTCTGCCGCACCCTGAAGCGCGCCGATATCTCCTGCATGACCGTCCGCAACTGAACTTTCGCACCGCTCCAATGAAAATGCCCGCGCCTTGCGCGGGCATTTTCATTTTCGGGATGCGGTGACCGACGAGGCTGTTCCACGACAACCTCTCGTCAAGGATTTACGGTTAAAACTTTACGCAAGGGATCGACCACGCCGACAATGGCGGGCATCGGGGCGACGGCAAACAGAGCAAGCAGAGCTCACACGGGACGAGCGTTTGTAGCGTGGTGCCGGAGTTAGCCGTTATGCGTGCGAAGCAGAGTATCCTTGGCCTCGTTTACACGGGCAGCGAGATACGTCGAGCCCCCCTGGTCGGGATGCAGTTTCTTCATCAGGGACTTGTGAGCCCGGCTGATGTCGTCACGCCCCGCCCCCGGCTGCAGGCCAAGGATCTGATAGGCCTCCTCCGTCGTCATTTTACCGCTCGCCACCGTGCGGCGCTGCCCCCCTGCCGCGTCGCCCTGCGCGTTCTGACGCCAAGCGGGAAACCGGCGGTCCAGATAGCTTTCAAGTAGGGCCACGCTCTCGGCGTCGAACGCCGGGACCATTGCCAGCAGGGCCGCGAGATCAAACTCATCGAGATCGCGCCCGGCGTGAGGCCCGGCGACGATCTGGCCTCCGAGCTGGCCGGAATCGTGATCGAGCCGCATATCCAGGAATTGCGAGCGCACGCGCGAGGCCTGACCGGCCGGGCGCGTCGCGCCCCCGCCGAACAGCCCGCCGATATTGCCGAAGCCGGCGTTTGCCATCGGTGTCCAGCCCAAGAGCCCGGCGCCGAATATCCCGAGCGGGATCGCCACCACCAGTTCGCCCTTCAAGCCCGTGAACGCTGCGACAGCCAGCGCCACCACGCCGCCACCGAACCTGATCGCGCGTGCCAGCACGGCCGGATTGGCCGAACGGAACATCTGGAGCAGCAAATAAAGGGTGATAATTGCGATAGCGCCGGCGATCAGGGTCATGGCCGGAATATAGTCGGCCTACCGCCAAAAAGCATCGTGTCCTTGCGCCAGCGCTACTTCATCTGGCCGATCAGCCTGGCCGCGCCACTGGCGCTCTTCGCCAATTGCAACAGCGCCTCGCGTCCGCCGGCCGCGTAGGCGGCGGCTGCGCGCAACAGCTCGCGCAACTGCGCCGCCGCGCCCGGATCGAACCGGCACCAAGCGCCGCCGGTCAGGCGCGCGATCTCGCGAAAGGCCTTCTCGGCCACCGCGTCATGGCCTTCCTGAAAGATGAACACAGGCACTTTGAGCATGCCGAGCTCGCCTGCCTTGGCGCAGAGCTGGTCGACGTTCTCCTCCATGGCGTCGCCGACGAAGACGACGGCGCGCACGCCGGATGCGACGGCCTCGCGCCGGGCCTCGCTCAGCACCTTGCCGATCTGGGTGTCGCCGCCACGGCAATCGATCTTGCTCATCAGCGCCGCCAGCCTGGCGCTGTCGGAGATCCATCCCGTGGCGCGGCACTCGTCGAAGCCGCGATAGTAGACGAGCCGGATGTCGAGACTGCCGAGCGCGGCGGTCTCACGGAACATGTCGGCCTGAAGCGCGCAAGCCATGTCCCAAGTCGGCTGCCGGCTCATCGTCGCATCCAGCGCGAAGATCAGCCGCCCTTTTGCACCGGGCGCATGCGGTGACAGCGCGCGCGCGTTGGCAACGAAGGCGGCGATGTCCTCCGAGGTCGAGGTCCCCGCCTGCGGCACAGCGTCGCCTGGTTGCGCCGAGACGGCATCGCGGCCGCGCGGTTTGATGGGTTCGCCGGACATTTCCTTGACCCTTGCGTGAGCGGCTAATGTGGTCAGCGGATGTAGCCCGGTCAATGTGCAAAGCCCCCGCAGGCGGCAGCCGGCGGAGGCTTTGAAATCGGTATCGACGACGAGGAAGGCGTCAGCTCTTGGCGGGCGCCATCAAAGCGACCGGCCCGGGCTCGAGAATCTTGGGCGGGGACGATTGCGTGTCGACCGGAGCCACTTCGCTGTCGGTCGCGCTCAGGAACTTGTCGAGCATGCCCTGGATCGAGTTCTTGGCAGCATCCGGACCGGTGTCGCGCATGTCGTTGTGCTGGAATTCGGTCTTCACGACCTGGATGCCGGCCTTCTCGCATTCTTCGTCGGTCGGGATCACACCCGCATCGGCCTTGAACTGCGGATCGGTGGAGCGGAACGACAGGATCTTGAACTTCCCGGCGGTGACGAAGGGCACGCGAAGATTGTCGAGTGTGACGACCTTCTTGACCTCATCCGGATACTGCTTGGCGAAATACATCGTGATGTCGCCGCCCATGGAGTGGCCGACCATCGTCACCTTTTCGTAGTCGGCGTTGGGCTGAACCTTCTTCATCTCCTGCATGGCGAGATGGATGTTGGCGACGCCGCGCAGGATCTGCGGCAGCCGGCCGACATAGATCTCGCCGGGCTTGGTCACCATCGGTGGATCGGTCGGCAAATCATGCTGCGGGCTGACGACGAGGTAGCCGCGCGCGGCGAAAATGTTGGCGAGGAAGCCGTACTCGGTGTTCTTGACGGTGTTGCCGTGGTTGATCACGGCGACCGGCATCGTGATCATGCCGGCATTGGCCTGCATTTCCTTGTCACGACGGATCGCGATATCGACGGGCACCGCACGGTTGTCGCGCGAGGCATCGTAGAAGGTGATGGTCTCGTGCCTGATTGCCCACTTGCTCGCCGTGAAATAGGCGACGCCACAGAGGGCACTGACCGAAACCAGAACGGCAATTCCACGCTTCATTTTCGTCCTCAGCCTCAGGCTCTTGCGGCCTGAATCCCTGTTGAAAATCGTGTTCTTCCGGAGCTCTTCGGCCCCTGGTCGCCTATTCCCTAATATATGTCACAGCCGCGTGACAGGAAGGCCAAATATTGTGAACCGGCAGCCCTTTCATTGTGCGGCGCACACGTTTCTTGGGCATCTCGCTCTCACACGCTACGTCAGGGTGCACGTCACCATCCGACGCAACCTGTCTCGATCGGGTTCCGTTTTGCAGTAAACACGGGGTGAAAACGGTTGAGCGCGGGCTCGGTTCCCCGGGGGAGACCGGCCTCTTGATCGACTGGAAGTAGCGATGTACCGCCGCCTCAAGCGCCGAGGATGTCGTGGACCTCGAGCGGCTTGTCGACCTGGTTGAACCACTCGGCGCGATTGGCCGCGCGGCGACGTCCGCGCTCGTCGAGCGGAAGCTTGAGCTGGCGGAGCAGGCTCGTCACCTCCTCCCGTGCGGTGAGATGGCCGAGATTTGGCCGCATGCCGAGCGTGGCCTCGTCGATCTCGTCCAGCGCGGTCAGACCGCGCGGGAAGAACTCGCGATAGACGACCCGTTCGGCGAAGCCGTCGACGTAGCGGAAGCCGAGCCGCAGCGACAAATCCTTCAACCCATCGGCAACGAGCTGCTTGTTGCGGGAGCCGAGCATCGACAGGCGGTTGCGCACCACGATCCAGTCGGTGGTCGCACCGTCGAGCTGGCGGCGCTTGCGCCTGACATCCCGCACCATCTCGGCGTAGTGGCTCTCGCCTGTCACCGCGTAATTGGCGGGATCGACAGTGCCGAGCACATCGAAATCGAGGAAGCTGTCATTGATCGGGGTCACCAGCGTGTCGGCCATCGAGTGCGCAAGCCGCATCAGGTAGCTGTCGGTGCCGGGCGTATCGATGACGATGAAGTCGAAGCTGCTCTCGACCGCCGAGACCGCCTCCATGAACTGAAGGAACTCCGAATTCTCGTTCTCGGCAACCTGCATCGTTTCGCCAAGCTTGATGCAGCGATGCAACGGCAGTTCGAGGTCGAGCTTGGTTCGGCGCGCCCAGGCGGAACGGTTGTTGATGTAGTGAGTAAAGCTCTGCTGACGGCAGTCGAGGTCGATGGTGGCGACGCGCTGGCCGGCTTTGAGAAGCGCGACTGCGATGTGCAGGGCGGTGGTCGACTTGCCGGAGCCGCCTTTCTCGTTGCCGAGCACGACCACATGCGCCGAGCCGGACTGACCTTGGCTAGCTTGCACAAGCATCGCGATCCTCAACACCCCTAACGAATATCTTCGAGTTGGCCGCGTCTGCGGTCAAGTGAAATGCGTGACAGGCAAGACAAATCGCGGCGCGCTGACCTTCATCATGAATCGCGGCGCCGCTTCGCGTCTGTGATCCAGCCCACAATGCCGCGACGCTTGCGCGGCTTTGCGCGGGATGCTGTGCCGCATCCGGATGCATGGCGTCCATCGTCGCCGCTTGTTAAGGTTAGCCTGCCGGGCGCCGGAACGCGCCCGTCGATTCCCAATCCCGTCGAGTTCTGATGTCACGCAGCCCCTTGATCGCCCGCACGGTCCCCACCTTGCGACGCGCCGTCGACAATCTTCGCAAGCGAAAGGCGACGGTCGCGCTGGTCCCGACCATGGGAGCGCTCCATGACGGCCATGTGTCGCTGGTACGCCTCGCCAGGCGGCGCGCGAGCCGCGTCGTGGTGTCGATCTTCGTCAACCCGACCCAGTTCGCGCCGACCGAGGATTTTGGCGCCTATCCGCGAACCTGGAAGGCCGATCTCGCCAAGCTAGCCGCCGAGGACGTCGATATCGTCTGGCATCCCGGCGCCGAGGCCATGTACCCGGAGGGCTTTGCCACCCGCATCGTGCCGGAGGGACCGGCGCTGGCTGGCCTCGAAGACCGCTTCCGCCCGCATTTCTTCGCCGGCGTCGCCACTGTCGTCGGCAAGCTGTTCACCCAGTGCCGGCCGGATGTCGCGATCTTCGGCGAGAAGGATTTTCAGCAGTTGCGGGTGGTGGCGCAGATGGCCCGCGACCTCGAGCTCGGCGTCAAGGTGATCGGCTCCCGCACCGTGCGCGAGCGCGATGGGCTCGCGATGTCCTCGCGCAACGTCTATTTGTCGCCACAGGAGCGGCAGACCGCAACCACGCTATACCGCGCCATGAAGGAGAGCGCCGGGCGCATTCGCGCCGGCGAAGCGGTCGCGCCCGCAATGGCGCGCGGTGCCGCGATGATCACGGCGGCCGGCTTTGAGCTCGACTATTTCGAAGTGCGCCATGCAGCGACCCTGGCACAGGTCAGCTCGCGCAACGACGGACCGTTGCGCATCCTGGTCGCGGCCAAGCTCGGCACCACCCGGCTGATCGACAATATCGCGGTTTAGAGCAGCCCGAGATCGCGCAGCTCGCGCCGCATCGGCTCCGGCATCGCCGCGATCGAGCCGGCGGCGGACCTGCCGAGATCGGGCGGCACCGAATCGTCGGCAAGATAGCGCCAGCCCTGGAACGGGCGCATCGGCCGCGGCGACACCGGGATCACCTTCGGCTGCATAACGATCCGGCAGCGCCCGATGCCGTCCTTGTCGCGGAACGGCTCGATGCCGATGATCTTTTCGCGCGCGGCGACCTCGCCCTTGATCACCCAATAGAGCGACCCGCCCGACAGGATCTCGGCGTCGCGCTTGGGCACCATGCGGGTGATGTGGATGTGATGTTGCGGCAGACCCTTCTTCTTGGCGGTCTGCATCCGTTCGGCGGTCCACTCCTTCAATTCCTTGACGGATTCGCAGCCGACGGCGAGCTTGATCAGATGTAGTGGCATGCCCCAGCATTAGCCGGACAGCCACGCATTTGGAATGCCGATCTACTCGTTATCCGCAGCCGGGGCAGCCGCGGCCGGCGGCGTGAGCGGAACCGGTGCTGCCGCCGGCGCCCGCGCAGCCTTCGGCGCAGGCGGCTTCTTCGCGGCGGGAGCTGCGGCCTGCGCCGAGGCCGCTGCGGGGGCGCGCGGAGCCGCCGCGTTTGCGGTGGGCGCCGCCTGACGCGTCGGCGGCTCGGGATTCATGATGCTGACCGGCGGCGTCGACGAGGCACTCGGGAACTCCGCATTGGTCGGCTTGCCCGTCGGCATCGACGGCGGCAGCCCCGCAAGTGCGGCAGTGGCCGGCAACGATTGCGCTGCTGCAGGCGCATTCCAGGTCGGGGCGTAGCGCGCGACCAGCGTGTCGTAGAGATGGGAATCCATGTTGGCGGCGACCCGCTGCTGGTCGGTCAGCGAGCGGAAGGCCGCGCAGTCAAACTGCGTGCAGCCATCGCGCGCGACCAGCACATGCGCGACCAGGCCGTAGCGATCACGCTCCAGCGACTTGCGCAGCACCTTGATGTCGGGCGTCAGGCTCTTCTCGGCGGTCGCGGCATCGCCGAGCGCCGTCAGCCGGTCGATCCTGGCCGCGGTCGTGGAGACGGCCGCAGCCGCCGCGTCAGGCGCGCCGAACAGCGCCTTCTCGCAGCCCATGGCCACGGCATCGCCCGCGAGATCGTCGAGACAGGACAGCGCCGGCAGGCTCGCGGTCATCGCGGCCTGTGCGCGCGCCTCGGTCGGCGTGGTCTGCCCCGCCGGTCCATCGACGCGCACAACAGCAGCCAGCGGGATGGCAATGGCGAGCAGCGCAATGACGGTCAGCGCGCCGTTGGCCAGCGATCGTTCGGCGCGCAGCAGCGTGACCAGGAGAATCAGTCCGAAGAAGCCGGCAGCCGCCAGCATCATCCACATTGGAAGGGCCGGCGAGCTCCAGATTTGGTCAAACGACGAGGCCCATGCCCAGTTCATGCGCGACGTCCCCTCACGCGAGCAGAGAGCGAATGGTCAAAGCGAGTACCGAGAGTCGGCAACTGCCCCCGGCCCACCTTTTGAAGGTGAAGCGGGCCTTTTGACGGCGGCAGAATACAAATTCCCGGGGGACGCGCTCATGCGCGGATAGCGTCGGCCTTCAGGACAGCGCGAGCTGGCTTTCCTTGGCGACGCGTTCGAAGGCTTCGGTCGAGCTCTTGATCCGGTACTGACAGTCGTCACCATCGGTCGGCAGGAGGCGGATGACCTCATACGAGCCGCTGGCAGCGGGGCGTGCGACATTGCTGGCGGTGAACAATACGCGCGCGCCAATAGGGAATTTGTGCTTCAACACCCTCTCCATCACTCAAACAACGCCTGCCACGCCCGTGGTCCCACTGCGTCGGCCGGCCGGAAACCCGGCCGCTGTATAGCATGCGACGAGCGTTTTTGGCCAGCAGTATGCGACATGGCAAACGTGCGAATTTTGCAGTTATTTCAGAGTGATGCCGTCAGCCGATGATACCGCCGGAACCGGTTCTTCCGGGGGTATGGGGCAAACGGTCGTCGGGGCTGGCGTGATCCACCACCTTGGGAGGTTCCTGGGCCGTGAGGTCCCTCTGCCGACGACTCTGGCGATTGAGCGCCGCCGGCTTGCTCGGCGTCGAGCGAGGCCGATCACCGCGGATTACACGTTCTCGAACTTTTCGATGACCAGCGTTTCGGCGAGCGCGTCCCGGGTCCATTCCTGGAACGCCGGCAGCGCCAGCATCGTGTCCATGTAGGCCTTGGTCTCCGGCGTGACTTGGATCGCGTAGGTGCGGAAGCGGTGCACGACCGGGGCATACATCGCATCCGCTGCGCCGAAGCGCCCGAACAGGAACGGTCCATTGGCGCCATACCGGGCCCGGCATTCGCGCCAGATCTCCTGCACGCGCGCGATATTGGCCTCGGCGTCCGCCGACAGCGTCACGGGGCGCACCGGACGGTGCAGGTTCATGCCGCATTCGTTGCGAAGGGCCATGAAGCCGGAATGCATCTCGGCGCACACCGAACGGGCATGGGCGCGCGCGGCGGCCTCGTCCGGCCACAGCTTCACTTCCGGATAGCGCTCGGCGATGTATTCGATGATGCTGAGCGAATCCCACACCGTGATGTCGCCATCGACCAGCACCGGCACCTTGCCGGCGCGGCTGAACGAGATGATCTGCTCCTTATCCGCGGGATTGTCGGTGTACAGCGGGATGAGGGTCTCCACGAACGGAATGTCGTTGGCGCGGAGCGCGAGCCAGGGCCGCATCGACCATGACGAGTAATTCTTGTTGCCGATTGCGAGTTTCAGCGCAGCCATGTCATCAGTCCTTCTCGATACGCCTTGAAGAGAGCCGCTTTTAACGCCATCGCCTGCCGCCAATCAATCGTTGCTGCACCTCGCCATGCGTGGCAAGCGTTGCGATCCTCTCCAGGAGACTGACATGAGCAGGCATTGGGTCGACATCACAGCCGTCGGCTTCTTCATCATCGAATGGCTGGTCTACGCCCTGACGCTGGAGCATTCGGCCTATGGCCGCGACAGCCTGTCGGCGCGCATGAACCGCTACCGCGAGGTGTGGGTGCGCCGGCTGCTCGACCGCGACGCGCGCATGGTCGACATGCAGATCATGGCCTCGTTGCAGAACGGCACCGCCTTCTTCGCCTCCACCAGCCTGATCGCGCTCGGCGGCGCGCTGGCGCTGCTGCACGCGACCAACGACGCGATCACGATCTTGAGCAAGCTGCCGATCGATCTCAGTACCTCGCCGGCGATGTGGGAGCTGAAATGCGTCGGCCTCGTCCTGATCTGCGTCTATGCCTTCTTCAAATTCGCCTGGTCGTACCGCCTGTTCAACTATGTCGCGATCCTGTTCGGCGGCATGCCGGCAGCCTCGCAGCGTGACACGCCGGAGGCCGAAGCTCATGTGATCCGCACCTCGCGCCTGTTCGAATCCGCCGGCCGCCATTTCAACCGCGGCCAGCGCGCCTTCTTCTTCGCACTCGGCTATCTCGGCTGGTTCGTCAGCCCCTGGGTGTTGTTCGTGACCACGGCAACCGTGGTGATCGTGACTTGGCGGCGGCAATTCGCCTCGAGCGCGTGGGAAGCGATGGCGCCGGAGGTGGTGAATGGCGAGGAGACGCGGCGCGGTCCCTGACGCGCTCGTGTTGCGGCTCTGCAGTGCACCGCTGAGTAGCGGTGCGTCCACAAGAGCGAATGTGGCGCACCCTCTCTCCACATCGTCATTGCGAGCGCAGCGAAGCAATCCAGAATCCCTCCGCGGCGGCAGACTGGATTGCTTCGCTGCGCTCGCAATGACGGAGCATGAGGCGGCAGCGCCACTTTTCCAGCTCGCATCTCGAATTGCGACCATAGCTTCGCACCTTCGCGGCGCATTTTGCCCGAGTCTGGCCACTTCACCCTCTTGTCCCAAGAGGGCACAGGGAAGTCTGCGGTCATAGTCCTAAGCCGGCGTCTCGATCTGCTATGTGCAGCGATTGCCGCATGGAACTCCCTAAAGTCGCTTTGATCTATCTCAATTCTCTTACAGGCGCGGGCATCAACTTGAGAGAGTCGCGTCCATCGCTCGGCCGCGCCGGCCGGGCGGTTGGGCGCTTCCAGGGAGCTCGATATGATCAAGTCGCTCGGAATTGCCACATTCGCCTTCTGCTTCGCAGTATCGGCTCAGGCGATGACACCTGCCCCGATTGCACAGCCCGAAAGCCTCGTTACGGAAGTTGCTGCTGCCTGCGGCGTCGGTAGGACACGTATCAACGGCGTGTGCGTAGCACGGACGACGGTCCGTCATACCCGTCGGGCGGTCCGCAGATGTGTGAGAGGAACAACGTGCTGATTGCTTGTCCTTCAGGACAATACCGCAAAGTGGTCTCGCCATGATTAAAATAGAAGAGTACCGACCCCAACGGTACATCAACGGCCCCCGGCCTCAGCCCTCCAGACTGAGGCCGTCTTGCGCCTGAAAGGTTGGCCGGACCGGTCACCTTGTCGGATTTATCGACCCGGCAACAGCATGAAACCGCAATGCTGATGCCAGCAGGCCAACAAAATCAAAACTCGAGAGCACGCTTCCATCGTCAATTGGCCAAGCCGATGCTGGAGGTGAATAGCGCAGACACACAAAGCAAATGTTTACGCAATTTACCACTCGACCATCAACGCGATGGTCTTCATTTTCCCATCTGATAATTGCCTTGCGCGCCTTATTTGGTCGGATGCTCGGAATGGTCCTTTCGCAGCGGAGGTGGCCGGCATGTCCGAAATGGTAGAAGTGCTCGCCGGAACGAGTTTGTTTCTGCTCGCCTTCTCGCTGCTGATATTCGACATACCCCGCTACACCTTATCGCTGGTGTCTCTTGCTCTGTTCAGCTCGAAGCGGCGAAGCGCCAGTGGGACGGTTTGCGAGGCGACGGTAAGCGTGATTATCCCGACCTTCAACGGCGGCTCCGGGCTTGCTCCTTCGATCAGCTCGCTGCGCCGGCAAACCCTGCGACCTGTCGAAATCATCGTCGTCGACGACGGCTCCACCGACCAAACACGCGCGGTCGCGGAGCGGGCGAGAGCGCAGGGGCTGGTTGACATGGTCATCTGCCATGGGACCCGCTGCGGCCGCAGCGCTGCCATCAACGCTGCAGCACGGTTTGCCCGCGGCGATCTTCTTCTGACCGTAGATGCCGACACTGTCTTCGAACCGAACGCGGTTGAGCGCCTCGCGGCTGCGTTCGGCGATCCGCTCGTCGCCGGCGCAAGTTGCAACATCGCGATCAGCAATGAGCGCGATTCGATATGGACAGGACTTCAAAGCGTCGAATACCTGATGTCGATCACTGCGGGGCGGTCGATCCTCGACGTGGTGGATGCGATCGCGTGTCTGTCCGGCGCCTGTTCCATGTATCGGCGGGATATCTTCACGCAGCAGGGCGGGCTCGACGTCGGCCTGGCGAAGATATGGAGTACACCTTACGGCTCCGCAGGCTCGGCTATGTCATTCGGTTCGTGTCCGACGCCTGGGCGGAAACAGCCGGCCCCGCAAGCGGCATCAGTCTGTTGCGCCAGCGCGCGCGCTGGGATCGCGATGCTCTGCGCATCCGTTTCATGATGTATGGCGAGCTGAGTTTTCGCCATCCGCTAGAGCGTTTACCGGACACGATCCAAAGGCTGGACTTCATCGTCTTCGATCTCGTTCCGACGCTCAGCCTGCCGTTCTACTTGGCCTACATTGTGCTGTTGTTCGGCCCGGATGCCGTGTTGTTTCTCTCGGCGATCTACCTGCTGCTGCTCTGGATCTCGGTATTCAATATGGCACTTGTGTTCGCCCTATTCCAACGATCCGTCGGAAACTTTGGCTGGAAGATGGCGCTGATCTTTCCCTTGTACCAGGGCGTCTATCTGAAATGCGCGCGGTTCTTTTCCTACTCTTCGGAAATCATCTTTGCCTCGTCGCGGAACGATGATTTCGTGCCACCGCGCGTTCGCTGTGCACTATTCGGAGATCGGACAAAAGAGTTGGCCAAATGACGGTGGCCCTGACGCGACTCGATCCGCATATTCCCGATCCTATCGAGAGCCGTCGGCGCGCGGCCGGACGGACCGTCCGCGCCGCCTATGCGACAATCGTATTCGGCATACTCGCATTCTTTGTCGTGTATTTCGGGAGGCCAATTCTCTATCTCGGCGGCCCGGGCAGCGTGTCCTCGCCAAGATATTTGGTTTCACTGCCCTACATCGTGCAGATCAACAGCATCACCGTGGTGAGAGGTGGATCGGTCAAGGCCGGCGAAGAAATCGGAAGGGTGCGGTCTCCGCAGCACGATGAAATCGTCGCTACTTATATGCGCTCGCTCGCGGACATCGCCGGCCGCAAAGCGGAACTGCGTGTCAAAGCCCGGGTTGCGCGCGAATCTCTCAACGCGGCGCGCTCACATCTGCAGCTTGCTGAGGAAGCTGTCCAACTTATCGCAACCTCATCGGCCGCGAGCCTGAATTACCGCATTGACATGTCGCGGGAGCGCGCCCTGGCGAACAAAGCCGTGGTCTCGCAGGAGGCGGAAGCCGCCGAGGCCAGCACTCAATTGGCCGCTCTCGACGAATTCAGCCGGCAACTTTCTGATTGCCTCGAAAAGGTTGAAAGCAGCTTTGCCGACGGAAGAGTCTTTTCACCCATAGCTGGCATCGTCGCGAACAATCCAGCGCGTGCCGGCCAGTCACTGGTGGCGGGCACTCCGATCGCAGAAATTCTCGACCCCACCGATGTCTTCGTCGACTGGTACGTTCCCAACGAACGCCTGTCCGACACGAAAGTCGGCAACGAAGTCTTTGTCCTGTTCGGCAACCGGCGAATTCTGGGCGAGATCGTGGAAATTCTGCCGGTGTCAGACGTGTACCCCGGAGCGGGCTCATCGGCGGCGCGCGAGCGTACCGCCTCGCAAATCGCGCGAATTCGGTTCAGCCCAGGCGCGCATCCCCCGGCGCTGAACTCGGCCGTCGACGTTCACATGCACTACACACAACTCAGCGCGCGCATCGCTTCCATGCTGGTGAAACTATTCGGGCTCGACGAGCTGTGAGAGGGAGCGAGGTGCAGCATGCAGATCGAAGCGAACCAAACGGGTTGCCCGGCTTGCGGCTCCTCCGCGCTGATGTTGTTTCCAGTATTCCACCACATGATCTGCGCCTATGTTGGTCCGGAGTATGACTTCACGCCAAACATCGCGGGATATACGTGCCCGAAGTGCTGCCGCGACATTGTGTCGGCCGACCCAGCTTGCGAGATCGTGGGCACTAGCGCGCGGTGCACAAGGTGTTGGGTCGAGATGGTGGTGTCCCCAGCGTGTGCTCCGGCTGACTTGTAAGGATTAGCGGCGATCTCGGCTTATCCGTCGCTCAAGTGCGACTGCGGCGAGCAGAGTTGGACAGAGAATAAGCATAGGGTAGCTTCAGCAGCCAGGTAGAGCTGCCTTGGTCGGTAGCACGATGCCCGACTGTAACTACGATAGTTTCAACGGTCTCGCCTGTCTCCACAGGGCGAGTGAGGTTTGAGACAAATGGTTGCAACTCAATCGGTCAACAATGCCGCGCGAGTTGACGAAGGCGGAATTTTCACCACTTTTCCCAAGCGCGCCCGCGCTCCCACACACGGCGTTCTGGACCCAACGCGGGTGGCCGACATTGTGGCGATGGTCGCCGAGCAGGCACAAACTGCATAGACACCCGGTCGTAGCGGAGGCATCATAGCACCCGGTTGGCGTGTATCGGAGGACACCATGATCAGCTTGATCCGCGTTTTCGATATCGCCGTACTCACGTTGGGCATGTTCAACGTCTTGCTGGTGGCATTGATTATCTTTGCATTTTGATGCTCCCGCCGACGCGGCAATCGCCGTGCACGCGCGGCGGCTGCGCTTCAATTTCGCCGCCCGACTCAGGCTGAGGTTGTATTCGCTGCCGGCGTCTCGTCTGTGGCGGTTTGACAGGCGGCGCCGTGACGAAGCTTTGCAGCGCCGCTCGTCGGCACGAAGCCTTGGGCTCACAGAGAGCAATCCGCCCTGCCCTTGGCCTCCCGCACCCGAACGCTGCCGCGTCCACCGCAAGCCGGCTCGCGAACATGACGACCACAAGATCGCCCCTCAAGGATGAGCCGGGATGGCCAACACATACGCCGTGTCCGAATTTCGGCAAAGTGGGAATATATTTGCGAAGATGGATTGACAGCAGAGCGACAAAGCAAGGCCGTAGCCCAAGCGAGAGTTTAGCCGCCGAAATCCCGCGGGCTGAACGGCAGGTCCATCACCTTCCATTCCCCGTATTTGTCGGCCGGCAACATCTTGTAGGGCTGGCAGGCCTGAAGCGCGCTCATGGCGGACTTCACGAGCGCGACGCCCTTTGCGGACGGCGGGGCTTCGATCAGGATCGGCTCGCGCGCCAGCGTGCCGTCGGTCGCGAGCACGGTGCGCAGTTTGATGTTGACGTTGTCGGTCGGCGCGACCCCAGCCGGCAGCTTGGCGCAGCTTCGCAAATGACGACGCAGCTCGGCGATGATTTCGACCGGCAGCTTCGCCGCGATTGAATCCTTGGCATCGCCGCCATCGTCTTTGGAGGCGTCTTTCGGCAGCTCCGTCGGCAATTCCGGCGGCAGGCCCAGCATGACGCCGTATTTGACAGTGACGTCGGGCTCCGGCGCCTGATAGGACGGCGGCGGCGCGGCCTCCGGGTGCTGCATCGCTTGTGGCAGTAGCTGTGGCGCCGGGGGCTGCGGCGTCGCCTGAGGCGGCGGCGACTGCGATGGCTGAGGCTGTGGCTGTGGAGGCTGCGGTTGCGGCTGCGCATTTGCCTCGCGCTGCTGCGGCGTCTGTGAAGGCTGTGGCTGCGGCTGTTTCTGCTGCGGCGGTTCAGGCGAGGCCTGCTGCTTCGAGGACTGTGCCGCAGCCTGCTGCTTCGCCTCGGGCTTCGGCGCGGCCGCCGCCTTGTCCTTATCGTTCAAATCGAACTTCGGCAGTTTCAGGTCAGGGGTCGGCTCCGGCGGCTTCTCCTTGAGTTTTTCCCCGGTCTTCTCCTCGGCTTTGGCCTCCTCCTGCTTCACCTGCTCCGGCGTCACGATGCTGACGGAAACCGATTCGGGCGGGCTGGCGTGAAACGGATGGACTTCGCTGATCACGATGATCAGCGCGACCAGCGTCAGATGGGCGATCGCCGACGCTGCAATGTCCGTCCGTATGATCTTCCGCAGTTCCATCGCCTGACTTCAGGTTGCCAAGCTGGTCCTAGCATACGGCAGGCCCCTCTCAATCCCATTTTGGCGCGAAGGCGAAATCGGTCAGGCGGCCCCTGGGACTGGCCAGCGCGGCGATCTGGGCCATCTCGTCGTCCGAAAGCTCGAAATCGAAGATCTCGATGTTTTCCGACAGGCGTTCGACGCGCGAGGTGCGCGGGATCGCAGCGACATTCTGTTGCACCAGCCAGCGCAGGCAGACCTGCGCCGGCGTCTTGTGATGCAGACGCCCGATCTCGGCGAGCGTCCGGTCGGTCTTGATCCGCCCCTTGGCGATCGGGCTGTAGGCGACCAGAGCGAGCCCGTGCTGATCGCAGGCCGCCCTCACCTTCGCCTGGTCGAGATAAGGGTGGTATTCGACCTGGTTGCAGGCCAGCGGCTCCGGCGACAACGCCACCGCCTGCTCGATCAGCGCCACGGTGAAATTGGAAACGCCGATGTGGCGGGTCAGGCCCATGCGCTTGGCATGCGACAGCGCGCCCAGCGTCTCCTCCAGCGGCACGTGCGAATTGGGCCAGTGCAGCAGCAGGAGATCGACGGAGGGAAGTCGCATGCGCGCCAGGCTCTCCTTGACCGAGCGCTCGAGATCGTGGGGCGCGAAATGATTGGTCCAGACCTTTGTCGTCAGGAAGATGTCGTCGCGGCGCACGCCGGAGGCGCGCAAGCCGTCGCCGACCTCGCGCTCATTCTCGTAGACCTGTGCGGTATCGATGTGGCGATAGCCGAGCCGCAGCGCCTGCTCGACCACACGGGTGCACATGCGCCCGCTCAGCTCCCAGGTCCCCAGCCCGATCGCCGGTATCCTTGCGCCATTGGTCTCGACGAACAGCATGAGGAATCCTCTCTGTCGCGGTCGCCCAAATCATGATCCAGGCGTCATTATGAACCCGGCTGGCAACACTGCCAACGGGCGACACCGGCCGCCGGGTCGGATCTTGCGCGCAATGCTAACGGGAGGTTCGTGCCAGGCCTTGACGTCAGGCCTTGACGTCAGGCCTTGACGTCAGGCCTTGAGGTCAGGCCTTGAGGTCAGGCCTCGAGCTCAGGCTTTGGCGAGCGCCTGGAACACGGTGTCAGGCGCATGCGCGATCACAGCGAGCAGCGCGCGGGCGGGTCCCCGCGGGGCCCGCTTGCCCTGCTCCCAATTGCGGATGGTCTCGACGGGAACGCCGAGCTTGGCCGCGAACTCCATCTGGGTCAGGCAGGCACGACGGCGCAAATCGCGCACGGCAAGCGAGCTGGTGTCGGGCGGCGCTGCGTTAGGTACGGGCTGGATTGGAAACGGCTGGACCGGAAACTCCTGCCCATCCCGCAACTCGACGATCCGTCCGTCCGCCTTCAGCCGCACACGCATGCTCATTCCCCCAAGCAAGGCGATGATGCGGCAGCTCGCTTAAGTTCGGATTAAAGATGATGGCTGCGTATACGGTCTCGTGCCCCGGACGCAGCGCAGCGCTTCTTCAGCGGTGCGCTGCAGAGCCGGGGCCCATGTCGCCGCAATACTGTGCCGCTTCTGGGTCCCGGTTGCGCAGCAACGCCAAGGGCGTTGCAGCGCGCCCGGGAGACGAGAGTGCGTGTAGCCCTACCTCAACCCGAACCACAACGTCGCGATGCCGAGGAAGGAGAAGAAGCCGACGACGTCAGTGACGGTTGTCACGAACGTGCCGGAAGCCACGGCCGGATCGGCCCTGACACGTTCGAGCGCCATCGGGATCAGGATGCCTCCGAGTGCGCCGGCGAAGAGGTTCACGATGATGGCGAGCCCGATGACCAGGCCGAGGCCCGGGATCCTGAACCAGGCCACCGCAGCGACGCCCGTGATCACGGCAAAGGCGAGACCGTTGACGAGGCCGACCAGGCCCTCGCGCACCACCACGCGCCAGGCATTGGAGGAGCCGAGCTCGCGCGTCGCCAGCGCCCGCACCGCGACTGTCATGGTCTGGGTCGCGGCATTGCCGCCCTGGCTTGCGACGATCGGCGCCAGCACGGCGAGCGCCACCATCTTCTCGAGCTGGCCCTCGAACAGGCCGAGCACGGAGGACGCCAGAAAGGCGGTGGCGAGATTGACCAGCAGCCAGTTGAACCGCGCGCGTGCAATGGTGAACACGGTGTCGGACAGCTCTTCGTCGCTGTTGACGCCGCCGAGCGCCTTGAGGTCCTCGTCCGCTTCTTCCTCGATGACGTCGACGACGTCGTCGACGGTGATGACGCCGACGAGGCGGTCCTGGGTGTCGAGCACCGGGGCTGCGACGAGATTGTACTTGCCGAACATGCGCGCCACCTCCTCCTGGTCCTCCAGGACGGAGACGCGGCGGCGATCCTCGTCGGTCAGCTCGGCAAGCGCCACCGGGCGGCGGGCGCGCAGCAGCACGTCGAGCGAGACCGCGCCCTGCCAGTGCTGCTCCTTGTCGACGACGTAGATCTCGTAGAAGCGGTCTGGCAGATCCGGCGTCTCGCGCATGTAGTCGATCGCCTGCCCCACGGTGAAATCCTGCGGCACGGCGATGAACTCGGTCTGCATCCGGCGGCCGGCGGAGTTCTCCGGATAAAGCAGGCTGCGCTCGAGCACGACGCGCTCCTTGAGCGGCAGCTTCTCGAGGATCTCCTCCTGATCGGCCTGATCGAGCGTTTCCAGCAGCTCGACCGCGTCGTCGGATTCGAGCTCGCGCACACCTTCCGCGACCGTCTGCGGCGGCAGTTCCTCGAGGATCTCCTCGCGCACGCCCTCGTCGAGCTCGTTCAGCGCGGAGAAGTCGAAATCGCGCCCCGTCAGCTCAACCAGGCGGACCCGATCGTCGGGCTCGAGAGCCCCAATGAGATCGCCGAGATCGGCCTCGTGCAGCTCGGCAACGCAGGCGCGCAGCGCGGCGCTGTCGCCGGCCTCGATCGCATGGGTAATTTCCGCGACGAATTCGTGACGAATTTCGCCGTCTTCATTGCGCATCGGCACGTGGTCGAGTACCGATTCCGCGGCAGATGCGGCACCGTCCAGATGTTCATCCATGGCGCGCCTCGCCGTTCGACAGGTTGGAACGAGTGGTCTGAGCTGACGGTTCAGGCAATACCCACAAGGCAACTCTGAGCGCAATGACAAAGATGCTTCGACTGAGGTGGACCTCGATGGCGGCAGGCGCAGCCCTCGCCGCCCTCACCGGCATCGCCTCGAGTGAAGCCGCCGAGTGCCCGCGCAAGGACGCGCTCGGCACCTCCCGCATTCTGAGCGTCGACGCCAAGACCACGCCGCGCGTGGGCCTGAAGAGCTTTCCGCAGACGCTGGAGCTTGCCGATCACGAGGTCGTGCTGACCTTCGACGACGGCCCGCATCCGCCGACGACGTCGAAGGTATTGGTGGCACTGGCGCAGGAATGCGTGCGCGCGACCTTCTTCCTGATCGGCCTGCACGCCTCCGAACACCCTGACATGGTCAAGCGCATCGCGCGCGAGGGCCACAGCATCGGTCACCACACCTTCTCGCACCCGTTCATGGCGCGCATTCCGTTCGACAAAGCGAAGAGCGAAATCGATCGCGGCATCGCGGCCGTCGAGCTGGCTCTGCACGGCACCTCGACAACGACGCCCGCGACCCCGTTCTTCCGCTTCCCCTATTTCGAGGCGACGCCAGCCGAGCTTGACCTGCTCCAGTCCCGCGGCATCGTGGTGTTCGGGGCCGACCTGTGGGCCAGCGACTGGAACGAGATGACGCCGGAGCAGGAATTGAAGCTCGTCACGGAGCGGCTCGCCGCCGCCGGCAAGGGTATCATCCTGTTCCACGATCCCAAGGCGCGTACGGCTGCGATCATGCCGGCCTTCCTGCGGTATCTGAGGGAGAACCGCTATCGGGTGGTTCACGTCGTGCCGGCGGGCGCATCACAGAAGAGTGCCGACGCGCATTGATGCCGGAATGTCACGCCGGTGCAAAATGGGGTGATTTGGGCCCTATTAACAGTCTGTTCATGCTACGCCATGCAAGTATCAAGGGGACTTGTCGCGGCAGGGTTCTGGGTAACGGTTCTTGCGCCTGAACCGTTTGCCGATGTCTCCGACCTACTATGGCGGCAATCGCGTAAGAGGGCAGACGGGGTTCATGATCGAAAGTAGCGTTGTTGCTCGGACGCGATCGTGGATCGTCCTTTGCCTTGGCAGCTTCCTTGGCAGATTTCTTGGCGGATTCCTTGGTGTCCTGACCATCGGCTCGCCGGCCATTGCGGCCGACTGCCCCGGCCATCCGGACGCGCTCGGGACCTCCCGCACGCTCGTGGTCGATCCGCACGAGCATCCCCGCATCGGCACCATGCAGTACCGCGAGACGCTGCCGCTGAAGGACCATGAAGTCGTCCTGACCTTTGACGACGGTCCGTTGCCGAAATATTCCAACCAGGTGCTGCAGATCCTCGCCGACGAGTGCATCAAGGCGACCTTCTTCATCATTGGCGAACAGGCCAAGGCGAACCCGGAAGGCGTGCGCAAGCTGGTCGCAGCGGGCCATACCGTCGGCACCCACAGCATGACGCATCCGCTCACAATGGACCGGATGCCGCTCGACAAGGCCGAGGCGCAGATCAATGGCGGCATCGAGTGGACATCGGCCGCAATGACCGATCCGTCCAAGCTCGCGCCGTTCTTCCGCATTCCCGGCCTGATGCGCGCCGACGGCGTCGAGAACGTTCTGATCTCGCGCGGCATCCAGGTCTGGAGCGCCGATTTCCCGGCCGACGACTGGCGCCATGTGTCGCCCGATCGCGTCTATCAGCTCGCAATCCAGCGGCTTGAGGCCAAGGGCAAGGGCATCCTGCTGCTGCACGACATCCAGGCCCGCACGGTGGCGGCGCTGCCGAAGATCATCCGCGACCTCAAGGCGCGCGGCTATCGCATCGTGCACGTGGTGCCCGCGACCGCCGAGCAGCCGGCGACGCCGACAACGCCGGTGGAATGGCTGCTGCATCCGCCGACCGAGACCACACCGATCGCGCGCTGGCCGGCCGTGCCGAACTTCGTGTTCGCGCAGACCAAGACGCTTCCGGCACCCTCGCTGGCCGACCTCAACGCACAGGCCGCGCACGAACCGCTGCTGCCGCGCAAGACCATGGCGCTCGCCAATGTCGCGGCCACCCTGCCCGTGCCTGGCCGCGATCTCTTTGCGATCCCGGAAGGCTCGGTCGAGGTGCTGCTGTCGACGACCTTGTCGCGGCGCGCCGCGACGCGCCTGGCAATGGCGGCCGAGACGCCTCGTGCGGCCAAGGTCAAAGCCGGCAAGTGGCACGCTCCCCGCACCGCGCGCGCTGCTCATGGCACACCGAACCACGCCGCAGAGACCGAGGGCACTGCAGCCAAGAGCACTGCCCCCAAGAGCGCCGCGCCCAAGAGCACAGCGCCGCGCCCGACCCGTGTGGCAAGCCTGAAGAAGCGCGCGCAGTAGAGCTTACTGTCGCATGATGTTGGCGACGCAGAGCAATACGATCAGCGCCAGGAAGAACAGGTCCATATAGGACTTGACCTCGCCGTCGCGCCGCAGCCGGGCGACGTCAACCACGACCTGCTTGCGCACACTCGTTCCGCCAGTGCCGTCATTGAGCGGAGCCTGAAGGCGCTTGGTCTCGGCTTCCAGCTTCTCGATCTTCTGGTAAAAGTAGAATGCCCGCAGCGTCGAAGCTGCGCGCATGCCGGTATAGACCAGCACCAGGATCGCGATAATCGCCCGGTTCTGGTACTTCTCCATGAAATTCAGGCTGAAATAGACCATCGCCATGAATGCGAAGTTGGTCACGAAGCGATAGACGAAGCTTAAAAAGACCATGCGGGCTCAAGCCTTGAAGGGTGGCGCAACCGGACCGTGTTGCAGATGCGGGGATCAGGAGCCCAGACCGGAACAGCCGGCCTGAATGCCATGCAGCCCCGTCTACGCCAACTTTGTTTCAACAAAGATACTATTGCCCCGGCAATGCCGCCTTTTAGCCACGCCCGGCCATAATGCGAGCCGGAGCACGGCCGCCGGTCCGTTCCGCGGGCCTGCTGGCTGCAACGGCTTCTTGGAGATTTGGCCGAAGTCCCGATAGACTGGGACCGCCACATGTGGGGTCTGCCGATGCCGAAGAAGGGAATCACCGGCCACGACGACTGGGTACTGACCGAGGCGCTGGCGACTGCGCTGGTCGCGCTGGAGCAGCTCGACACCAAGCACCAGCCGAGCGCGCATATGGACGACATCCGCAAGATGCTTTCGAACGGCAAGGAGCCGGCGGCTGTGACCCTGCATCTCGCCCAGGCCAAATGCCGGCTGTTTCCCGATCTCGATCCGCTGGAAATCTACCGGGAATACGGCATCGGCGAGGAATATGGCTGAGGGCGCCGTTGACGGCCGGACTTAAGGCCCGCCGGCGACCGATCCGGCGATCACCATGACCAGCGCGGCCAAGTCGATCTTGCCGTTGACGATCAGCTCCTCCGAGGCTTTCGCGTCGTCCGCCCGTTCGACCTTTAGCAATCGCGGCCGGTTGGCCGCCTGCCGCTTCAGCTCCTCGACGATGGCTTCCGTGAGTTTCTCTTCCAGCATGGGCTTGTCCTCAGGCCGCCATCGCGCGGCAGGATTGCGCGCAGGAGCGGCACATGGCGACGCATTCGTCCATGCCACCGACCCGCACCGCTCAACCCGTGGGATGTTGTGATCGTTCCTGCCGTCGTGTCGATTGCGACCTCGGGGGAACTTCGCGAAGCTAGCCGTACCGCCTCGCGCGCACCGCCCGGTAGCGAGCATCGGTCTGCGGTTTGATGAACAGCGCCGCCACGCTCGGATGACGTTTGCGTATCTCGGTCTCGATCGAAACGACGCATCGCTCGATGTCGTCGGCGCGCTTGTCATCCGCAAATTCGATGCTGAGGGCCGCAACGACCTCGACCGGCGACAGCTGCACCGTCAGCAGGCCGTTGGCCCTGAGCACGCCCGGCGAACGCCCTGCGATATCCAGGACCGATCGCGCAAGCTCCGGATCGGCGGGCTCGCCGATCAGCAGGCTCTTGCTCTCGCGCGCGAGACCGATCGACACGACCGCCAGCAATATCCCGATCAGGATCGAACCGATCCCATCCCAGACCGGCTGGCGCAGCCATACGGCCGCCGCAGTGGCCGCCGCGGCAATGGCGATGCCGACCAGCGCCGCGCTGTCCTCGAGCAGCACCATGAATGCCGGAGGATCCTTGCTGCGAACGAAAGCCTGATAATATCCGAACCGCTGGCCGTCCGGGCTGAAGCGCCGCAGGGCAACCAGCCAGGAGCCGCCTTCAAACAGGAACGACAGCCCGAGCACCACGAAGCTGACGATCGGACTTTCGATCGGCTCGGGTGCGGCGACATGCAGAATGCCCTGATATAGCGAGACACCGGCGCCCAGGGCGAAGATCAGCAGCGCAACGATGAAGCTCCAGAAATACAGTTCGCGCCCATAGCCGAGCGGATGAGATTCGTCGGGCGAACGGCTCGCGCGCCGGTAGCCGTAGAGCAGCAGGATCTCGTTGGTCGTGTCGACGAGCGAATGCACGGCTTCGCTCGTCATGGCCGAACTTCCCGTCCAGGCGGCGGCGCCGATCTTCGTGACCGCGACGAGGACGTTGCCGAAGAGCGCCGCATAGACCGCGGTCTTCGAGGATGATTCTGTTGCCAATGTCCGATACCCCGTTTTTCATACCAGTCGCCGCGGCAGGCTGTGGTGGATCGTGCAGGCGGCGACCGCGGCGTGGCCGAACGCGACCGAGATCTGGTGCAGGTCAGTGACGACGTCGCCGATCCCGTAGAGCCCGTCGACCGAACTGCGCTGATGGTCGTCGACTTTCAGGTAACCCTCCCCGGTATGTTCGGCCCCCAGATTCATCGCGAGATGCGAGCGCACCTCCGCACCCATTACCGGGTAGACCATCTCGAATTGCGCCGTGTGGCCGTCGGCGAAAACGGCTTCGACGCCGTTGTCTCTCCGCCTCAGGCGCAGGCCGGGCGCGACGACGATTTCGACACCCGCTTCATTGAGCTCCGGTGCCGCGGCCTTGCCGTCATCCTCGCCCGTTGCGAGCAACGTCACGTCGCGCGAGTAGCCGCGCATGAACAGCGCCTTGCCGGCGGCACGGTGAAGCGGACCGACGATGCCGATGCGACGGCCGATCGCCTCGTAGGCGTCGCAGACGGGGCAGTAGCGCAACAGCCCGTCCGCGACCGCCGCGCGCCATTCGTCGAACGGCGGGTGGGTGTCGACGATCCCACAGGCGAGAACGACGCTGGCGGCCGTATGCGCGCCGCCGTTCCAGATCGCCTGAAAACCTCGCTCGTGTCGCCGCAAGTCGGTGACCTCGGCGCCCACCCGCGTGACCGCGAGCTCGCTCAGCTGCGCGGACATGCGCGCGAGCAGGTCGGTACCGGACAGGCCGTGGACGAAGCCCGGCACATTGTGACTGCGCGGGATCAGCTCCGCCCGGCTCGCGCCTGCGTCCACGACGCAGACGCGCCGCCGAAATCGCGCGAGGTAGATCGCGGCCATCAGCCCGGCGGGGCCGCCGCCGACGATCAGGCAATCATAGGACTGATCCGTCATTTGGGGTTTGGATCCGACAGGCCCGCACCGGGCTCGCGAAGCTGTCCGCTCCGCGCCAGCCGGACCGCATTGCCGAGTGCGCGCGCGACGTTCTGCACCTCTGTCTGGAATGCCCTGTCGTCATCGAGGTCGCGGTGCGAGGTGGCGTATGGCTCCATGTAGCCGACATAGCCATCGAGCTCAGCGAAGCGGCCCGCCGAGATCAGCTGCATATCGGTCAACCAATCCGACAAGGTCCGGCGCACACCCTCGGCACCGACCGCATCGCCATGAACGACGAGGCCGAAATGGCGGCCGGCGAGATGGCGCGGATAGGACCAGCCCTTCAGCTCCAGCGCCTTGGCTTCGGCAGCCTTCTTGCCGTGGGTCGAGGTCGGATCGGGATTGCCGCCATCGGCGCAGACCATGCGATCCATCATCGCCTTCAATCCGGCGGGCACGTGATACCAGTTCACCGGCGTCACGATCAGGATGCCGTGGGCGGCGACCCACAGCGGATAGATATCGTTCATCCAGTCGTCGGTCTGTCCCAGCGAGTAGTTTGGATAGCAGCTGCACGGCCAGTGGCAGAGCGGCATCGCGGTTCCGACGCAGGATTTGCAGGGATGGATCGTCCTGCCGAACTCCGAAGCCAGGCGCGACAGATCGAGGATGTCGACGGCAAATCCAAGCTCGGCAAAGACCGGCTCGGCGAGTTCGACCAGGCGCCAGGTCTTGGACATCTCGCCGGGACAGGTGTGCTCGCTGCGGGCCGAGCCGTTGATGATGAGGATGCGCGGCGTCTCGTCCGCGTCGTCATGGCGTCGCTGCGCTGCCAGGATCTTCGCGCGCGCATCGAGCCAGTCGATGGCGATGTCGTAATCGGGATCGGAGAATCCCGCGCCCGCCTTTCGCGTCAGCGGGGCCTTGCGTGAATTGCTGTAGGCATCCCAGGCTGCGCCGACGATGGCGTCGAGCTCGCGCTGGAGCGGTGCAAAGGCGGGATCGACGAACCGGCTCCTGTAGCGGTGCTCGAAGGCCTCGCGCGAGAGCTTGACGGGCGGCATCCCCTTGCGAATGTCGGCTTCCGTCATGCTGGCTCCTCGCGAGGTCGGTACAGTTCGACCAACCCGGGGCGCAGCGCGCGGTTCCTTCTCGCTCTCGTGTCGCTGCTCTACTGGCGGACAACTTCCGGCGGCACATCGAACTGCGCGATGCGCTGGTCCAGCCGCCACAGTTCGATGCGGTGCACCAGCACGAGCGAGGCGGCCTCGCGCTTGGCCTGCTCATCATCGTCGCAGACCAGGTTGATGCATCCAAACACATGCCCGTCCGGATCGATCTGGAACGCGCGGTAGTGCTTGATGCTCCGCATCGTCACCCTCCCCGTCTCGGGTACACGGGTTCGCTCAGCCAGTCCGTCAGGTTCGAGGTCACCTCGTTCTGCTTGGCGCGCTGAAGCAGCATGTCGCGCTCCTTGCCGGGCGGCAGGCTGCGCGCGCGCTCGCGAGCGGTTTGGGCGAATGCCGCCAACCGCTCCTGGAGCGATTGGGTCTGTTTCCTGCGGTTGCGTTTCGCGGTCATTGTACTTTCACAAAGCCCTTCAGATGGAAGGAATTGGGATGGGAGGAATTGGCCCCGGCGGGAGGTCGGCGCCGGGGCCAGAGTTTCGTGCCGGTTGGGGCGGCCCAGCCCGGCAGTGTTGGCAGCTTCGGCCGCAACCGCAGGTTCCGGCATTTCAATAAGTTAACGGTGCGTGATTTTGCTGGTGCGAAACGAGGCGGCCGAGCAGCGACGGATGCGCGCATTCCCTTCGCGCGCTGGCGCCATCTCGTCTGCGCCGGAACCGAAATGCTGATTCGCTGATTGATGAAGGACTTGAAGGAGGATCATCATGGCGAAAGCAGCATGGAAACGGCCGGGCTCACCGATCGGCCGCAAAGGCCCACGCAAGGCAAATCCCGCGTACAAGCGCCGGACGCGCGAACGGTGGACACCCGCGGACGTGAGCAAGCTGAAACAGCTCGCAAAAGGAAACACCCCCACAGGCGTCATGAGCATCAAGCTGCAGCGTCCGGTCGCGGCCATTCGCAGCAAGGCACAACGCGAAGGCATTTCGCTGAGACCCGTCAACCGCTCGCCTTACAACAGGCGATCCAAAGCAGCGAAGCGGCGTTGATTGGGGCCCTATCCCGGCGCATGCTGCACGTTGGTGTCGTCGGCTCCTATGCCGGCGGCACGCGGTATCTGAGATCCTGCTCTTCCCGGTTGTCGCGAAGGGCCTTCAGCTCCGAGCGCAGCATCGCGCTTTCCATCACCACCCGGCGCACCTCGCGCGTGGCGTCATCAAGCTGGTCCGCGACCGCTCTGCGCTGCGCCCGGAGGGCGCGGCTTGCTTCGATCGCGCGCTCAGCGCGGGCAAGCAGGACGTCGTTCATGGAACGACAATACAGGATTCGGGACGAAACTGCCTTTACGTAAGTTACGTCAATTACTCAAAACCAGCCATCCGCTCAAAAAACATCCGCGAACACTAACCTGGATCAAGTACGACCGTTCCCGAAGCGAGCAAACGCTTAGCTCCGTCGATAGAGTTGCAGATAGCTCGGGGAGAACAGCGCCGCATCCTTGAGCGCATCGAGATCGGTGATGGTCAGCGTGCGATCGCGCAGCACGATCAGACCGGAAGCACGCAACTCCTGAACCGTGCGATTGAGATGGACCACCGACAGGCCGGTGGCGTCCGCAAGATCCATTTGCGTCACCGGCATCACGCAGGAATTGCCCTCGACCATGCCGACAGGACGCAGCCGCTCGATGATCTCGCAGAACAGATGGGCCACGCGTTCAAAGGCCAC
Source organism: Bradyrhizobium sp. CAR08 (assembly GCF_052871955.1). Lineage (NCBI taxonomy): Bacteria > Pseudomonadati > Pseudomonadota > Alphaproteobacteria > Hyphomicrobiales > Nitrobacteraceae > Bradyrhizobium > Bradyrhizobium sp. CAR08. Next base: position 59,405 of record NZ_JBIXJX010000004.1, read on the forward strand.
CCGGCGGCCGAGGTTGATGGCCCATTCGCGCTGGATCGCGTTGTTGACGAGCGTCTCGCACCAGAACGCTTCCGCGAGCCCACGGTCCCCCGCCACCAGACTCTCGAACCGCGCGCGCTTGATTTCGGTGTAGACGACCGGCGTCATCGCCGCGATGGAATGATCCATCACCGAGAGCAGGAACGCGTGCGCGTCGCAACTTTCGCCGGGAAAGAGAAAATTGACGATCTGTCTCCGGCCGTCCTCCAGCGTCTTGTAGCGGCAGAGCCAGCCGGACAGCACGAGGCGCACGCTGTCGACCGGATCGCCCTCCGAGATCAGATCCTCGCCCGCTCCTGCGCGCTGGATTCCCTCGAGCATCGCGTATTCGAGCGAGGTGCGGGCCTCCGTCGACAAGGGCCTCAGCACGTTCAGCCGGCGAATGACCGGGTCCACCTGGCTGCGATCTAGCGTCGACAAGGGCATCAGCTGGCCACCGCCGGTGTATGAAACGCCCGCTTGCTGAGGGGAATGGTGATCGTGCATTCCAATCCCTTGGGACTGAATGCCAACCTGGTCTGCCCCTTGAACTCGAACGCGAGTGTGCGCTCCAGAAGCTCGGTCCCAAATCCTTTGTGCGGCGGCGGCGCAACCGGCGGCCCACCGCGCTCCCGCCACTCGAACACCAGCTCCGCCGGGTCGGTGCCCTGCTCGAGGCGCCAGGAAATCTCGATGCGACCGGTCGGCCGGCTCAGGGCGCCGTATTTCAGTGCGTTGGTCGCGAGCTCGTGAATGGCAAGGGCAAAGGTTTCCGCTGCCTTCGACTGAAAACGCACCGGGGGACCGCTGACACGTACCTGCTCGCCCTCCCTGGCATTATAGGCCAGCATCTCCTCGACGGCGAGGTATTCGAGATCGACGCCGCCTTCGGGATCGCGGGTCACCAGCGCCTGGGTACGGGCGAAAGCGTTGAGCCGGCCGTCGAGATGAGAGGCAAACTCCTCGACGGTCGAGCTCGTATCGGCCGTGCGACGGGCGATCGAGCGCACCACGCCGAGCGTGTTGCGGACCCGATGTTGAAGCTCGGCCAGCAGCAGGCGCTGCCGCTCCTCGGCGCGGGTCATGGCGGTGATGTCAACGAAGGTGATCACGACCCCGGCGATGAAGTTTTCGATGCTGCGATAGGGCAGGATTCGCACGATGTAGCGCGTGCCGCTGTCCGGCGCCCTCAGCTCGCGCTCGGCGCTGGCAAGCGTCCGCAGCACGCTGCGAACGTCGTCATAGAGGTCCTCGATCGGGACGCGCGCCTTGATGTGCGCGATGGGCCGACTAATGTCGGTTTCTACGAGATGCAGAATTTGCGTGATCGCCGGCGTGAAGTTCATCACGCGCAACTCGTTGTCGAGGAATACGGTCGCGATCTGCGTGCTCTCCAGGAAATTCCGGAGGTCACTGGTGGCGCGCGTCAATTCCTGGACGCGGTGAGCAAGCTCGCCGTTGACGGTGGTCAGCTCCTCGTTGACCGACTGCAATTCCTCGCGCGAGGTTTCGAGTTCTTCGTTCGCGGACTGGAGCTCCTCGTTGAGGGACTGGTATTCCTCGTTCGAGGACTTCAGCTCCTCATTGGTGCTTTCGAGCTCTTCGATGGTCGCCTGAAGGCGCTCCCGCGTCGCCCGCAGCTCGCCTTCGATACGCTCGACATGCTCGGTCTGCACCAACGCATTGGGCTTGCCTGCGCCGGCATCGATGGCGCGCACCGGGCCGTCCTTGAACAGGACGACAAAATTGCGATCGCCGCTGCCGCTCTCCTGGATCGGCTCCACCGTGATGTCGACGGGAATGTGCTGGCCGTTGGCGCCGAGCTGCACCTGTTCGGCATGGGCGGGCTCGTTGGTCTCCGCCGCGCGGCTGAGCACCGCACGCAGGTCCAGGCGGAGATCGCGGTGGACGAGTTGGAGCAGATCGAGCGTGGCGGCGCCTGCCGTCGGCTCGATGTAGCGTCCGGTGCGCCCGGAGAAGTGCAGGACCTGAAAGTTGCTGTCGGCGATGACATAGGCGGGCGCATAGCGCTCGGCGATCCGCTGTGCGCGGCGCTCCAGCCCGACGTCGGGGCGGAACGAGCGCGACGGCGCCACCTCGAGGGTTGCCCTCCCGGCAGCGGTCGTGATGGGAAATTCCGGCGGCAGCCGGGTTCCGGTCTCGAGCTTCTTGAAGATGCGGGCGCGACGGTCGATCGGCACGAACATTTTTGGATGCCGCGTGACGTTCTCGGAATTGCCGAGGAACAGGAAGCGATCCGGCAGAAGCGCGAAGTGGAAGAGCGGAATCACCCGGTTCTGCAGTTCGGCATTAAGATAGATCAGCAGGTTGCGGCAGGAGACGAGATCGAGCTTCGAGAACGGCGCGTCCTTGATGACATTGTGCTGCGAGAAGATGCACATTTCGCGCAGCTCCTTGACCACGCAATAGGTGTCACCTTCGCGCACGAACCAGCGCGCCAGGCGCTCGCCGGTCATCTCCGCTTCGATCTTGGTGCGATAGCGGCCGACGCGCGCAGCCGCCAGCGCCCGTCCGTCGATGTCGGTCGCGAAGATCTGAACCTGCGGTGGCGAGTCCATTTTGGCCATGTACTCGCGCAGGAGGATAGCGATCGAATAGGCCTCCTCCCCGGTGGCACAGCCGAGCACCCAGACGCGAACCTGCTGGCTCGCGTCCTTGCCTTCGAAGAGCCTCGGGACGATCTGGTTCTCCAGCACCTCGAATTCGCGGTTGTCGCGGAAGAATTCGGTGACGCCGATCAAGAGGTCGTTGAAGAGGTGCTGCGCCTCGTCCTGGTCGTTGCGCAGGAAATCGACGTAAGCGGAAATGTCGCCGATCTGGACCACCTGCATCCGCCGCTGCACGCGACGCAGGAAGGTGTTCTGCTTGTAGCCGTGGAAATCATTGCCGGTCTTGCTGCGCAGGATGTCGGCGATGCGCGACAGCGAGGTCGCTGCAGCGGCCAGCACCTCGTCGAACCCCTGCTTCTCCTCCAGCCGGCGCAGATGACGGGCATAGACCTGGATGTGCTCGGCGATGTCTTCGGCGGTCAGCACGTAGTCGGCGATCGCGGCCGGCGTATCGGCGTCCTTCAGATGATCCGCCTCGTCGCTCGCGCCTTTTTCGGCGATGGCAAGGCCGCCGTGGTCCTTCAGTGTCGCGGTACCCAACGTGCCATCGCCGCCGATGCCGGACAGGATCACGCCGATCGATTGCTCGGCGCGTTCTTCCGCCAAGGACACCAGGAAGCTGTCGATCGTGGCCCGCTCGCCGGGCGCCTGCTCGGCCGGGCGAACGCCGAAGCGACCGCCGTGGATCGTCGTGATCATCGCGGGCGGGCACAGATAAATCGTGCCACCCTCGATGGTCTGGTCGTTACCGACGTCGGAAATCTTGCCACCGTGGGAATTTCGCACGATCTGGCGCAGCCGCGGCTCGTCGAGGGCCTCATGATGCTGGAACGCGAGCACGACGGCCTGGTCGGCGCTTACGGTCAGCCTGGAAAAGAACCGCTCGACACTATCCAGAGCTGTCGGCGCGGCGCCCACCCCGATGATCAGCGGAGACCTGGTCTGGCGCTCTCTTTCGACCGGCTGGTCGCCGATTTCATGCATGATCTCGATAGCCTCATTCAGTGACGGGAACCAGAGGACGCCCGCTCGCCGCAAATAGCAGAATTGATATTATCCCAACAGGTGCAAGGCGGAAACGTCACGCTGCGTTCCGTACAGCGAGCATTGGGCATTAGGCATTGAGCTTGGGTGGCCTGCCAACGCCCCCAGATCACTCCGGACCGACTTGCTGCCGAAGATAGGCGATCCGCTGCTCGATCAGGACGCGATGGCGCAGCCATTCCGTGAGGGTCTGCTTCAGCGCCTCGACCAACCGTTCCGCCTGGCCCGCGTCGTGGCCGCCGGCACTGAGCTCGCGGATGCGCGCCTCTTGATCGAGGATGCGCTGCGAACCCTCCTCGATATCCCGATCGGCCTTGATCAGATGGCGGCGCTCGGTATCGAGCTGCTCGGTCCATTCGGTGAGGGGAATGGCCATCGCGACCCTCAAGCCTCCCGCTTGCGAATGGGAGGATCGAGCGACTTTAGCACAACGCGCCGGATCATGTCGGCATATTCGCGATATTCGGCAGCGCGCGCCTGGTACATCTCGGCCACCGCCGGCCGGCCGTTGCGCCGTCCGTCGGCGGCCATGCGCTGCACCAGCTCGGCCCGCTCCTCGATGATGCGCAGTGCGACCCGCAGGGCTTCATCCACTTGCCCCTCCTGCTCTTTTGCGAGGACGTCGGCGGCGAAGGCGTGACCGACCTGGCAACGGAAGCGCATCGGGTGCGATTCCTTCATCTCGGACAGGACGCCCCCGCAGGCCGGACAGGTCAGCGCAACCGGATCGGCCATCGAGACGAGACGGTCACTGCCGATCCGTTCGCCGGCCGCGATCTCGACCTCGAGCCGGATCTCCGGCGGAATCGGCAGTGCGGCGCCGGCAGCCTCCCTGGCGAGATCAGACAGCACGTCGCCCATTCCGGCGCCGGGAACGCAAAGATCGATGATGGTCGCCTCGAGGGCGCTCCTTGGCATTTCATCGGCGATGGCATCCGATGGGTCCTGAACCACCGAAATCCCGCCGCAACGCTTGATGGCGTTGAGACCGGCCGAACCGTCCGACAACAGGCCGCTGAGCAGCACACCGATCACACGCGGGCCGTAATTGATGGCGGCCGAGCGAAACAAGGCATCGATGGCCGGCCGGACCATGTTCTCGCGCGGGCCGCGCCCGAGGAATACGCGATCGTCGGACAGCAGCAGATGGTGGTCCGGTGCGGCCAGATAAACCCGGCCTGGCTCGATCTTCATGCCGTTTTCGGCCTGCCGGACCGGGAGCGGACCGGCGCTGCTGGCCACCGTCGAGAGAATGCCGATGCCCTGCGCCGGGATGTGCAGCACGATGAACACCGCCGCGGGCAGATCCGGCGGCAGCCGGCCCAGGATCTGCTTCAGCGGCGCGGTCGCGCCGGCCGAGCCACCTATGACGATGATGTCGCGGTTGCTCATGGAACCCACTATCGGTTGTATTCGTTTGTACCAAGGCGGGTCACCGCCCTATGTTCCTATGAACCGGCAACGAAGGGGTGGAAGGCACCATGGCGATGTCGCCTCGATCGTCAGGTCCAGAGTCGGCGCTCAGCGGGCGACGCATCTTCATTGTCGAGGACGAATATTTTCTCGCCGACGACATTGGCAGAGCATGTCGCGCGCTCGGCGCAGACATCGCGGGCCCGGTGGGCGATCTCAACGATGCACTCAGTATCCTGCACGACGGCAGTGTCTTGGATGCCGCCGTCCTCGACGTGAACATCCGCAGCGAGATGATCTTTCCGGTCGCGCGCGAACTGAAGGCACGGAACGTCCCCTTCCTCTTCACGACCGGATACGACAAGGTCACGATCAGTCCGGAATTCCACGACGTGCCGATCCTGGAGAAACCGATCGATATGCCTGCGATGGCACAGAGGCTGGCGGCGCTGATCGCCGATCCGCACGGCCGAGCCTGACGGCGATCAGAACAGATGCGCGAAAGCGAGCCAGGCGGTCACCGCCAGACACAGAAGCACCGCAGCATAGGGCAACGCGATCCGCAAATCAGCAGCCCTCCCGGTCATCAACCCATCATCATCCAGACGATCGCCGCCATCATGACGAGAAAACCCGTGATTGCCGTTGCGACAAAGGCCTGTTCGACGCGATCCATCGGCATCACAGCCCCCTTTTTCCAGCCGAACCAGTCTGACGGCGCGGGGAGCTTTGCGCATTAGGCTATGTGAATCGGCGTCCTCCTTATCGGTCCGCGCCGCACCGGTTAGCTTAGATTGCGACGGTATCGTTCTACGACTTCGCCGTGCCCGGCTCCGCCATCTTGCGATGCTGCTTGGCCAGCATCTCGTTCGGCGTGACGTTGGCGATCGTGGTCTGGATCTTGTTCTTCATTCCGGTCACGATGTCGGACTCCCCGCGCAACATGGCGTCGAAGCCGGCCTTCGCCACGTCGTAGGCACTGTCCTTCGGCTCGGTGCCGACCTTGGTATCCATCATGTCGGCGCGGCGGAAGAACTCCGTTTCCGTGGCGCCAGGCATCAGGCAGGTGACGGTGACGCCGCTGTCGCGCAACTCCTCGCGGAGCGCGAATGAGAATGAATCAAGAAACGCCTTGCTGGCGTTGTAGACCGCCTGAAAACTGCCCGGCGTGAATCCCGCGATCGAGCCCGTGATCAGGATGCGCCCCGAATTGCGGCGAAGCATCGCGTTGCCGGCGCGATGGATCAGATACAGCGTGCCGGTGATGTTGGTGTCGACGAGGTGCTTGATCCTGGCAAAATCCTGGTCGAGAAAGGCCTTGCCAAGACCAACGCCGGCATTGGCCAGCAGCGCGTCGATCGGTCGGTCGCCGACCGCGGCGCAGAGCTTGTCGACGCCTTGCGTGGTGGCGAGATCGGCCTGGACCGGCTCGACGCTGGTGCCGAGCCTGCGGAGATCGACGGCCACCCTCTCGATCTCAGGCTCGTCCGCCGCAATGACAAGGTTGAAACCTGCTTGGGCACAGCATCTGGCGAGTTCCAGCCCGATGCCGGTGGAGGCGCCGGTGACGACGGCAAGTTGATTGGCGAGCATGAGCGTATCCTTCGCTAGTCCTTGAGTGGGATTGATGACGCTCCAATCACCGCAATGGCCGCTCGTTCCTATCGGGGACGCACGCTGGTGCGGCGCAAAGATTTTGCACTGTGCAATAGCAACCATCGTTCGTTGTTCGACTTGGTTGCCTCGTAGCTCGGGAGAAAAGAGATGAAGGCGCTGGTTTGGCACGGCAAGGAAGACATACGCTGCGACACCGTTACCGATCCGGAAATTCAGGACGCGCGGGATGCCATCATCAAAGTCACGAGCTGCGCCATCTGCGGCTCGGACCTGCACCTCTTTCACAATTACATTCCGGGCATGCTGCCCGGGGACATCATGGGCCACGAGACCATGGGCGAAGTGGTCGAGGTCGGCTCGGGCGTCGACGGCAAGCTGAAGAAGGGCGACCGCATCGTCGTGCCCTTCACAATCATTTGCGGCGAATGCGACCAGTGCAAGCGTGGCAATTTCTCGGTTTGCGAAACCACCAATCGCAAGAGTCATCTCGCTGAAAAAGCGTTTGGTCATTCGGGCGCCGGCCTGTTCGGCTATACGCACCTGACCGGCGGCTATCCCGGCGGCCAGGCCGAATATTTGCGCGTGCCGTTCGCTGACGCCACGCACATCAAGGTGCCCGCGGGCATTCCCGACGAGCAGTTGCTGTTTCTCAGCGACATCTTCCCGACCGGCTGGCAGGCCGCCGTGCAATGCGACATCGAGCCGACCGACACGGTCGCGATCTGGGGCTGCGGTCCCGTGGGGCAGATGGCGATCCGCAGCGCCATCCTCCTCGGCGCCAACCAGGTGATCGCGATCGATTGCCTGCCCGAGCGGCTCAGCATGGCCGAAGCGGGCGGCGCCACCACCATCAACTTCGAAACCGAAAGCGTCCTCGAGCGACTCGAGGAGCTCACCGACGGCAGAGGCCCTGAGAAGTGTATTGATTGCGTCGGGATGGAGTCGCATGTGATGGCGTCCCTGCCCGACACGCTGCTCGACCGCGCCAAGCAGATGGTCATGGTGGAGAGCGACCGGCCGCATGTGCTGCGCGAGATGATCTATGTCTGCCGGCCCGGCGGCATCATTTCGGTGGCAGGCGTGTACAGCGGATTCTCCGACATGCTGCCGATGGGCGCCTTCATGAACAAGGGCCTGACGATGCGCACCGGCCAGACCCACGTCAACCGCTGGACCGACGACCTGCTCCATCGCATCGAGGAAGGTCAGATCGATCCGTCCTTCGTCATCACCCACACCGTCCCGCTTAGCCAAGGCCCCGAGATGTACCAGGTGTTTCGCGACAAGCGCGACTCCTGCGTCAAGGTCGTGCTGAAGCCCTGAGGAGCAAGACCCATGTTTCATTTCTCCAACATCGTTCGCACCAAGGGCGACCCGAAAATCGTCGAGGGCGGCCCGAGCCTGAAGCGGCCCGAAGACCAGCTCGCCCGTGCGCTCGGCTGGTTCAGCATCGGTCTCGGCGTCGTGGAATTCTTCGCGCCGCGGCGCGTCACGGAAACGCTGGGCATGGAGGGCCATGAGACGCTGGTCCGCACCTTCGGCCTGCGCGAGATCCTGGCCGGGGTCATGACGCTCTCGGTCGAGAAGAACGCCGGCCTGTGGGCCCGCGTCGGCGGCGACGGCCTCGATGCCGCCGCGCTGCTCTCGGGGCTGACCGCGGACAATCCCAAAAAGGGCAATATCGCGCTGGCGCTGCTGATGGTCGGCGGCATCGCGATGCTCGATTACCGCGCCGCGCAGGACACCAAGCCGCAGCGGCCGCAGCGCGACGCACGGCGCAAGCTGTATCCGAACCGCAGCGGCTTTCCCAAGGGCATCGAGAGCGCCCGAACCGCGGCCAAGCAGATCGCAGCGCACGCCGCGACGGAACGGACCTGAGAACGCGCGACGAGGTGATGCAAGACAATGAGCGAAGCGTCCCGTAACGAAGGTGCGTGGTGGGAATCCGCCGTCATCTACGAAATCGCACTGATCTCGTTCCAGGACTCGGACGGCGACGGCAAGGGTGATCTCGCCGGCCTGACATCCCGCATCGACTATCTGAAATGGCTCGGCGTCGACGCGGTGTGGCTGACGCCGGTCTACAAGAGCCCGTTTCGCGACCTGGGCTACGACATCTCCGACTACTGCTCGATCGATCCTGCGTTCGGCAGCCTCGAGGCGTTCGACCGCCTGCTCAAGGCCCTGCACGCGGCGGATATCCGCGTGATCCTCGATCTCGTGCCCAATCATACCGCGAACGATCACGCATGGTTCGTCGAGAGCAGCAGCTCACGGAACAGCGCGAAGGCCGATTGGTACATCTGGGCCGACGCAGCCGAGAACGGCGGCCCGCCCAACAACTGGCTGAGCCGCTTCGGCGGCAGCGGCTGGGAATGGTGCGAGGCGCGGCGGCAATATTACTATCACTCCTTCCTGGTCGAGCAGCCTGATCTGAACTGGCGCAACCCGCAACTGCGCGCCGCGATCGCCGACGTCATGCGCTTCTGGCTCGATCGCGGCGTCGACGGCTTTCGCGTCGATGCCAGCGCGGTCCTGATCAAGGACGCGCTGCTGCGCGACAATCCGCATAACCCGCAAGCGAAAGGCAAGCCGCCGCCGCAGCGCCAGACGCCCGTCTTTACCGACGACCGGCCGGAGACGATGGATTGCATCGAATTCATTCGCGAGGTGATCGACGGCTATCCAGGGCGGATGTTGTGCGGTGAAGTCCAAGGCAAGACCGACCGCATCGGCCACTTCTACGGCAACGACCGACCGCGCCTGCATCTGCCCCTCAATTTCGCACTGCTGGACTCGCAATGGGACGCGCTGTCCCTGCAAGCAACGATCGACGCGTATTTCAACGCCATCCCGGATCATGCATGGCCGGTCTGGGTGATCGGTGGTCACGACAAGCAACGGATCGCGAGCCAAATCGGCGAGCCGCAAATGCGCGTGCTGGCGATGCTGCTGATGACGCTGCGGGGAACGCCCTTCTTCTTCATGGGCGACGAGATCGGCCGCAAGCGCGTTCCCATTCCGCCCGACCGCGTCCACGATCCCTTCGAGAAGCTCGTGCCGGGGTATGGCCTTTGCCGCGATCCCGAACGCGCGCCGATGCGATGGGATGACAGCAGCAACGGCGGCTTTACAACCGGCGATCCATGGCTGCCGCTCGAGCCGCGCGACGGCGCGGCCAACGTGGCCGCGCAGCAGCGCGACCCACGTTCGATCCTGGCGCTGTTTCGCGCGCTGATGCGACTGCGGCGCGAGCGCGCGTGCCTGCGCCACGGCGGCTACGAGCCCCTACGCGCGCAGAACGACGTTCTTGCCTACAGGCGGACGGATGGCGGCAAGGAAATTCTGGTCGCGCTCAACATTGCCGCCGAGCCGCGGAAATTGCATTGGCAAGGTCGCGGCCGCCTGCTGATGTCGACGCATCTCGACCTGCCATCCGAGCCGCTGCCGGACGCCTCCATCCTGCTCCGCGGCAATGAAGGCGTGATCATCGAACTCGAGCCACGGTGACGGCCGAGGAACCATCCGCGCGTCAGAGAGTCTCATCAACGCCTCCGACGTCCCCCCTGCCGGAGGCTGAATAGACGAAACCGCAGCCCCGGCGCTCACCCCCTTCAAGCGCCGGGGTGGCGGCGTGAGCCAGGAGGCGGATCATGAGCAAGACCAAGGGCCTCGGTCAGCGGATCGCCGGCAAGACGAAACAGGCCGTCGGCGAGATCGTCGGGGATCAGGATCTCCATGAGGAAGGCAAGCAGCAAGCGGAGCGCGGCCGGGACGAACAGAGCAAGCCGAGCGAGCTCAATCCGTTGAAGAAACTCAATCAGCTGACGTGAACGCCGCCGCGCCGTCAGCCATTTCCAAGTCAATTCGCACCGGTGATGAAGCCGCCTCACGGCGACGCTCGCGCTGGGTCGCCGCTGCCGAACTCGGCCTGGTCAGCAGCACCTTCTCGACCATCGTCAGCCAGCTCTTCGCCGCGCGCATCGGACGCGATGCCGCCGTCGACTGGATGACGGTCGCCGCCATCCCCGCGCGCGATTGGGCGATCAGCGCAGAGCCGTCGTGGAGCGCGATCCTTGTCGGGATCGCCTTCCACCAATGGGCGGACTTCTCCTGGGCTCTGGTGTTCTTCGGTGTGCTCGGGCGCTGGACCGCCGACCTGCGGCCGCTGACGATCCTGCTGCTCGCGCTGCCCTGGGCCGTGTTCTCGTCAAGCATGGAATGGTTCGTGCTGGTGCCCCTGTTTCCGTTTTGGCAACCGCTGTTCACGCTGCAGCAGCCCTACTGGATCGGCCTGCTCGTCCACGGCTCCTCGGCCGTGATGTACCCCCTGTTTGCCCGGCTGCGCTGGACCGGGGGAGCAGCACCCGCGCGCGATGTTCGCTTCACCAATGCCTGGATCACCGGCGCGCTGGCTTTGATCGCACTGCTCGGCGCGGCTGCCTTGTTCGGCAGCCATGGTTACGAGCCGCAGTGGGCGGGCCGCGACAGGGACGCGGACCAGACTTACATCCGCCACATGACTGCGCATCACGCCCAGGGCATCGCGCTGGCCCGGATCGCCACCGAGCGCGCGCAGGACCCGCATCTGCGAAAGCTGGCGATGCTGATGGTCGCAAGCCAGACCGGCGAGAACCGGATTTTCGAGACGTGGTGGCTGAGCTGGTTCGACACCGAGATGCCCGATTGCAGCTCGGACGAACGTGCCGCCATGCCGGGCTTGCTGACACAGGCCGAGATGCGACAGGTCAAGGCCGCGCCGGCGGACCAATTCGACACGGTGTTCGTCGAGACGATGAGCAAGCATCACGCAGGCGCGGTCAGGATGGCCGACCAGATGTGGCATAGCCGCGGCGATCTGCGCCTGCGTGTGATGGCCCACGCCATCCGCCATGAGCAACAGGGCGAGATCGCGCTGATGCACGGCGCCAGCGGCATTGCCGCCGTCGCCGCCGCCTTCCGCAACATGCTCGGCGACAATGTCAATTGAGCGGGTCGTGCCCTACTCGCGCCAGAACTCCGCCAATTCCTCGGCGGTCATCAGATCGACCTGGCCGTGAAAGCGGGTGCGATACATCGTCATCAGCGCATCATGGCCGACGTCGGACGAGCTGCACAGCGCATCCTCGACGATGACGACCCTGAAGCCGAGATCGACGGCGCTCAGGACCGTCGAGAGCACGCAGACGTCCGTCTCCGCCCCGGTGATGACGACCGTGCCGACGTTCTTGTCGATCAGCAGGCTCGCGAGGCCAGGATTGCTGAACGCGGAATAGGCCGGCTTGTCGATGACGGCAGCCGGCGGAACGAAGCGGCTCAGAGCCGGCACGAGTTCGAGCCCGGATGGCGGCAGATGTTTGCGGGTCGCTTCGCGCCAGCGACGAAAATAGCGCTGCCACTGTCCGGGACGATCTTCCGGATCTTCCGGCGTGATGAATCGCGTGAAGATCGTTCTGGCCTGATGGCGCGAAACGATCGAGGCGATCGTCGGCAACACTCGCGCCATCCATGGCGTCTCCCAAAGGCCACCCGGAGCGAAGATGTTCTGCATGTCGATGCACAAGTGAACGGCGTCGCTGATGTCGGTCACGTCCGACGCGCTGTCTCTCATCGTCCTTCACTCCTGTGGGCGTGATCGACGGCGTTCACGACGCCGAGATCGGAGCCTCTCCGGCCTCGACGATCTCTGGAAGGATGTCCTTGAACAGACGCACCGGAATGGATTTTGCCGCAGGGACCTTGCTGCCCTCCGCGTAATGCCAGAGCGGAATGAGCACGTTGCACTCCGGATAATAAGCCGCAATGCTCCTGCGCGGGATGCCATAGGGGACGATTTGGAGTTCGCTCAGGCTGCGTTCGACACCGTCGCCCGCCTCCGTCACCAGCGTGACGGTATCTCCTGCTTTCAACCCGTCTCCCTCCATGTCGGCGGGATTCATGAACACGACGTAGCGGCCGCCCTCGATGCCGCGAAAGCGATCGCCTTCGGCGTAGATCGTCGTATTGAACTGCCCGTCCGCGCGCAGTGTCATCAGCTCATAGACGCGGTCGGTCTCGCGCGGCGGCGCGAAGGCCGACTTCGGAACGGTGAAGTTGGCCTTGCCGTTCGGGGTCTTCCACTTCCGCTCGCGCGCCGCGAGCGGCCGCGCAAATCCGCCGGGTTCGAACATGCGCGCATTGAAGTCCTTGAACTGGTCGGGATAGGTGCGCTCGATGGCGTCCCGAACCCGCGAATAGTCGGCGACCCAGGCGTCCCAATCGATCTTGGGGTTGGGCTTCAACGTTGCCTTTGCCAGGGCGGCGACGATCGCCGGCTCCGACAGGAGATGGTCGGCCACCGGCTTGCGCTGGCCGCGCGATCCGTGAATGCAGGTGGTGGAATCCTCCATCGACACCGCTTGTGCGCCGCTGGCCTGCCGGTCGATCTCGATCCGGCCGAGGCACGGCAGCAGATAAGTGACCTCGCCCGGCACGAGGTGGGTCCGGTTGAGCTTGGTCGCGATCTGCACCGACAGGCGCAGGCCGGACCAGGCGGACTCCATCAGGGACCGCTCCGGAACGGCGCGCAGGAAATTGCCGCCGAGGCCGACGAAGCCGCGAACGTCGCCTTTCAGAATACCCTGGCAGGCGTCGACGGTGGACAGTCCCTCCCACCGCGGCGGCTCGAAACCGTAAAGCTCCGCAAGCTTGTCGAGCGGCACCAGCTTGGTCTTCTCGGAGATGCCGACGGTGCGCTGGCCCTGCACGTTGGAGTGGCCCCGGATCGGCAAAATGCCCGCGCCCGGCTTGCCGATATTGCCGCGAAGCAGCAGCAGGTTGACGATCATCTTGTTCGTCTCGACGCCGTGCTTGTGCTGGGTGATGCCCATGCCGTAATTGGCGATCACAGCCTTGGCTTCCATATAGGTGTTCGCGGCTTCGCGCAGCGCACCGCGCGAAAGCCCCGAGGCCCGTTCGATCTCGTCCCAATCCTGTGTACGACAGAATGCGGCGAACTCCTCGAAGCCGGCCGTGTGCTGCTGGATGAATTCGACATCCACCACGCGCGCAGCTTCATTCTTGCGCGCGAGGTCGTCCGCCTCGATCACCCATTTGCAAATCCCGACGATCGCCGCAGCATCACCGCCGACCCGCACCTGATAATATTGCGAGCTGATGCGCGTGCCGCCGGCGATCATCTGGACCGGATTTTGCGGATTGACGAAACGCTCCAGGCCGCGCTCGCGCAGCGGATTGAAAGATATGATCGGCACGCCGCGCTGCGCCGCCTCCTGGAGCGGATGCAGCATGCGCGGCGCATTGGTGGTCGTGTTGTGGCCGAAGAAGAAGATGCAACCGGTAGTCTCGAAATCCTCCAGCAGAACGGTCCCGACCGGAACTCCGATCACCTCCGGCAGCGCCACCGACGTGGTTTCGTGGCACATGTTCGAGCTGTCGGGGAAATTGTTGGTGCCGTACATGCGGCCGAATAATTGGTACATGTAGCTGGTTTCGAGCGAGGCACGTCCAGACGTGTACATCACGACCGAACGGGGATCGAGCCGGTTCAGCTCGGCGCCGATAGCCGCAAAGGCCTCCTCCCAGTCGACCGGCAGATATTTGTCGCTTGCCCTGTCGTAACGCATCGGCGTCGTCAGGCGCCCCTGCTCCTCCAACTGATGATCGGACCAAGTTCGTAGTTCAGCCAGCGTATGTTGCGCAAAGAACTCCGGTGTCACGGTCTTGCGCGTAATCTCCCAGGCGGTCGCCTTGGCGCCGTTTTCGCAGAATTCCAGTGGACGCGGCTTGGCCGGCTTGGCCCATGAGCAGCTCACGCACATGAATCCGTCCGGCTTGTTCTGCTTGAGCAGGATCTCGCTGCCGAGAACGGCGACCTCTTCCTGTGTCAGGATACTGGCAACGGCTTTGAGCGATCCCCAGCCGCCTGCCGGCGCATCATAGTTCTCGACCTTTGCCTTTTGCCGCATGGCGTTTTCCTTCAATCGCAGGCCCTGCACGCAAAACCCGAGATGGGATGGCAAGTTCCAAGCGTTCGGAACCTTGCTCCGGTTCGTGCGTCGATGAATCGACGTAGGACGAACACCCATGCACGGCTCTCGATCCGGCGCACACGATCGCGCATCCACGCCCACGGCATCCATGAAAATGCCCCGGCTGACGTCGAGCGGAACGCGGGATGAGCGGATGCTGGCCGAGGAATGTCCCGTGGCACTCGTCTACGACGGAACGACCGTCGCCGTTGTGATGGCAACTCCCGCCGATCTGACCGATCTTGCTGTGGGATTCAGCCTGACCGAAGGGATCATCGGGGACATCGGCGAGATCGAGGAGCTCACGGTCATCCCCGGTCGCGACGGCATCGAACTGCGGCTATGGCTGCGACCGAACGCCGGGCGCCGCCTGAAGGAGCGCCGGCGACATCTGGTCGGGCCGACGGGTTGCGGCCTGTGCGGCATCGACAGCTTGCGGGAAGCCGGGCGGATCGTTCAGTGCGTTGAGCAGCCGGCGAGCCTCACGGCGGAGCAGATCAGCACGGCCGTCGCAACCCTCAGCGAGTCACAGATCCTCAACCACAAGACACGCGCCGCTCACGCCGCGGGTTTTTTCGACCCAGTCGGTAAGACCATGATGGTGCGCGAGGACGTGGGGCGCCACAACGCCCTCGACAAGCTTGCCGGCGCTCTCGCGACGGAAGGACCATCCGGCCGCGCTGGCGCCGTCATTCTCACCAGCCGGATTTCGGTCGAGATGGTGCAAAAAACCGCCGCGATCGGCGCCGGCGTCGTCGTTGCCATGTCTGCACCGACCGCGCTCGCAGTCCGAACGGCCGAAGCCAGCGGGATCACGCTTGTCGGCATAGCGCGGGGCGACGAATTCGAGATCTTCAGCCATCCGGCGAGGGTGTTTAAGCCCGCGGCCACGAAGATCAAGCCGGAGTCTCGACCGCAGGTAAACTAAGGGAACCCGGACATGAGGGGATAGCGAACTTCGCCGCGCTCACCTTCACGCCCGATCGCGCCGACGGAGCGAACCCTCGGCCGGGAGATCGAACATTGAAGACTTGGGAAGGCCCCATCGCGGGGTTCGCGACGCGCGACAACGCGGGCACTGAAGCTCGCGAAAAGATCCTTCGCGTGTCTGTTCGCTTGGTGCGCTCGGAGGGACTCGAACCCCCACGATTTTACTCACTGCCACCTCAAGGCAGCGCGTCTACCAATTCCGCCACGAGCGCTTTGGGGATGCCGGCTTGAGGCTTGAAGGCCAACCGGATCAACGGCGCCGATCTAACAAATCCGCCAGAGGGGTACAAGCCTCCAAAGGTCCTGAATTCCACAAGCTTGGCAGGAAAGTTCCGGCTCCTTGCGCCGGGATCGGCCTTTTTCCGCCTGCCCGGCCGCTACTGCGTGCCCAGGCCGCGACGCGTGCCCGGGCCGCTACCGTGTGCCCGGGACACGTGGCAGCATCTGCTTGACCTCGACCGCGATGCGGTTGCGGTCGACCAGCACGACCCCGGAGGCGACCGGCAAATTATTGGCCAGAACCTTGACCTCGTCGGCCTCGGTTGCGTCCAGCTCGATGATGGCGCCGCGGGAAAGACGCAATACCTGATGAATCGGCATGGTCGTCGTCCCGAGGACGACCATGAGGTCCACGGTGACTTTGTCGAGAGTAGGCACTTCAGCACCACCGCAACTTGGGACTAGGACTAGGGACTGGTATTTGCTCCTGGGATCATCACCCGGTTATGGTTAGCCAATGGTTAATTCGCCCCAACACCCCCGCCAAGAGCTCGATTTGACGCCGTTCGCCTCCACCGGCGAGCCGGCGGAATGGCGGATTTCGGACGCGCCGGTGCCCTATCCGGAGGCGGTCGCCGAAATGGAGGCGCGCGTCGCGGCGATCGCGGCAGGTGAAGCCCCGGAGTTGGTCTGGCTGCTGGAGCACCCCCCGCTCTACACGTCCGGCACCTCGGGCAAGACCACCGACCTGCTCGATGCCCGATTCCCGACCTTTGCCACCGGGCGCGGCGGCCAGCTCACCTATCACGGGCCCGGCCAGCGCGTGGCCTATGTCATGCTTGACCTGAAGCGCCGCCGGCCGGATGTCCGGGCCTATGTCGCGAGCCTGGAGGAGCTGATTCTGCGGACGCTCGCCGCCTTCAACATCGGTGGCGAGCGGCGCGAGGACCGGGTCGGCGTCTGGGTCAAGCGCCCCGACAAGGGACCCGAGCACGAGGACAAGATCGCGGCAATCGGCGTCCGGCTGAAGCGCTGGGTCTCGTTCCACGGCATCGCCATCAATGTCGAGCCGGAGCTGTCGCATTTCGCGGGCATCGTGCCCTGCGGCGTCGCCGATCCCCGCTACGGCGTCACCTCGCTGGTCGATCTCGGCCAGCTCGTGACGATGGCCGATGTCGACGTTGCGCTCCGGCAGGCCTTCGAGGAGCTGTTCGGGCCGACCCGGGCGCTGCTGCCGGAAGCAGCGGCCTAACTTCCGGTCTTCCTCATTCTCGGCAAACCCGGAATCAGCTACCCTCGATTCCGGTGTCGCCCACGCCTCCCCCCTCCGCCGGGAAAGCAGATGTCATGCCGGGCGAATTGATCATCGGACCGACTGTTCGAGCGCCAGGCATAAGGAGGGGTTGCGCTTCAGCTCGCAATGGGAGGTTTTTGCGATGAGACTGTCTGCACCCATCTATCATCTGAAACGAAAAGCGAAGCGCCTGTCCCGCGAGGAAGGCATCCCGCTGCACGATGCGCTCGACCGCGTCGCTGCGACGGAAGGATTTTCCGCATGGAGCATGCTCGCGGCGAAAGCTGCGGCAGCGACGCCGGCCAACCGGCTTTTCCCGCAGTTTCAACCGGGTGACCTGGTGCTGGTGGGCGCGCGTGCCGGCCAGGGCAAGACCCTGATGAGCCTCGGGCTTGCCGTGGAGGCGATGCGGTCGGGCCACCGCGCCGCGTTCTTTTCGCTCGAATACACCGAGAAAGATGTTCTGGATCGCTTTCGGGCGATCGGCGTGGATCTGGCGCAGTTCGAAAAACTCTTCGAGGTCGATTGCTCCGACGCCATCAGTGCCGATTACGTCGTCAAGCAGATGGCCGCAGCACCGCGCGGCACGGTCGTGGTGATCGACTATCTGCAGCTGCTGGACCAGCGGCGGGAAAATCCCGACCTCACCGTTCAGGTGCGCGCGTTGAAATCATTCGCGCGCGACAAGGGATTGATCGTCGTCTTCATCTCGCAGATCGACCGCTCCTATGATCCCTCGCTCAAACCCTGCCCTGACCTGGACGATGTCAGGCTGCCGAACCCGCTCGATTTGAAGCTGTTCGACAAGACCTGTTTCCTGAACAAGGACGAAGTTCAGTTTCGCATAGCGAGCTGACGATCAGGAGGCCCAACCGGTTCAAGCCGCGGGTGCGGTTATTCACCCGCGGCCTCCCTCCTCACGCCTTCTTCGGCGAAACCTCGAGCTTGCCGGCGATGTAGCGCCGCTCCTGGGTCAGGCCGCCAAAGCCATAGGCGTCGCCCTTGACCTCGTCGACATGCAGATAGGTCTCGTGATGCAGCGGGCCCAGGATCCCGGCCATGCGCTGGAACATCGCGGCGAGATAGGCGGCCTTCTCGTCCTTGGTGTTGGTGCCTTCGCTGACGTGAATGTCGATCCAGTAGCTCGCAAGCTTTTGCTCTGCGAGCGACTTGCCGCCAGCGAACCAGTCGCCCGCCTCCACCGACTTCACGATGACGGCCGTGACCTCAGGATCCTTGTGCAGGATTTTTGCGGTGAGCTCGGACACGGCGCTCGCGATGTCGGCCTTCAGCGAGGGCGACTGGCGGGAGGTGGTGTAGGACACGGTGATGAGCGGCATGGTCGTTCTCCTCGGATGTCGCGCAGGTGTTGCGCGGCGTTCATGAGAAGCTAGACCCGCCACCGACATTTTGGTATCTTATCTCTGTTGATACCAGTGATAAGACATCGTAATGACAGCAACGCTCGACATCGCCACCGTCCAGGCCTTCCTGCTGGTCGCCGACCTCCAGAATTTTACGCGGACCGCTGAAGCGCTCGGCACGACCCAGGCGGCTGTCAGCCTCAAGCTGCAACGGCTGGAGACGCTGCTGGGAAAACGTCTCGTCGAGCGCTCGCCGCGCGCGGTCCGGCTCACGGCAGACGGCGCGACGTTCCTGGAGCGCGCCCGCGCGCTGATCGCGGCGCATGACCGCGCGCTATCGGGCGAGGCCTCAGTCGCGCAGTCGCTCTCGCTCGGCATCTCCGACCATGCTGCGGGGCCGGAGCTGGTACCCCTGCTCGAACGCCTGCATGCGATCTCGTCGAACCTCACGCTTGCCGTCATCATCGGCTTCTCGCGCGAGATGCAGGAGGCCTATGATGCGGGCCGACTGGATGCGGTGATCGTGCGCCAGGAAGGCAGCCGGCGCGGCGGAGAGACGCTGGCCGAGGACGAATTCGGCTGGTTCGCGTCACGACGCTTCACCGTGCCAAAGGGGCAGCCTTTGCCGCTCGCGACGCTCGCCCCGCCCTGCGGCGTCCGCGCCATCGCCGTGCGCGCGCTCGACAAGGCCGGCCTGAAATGGCGTGAGCGCTTCGTCGGCGGCGGCGTCACCGCCGTGGTTGCAGCCGCGCTCGCCGGACTTGCAATCGCGCCGCTGGCGCGACGGATCGCGCCGGCAGGCCTGGTCGACGTCGGCCCCGCCCACAAGCTGCCGAAACTCGGCAGCTCAAAGGTGATGCTCCATTCGAAGGTCAGCGATCCCGCAAAGCTTGGGGCGCTGCGTGCGGTGGCGGCGACGTTCCGGAGCGTGGCGGCGGTCTGACGCGCACGGCTTTCCGGCTCGAATGCGGGCGAGCGTCTGCTGGCTTGCGTCCTGCATACGGACGCGCAATGTTGCCTAAAAATGTTCCAACCTCCGGGAACAATCCGCCACCTACTGCGTTTGCCCCCGTTGAGGCAGGGTCCGGGAATGGTCGAGAAGTCTAGTCAGCAGAGGGATTTGTTCGAAAGCGAACGCAGTTTCCGCCTGTTAGTTGAAGGAGTTGCGGACTACGCACTCTACATGCTGGATCCCACCGGGAGAATCACCAGCTGGAACATTGGCGGCGAGCGCATCAAGGGCTATTCACCCGGGGAGATCCTCGGCCAGCACTTTTCCCGGTTCTACACCGAGACCGACCGCGCCAACGGCAAGCCCGCACGTGCGCTCGGCATCGCGCGGGAAAAGGGCCGCTACGAGGAGGAAGGCTGGCGCGTCCGCAAGGACGGCACCTTCTTCTGGGCCAGCGTCGTGATCGATCCGATCTACGAGGCCGGCGAGCTGGTCGGCTTCGCCAAGATCACGCGCGACATCACCGAGCGGCGCAATACCCAGCTCAAGCTCGAGGCGATGCAGAAGCAGCTCGCCGAATCCCAGAAATTCGACGCGCTCGGCCAGCTCACCGGCGGGGTCGCCCACGATTTCAACAACCTCCTGATGATCATCAGCGGCAGCCTCCACATGCTGAAACGAGGGGCCGACGACGAAGCCAAGCTTCAGCGCGCGATCTCGGCCATCGAGACCGCTACCAGGCGCGGCGCCGCGCTAACCAACCAGCTCCTCACCTTCGCGCGGCGGCAGAGCGTCAATCCGCAGGCGATCGACTTCGCCGACCGCATCGCGGCGATCCGCGAGGTACTCGATGCCGGCGTCGGCAGCTCCGTGCGCCTGGCTTTCGACGTCAGCGACGACGTCTGGCCGATCAGGACCGACGTTTCCGAGCTCGAGACCGCGCTGCTCAACCTTGTCATCAATGCCCGCGACGCGATGCCCGACGGAGGCACGGTGACGATCGCAGCGCGCAATCTCGTGCTCGACGAGGACCCCCTCGTGGGCGAATTCATCGCGATCGACGTCACCGATACCGGCCTCGGCATTCCCTCCGACGTTCTCGACAAGATCTTCGAGCCGTTCTTCACGACCAAGGCGATCGGAAAAGGCACTGGCCTCGGTCTCTCCCAGGTGCACGGCTTCGCCCATCAGGCCGGCGGCACGGTCCGGGTCGCGAGCGCGCTCGGCAAGGGCACGACCTTCACTATCCTGCTGCCGCGCGGAGAAGACGAGCCATCGCGCGAGGCGGCGGGAGAACCGGCGTTCCAAGGCAGCGGCACGGTGCTGCTGGTCGAGGACAATCCGGACGTCGCCGCCGTCAGCATCGGTCTTCTGGAGCAGCTCGGCTATCAGGTGCGCCGGGTCGCGGACGCCGAAGCCGCCTTGAGCGAGATCGAGAAGAACGGCGTCGACTTCGTGTTCTCGGATATCGTCATGCCCGGCAAGATGGACGGGCTCAGCCTCGCCCATCACCTCCGCCAGATCCGCCCCGGCCTGCCGATTCTGCTCGCCACCGGCTACAGCGAAGTCGCCGCAGGCGTGCGCGGCGATTTCCCGATTCTGCGCAAGCCCTACGAAATCCACGAATTGAGCGAAGCGATCGCCAAGCTGCCACGGTGATTCTTTAGCTACACCGTCGGCAACACCGAAAACGCCTCGCCTGCCCGGCGCAAGTTCAGTTCATCGACGTCAGCCGTCTCGCTGGTGACGCTGTCGACGCGCGAGGACGGCGGGCCGTGGCGGCACAGCGCAACCATGTCCGCGACGTGCTTCGGCGGCCCCGCGAACAGCGCTTCGACGCTGCCGTCACGGCGGTTGCGGACCCAGCCTTCGAGACCGCACGTCGTCGCCTGATACTCGAGCCAGGCCCGGTAGCCTACCCCCTGCACGCGGCCGCGGATCATGACCTGGAGGATCGCCCGGCTCATTGTTTCAGTCCGAGGACATCGGCGCTCCGCGCCTTGACGTCGGCCTCCCGCGTGACGCGGCTGGTCAAGTCCGACGATGGGAGACCTTTGAGATTCTTCGGCGCAGTGCCGTCGCGTAGCGCCTTCTGCGTCTCGTAGACGGCCTGCGTTGCGGCCGCGATCGGCGCGTGGCCCTGAAGCGCGATGCGCACGCGCTGGCCAGCGAGGTATTCGAGCACGTTCAACTCCTCCGGCGCGCCGCCGAGCACGATCGGAAGGCGCGTCGCAGACACGATGGCCTCGAGCTCGGCGCGCGACTTGATGCCGGTGAAGAACAGCGCGTCGACGCCGGTAGCCTCATAAGCTCTGGCGCGGCGGCTCGCATCCTCGATCGAGGTGATCGAGGCCGCACCGGTGCGGCCCATGATGACGAGCGAGGGGTCGCCGCGGCCGTCGATTGCCGCCTTCATCTTGCCGACGCCCTCCTCGAGCGAGATCAGCTGCGTCTTCGCTTCGCCAAAGCCAGCCGGCAGCAGCGTGTCCTCGATGGTGAGGCCGGCGGCGCCCGCCGTTTCCAGCTCCTGCACCGTGCGACGCACGTTGAGCGCGTTGCCATAGCCGTGATCGGCATCGACCAACACCGGAAGCGCTGCAGCACGCGACATCCGCCGCATCTGCTCGGCAAGTTCCGTGAGCGTGATCAGCGTGATGTCGGGGTCGCCGAGCACCGCGAGCGAAGCCACCGAGCCGCCGAACATGCCGAGCGGGAAACCGAGATCCTCGGCGATGCGGATCGAGATGGCGTCGTAGACCGAGCCGGGATGGACGCACGTCCCGCCCGACAGGATCGATCGCAGTTTTTCGCGGCGGGAACGAAAGGCCATGGTGAAGTCTCGGTTAGGTCACGGAGGCCGCAGCATACTCCGTCATTGCGAGCGAAGCGAAGCAATCCAGAAATGCATCCGCAGAGACAGACTGGATTGCTTCGTCGCGGAGCCTGTCATCGGGCCGCGCTTCGCGCGGACCCGGTGGCTCCTCGCAATGACGTTACGCAAACTCCAAAATCAGCGCATCCACCGCAAGCGTCGCGCCGGCGCTGGCGTGGATCTTCTTTACGGTGCCGTCCTGCTCGGCGCGCAGCACGTTCTGCATCTTCATGGCTTCGACCACCGCGAGCGTCTCGCCGGCCTTGACCTCCTGCCCTTCGGTCACCGCGATCGAGACCACGAGACCGGGCATTGGACAGAGCAGCTTCTTGCCGGTGTCGGCAGCCGTGGTCACCGGCATCAGCCGCGCCGAGGCAGCTTCCGCTTCGGTCCAGACATAGACCGGCACCTCGACGCCTTGATGCGCGAGGCGGATGCCGTTCGCGATCGGGCGCACCTGCACCGCGACGATGTGCCCGTCGATGGTGCCCTGCCAGACCGGATCGCCCGGCTTCCACGGCGACTGCAACAGATGCGCATTGCCGGTCCTGCCATCAGCATCGACGAAACGCACCGCGACCGCCTCGCCCTCGCGCGCGATCTCCAGCAGGATCTCCTGGCGGTCGAGCCAGACCGCACGGCGACGCTCGCGCTGCACGATGCGGCCGCCCATCTGACCCGAGATCTGCCGCTTGCGTTCGCCGAGCACGTGATCGATGGCGGCGCCGACTGCGGCGAGCCGTCGTGCGACCTCGCCTTCCGGCACGCGGACAGCAAAGCCCTTCGGAAATTCCTCGGCGATGAAGCCGGTGGAGAGCCGGCCTTCGCGCCAGCGCGGATGATGCATCAGCGCCGACAGGAACGGGATGTTGTGGCGGATACCGTCCACGTAGAACGAGTCGAGCGCGGTGGCCTGCGCCTCGATCGCGGCGACGCGCGACGGCGCGTGGGTGACGAGCTTGGCGATCATCGGATCGTAGTGGATCGAGATCTCGCCGCCCTCCTGCACGCCGGTGTCGTTGCGCACGGTGATGCCGTCCTGGCTCGCTTCCGCCGGCGGACGGTATTTCACCAGGCGCCCGATCGAGGGCAGGAAGTTGCGGAACGGGTCCTCCGCGTAGAGGCGCGACTCCACTGCCCAGCCGGTCAGCGTGACGTCCTTCTGCGCAATGGCGAGCTTCTCGCCGGCGGCGACGCGGAGCATCTGCTCGACGAGGTCGACGCCGGTGACCAGCTCGGTGACAGGATGCTCGACCTGGAGGCGCGTGTTCATCTCCAGGAAGTAGAAGCTCTTGTCCTGCCCCGCGACGAATTCGACGGTGCCGGCGGAGTCGTAATTCACCGCCTTGGCGAGTGCGACCGCCTGCTCGCCCATCTCGCGGCGGGTGGCTTCGTCGAGCAGCGGCGACGGCGCTTCCTCGATGACCTTCTGGTTGCGGCGCTGGATCGAGCATTCGCGCTCGCCGAGATAGATCACGTTGCCGTGCTTGTCGCCGAGCAGCTGGATCTCGATATGGCGGGGATCGACGATGAACTTCTCGATGAAGACCCGGTCGTCGCCGAACGAGGCCTTGGCCTCCGCCTTGGCGAGGTTGAACCCCTCGGCGACCTCGGAGGTCGAATGCGCGATGCGCATGCCCTTGCCGCCGCCGCCAGCGGAGGCCTTGATCATCACGGGATAGCCGATCTCGTCGGCGATCTTGACCGCGTGCGTGGCGTCCTCGATGACGCCGAGATAGCCGGGCACGGTCGACACTTTTGCCTTCGCGGCGGCCCTTTTGGATTCGATCTTGTCGCCCATCGCCGCGATCGCGCCCGGGTTGGGGCCGATGAAGACGATGCCGGCCGCCTCTAGCGCGCGCGGAAACGCCTCGCGCTCGGAGAGAAAGCCGTAGCCGGGATGCACGGCCTCGGCGCCGGTCTTGCGGCAGGCCTCCACGATCTTCTCGATCACCAGATAACTCTCGGCCGCAGCCGGCGGGCCGATCAGCACGGCCTCGTCGGCCATCTCGACATGGAGAGCGTCGCGGTCGGCCTCGGAATAGACCGCGACCGTCTGAACTCCCATGCGGCGAGCGGTCTTGATGACCCGGCAGGCGATTTCGCCGCGATTGGCGATCAGAATGCGTTTGAACATGCTTTTCTTGAGTCTCGACCTTGGGCGGGACCCTTCCCTGGCCGTTGGAGCCTATGGGACGGGCCGTGTGGCTCCCGTGGTACATCAAAATAGGCCGGAGGCAACGGTCAAAATCCGGCCCCTCTGGCGTACCAGCGCAAGACCGAAACGGGCCTGGCAGGCCCCGGACGGCCTACGGCTTCCCGGCCTTGACCACGTCCCGGACCAGGCCGTGAATGAAGCCGAGCTTGTCGACGACGACCGGCGAGAGGATGAACGGATAGAGGTCGCGCATGCCCATGGCGCGGTTGACGCTGTTCATGGCGAAGGTGAAGGGCAGCCATGCGTTGACGATGGCCTCGACGTCCCTCGCTTCGTACGGGTTGAAGCGGATGCGCGTCGTCAAATCCCCGTCGCGGTCCACCTTGGGCCGCACCTCCATGCCGAACTCGCTGGCCATCTCCAGGGTGTCGACGATGTGAAGATAGTGCGCCCAGGTCTCGGCGAAATCTTCCCAGGGATGCGTAGTCGCGTAGGCAGAAACGTAGTTCTGCTGCCAGTCCGGCGGGGCGCCTTCGGCATAGTGGCGCTGCAAGGCCTGGCCGTAATCGGCGGAATCGTCGCCGAACACGGCACGGCATTCGTCCAGCTTGCCGCCGTCGCGCACCAGCACGTCCCAGAAATAGTGCCCGACCTCGTGGCGGAAATGCCCGAGCAGCGTCCGGTAAGGCTCGCCCATCTCCAGCCTGCGCCGCTCGCGCTCAATGTCGTCGGCCTCGGTCAGCGCGATCGTGATCAGGCCGTTGTCGTGGCCGGTCAGGACCTTCTGCCCGCTCTGCGGATCGTCGGCGAGGAAATTGAAGATCAGGCCATGTTCGGGATTGTCCTGCCGGGTCTGGAGCGGCAGCTTCCAGCGGATCAGGGAATAGAACAGCCGGTGCTTCGCCATCTCCAGCTCGCGCCAGCCGGCGAGTTGCGCCTGATCCGACAGATCCGGCACGACGCCGTTATGCCGGCAGGCGCGGCAATAGCCGGTGGTATCACCTGCATCCGTCAGCCAGTTGCAGGAATCATATTCGGCATTACGGCACGGCATGCGTCCGCTGCCCTTGTCGGCGAGCGTGGCCCAGACCTCTCCGTCGGGCTCGATCGCCGACATCGTCTCCTTCTCCGGCAGGAACGCGACCCGATGGCCGCAGCGTTCACAGGTGCGGTTCTCGAAATAGAGGACGTTGCCGCAGGCCTGGCAGACAAAAAGCTTCAAGATTTAGCCTCTTCGGAAAGGGAGCTTTTGGGAATGACAGTTGTGGCGCCTCGCGGATACGCGCGCGGCGGGCTCATCGTTCCAATGTTCGGAACAAATAGCCAGACTTGGCGTTCGCTCATGCCCACCATACTGCATCCGGCGACGCCTTTCTTTCCATATTCCCTTTGAGCAATGGCCATCGCGCTACGTCTGTGTGAATATCGGTCCGCCACGTGCGCTCTCGCATCACAACGGCCAATGCCTTGAACGATCCCTTGCCCGAGACCATCGCTGCCGAAAAGCTGCGCCAGCACCTGGAAGATGTTGCGCGCGAGCGCGACAACGCCTATCGCGCGCTCCAGGAGCGCGAAGCCGAGCTTGCGCGCATCCAGCGCATCGGCAAGGTCGGCGGTCTCGAAGTCGACTTCCGCGAAGGCTTCAAGAACCGCCGTTCGCCGGAATATCTGATGCTTCACGGCCTGCCGCCGGAAGCTGCCGACGAGTCGCACGAGGACTGGATCAATCGCATTCATCCCGGCGACCGGGACGCTACGGTGAAGCACTTCATCGAAGCGCTGTCCGGCAGCAGTGAGGACTATACCGCAGAATACCGCATCATCCGCCCCAGCGACGGCGAGACCCGCTGGATCCGCGTCGTCGCCAAGATCGAGCGCGACGGTGGCGGCCGCGCCCTTCGCCTCGTCGGCGCCCATATCGACGTCACCGACCAGATGCTGGTGCGCGAGACCCTGCGGGAGAGCGAGGAGCGCTTCCGGCTGATCGCTGACAGCGCGCCGGTGCCGATCTGGGTCACCAAACTCGACCGCACACGGTCCTTCGCCAACCAGGCCTATGTCGATTTCGTCGGCCTGCCCTACGACCAGGCCATTGCCTTCGACTGGCGCAAGGTGCTGCATCCGGACGACCTGCCCCACGTGCTACAGCAATCCGTTCAGGGCGAAGCATCACTCAAACCGTTCGTGCTGGAAGCCCGCTACAAGAACGCCGCCGGCGAATGGCGCTGGCTGCGTTCGGAATCGCAGCCGCGCTGGGACCCGACCGGCAGGCATATCGGCTTCATCGGCGTTGCCCATGACATCACGGTGGCCAAGCAGGCCGAGATCGAGCTCCGGCAGCTCAACGAGACGCTGGAAGAACGCATCGCCGAGCGCACCGCCGAACTCGAATCCAACGAGGCGCGGCTGCGCGCCATCCTGGAGACCAGCAACCAGTATCAGGGCCTCGTCAATCTCAGTGGCGAGCTGCTTTACGCCAACACGACCGTGCTCGACGCCATCAAGGCGAGCCCTGCGGATGTGATCGGAAAGCCGTTGTGGCAGACGCCCTGGTTCAGCACGACGGACGGCATGAGCGCGCGGGTGCGCGAGGCCTTCGACACCGTGCTCAAGGGCGAAGCCGTGCGGCTGGAGATGCGCCTGCGCCTTCCCATCGGCGAGCGCGATTTCGAGTTCGGCATGCGCCCGGTGCTCGACCGCCACGGCAACATCACCGGCGCGGTGCCCGAGGCTGTCGACATCACCGAGCGCCGCCGCGGCGAGGAAGCGTTGCGGCAATCGCAGAAGATGGAGGCGATCGGCCAGCTCACTGGCGGCGTCGCGCACGACTTCAACAATCTGCTCACCATCATCCGCTCGGCCACCGATTTCCTGCGCCGCCGCGAGCTGCCGGAGGAGCGCCGTCGCCGCTATGTCGATGCTATCTCGGACACCGTCGAGCGTGCCTCCAAGCTGACCGCCCAGCTGCTGGCGTTTGCGCGCCGGCAGCCGCTGAAACCGCAGATCTTCAATGTCGGCAGCCAGGTTGAAGGCGTGGCGCAACTGGTCCGGCCGCTGGTCGGTGGCCGCATCGAAATTGCGGTGGAGGTTCACGATGGCGACTGCTTCACGGTCGCCGATATCGCGCAATTCGAGACCGCGCTGATCAACCTCGCCATCAACGCCCGCGACGCCATGGATGGCGAAGGCCGTCTCACCATCGCGGTCCGGAAAGTTCAGGGGATCCCCGACCTCCGCACGCAACCGGCGCGCGGCGGCGACTATGTCGCGATCTCCGTTGCCGACACTGGCAGCGGCATCGCGCCCGAGAACATCGAAGCCATCTTCGAGCCGTTCTTCACCACCAAGGAGGTCGGCAAGGGCACCGGCCTCGGCCTCAGCCAGGCCTTCGGCTTCGCAAAGCAGTCCGAGGGCGACATCGCCGTGACGAGCACGCATGGTGAAGGCGCGACCTTCACCATCTATCTGCCGCGGGCGCATAGCCCCGCGACCGATCAGGAAGCCGCGGCGCTGACCTATGAGGCCGCGGCCACCGGGCGCGGCTATCGCGTGCTCGTGGTGGAAGACGACGACGAGGTCGGCCGCTTCTCCACCGAGCTGCTGGAAGACCTCGGTTATGTCGTCCGCCGCGTCGCCAACGCCAATGCGGCGCTCGCCATCCTCGGTGAGAACGAGTTCGCCGTCGACCTCGTCTTCTCCGACGTCATCATGCCCGGCATGAACGGCGTCGAGCTCGCCGGCATCATCCGCGAACGCTATCCAGGCCTGCCCGTCGTGCTCACCTCTGGCTACAGCAACGTTCTCGCCGAGAACGCCGACCGTGGCTTCGAGCTGATCCAGAAGCCGTATTCGGTGGAATTGCTGTCGCGCATCCTGCGCAAGGCGATCACGGCAAAGCCGTCGTTGACGCGGTGAGTGTTATGCTCGCACGAAGCTGCCACAAACTCCGTCGTTGCGAGCGCAGCGAAACAATCCAAAATCTTTCCGCGGAAACAGTCTGGATTGCTTCGTCGCTGCGCTCCTCGCAATGACGGCGCTATCGCGCCGCTCCAACCCAACGGGCTTTTGAACAACATTGTGGACTGAAACTCGGGCCGAGACGCGGCAATCGCAGATAGCCGTCCGCGCTCGCGGGGGGAAGACATCGACATCGGCTTCCGCTATCGCTGCCGAATGAACCGACACATCTCAAGGATCGAACGTGCCGTCTAACGCCATCTGGGCCTGGAGCATCATCGTCGTCGCGACCGCAGGCGTCATCATCCGGCCCTTTCGCCTGCCGGAGGCGATCTGGGCCATCATCGGCGCCAGTGCGCTCGTGCTGTTCGGTCTGCTGCCCTGGCGGGATGCGCTCACCGGCATCGAGAAAGGCGTGGATGTCTATCTTTTCCTGATCGGCATGATGCTGATCGCCGAGCTGGCGCGGCTCGAAGGCCTGTTCGACTATCTCGCAGCGCTCGCCGTAGAACATGCCGGCGGCTCGCCGCAGCGGCTGTTCCTGCTGATCTACATTGTCGGCACGCTCGTCACCGTCCTGCTCTCGAACGACGCCACCGCGATCGTGCTGACCCCCGCCGTCTATGCCGCGACGCGTGCGGCCGGCGCCAAGCCGCTGCCTTATCTCTTCGTCTGCGCCTTCATCGCCAATGCCGCGAGCTTTGTGCTGCCGATCTCCAACCCCGCCAATCTCGTCGTGTTCGGCGCCCACATGCCTGCGCTCACCGAATGGCTGCGCCTGTTCGCCCTGCCCTCGGCGGCCTCGATCCTGCTGACTTATGTCGTGCTGCGCCTGACCCAGCACCGCGCCCTGAAGGAAGAGACGATCGCACGCAGCGTGCCGCATCCAAAGCTCGGCCGCGGCGGCAAGCTGACGGCCATCGGCATCGTGGCGATCGGCGTCGTGCTGGTCACGGCCTCCGCGTTGGACAAGCAATTGGGCCTGCCGACCTTCGTTTGCGGCGTGGTGACAGCCGCAATCGTGCTGCTGCTCAACCGGCAATCGCCGCTCCCCGTGCTGCGCGGCGTCTCCTGGAGCGTGCTGCCGCTGGTCGGCGGATTGTTCGTGATGGTGGAAGCGCTGATCAAGACCGGCGTGATCGGGCAGCTCAGCGCGCTGCTGCATGAAGCTGTCGGACAATCCGTGACGAAGGCGGCCTGGAGCGTCGGCATCGCCACCGCGGTCGCCGACAACATCGCCAATAATCTTCCCGTCGGCCTCGTTGCAGGCTCGGTCGCCACCAGCGATCCCTTGCCCGCACCGGTCGTGAGCGCCATCCTGATCGGCGTCGATCTCGGACCGAATCTGTCGGTGACCGGTTCGCTTGCCACCATCCTGTGGCTGGTGGCGCTGCGGCGGGAGAAGATCGAAGTCGGCGCCTGGCCGTTCCTCAAGCTTGGCATGCTCGTGACGCCGCCGGCCCTGATCGCGGCCTTGGCGGCCGCGATCAGGTAACTTGCGAGATCAGTCGTTCTCGTAGCCGTAGACTTCCGGCAGGATGAAGATTGCGGCAAGCAATCCGATCAGCGGGAAGATCGCGACGAACAGTGTGGCATTCGCCTGCCCAATCGCCGCGAACAACGACGGGAACAGGAAGATCGCGAGGAACGACGGCAGCTTCACGAACATGTAGGCGAAGCCGCTGGCGGTGCCGCGATATTTCGGCTTGGCGACCATGGTCGGGATCGTCATGCAGTTGGAGGCATCCCAATAATGGCCCCACAGCATCGCGGCAGCCGCGAACGGCAGCAGGATCTTGTTGTCGGTGTAGAGCGCGAAGGCCGCGACCAGCAGCGAGACCAGCACGATCGAGAAGCCCGCGATCGAGATGCCGCGGTGGCCGATTTTCGGGGTCAGCAGCGGACCGACCCAGCCCGACACGGCAGCGAAGGAGAACAGCGCCATCGTCACCAGATTGATGCCGAGCACGCTCGACACGCCGACCATCACGAAGAGCACCGGCAGGTAGAACGCGAAGGTCGAGAACTCGCTGGCCTGCGCGAAGCAGGCGATCCAGCCGTAGATCGTGGCGCGCCAGCGGATCGGATCCTTCTTGAGGTCGGCGAGGAAGTCGCGGGTGGACACCTTGGGCACCTCCACGTCATGGTCCGGCAGCATGGCGAGGTCGTCGTTGAACATCTCGCGCGCGACCTGCTTGGCCTCGCGGTAGCGTCCCTTCTGCACCAGCCAGACCGCCGTCTCCGGCACGTCGTGCCGCATGATCAGGATGATCAGCGCCGGCAGCGCGCCGAGGCCGAGCGTCACCCGCCATAGCGTTTCGTGGTTGATGTCGAGCAGCAGGAAGATCACGATGACGCCGATCGTCAGGACCTCACCGACCGCGAACATGAATTGCCAGCGGTTGCCCATGACTTCGCGCTCACCCTTGGCCATGGATTCCATGATGTAGGTGTAGCCGGTCGAGATGTCCGAACCGAGCGGAACGCCGAGCAAGAAGCGGATCACGACGAGCCAGAACACATTGGGCACGAAGGCCTGCGCCAGCGCCAGCACGATGAACAGCACCATCGTCACCAGGAACATGACGCGGCGGCCGATCTTGTCGGAGAGCCAGCCGCCGAGCAGCGCACCGATCAGGGCGCCGCCTTGCGTACCGGCCGCGGCCAGGCCCAGCATCAGCGGATCGGGATTGAACTGCTCCTTGATGAAGATCAGCACGAAGGCGATCGAGTAGAGATCCCAGGCTTCGACCAGGATCGAGGCCATCATCAGCCAGCCGACCTTGTTGCCCTTGGGACTGTAGTTCGTGATGAGGTAGCGGACCGCGGCTTCGCTCGCGGTCGGTTGTGGCATCGCCATCGTCGACATCTTTGGTCCTCTCTTCAAAACTTTCTTACGTGCCAAGCAGCGGCTCGATGCTGCAATCGAGCAGGCGCGGGTCGATCCCGACCTCCATGCCGGTGAACATCTCGCCCATGTAGTCGATCAGTGCATCGCTCGCCTTCACCGCGTCCTCGACGCGGCGGCCGGCGACCGCGGCGAGAATGGCGAGGTGACGATCGATCGTGCCTGACAGTTCGGCCTGTCCCGGCATGAACCGGTGGTGGATGTAGCCGATGCGCCGGTACAGCGTGTGTAACGGCCGTAGCGTGTGCACCAGAAACGGCTCGCCTGCCGCCTCCAGCACCAGCGCGTCGATGCGGCGGTCAATACTGTTGAACTCGTCGAGAGTCAGAGTGGCGCGACGCTCGCGCAAAAGTCGCTCGATGTGCAGCGCCTGATTGCGGTGCGAGAGGCTGGCGCGATCGGCCGCAAGCCGGATCACGAAGCGCTCCATGTCGCGGCGCAAGGCCAGCAGCATGCGTTCGCGTGCCAGATCGATCGGCGCAATGCGCAGACCGTGGCGCGGACGGATGATGATCAACGTATCGGCGGAGAGACGGTTGACGGCGTGATGCACCGGCGTGCGGCCGAAGCCGGTGATGTGCTGCAATTCCAGCATCGTCATGAACTGGCCTGGCTTGAGCTCGCAATGGACGAGCAGCTCTTCGATCCTCTGATAGGCCAGCTCGAAGAAGTTGAGACGGTTGCGCCGGGAGGGCTTGCCCTCGCCGTCGTCATTCCTCACCACCTTGAGCGCGCGCTTGCGCGTTGCCATATCGTCTCTCCCTCAGCCCACGCCGTCGTTGCAGGGCAGCGCCTTGTTGGTGATATCCCTAAAACATGTTGTGATATATTACAAGCCGGCGTAAGACTTGACGCTTGCCCGCACCATGTTGCGGTGCGGAACGACAACAAGACGGCGCTGCGCGCGCCTGCGAGGGGAGGAGTATTGCCGTGAAGATCACGTCGATCGAGACACTGCGCACCGAAGAATTCTCCAACGTCATCTGGGTGCGCGTCCACACCGACACGGGCATGATCGGTCTCGGCGAAACCTTTTACGGCGCCGGCGCAGTCGAAGCCCAGATCCACGACACCTTTGCCGGCCGCCTGCTCGGTCGCAATCCGCTGCACATCGAGGCGATCCATCGCGACATGCTGAATCTGCCCATGGCGCAGTCGTCCACCGGCGTCGAATATCGCGCGGCTTCGGCAATCGACATCGCGCTGTGGGACCTGTTCGGCAAGGTCTGCAATCAGCCGGTACACCAGATGCTCGGCGGCCTCTGCCGCGACAAGCAGCGCATCTACAACACCTGCGCCGGCACCCAATATGTCCGCTCGACCAATATCAGCCCGGTCGCGAACTGGAATCTCGGTGGTTCCAAGGGGCCCTACGAAGACCTCGACGGCTTCATGAACAACGCCGATGCGCTTGCCGAAAACCTGCTGGAGAGCGGCATCTCAGCGATGAAGATCTGGCCGTTCGATCCGGCGGCGCAAGAGAACAAGGGTCTCTACATCTCCGCCGCGCAGATGAAGCAGGCGATCGAGCCGTTCGAGAAGATCCGAAAAGCGGTCGGCGACAAGATGGAGATCATGGTCGAGCTTCACTCGCTCTGGTACCTGCCGACCGCCAAGCAGATCGCACGCGCGCTCGAGCCCTACAAGCCGACCTGGTACGAAGACCCGATCCGGATGAACTCGCCGCAGGCACTGGCCGAATACGCCCGCTGCACCGACGTCTGGGTCTGCGCCAGCGAGACGCTCGGCTCGCGCTTCCCGTACAAGGACATGCTCGACCGCGACGCCATGCACGTGGTGATGGCGGATCTGTGCTGGACCGGCGGCCTCACCGAAGGCCGCAAGATCGCGGCGATGGCCGAGACCTATCACCGGCCCTTCGCGCCGCACGACTGCATCGGCCCGATCGGCTTCATCGCCGCCATCCACATGTCGTTCAGCCAGCCCAACACGCTGATCCAGGAATCGGTGCGCGCCTTCTACAAGGGCTGGTACAATGAGCTCGTGACCACCATGCCCACGATCAAGGATGGTTTTGTCTATCCAATGGAAGGCCCCGGCCTCGGCGTCGACCTTCTGCCCGCCGTCTTCGACCGCTCCGATCTGACCGTGCGCCGTTCCAACGTCTGAGGATTCTTGAGATGAGCACCGCCCTCTTCGATCTTTCCGGCCGCACCGCGCTCGTGACCGGCTCCTCCCGCGGCCTCGGCCGCGCCATTGCCGAGGGCATGGCCAAGGCCGGCGCCAAGCTGATCATCAACGGCGTCGATCACAAGCGTGTCGAGCAGGCCGTCGCCGAGTTTCGCGCCGCCGGCCACCAGGCCGAAGGCGCCGCTTTCAACGTCACCGACGAGCCTGCGATCGTCGCCGCCTTCAACGACTTCGACAAGAGGGGCATCGCGGTCGACATCCTCGTCAACAATGCCGGCATCCAGCACCGCAAGCCGCTGGTGGAGTTCACCACCGACGAGTGGCGCAAGGTGATCGAGACCAACCTCACCAGCGCCTTCGTGATCGGCCGCGAGGCGGCCAAGCGCATGATCCCGCGCAAGTACGGCAAAATCATCAATATCGGCTCGCTCGGCAGCGAGCTCGCGCGTCCCACGATTGCGCCCTACACCGCCGCCAAGGGCGGCATCAAGAACCTGACCCGCTCGATGGCGGTGGAATGGGCCCAGCACGGCATCCAGGCCAACGCCATCGGCCCCGGCTACATGCTCACCGACATGAACGAGGCGCTGGTCAACAACACCGATTTCAACAACTGGCTGATGGGCCGCGTTCCCTCCAAGCGCTGGGGCCGACCGGACGAGCTGGTGGGCGCTGCGATCTTCCTGGCCTCGGATGCCTCGACCTATGTCAACGGCCAGATCATCTATGTCGATGGCGGCATGATCGCTGCGATGTGAGCCGCGAAACGCTGAGGGAGCCAACCATGCGCGCCGTCGTCATTCACGCACCGAAAGATCTGCGGATCGATAGCTACCCCGATGCAGCGCCCGGTCCGGGCGAAGTCCGCGTCAAGATCGCGAACGGCGGCATCTGCGGCTCCGATCTGCACTACTATCATCACGGCGGCTTCGGTGTCGTGCGCATCCAGCAGCCGATGGCGCTCGGCCACGAGATCGCCGGCGTGGTCGCAGCCGTCGGTGACGGCGTCGCGAATGTGAAGCCGGGCACCCGCGTCGCGGTCAATCCGAGCAAGCCGTGCGGCCGGTGCCTGCATTGCCAGGAAGGCATGCGCAACCAGTGCCTCGACATGCGCTTCCTCGGCAGCGCGATGCGCTTTCCCCATGTGCAGGGCGGCTTTCGCGAATTCATCACAGTCGATGCCGCGCAGGCCGTTCCGATCGCCGACAAGCTGTCGCTGGCGGAAGCCGCGGTCGCCGAGCCGCTCGCGGTGTGCCTGCATGCCGGCAAGCAGGCCGGGCCCCTGCTCGGCAAGCGCGTGCTGATCACCGGCTGCGGCCCGATCGGCGCGCTGATGATCCTGGTCTCGCGCTTCGGCGGCGCGGCCGAGATCGTGGTCACCGACGTCGCGGAGGCGCCGCTTGCGGTCGCCAGGAAGCTCGGGGCCAGTCATGCCATCAATGTCGCGGCCGACGCCGCGGCGCTCGATCCGTGGCGCACCGGCAAGGGTGTGTTCGACACGCTGTTCGAAGCCTCGGGCAACCAGGCCGCACTCCGCACCGCGCTCGACGTGCTCAGGCCGGGTGCCACGTTGGTGCAGCTCGGCCTGGGCGGCGAAATGACGCTGCCGATCAACTCCATCGTCGCCAAGGAATTGCAGCTGCGCGGCACCTTCCGCTTCGATCCCGAATTCGAGCTGGCGGTGCGGCTGATGGGCGAAGGCCTGATCGACGTCAAGCCGCTGATCACGGCGACCATGCCGTTCGAGAACGCGGTCGCAGCGTTCGAGCTCGCCAGCGACCGCTCGCAGTCGATGAAGGTGCAATTGACGTTCTGATCGCTGAGCGCTGCTATTGGTTCTCGATCAGCCGGTCACTGACCAGCCGCACGGCGCCCCGTTTCCAGGAATAGTCCGCGCCCAGGCGCAGGCCGCTGTCGCCGCGTGCCAGCACCGCGCCGGTCCTGGCATCGCGCACCTGGAAGCCGAGCGTGTATTCGGTGCGGCTGACCCGCCGCACCACCCCGATCAGAGACTGATCCGCACCGAGCCCTTGCGCCATCGCCGCTTCGCAGCCGCCGCAGTCGCGTAAAGCGCGTGCCTTTACCGCCTCCTCGTTCGCGCTGCCGACATCGACGAGGCGGTAGCGGCCGGATTGGCCAAGGGCATCGCGCACACTGCCGGTCACTTCGGCCAGATAGGATGCATCTGCGGCCGCGAGACCGGCGGCCGGCGCCGCGGTGTTGTCCTCGAGCTCGAATTCGAACACCGCCAGCGCGATCGACGCGGGTGCGCCGAGCGCGGCCATGATCTCGCGGGACACGAAGATCTCGGCACGCTCCCATGATTCATCATTGTCGCCGCGGAAGGTGTAGAGCTTGTCCATCACGACCTTCCTGGCGCCAACGTCGATCACGGCGACCTTGGCCCATTGCACCAGTGTGCTCGTCTTCTGGATGCCGCCGATCACCTTGAACGCCGCGCCGTCCTGGGCCGAGGGCACGAGCCGGTAGCGCCGGTCTCCGCCGATATCTTGCCGGAGCGCAGCCATGAAGGCCGCCAGCCGTCGCTCGTGGGCGGCGGTCTGGTTGGCAGGCTCCGCTGACGTATCGGTATAACTGAAATCGTCCATGGCGACGCCGACGGCAGTCTCGGCACCGAGCGCATAAGCCGCCGGAAGGACGACAAGGAGACAGACTGAGAGGATCAACCGGCGCAGGTGCATAAATGTGCCTCGTATGACGGAGCGGCGCACAATCTGGACGGCGTAATCAGGGCTCGCAGCAGCGCCGGTCCCGGCGATGACCGGGAAAATTTCACGACGGTGCACCGCACTGGCGCCTAGCGGCTTTGCGCTAGGTGCGTTCTGCCGTTTAATGCGGGCGCGACAACCCGTTCGCACCAGGTGCCCGCCGATGTGGAACCGCCCGAGGTTCGATCTCAAAGTCCGTCTGACGTTGCGCGTGGCCGCGATATCGGCCGCCTGCTTCGCAGCCATCTCCGCCTACTTCCTGATTACGGCCGACCGCGCGGCGCATGCGCGCCTCGACGACATCGCCGCCATCGTCGCCAAGACGCTGGAGCTGCAGCAGGGCAAGATCCAGTGGGTCGCCAGCCCGCGCTCAGACTTTCCCAACCTCGACCCCGTTTCGGCCTATGTGATGACGCCCGGCCTGTGCCTGGCATTCCGCGGCACGAGCGGCGACATCCTCCAGCGCTTCTGCAGCGGCGCGCCCGCCCCGGCAAACCCACCGCCGCAAGCCTTCACGGCCTTCTATCGCAGCCTGTTCGACCCCGGCCGCGAAGCGGCACGGCCTGTGATCGTGCGCGGAGCGAAGCTTGGCGACGCCGTGGTCTCGGTCGAGCCGGCCGTGCAGACGGCGGAGGCCTGGCACGAGGCCGGCCGCCTGATGCTGGCGCTGGCGATCGCGCTGCCGCTGCTCTGCGCCCTGGTCTACGCCGCGCTGGCACGCGCGCTGCGCCCCACCCGCATGATCCGCACCGGCCTGGAGCGGATTGCCGCCAACGACCTCACCACGCGGCTGCCGCCGTTCGACCTTGCCGAGCTCTCCGCGATCCGCGACGGCTTCAACCATCTCGCCGAAAGCCTCGAGACCGCACTTGCCGAACGCAGCGAGCTGACGCGGAAGCTGATCGCACTCCAGGACGAGGAGCGCCGCCATCTCGCGCGCGAGCTGCATGACGAGTTCGGCCAGTCGCTCGCCGCCATCCGCGCGCTCGCCTCCTCCGCCCGCCAGACCGCCGCGCAGGACTGCCCTTCCTTGCTTGGCGAATGCGACGGCATCGCGCGGACCGCAACCGGCATGATGGAGACGTTGCGCGGCACACTGTTCCGGCTGCGGCCGCCGGATGTCGAGGAGCTCGGGCTCGTCGCCAGCCTCGAAGGCCTGGTCGCGGGCTGGAACGGGCGCAGCCGCGGCGAGACGCGCTTCTCGATCCGGTTCGACGGCGCATTCGAGACCCTGCCGGCCACGATCAGCGCCAGCCTCTACCGGATCGTGCAGGAGGCGCTCACCAATGCCGCCAAGCATGCCGTCGCCACGCGGGTCAGCCTGGAATTGACGATGGGGGCGAGCGAGATCGCGCTTGCGATCGACGATGACGGACGCGCGACCGATCCCGTCGCGAAATCCGGAATGGGCCTGCTCGGCATGCGCGAGCGCGTCGCGGCCTTGCGCGGCCAATTGAGCTTCGAGGCCAAGCCGAACGGCGGCTCCGCACTGCGCGTCGTCATTCCGCTCGCAGCCGCCGATCGGCCGCCGCTGGAGCACGCCGCATGAGCGCGGCCGGCGCGACCATTCTGCTGGTCGACGACCATTCCGTCGTCCGCGAGGGCTATCGCTCCGTGCTCCAGAAGCAGCCGGGACTTCGCGTCATCGCCGAAGCCGCCGACGGCGCCGAGGCCTATCGTCTCTACAAATCGGAGGCGCCCGACCTCGTCATCA
Source organism: Bradyrhizobium sp. CAR08 (assembly GCF_052871955.1). NCBI lineage: Bacteria > Pseudomonadati > Pseudomonadota > Alphaproteobacteria > Hyphomicrobiales > Nitrobacteraceae > Bradyrhizobium > Bradyrhizobium sp. CAR08. Next base: position 97,465 of record NZ_JBIXJX010000004.1, read on the forward strand.
TGGATCTGAGCATGCCCGGCATCGGCGGCATCGAGGCGGTCAGGCGCATCAGGCAGTGGGACAAGGGCGCGAGGATCCTCGTCTTCACCATGCACGAGAATGCCGGCTTCGCCGTGCAGGCGATCCGCGCCGGCGCCAGGGGCTACGTCACGAAGACCAGTCCGCCGGAGACGCTGGTGCGCGCCGTGATGGACGTGCTTGCCGGCAAGATTGCGATCAGCCCCGACATCGACCATGAGCTCGCGCTGAGCCGGCTGGCCGGGGAAAGCTCTGCCGCCGACGTCCTCACGCCGCGCGAATTCGAAGTGCTGCGGCTGCTGCTCGCCGAGAATACGACAGAGGAGATCGCCGAGACGCTCCATGTCAGCCCGAAGACGGTGGCGAACCTGCATTCCCTGATCAAGGACAAGCTCGGCGTCGGATCCGACATCGAGCTGGTCCGGCTGGCGCTGCGCCAGGGCATCTTGACGGAGGTCGATCTCGGCGAGGCCTGATTGCTCAAGCCAGATAGCGCGTGAGATAGCCTTCCATCGCGTACAGCGCACAAAGCGCAAGGCTCGACCACACGGCGGCGGTGAAATACAGGAACATCCAGGTCAGCTCGCCCTTCCAGTGCGCGATGTCGTGGGTCACGACCCAGCGCGTCGAGACGTCATGCAGGCCTTCGAGGAAGCCGAGCAACCGGTTGCCCTCTTCATACCCTGCCCGCCAGCGGCTGAGATACATCGGCACGTCGACGGTGACGAGGAAGGCCAGGAAGCAGGCGATGCCGACGATGCCGGCAATCAGCGCCCAGCGCACCGGCCCCTGGAATTCCGGCATCAGCCGGCACAGCGCGATGCCCGCGAGGAAGAATGTCACCGCCCACAGCGAGTTCTCGATCGCGTTGAACAGGAAGTTTGTCGTCACCACCGCATACCAGGAGAAGCACTCCGCGATGATGATGATGGGCACGATCACCCACGCGATGTTCACAACCGTCTCGGCGCCCGTCATGGTCCCGAGTTGATGCAGGATGACCGCCCATTGCGCCGCGAAGCACAGTTCGGCCACGGTCGCGACCGTGCGGCCGACGAAGACGCTGGAGAGCCAGGTGTCGAACAGACAGATGCGCTGCACGTCGGCGCGCGGCAGGAACGAGCGGAAGGCGCAGCCGAAGACATAGCCGGCGCAGAGCAGGAACATCAGTCCGATGTCGGAGCCGCCACTGATGCTGCCGGCGGACGTGGGATAGAACGCGCGGTACAGCATGAACCAGGCGAGAATGTTGGCAGCACTGACCAGCGTCAGGGACCCCCACCACCACGCGAGGGGATTTGTCCGCGCCTGCCACTGCAACATGAATCGCTCCGCTGTAATCGATATGACATTCAGTCGTAATAATCCTGTCACAACAACCCACGGAATCACGACGAGAATCTGTGTGCGGCGGAGCTCGTCGCGCACATTTTATCCGCACGGGCAACGCCGGCGCGTGTCCGGATAGTGGACAAAAAATACTATTTTATGAATCTATTGGACAACCGCCCCGACCGGGTTCATTAATCCTCGATGGCCAAAACCGCGTCCAAACCGATCCGCGCCTCCTCGTCCGCTGCCGCCGTGCTGGCGGACAGCATCGACGACGCCGCGTTCGCGACGACGCTGGCAAAGGGTCTCGGGCGGGAGCGACGCAGCTCGGCAACATGGAGCTGTCGACGCTGACCGGGATTCCGCGTCCGACGGTGGCGCGGCTGACGCATACGCTCGCCGAACTCGGCTACCTCCGCTACGATTCCGAACGCGCCAAATATCGCGTCGGCGCGCGCGCCCTTCGCATGGCGCATCCGCTGCTCGCCGACATGCAGTTCCGCCAGGTCGCACGTCCCATGATGCAGGAGCTGGCGCAAAGCGTGCGCGGCACGGTCTCGATTGGCCTGCTCGATGCGACCTCCATGATCTATGTCGAGACCGCGCGCTCCGGCGACGTCGGCCCGCACGTCCCCGACATCGGCATGCCCATTTCCGTGGTGATGACGGCGATGGGCCGTGCCGCGGCGGCGACCTTGCCGCAGGCCGATGCCGCGCTGCTCGAAGAGCGCATTGCAAGCGAGGATACCGAGCTGTGGTCGGCCTTCCGAGAGACATACCGCGCCGGCCTCGCACAATGCATCAGCCGCGGCTTCTGCACCTGCTTCGGCGAGTACATCGCCTCGATCCATGCCGTCGCCGCGCCGCTGTTTCATGCGCGTGAGGCGAAGCAGGCCTTTTCGATCAATTGCGGCATCCCCGCATTCCGGCTCCAGCCCGGCCAGCTGGAGGGCGAGATCGGCCCGCGCATTGCCGCTCTTGCCGACAGCATCCGCACCATGATTGGGGCGGCGCCGGCGACCGAAACACAAAAGCAGAACAAGAAGAGCGCCAGGCGATGAACAAGACAATCGGCGCTCCGCCATCGGGAGGCCACCATGACCATCACACGGCGAACATTTTTGGGCACCCTCGCTCTTTCGATATCCGGGCTTCCATTCGCCGCACGCGCTGAGGACGCCTGGCCGTCGCGTATGGTGCGGCTGATCTCGCCTTACGGGCCCGGCGGCTCCAACGACATCTCGCTGCGGCTGCTGGCCGAAGAGTTCGGCCGCAACCTGCACCAGCAATTCATCGTCGAGAACAAGCCGGGCGCCGGCACGCGCATCGCCAACGACACGGTCGCGCATGCGCCGGGCGACGGCTATACCCTCCTCTATGTCGCGGCCCCCTATGCGACCGCCGAAGCGCTGTTCGGCAAGCTGACCTATGAGCGCAAGGATCTGCAGCCGGTTGCGATGGCGGTGATCGCGCCACTGTTCCTGATCATCAGCGCGGACGCGCCGTTCAAGACGCTCCCCGAATTGATCGCCTACGGCAAATCGAAGCCGGATGGCCTGACCTTCGCCTCGCCCGGCGCCGGATCGCAGCCGCATCTTGCCGGCGAACTCCTGTTCAGGGATGCCGGCGTCAGGGGGCTCAACATTCCCTTCCGTGGCGATGCGGCGTCCTACACCGAACTGCTCGCCGGCCGCGTCGATGCCACGCTGACGGCGCTGCCGACCGCAATGCCCTACATCCAGAGCGGCAAGTTCATTGTGCTCGGCGTCGCCTCGGCCGAACGCAGCGCGCTTTACCCGCAGGCGCCGACCCTGCGCGACCAGGGTTTTCCCAACGTGGCCGCGGCCGGCTGGTACGGTTTCATGGCGCCTTCGACGACGCCGCGGGCCATCGTCGACAAGCTGCAGGCCGAAGTCTTGCGCGCGCTGGCCGAGCCGGTGGTCAAGGACAAGCTGACCGCCCAGGGCCTCGAAGTGCGCGCCGGCACCGCGGCCGAGTTCGGTCAGTTCATCGACAACGAAACAAAAAAGTGGACCGGGCTGATCCGCGAGGCCGGTCTCAAGGGCGAGTGACGGTCACGAACAGGGAATGGAAATGAAAAACGTACTTCTCAAACGTGTCGCGGCAGTCGCGATCGTTCTCGCGCTATCGATCCCGGCGGCACAGGCCCAGAAGAAATACGATCCCGGCGCATCCGACACCGAGATCAAGGTCGGCCAGACCGTCCCGCTCAGCGGGCCGGCCTCGGCCTATGCCGTCATCGGCAAGACCCAGGCCGCTTACATGAAGATGATCAACGACCAGGGCGGCGTCAACGGGCGCAAGGTCAATCTGATCCAGTATGACGATGCCTATTCGCCTCCGAAGACGGTTGAGCAGACCCCCAAGCTGGTCGAAAGCGACGAGGTGATGCTGACCTTCCAGATCATCGGCACGGCGCCCAATGTCGCCGTGCAAAAATATCTCAACGCCAAGAAGGTCCCGCAGCTCTTCGCGGCAACGGGCGCGGCGCGTTTCACCGATCCGAAGAACTTCCCCTGGACCATGGGCTTCAATCCGTCCTACCTCGTCGAGGGCCGGATCTACGCGCAATATCTTCTGAAGAACCATCCGAACGCCAGGATCGGCGTGCTCTATCAGAACGACGATCTCGGCAAGGATTACCTCGCCGGCTTCAAGGCAGGTCTCGGTGACAAAGCGAAGATGATCGTCGCCGAGACGTCCTACGAGATCACCGAGCCGACCATCGACTCGCAGTTCCTGCGGTTGAAGGATGCCGGTGCCGACGTGCTGTTCAGCGCCACCACGCCGAAACAGGCCGCGCAGGCGATCAAGAAGGTGGCCGAGATCGGCTGGAAGCCGCTGCACATCATCGACATCAACGCCTCCTCGGTCAGCGCGGTGCTGAAACCTGCCGGACTCGACAACGCCGAGGGCGTCGTCAGCGTCGGTTATGTCAAGGATTCAGCCGATCCCGAATGGAAGGACGATCCCGGCATGAAGCGATATCTCGCCTTCATGGCCAAGTACTACCCGGAGGGCGACAAGGATTCGAACCTGAACGTCTACGGCTATATCACCGCGCAGCTGCTGGTGCAGGTGCTGAAGCAATGCGGCGACGATCTCACGCGCGAGAACGTGATGCGCCAGGCCGCCAGCCTGAACAACATCGCACTCGACCTGACGCTGCCGGGTATCTCGGTGACGACGACGCCGACGGACTACCGCGTCAACAAGCAGTTCCAGATGGTGCAGTTCGACGGCCAGCGCTGGCAGAAACTCGGCGACATCGTCACGGACGACGCGAAGGAATGAAGCGCCCCTCATCCCGAGGGGCGCGCGCCTTGAAGAATGAAGGCTTCACCAATGGTCCTCGTGCTTCGAGGCGGCCGCTCCGCGGCCTCCTCCGCATGAGAGAGGAAGTGGCTGCTCGCCCTACCTCTTCATCCCACTCACATAGGCCGCGAGCTTGTCGAGTGTCTGGTAGCCGTATTCGACGGCACCGAAGTTGATCATGCCGTCGCGCTGCGCCGCGCTCGACGCCAGCTGCCGCATCATCAGAACCGTCTTGCCGTTGCTCTGTTCGGCGAAGGTGACGGTGAAACGGAACATTCCGGGATCCTCGTCCCGGTCGGTACCGTGATCCATCTCCATCAGCGACGGCCGTTCGATGCGGCGAAAGCGCATGCGGTTCGGGTAGACCGTGCCGTCCGGGCCGATCATGTTGAAGCGCCAGACGCCGCCGACCCGCACGTTGATCTCGAAGGTCTCAACCTTGAAGCCCTTCGGGCCGAACCATTGCGGCAGATGCTTCGGGTCGGACCACGCTTCGAACACCAGATCGCGCGGCGCGTCGATCACGCGCGACATCACGATCTCACGGTCGAGCGACCATTGCGACAGAGCGGGATTGGCAGAATTCGTCATCGTCAGGAACCTTTCCGTCTGGTTGTCTTGTCGATCGTCTTGTTACTTGTCTTGGTCGGCCGTTTGGCAGCCGCCCGCTCTTTCTTCAGCTTCATCACATAGGTTTCGAAGCGATCGAGCCGCGCCTCCCAGATCGCACGCTGGTGCTGGAACCAGTCCTCCGCAGTGAGGAGCGCGTCAGGACTGAGGCGGCAGGTGCGCACGCGGCCGGATTTCTCCGACAGGACGAGACCGCTCGTCTCCAGCACATGGATGTGCTTCATGAAGCTCGGCAGCGCCATCGCGAAGGGATCGGCGAGTTCGCCGACCGACGCCTCGCCGGCGCAGAGCCGCATCACGATCGCCCGCCGGGTGGGATCGGCAAGGGCCGCGAAAACCTGATCGAGCCGGGATAGTTGGTTAGCCATGGGGCTAACTATAGGGCTGCCATGATCTCGCGTCAACAATTGTTAGCCAATTAGCTAAGTTAAATTCGCCGACTGGTAGCCTGGATGAAGGGAAGCGAATCGGGGCCGCTAGCTCGGCTGCGGCACTTTCCGGATTGCGCTTCGCTCCGTCCGGGCTACGGACCATTCGCGCGGAACCCACCACGCGCAATCGTGAATAGGGATGATCGGCCCTTCCCACTACAAGGGACCGGGGGCGCATCGAATCTTGCGCCAGAGCCGTGTCGTCTGTTGTCACCTCATCGTATCTCACCCGACGGGCGCTCGCCCGGGCCGCGCTCGTTCCCCTTGCGCTTGCATGGCCGCGCGGGGCCGCCGCGGATTCCGACATGATCGCGCAGATGCGCGACATTGTTGCGAACGAACTGACGCCGACCGCGACGCCGGACCAGCCGGGCGGTCTCGCCGCTGCACTTTATGCCGGCAGCCATGTTGAGTTCTTCAATTACGGCTTTGCCGACAGCGCCACGCGAAGGCCGGTCACGCCGGACACGCTGTTCAACCTCGGTTCCCTGCGCAAGCCGTTTGAGGCGACGCTGGTTGCGCTCGGCACCCTCCGCGGCGAACTGCGGCTCGACGATCGTCTGGCGAAATATCTGCCGGAGCTCACCGGCGACTATGTTCGCCGCATCACTGTCGGCGAACTCGTCACGCACACCTCAGGCATGCTGCTGCCGACCGATCATCCGCCGTGGCCGAGCGACACGTTTTCCCGCGCGCAGCTCATCGACATGTTCAACAGCTGGAGACCGCAAGGCGGCGAAGCGCCCGGCAAGCAGCGCGTCTACAGCCACGCCGGCTACGTGCTGCTTCAACTCGTGCTCGAGCGCTGTTACGGCGCTCCGATCGCAACCCTGTTTGAACAACACATCCTCAAGCCGATCGGCATGAATGCGACCTCCGTGCCCGAACGCGGCGAGGACAGCCGTGCCGTCATGGACGACGCCTGGATGCAGCTCGCGGTCCAGGGCTACTCGGATCAGGGCATGGCAATCGGCCCCATCGGCAACCAGCAGAGTTATTTTGATTTCCCCGGCACCGGCCAGATGTTTTCTTCGCCGCGGGATCTCGCCGCATTCGTTGCGGCCTGCGTCGATGGGCGGTCGACCGAGCCTCACTTGCGCGAGGCCCTGCGGATGATGCAGCACGAGATTTTCCGCGTCGACGACAAGTTCGGACAGGGAATGGCTTGGGAGACGGTGCGTCTTCCAGGCGTCACCGTCGTTGACAAGCCGGGTGGGCTCAACAACGCCTCCGGCTATATCGGCCTGGTGCCGGCGCAGCGGATCGGGATCGTCCTGCTCGCCAACCGGGGCGAATATCCCCACGAGGTCGCGCGCTACAGGATCCTGCCAGCATTGGCGCATCTGGTGGCATCGCACTGAATCCGCCTAGCGAAAAACAGAAAGCCCCGGCTGAGCCGGGGCTTTCCGCGCCAGGATCGGAACGGGAATGCTCAGTACCTGGCAACGACGGGTCCGCCGAACTTATAGTTCACGCCGACGCGCACGATGTTCGATTTGAGATCGACCGAGTGGGTGAAGACGTTGGTCGGAAACGCGCCGCCCAACAGATTGGTGCTGGTCACGGTGCTGCGTCCGAGGTCGACGTAGAGATATTCCGCCTTGAGCGACCAGCCGCCGCCGAAGGCATATTCGGTGCCGACACCTGCGGTCCAGCCGAGGCGTGTGTCGCGGAACGCGGCCGACTCCGTCGCCGCAGCGAACGTGTCCACGAAGTTGAAATTGCCCTTCACCTCGGCGATCGCCGCACCGCCGGTGGCGTAGAGCAGCCAGATCGGAGCCGCGAGGAAGCCGATGCGGCCGCGGATGGTGGCGAGCCAGTCTGCCGAGACCTGCGAGGACACGGTGAAGCCGGTCGGGGCGCAGCAGGGATAGAGCGCCGAGCCGGACGCACCGCCCTTGAAGCCAAAATAGTTGATGTCGCCTTCGAGGCCGAGCACGGCGTTGTTGAGTTGCCAGTTATAGCCGGCGGTAAGACCGCCGGTGACGCTGGAGCTGTTGACACGCTGGGCGCCGACAGCAGCAATAGCGGTAACACTGGTGTCCGCGAAATAGCCGGCGGGATCGAACGCGGTCGAGGTGGCCGGATCGGCGCTGCCCCATTGCCCGCCGACATTGCCACCGACGTAAAAGCCGGTCCAGTTGTAGGCCGCCGCCATCATCGGCGCCTTGCTATAGTGCGTCGCGAGGTCGGCCGCCTGCACGGATGCGGAGCCCAAAACAACCGCGGCAACCGCCAGCAAAAACTTCTTCATTCCAGTCTCCTTTGCCCCGCGCGATTGATCTCGCGTTTCGAATGCGCGGGCGGAAGTTGTCCGGCGCAGATTGGACATAGGCTGCCGTTCCCTCGCCGTCTTGGGCTCCGGCGAAGTTCATAGGGACTGTGACGTAGTGTGAGCCGTGCGGCACGCGAACGCGTGACGGGTGTGACTGGAGGGCCACGCGTCATCCCTCCTCCGTGACGCGCGACGCACACCACTGTCGCATCGCGACAACCCGCGCGCGATCCGACGCTCCGCGTCTCAGACCGAACGCGTCAGTCCGCCGTCGACGCGGATGTTCTGTCCCGTGATATAGGCCGCGCCGTCGGACGCCAGGAACGAGATCGTCGCGGCGATCTCCTCGACCTTGCCGTAGCGCCGCATCGGCACGCTGTCGCGGCGTGCATCCAGCTGCGGCAGGCTGTCGATCCAGCCCGGCAGCACATTGTTCATCCGGATGTTGTCGGCGGCATGGGTGTCGGTGAAGATCTTCGTGAAGGCGGCGAGGCCAGCGCGGAACACCGCAGAGGTCGGAAACATCGCGCTCGGCTCGAACGCCCAGGCGGTCGAGATGTTGATGATGGCTCCGCCCTTTTGCGTTTGCATGATTGGCATCACCAGCCGGGTCGGACGGATCACGTTGAGCAGATAGGTGTCGAGGCCGGTGTGCCACTGCTCGTCGGTGATCTCCGTGATCGCCGCCCGGGGCCCATGGCCCGCGCTGTTGACGAGCACGTCGATGCGTCCCCATCGGGCAAGCGCCCCGTCCACAAGCCGCTTCAGATCGTCGTTCGACTTGTTGGAACCGGTGATCCCTAACCCACCGAGCTCGGCTGCCAGCGCCTCGGCCTTGCCGGAGGAGGACAGGATGGCGACGCGAAAGCCGTCGGCTGCGAGCCGGCGCGCAGCCCCTGCCCCCATGCCGCTGCCGCCGGCGGTCACGAGTGCGACCTTCTCTGCTGCCATCTCTGCTGCCATGAGCGATCATCCTTTGATATCGTGGAGGCGAGCCGTGGGCCCGGCCTATCATGAGGCCTTCTAACGCCGGACCGGCCGGAAGGTCCACCGTCGAAAGCGACTGGAGATGAGCGATTTGCAGATCCGAAATTTGCGCCCCAAGGAGATCGCCATGGCCGTCGAGTGGGCCGCGGCCGAGGGCTGGAATCCGGGCCTCTCCGACGCCGCCTGTTTTGCGATCCCCGACCCAAAGGGTTTCTTCGTCGGCGAGATCGACGGCAAGCCGGTCGCGACGGTCTCCTGCGTCCACTACGACGATCGCTTTGCATTTCTCGGCTTCTACATTGTGCGATCGGATTTTCGCGACAGAGGCCACGGCCTGCGCATCTGGAACGCGGCGATCGCGCATGCGGGCGCTCGCGTGATCGGCCTCGACGGCGTGGTGGCGCAGCAGGACAATTACAGAAAGTCCGGCTTCCAGCTTGCTTACGCCAATATCCGCTACGGCGGCATCGTCGCCGCGCCATCGAGGCCGCCCGCCGATGTCGTTGCGCTCGACACGATCCCGTTTGCATTCGTTGAAGCCGATGATGAAACGGTGTTCCCGGCTCCGCGCAGCGCTTTCCTGCGTGCCTGGATCGGTACCTCAGGACATGTCGGTCGCGCGCTGCTGCGCGACGGCAAGCTCGCCGCATGGGGCGTGATCCGGCCGTGCCGGACCGGCCGCAAGATCGGCCCGCTCGTCGCCGACGACCGCGCGGCGGCGGACGCGATCGTGGAGGCCTTGCTGGAAAGCGCAAACGGCGGCGAAATCTTCCTCGACGTTCCCGCCGTCAATCGCGAGGCGATTGCACTCGCGGAATCGCTCGGGCTGAAGCCGGTGTTTGAGACGGCGCGGATGTACACGGGGCCGGTCGCGCCGCTGCGGATCGACCGCGTCTTCGGCGTGACCAGTTTTGAGCTGGGCTAGCTGAGCCGAACTCGCTGCTCAGTAGCAGCGCATGATGTTGACGGTGTGCTCGCCGCCGCCGCGGCCGGGCACAGTGACCTGCTCCGTCGGACAGCTCGGCACGTAGGGCCGGTCTGACGGCACCACGTTGGGCGGGAAGCGATGCGTCCAGTCCCAGGGAACGTCGTACGTATAGGTGTAGCGCACGTCGCTGGAGACGGGTTGGGCGGTCTCGGCGAAAGGCTGGCCGTAGCCAGCATTGTCATAGTAGAACCCGCCGCCGCCCGGCCAGTAGACCCAGGGCGTGTTGCGGCCACGGAACCTGGCGCCCGGCGCAATCGGCGGACGCGCCGCCGGACCGGAAGGCGTGGCGGCATGCGCGACGGTGCCACCGGGCCTGGCAAAACTGACGCTGGGGGCAAGGAGCAGCGCGGCTGCGCTGAGCGAGGCGAGCAACGCCCCAAATGATCTCGACATCATGATACGCACCAACTCGTTTGGCTTCGCGAATAGCGGCTCCCCACCGCACGCTAGGCCGGGCTGTCGCCCACCCGCAAACGTATAATTAATTATTGGTTAAGGCACGGGATGAACAGGGAACAAGCTGCGGCAAGACGCCCGGGATTCCGGCTGATGTCGCTCGTGTTCCCGGGAAACGGACTTCATAACCAGTTGATCGGAGTTGATCGCTTCGGCCGACAACACCCGGAACGCTCCCGCACTGCGGTCGTTGGCTCCCGACACCAGCAAGGAGCATCTCCAATGCAGAACAAATCGAAACTCCTCTGCCTGATCACGGCTTCCCTCGTCGCGGGCACGGCGGCCGCCTCGGCCCAGGGCTATGATTGGAACGGATCCCGCGCGGGTTGGGATCGCACCGCCCCCGCTTACCAACCGGTTCAGCCACGCGCGTACTATCCTGATGTAGCCGGACCTTACGGTGCGCTCAACGGCACCAACCATCCCGCGCCGAGCTCGACGCAGGGCGATGTCGGCCCGGAGGGCAACAACAACGGCACCCTGACCGGCGTCTATCGCAGCTGGTAACGCCCGCTCACGATGAGGCCCATCGTCCATCACGGACGATGGGCCTTCGTGCGTCAGCGGCCCTGCTGCTTGCGTAGCCAGTCCAGCATGTCCTGTGGATTTCCGGTGCCCTGCGTCACAATGGCGGTGTTGCCGCCGCTGCGACGATAGACCGTCGTGCGCCCAGGCTCCTTCTCGATCTTGACCTCAGCCTGCGCCGGATCGCCGCTCTGGGTGATGACGGATGTGCCATTCTCGTCCTGAACCATTGTGGTATGGCCGTCACCTGACTCGCCAGCTCCGGCCGGCCCGGCTGTCATCGCCGTCATGATGCTCATTCCTGCTGCAAGTACGATGAACCTCATATTGCACCTCACCTTCTGATCACCGGCTGAACTGAAATATCGACAGCCAGTTGAAGCGCCCGAATTGTCGCACCGTTCCCGTGTTCATATCGCCGATCTGGAGCAGGAGGGCATTGGTGGAATTGCCGACCTGAGTGATATCGGCGATGTTGCTCACACCCGACTGACCGATCGCCAAATTGGTGGTGCCACCCACCTGGATCACATCGACATAGTTTCGCGTGCCGTTCTGGATGATCGTCGCATCGACCGTTCCCGTGCCACCGATCTGGATGACACGCGCAATATTGATGCTGCTGTTCTCCTCGATCGTGACCGGCTGGACGTCGTTGCCGAATTGCACGATCGTTTCGATGCTCACGTTCCGGTTCGTCACGCCGCGCTGGACGGATCCGGCGGATGCCTCGGACGCGACGCTGACGGCGGCGAGCAATGCCGCCAATGCCAGGAGCAGTCTACCGGATATCATTGCCTTGCCCCCATTACATTTCTGACGACGCTGAGGTCGCGCCCGGCTCAATGGCTATTCTGGACAACAGTCGCCGAGTTGAACGCGCCGAACTGGGACAGGAAACTGCTGGTCGACTGGCCGGCCTGGCCGACAAACGCGACATTGTTCACGCCCGCCTGCCCGACCGATGCCAACGTCGTCCCGCCGAATTGCAGGATTCCGGTCGCGTTGTTCGTGCCGTTTTGACTGACGGTCGCGCTGGTGCTGCCGCCTATCATGAACACGCCGGCCATGTTGAGCTGACTGTTCTGGTTCAGCACGACCGGCGGGCCGCCGAGCGACACGATGGTCTTGATGTCGGCGGTCTGGGCACCGGCCGATCCGGCGCCTATGCAACACAAGGTGAGAAACGCGCCGCAGGCGGCGCCGGAAAAATGTCTCATGACATGCCTCGCGACTGAAAATGGATTTGCGATCAAGGAGTCTGCTGCAAAATCGTCGAGCCGTTCAGGATTCCGAGCTGTCCGACGGCCGCCGCGTTGTTCGCGCCGAGCTGGCCGATCAGGCTCGAATTGGAGCCACCGGCCTGGCCGAGTAACGCGGTGTTGGACGCCGTCGCGGTGGTGCCGCCCTGCCCGATCACTGAGGTGTTGACGGTCAGGAGCGAGCCCGTCTGCAGGGTGGTCGCAGTATTGGTGGCGCCGAACTGCATCGTGGTGGCGCTGTTGTTGGTGCCGCCACTCTGCGAGATGAAGGAGTTGTTGGTGGTGCCGAATTGCAGCACGGTGGCCGAGTTGCCGGCCTGGGCATCGACAGCGGTCAGCAAGCCGAACGCGACGATCGTGGCAACGAGATATTTTTGATGCATGACATTTCCTCCGCGAAAGTCGGCGGACAAGCTCTCACCGAGTCGTCCCGCCCGAGGCGGTGCTTTCAAGGATGGCGCGGACGCGCCGCAGATGACGCGTCCGGCCAAACGGGGCTGGCTTAGTGCGCCGTCTGCGAGACGGTGCTGCTGTTGACGCCGAACACGCTGAGTTGTCCGACGGCGGCGGCGTTGTTCTGAAGCGCGGCAGGCCCGAACGAGTTCTGGGTAATCGCGCTGCCGTTGTTGCCGAACGCCACCTGGCCGGTCGTCGCCGAGTTCTGCACGCCGACCTGGTTGACCGTGCTGCCGTTGTTGAGGGAGGCCGCGCTGGTGCCCTGCATCGTGGTCGCGCTGTTGATGATGCCGAGCTGGCTGGTTGACGAGCTGTCGTTGGTGAGGCCCTGCTGCGAGACGCTGGAACCATTCACGACGCCCACTTGCACCGTGGTCGCAGTGTTGGCGGCCTGCGCGGCGGAGGAGAGGGCGAGCACGGCAACGGAAGCAAAAAACAATTTGCGCATGGAATATCCTTTCTGGCTAAGATCTCTGACTGGGTTCGGATGCCGTCTTGGAGGAGGCCGACATCGCAGGACCGACTTTGAACCGATCGTGCTGCGTGCGACAGACTGCAGTTCATGCTAATCGGTACGGACTAGACGTTGCGCGGCGCCTTGGTGCCTGCGGCACTAGCTGTAGCCCGTGCCGGTTCGTGTCGTCTCTTCTTCGCGTCCCATGCTGTCGACCAACCGCACCACCTCGATCGGCGAGCGAAGCTCCAGCTTTCGCATCATCCTGGTGCGATGGACCTTGGCCGTCACTTCGCTCACCCCGAGCCTCGCCGCGATCTGCTTGGCGACGAGACCTTCGGCCATCAACAGCATGATCTCCCGCTCCCTCGCCGTCAGCGTCTCGACGCGCTGGCGCGCTTCGCGCACGCTATCTTCGCGTTCGAGCCGCCTGCGGTCGCGCTCGATGCCGTGCCTGATCGCGTCGAGGATCTCCTGTTCGCGAAAGGGTTTTGGAAGAAACTCGACTGCGCCGCGCTTCATGGCCTCGACCGAGACGCGGACGTCGGAATGGCCGCTGATGAAGACGATCGGGATAAGCACGCCCGTCTCGGCGAGCCGGCGCTGAAGCTCGAGGCCGGTCGGCGCCGTGCCGGGAAAGCGGACGTCGAGCACAAGGCATGAAGGCCCGCCGGAAATAGTCTCCCCGAGAAACTCGTCGGTCGACGCAAACAATTTCACCTGATGCCCGGTCTCCTCGCAGAGACTTCCTATCGCGGTTCGAATCTGGATCTCGTCGTCAATGACATAAACTGTGGCTTGACCTGAACTCATGGAAACGGGCTCCCCGGATTGGGGCTCGATGAACAAGCAACGAGCCATCCATTCTTCTTGCAAGCGAGATCAAGGTGCTTGGATGAATTCGCGGGGATCGAGCGAGTCGCTCCGATCCGCCGCTTCGACGTCTTAGGCCCAACACCCGTTCAAGACGAGTGAAGGTGTTCACACATCGGGTTTCGTGATTGCGGGGATGCGCCCTCGCGACCTGCGGCATCATGGCGAGGCGCGATATCGGCAATGCTGCGATTGGGAATGCGACGACCGGAAACGCGACGATCTGGCGTGGGAACTTCGGTATCGCCGAGTGCGTCATGGCGTCGCCACCCACGTGCCGACTTGAACGCCGGGCGCTGGCCGCTCCGGCCAGAGCAGACGAGACGTTCAGTCAGCTTGTCGAGTTCGATACCGCGCGCGTCATATCGATACGCTCCGTATGCATTTCGGGCAAGTCGTGAAAAATAGCACCCGCGGACTTTACTTCTGGATCATCAAGCGCACCCGACCGTCGCCCCGGCAGCGGCGACACACTGACGATCGCCTGCGTTTTTCAAGATTTACAACCATAGCGGGTTTACAACCATAGCGCGATCTTTGCCTTTGCCGCCAACGATGCCATTTCAAGAGGCGGGTTTTTGATATGCGATTTGTGCCAGTTATTGCCTTGCTCGGAACTGCATGTGGCCTCGCCGCGGTCTACGCCGCGGGGCCGGCCGTCATCACCGACGCGGCCGGGGCCGCGGCGCAGAAGGCGGCCCTCGCCTACGCATCGAGCCAACGGCTGCTCAGACCCGTGGGGCTGGAAGCACGGAGCTTCGGATCGGACGCCCCCGTATTCCGCTTTGCCTCAATCCAGCGCGGCAGCATCGAGCAGACCATCACCGTCACCGGAGCCCTGCAGCCGGTCAAGACGATCGAGGTGGGTTCCCAGCTGTCCGGGCAGCTCGCCCGGGTCTATGTCGATTTCAACGACACGGTCAGCAAGGATCAGCCGCTCGCCCTGATCGATCCGCGCAGCTTTGCGGCCAAGGTCGACGAAGCCCGGGCCTCTCTGGCCGTTGCCAATTCTCTGGTCGACGTCGCACGGGCCAAGCTCGATCGCAGCAGGATCGATCTGCAAAACGCAAGGGGTAGCCGGGACGTGCTCGCTGCCAAGCTCGAGAGCGCCCAGGCGGTCAAGAGCTCGGCGCAAAAGACCTTGCAGCGGAAGCAGGCACTCCAGTCGCAAAACGTGGTGGCCACGACGACGGTCGACGACGCGCAGACGGAGTTCACCGCACGTCTGGCCCAGGAACGCGAGGCCGAGGTTCTGATGTCCCTCAACTCCTATGCGGTGGATGGGGCGCAGGCCGACGTCCGCCGGATCGAGGCGGAATTGCAGCAGGCACGCATGGCCGTGCCGGAAAAGGCGGCCGTTCTCGCTGCGGCCCAGGCCGATCTCGACCGCACCGTGATCCGCTCGCCGATCGATGGCGTCGTCGTCGGCAGGTTCGTCAACGAGGGCCAGACCCTCGCGGTCGGACTGGAATCGCGCACCACGTTTGTGGTCGCGCATCGACTGGAGGACATGGAAATCCACGCGCAGGTCGACGAAGCCGATATCGGGCGCATCGCCCCCGACCAGCGCGCGCATTTCACGGTGGATGCCTACCCGGACCGTCGCTTCGAGGCGGTGGTGCGGCAGGTGCGCAAGGCACCGCAGAACCAGCAGCACGTCGTGACCTACACCGTCGTCCTGGCCACCTCCAATCTCGACGGCGCGTTGCTGCCCGGCATGACGGCGCTGGTGAAAATCGTGATCGAGCGGCAGGACGACGTGCTGAAAGTGCCGCTTGCCGCGTTGCGCTTCCAGCCCTCCGGCACGCGGCCGGACGCCGCGGCGCGCAGCGCCGTGTGGGCACGCACCGCAAGCGGCTCGCTCCGGCGTATTCCCGTGACTGTCGGCGCGTCCGGCACCGAACAGGTCGCACTCAGGAGCGGAGACCTCGTCGAGGGCAGCCAGGTCGCCGTGGGTCAGGCCATCCGGCCGGCGGGCATGGACTTTCTCGGCATCAGGTTCGGATCATGACGGCCCTCCCGCCCCTCATCAGCCTGCAGTCGGTCTCCAGGACCTATCGCGCCGACGGAGTAGCGGTGACTGCGGTGCGCAATGTCAGCTTCGACATCGAACGAGGCGAGATCGTCGCCGTGATGGGACCCTCGGGCTCCGGAAAATCGACGCTGATGAACATGATCGGGCTGCTCGACCTGCCGAGCGAGGGCGCGCTCTATCTCGAGGGAGCCGACGTCGCCGATCTCTCGGAAAACCACCGGTCGTCCCTGCGCGCCCGCAGCATCGGCTTCGTGTTCCAGTCCTACAATCTGCTCGCTCGCCACAATGCGATTGAGAACGTCGCGCTGCCGCTGGTCTATTGCGGCATCAGCCGCAAGGAGCGTCTGGCCCGCGCCGAGCAGAGCCTGGAGGCCGTCGGCATGGTGCACCGGGCCCACCACTTCCCGCGACAGCTTTCGGGCGGTGAGCAGCAGCGCGTCGCGATCGCGCGCGCCCTGATCGCCTCCCCGCTGATCGTGCTCGCCGACGAGCCGACTGGCGCGCTCGATAGCCGTACCGGCGCCGAGATACTGGCCCTGTTCGCCGCGCTGAACCGGACCGGCCAGACCATCGTGATGATCACGCATGACCCCGGCATCGCGACCCAGTGCCGGCGCACGATCCGCCTGCACGACGGCGAGCTCGTCGCGGACGAAACGCTGGTCCCGATCCTGCCGAAACGGAACGCTGCGCCATGACCATGCTCCAGGGCTTTCAGATCGCTTTGCACGCCTTGCGCCTGAATCCGTTGCGCAGCATCCTCACCATGCTCGGCATCGTGATCGGCGTCGCCTCGATCGTGACGGTGTTTGCGATCGGATCCGGCGCGCAGCTTCGCCTGCAGGAGCAGATCCGGTCAATCGGAGCCAACGTGCTGATGATCAACCCCGGCGCGGTCTACCAGGGCGGCGTGCGTCTCAAGGATGGCAGCAAGCTGACCATGACCGAGAGCGACGTGCAGGCGATCCTCGAGCAGATCCCCGAGATCCAGGCAGCGGCCGGTTCGATTGCAGGAACGGCCCAGGTCATTCACGAGAGCAAGAACTGGAACACGACCATCAACGGGACGACGACCGGGCACTTCATGGTGCGCGACTGGCAGCTTGCGACCGGCCGCTATTTTTCCGGCAGCGAGGAGGCAGCAGCCGGCAAGGTCGTGATCCTCGGCAGCACGGTGGCGCATGAGCTGTTCGCGCCCGGCGAAGACCCGATCGGCGCACAGATCAGGATCATGAAGGTGCCGCTCGAAGTGGTCGGCGTTCTCGATCGCAAGGGACCGGCGCAGGACGACGTCGCCTTCGTGCCGCTCACCACGGCCAAGCTGCGCTTCCTCGGCAGCGCAAGCAACATCAACCGGGATTCGGTCGCCTATATCATCGCCAAGGTGGCCGCGGACGGACAGATGGCGGGGGCGCGAACGGAGATCGAAAACCTGCTGCGGCAGCGCCACCGTATTCCCGCTGGCCAGGAGGACGACTTCAAGGTCCAGGATCCGGCCGCCGCCATGGAAGCGCAGCAGGGAGCGATCCGCACCGTCGCGCTCCTGCTCGTCGCCATCGCCTCGGTCTCGCTGCTCGTTGGCGGCATCAGCATCATGAACGTCATGATCGTTTCGGTCACCGAGCGCACGCGCGAGATCGGAATCCGCCGCGCGCTTGGCGGGCGGATGCGGGACATCCGTCTTCAGTTTCTCTGCGAGGCCCTCGTGCTCTGCCTGCTCGGCGGCGCGATCGGCGTCGGTGCCGGCGTCACGCTCTCGATGACGGTCGCTCGCATGGCAGGATGGATCACCTCGATCGACGGTCAGGCGATCGGCCTTGCCCTCGCCTTCTCGATCGCGACCGGCCTGATCTTCGGCTTTTATCCCGCCCACAAGGCATCCAAGCTCAGCCCGATCGAGGCACTCAAGACGGAGTGAGAATATGCTGGAGTGTTCGCATCGACCAATGGCCACGGAGGAGCAGTTATGAGTCCGGATCCGAAATATTCGATCACACCAACGCCACGCGAGCGGGACCTGATGACGCTGATCGCCCGCGGAATGCAGAACAAGAACATCGCGTACGAGCTCAAGATCTCGGAGAACACGGTGCGGGCGCATATCGGCAATATCATGCGCAAATACCGTCTCCAGAACCGGACCCAGATCGCGATCATCTTTGCCCTGCAGGCGGCGCCGCCATCGCTTCGCCGCAACCTGGCCAATGGCGGCCGCAATTCCACGACGGCCGCGCCGGCCAAGGCGGTCGCTCAGAATACGCCGGTGCCGACGGCACCGGATTGACCGCTCGGCCACAATCCCTTGCGTCATTTCGAGCGAAACACCCAAGTCCGGGGTCAACGCAACGGCGACAAAATATTTCTCTTATTAGAATTCGGATTTTTGTTAGATATTTTCTCAACCCGGCCCAAGGAAGAGGGGCGTATCGCGATCGTCACGAACGCGGGCCGGACGGCGGTGGACGTTGGTCACATCGGCGCGATCGGCTTCGCAGGGCGGGCAACCGTGAGTGAAGGCCTCGCGCACACGACCGGTGCGATCGGCGTACGGCAAAATCGTGTGGTCCTGACGCCCGGGGTCTGTGCGTCAAGCGTTGCGGTGATGTGGGTTGCCCAACCGGGCACACGCATCAGCCATCCGCAAGGCGACGGGGGCAATAGTGCATCGCTCCCCGGGGAGAGCACGACATAAGCCGTAAAGCCACTGCGCAGGGAAGGCCGGATGTTTTGGCTTCACCTGTATGCTGCTGTGCAATTTTGTTCACGACAATCTCGCACAGTGGACCGCGGGTGCCAGCCGGCACCCGGTCTTCCCTGCGCCCTCTTTCATTTTGAGGGTGAGGCGACCAAGCAAAGCTCGGGCGAAATGCGCCGCGAGAGGGCGAAGGTGTGTCTGCCACTCGGAATGCGAATCGAAGCGCAACGCTGCCAGCCACTCACTCCGTCATTGCGAGCGCAGCGAAGCAATCCAGTCTGCCGCCGCGGAAAGATTCTGGATTGCTTCGCTGCGCTCGCAATAACGATGCTGAAGCAGCGCGTGCCGACACCGCGATCTCGTGCCGCCGGACGCCGCGCAGAGCGGGGCCCCTGTCCTTCTTTACATGGCGCTCCGCTCTTGTAACAAAACCGTCATGCAGCGAAACTAAACGAAGGCGGGGGCCGCGGTTTGGCGGCCAAGCCGCCTCGCAGGGAGAGATTTTGATGCGCCGTTCACTGGTGTTGCTGTCAGCCGGACTGACAGTGTTGTCCGCCGGATTTTCGACCGGATCTGCCTCCGCCGAGAACAACACGCCCCGTAACCTGATCCTGTTCATTCCGGACGGTCTGCGGGCGCTGAAGGTCACGCCTGAGACCGCCCCCGCAATGGCCGAAATCCGCGACAAGGGCGTCAACTTCAAGAATTCGCATTCGCTGTTCCCGACCTTCACCATGGCCAACGGCTCGGCGATGTCGACCGGCCATTATCTCGGCGATACCGGCGTGTTCTCCAATACGATCTGGACCAACTACACCTCGGTGCCCGCCGGCGACACCGTGGTCCCTTTCATTGAGAACGACGCCGTGCTTGGCGACATCGACGAGCATTTCAAGGGCGACTACCTCAACGAGGACACGATCCTGAAATTGGCCCGCGACAAGGGCTACAGCACCGCCGCGCTCGGCAAGCATGGTCCGACCTATCAGTTCGACCACACCGACAAGCCCGAAAGGGCCGGCCTGCATTCGGTCGTGTTCGACGACGCGACCGGCGGCAAGAACGGCGTGGCGCTGTCGGACGAAGTCAAGGCCGCTCTCACCAAGGCTGGCCTGCCCCTCGCCACGCCGCCGCGCGGCGACAACTCCAAGGCGGGCGATGCCAAGACGCCCGGCACCACGGCGGCCAACGTCGCGCAGCAGGCCTATTTCGCCGACGTCGCGGCCAAGGTCGTGCTGCCGATGTTCAAGGCGCGCAACAAGCCGTTCGTGCTGGTGTTCTGGTCGCGCGACCCCGACGGCAGTCAGCACAACACCGGCGACAGCCTCAACCAGATCATGCCCGGCATCAACGGGCCGACCTCGATGGCCGGCATCAAGAATGCCGACAACAACCTCGCCCAGCTCCGCAAGGCGCTGGACGAGCTCGGCCTTGCTACCACCACCAACATCATGGTCCAGGCCGACCACGGCTTCTCGACCATCTCCAAGGAAAGCAAGACCAGCCCCTCGGCCAAGGTCAGCTATGACGACACGCCGAAGGACTTTTTGCCGATGGGCTTTCTGGCGCTCGACCTTGCCAAGGCGCTCGACCTGCCGCTGTTCGATCCCAACGACAAGAACGCCAGGGTCGAGGGCAACAAGCACCCGAAGGCCGGCAACGGCGTGCTCGGCAAGGATCCGGAAAAACCCGATCTCATCGTCGCGACGAATGGCGGCTCCGACCTGATCTATTTGCCGAACAAGGACAAGAAGCTGGCGGCCAGGACCGTCAAGGTGCTGCTCGAGCAGGACTACGTCTCCGGCCTGTTCGTCGACGACTCGCTCGGCCGCCTCCCCGGTACGCTGCCGCTGTCGAGCGTCAACCTGCGCGGCAAGGCGGCGACGCCGACGCCGGCGATCGTTGTCAACTTCCGCTCCTATGCCAGCGATTGCGGCGAGGCGCCGACCAACTGCTCGGTGCAGGTCGCCGACACCGTGCTGCGCCAGGGTCAGGGCATGCATGGCAGCTTCAGCCGCGGCGACACCATGAACTTCATGGCCGCGATCGGTCCGGACTTCAAAGCCGGCTATGTCAGCGAGATCCCGGTCAGCAATGCCGACGTCGGCATGACGGCAGCCCAGCTCCTCGGACTGCGCGCTTCGCAGAACGGCGGCCTAGTCGGCCGCGTGATGTCGGAGGCCCTGCCCAACGGCGTCGTGCCGAAGGCGTACAAGGGGGTCGAGAAGTCGAAGAAGTCCGAGAACGGCCTGCAGACCGTGCTGAACTTCCAGCGCGTCGGCAGCCAACGCTATTTCGACGCCGCCGGTTTCCCGGGTCGCACCCTCGGGCTGGAGCCGGACGCCGGCAAACAAAAAACGGCGGGGAAGTAACCCCGCCGTTCAAATGCGTCCTTCGTGACGGGCGCAGAATTTTACATGCCCAAAATCTTACATGCCGATGTCGAACACGTTCGGCAATTGGCCCGCCAGGGGCAGCGCGGTGGCGCCCAGGAAGGTCGCCACCATCGCCATCAGGCGACGGTTGTTGTGGCGCTTGCCGCGCATCTGGCCGGCGATCCACTCCAGCATTTCGCTGTTGACCTTGGAGGCATAGGACGGCGCCCAGCTCTCGATGTCGGACTCGGCCGACAGCGCCACGCTGCGCGGCGGCACCTTCAGGCCGGAGGCGCTCGCCGCATAATGAGCTACCGCCTTGGCGAGCAGGTCGTCGAACCGGCCGCCATCGGTGCGCTCGGTGGCGGCTTCGTTGATCTCGAACAGCACTTCGGCCTCAGTGCGGCTGACCGGCTGGTCGTTGACGGCCGTGGCGGTGAGGATGCGGGCGCACCAGGCGGTGTCATCGGCATCGAGCGAGCGGGAGAAGTGCACCCTTCCCTTGGTGGTCGGGCCTTCGCCCGTGATCACGCCGTCGCGCACGATGGTCAGTGCATGGGTCGAGGTATCGCGGCAGGATGGTTCGAGGGACGGTGACTCAACAGACTTATGCGCAGCGGCAGACATAGTTCACTTCCAGATTTCTTCTGATCGGCCAGCATTTTCATGCCGGCGTAAAGGGGTGGTTAATGATTCGGCACCGGGATCGCGACTCTTTGAGATAGTTGCCAATTGGTCGCTGTCAGGACCATTTTGGTTCTGGCGAGCGCCGGGCGAGCGTGATGGAAGTCATAAAAGGCTTTCTCGGGGCAATCACGCCCGTATAGCCCCGGTGGAGATGTTTCGCCGCGGGCGCGGCTGTAACAAAAAGGTGCTAGGAAATCAGGCCTTCAAAGAAGGAATTCACATTTTACTTGAAGCGGTTCAGTTAGCGTTCACTTGGGATCGCGGAGACCCTATAATGGCCGCGACGGTCAAAGATGAATTCGCAAGTAAATTCAATAACATGAGGTAGAACCATGACACTTCCGATTGGCACCACCGCCCCCGACTTCGAAGCCGAGACCACCGAAGGGAAGATCAAGTTCCACGACTGGATCGGCAATAGCTGGGCGCTGCTGTTCTCGCACCCGAAGGACTTCACACCGGTTTGCACGACCGAGCTCGGCGCGCTGGCCAAGCTGAAGCCGGAATTCGACAAGCGCGGCGTCAAGCTGATGGGCCTCTCGGTTGATCCGGTCGACCGCCATTCCAAATGGTCGGAGGACATCAAGGAGACGCAAGGCGCGGCCCCGAACTATCCGATGATCGGCGACACCGATTACAACGTCTCCAAGCTCTACGGCATGCTGCCGGCCGCGATTTCGGGCGATCCCCTCACCCGCACGGCCGCCGACAACCAGACGGTCCGCAACGTCTTCATCATCGGGCCGGACAAGAAGATCAAGCTGGTGCTGGTCTATCCGATGACGACGGGTCGGAACTTCCAGGAGATCCTCCGCGTGATCGACTCGCTCCAGCTCACCGCCAAGCACCGCGTCGCGACCCCGGCCGACTGGTCGCAGGGTGACGACGTCATCATCGCGGGCTCGGTCTCCAACGACGAGGCCAAGACGATCTACCCGCAAGGCTGGAAGGAGCCGAAGCCCTACATCCGGATCGTGCCGCAGCCGAAATAACGGAACTGTCATTCCGGGCGATGCGTCAGCGCCGCCCGGGACGACGATGTTAGCTCTTACGCCGCGCGCACGCGTTCGAGGAAGCCCTCGACCTCGGCCTTCAGATGCAGGCTCTCGCCCGACAACGCCTGAGCGGAAGCAAACATCCGGCTGGACGTCTCACCGGTCTCGTTCGCACCCTCGGCGGCCTGACGGACGTTGACGGCGACATCGGCCGTGCCCGATACCGCCGCGCGAACGCTGGCGACGATGTTTTGGGTCGCGCTCTTCTGCTGCTCGACCGCCGCCGAGATCGAGCCCGCGATGCCGCTGATGCGCTCGATGGTCTGGCTGATCGCCTTGATGGCGACAACCGATTCCTCGGTCGCAAGCTGCATGCTGGCGATCTGGTTCGAGATCTCGTCGGTTGCCTTGGCAGTCTGGCCGGCGAGCGTCTTGACCTCCTGGGCCACCACCGCAAAACCGCGGCCGGCATCGCCCGCGCGCGCGGCTTCGATGGTCGCGTTCAGCGCCAGCAGGTTGGTCTGCTCGGCGATCGAGGTGATCAGCTTGACGACATCGCCGATGCGCGCGCCCGCCTCGGAGAGCTGCGCGATGCGCTGATCGGTCGCCTCGGCCTGCCGCACGGCCTCAGCGGAAATGACGTTCGATTCCTGCACCCGCCGGGTGATTTCGGAGATCGATTGAGACAGCTCGTCCGAGGCGGACGCCGCCGAACGCACGTGCTCGGAGGCGCTTTCGGAAGCTCCGGCCGACCGCGCCGACAGATCGGCGGTGGAGCGCGCAGTGTCGGTGAGCTGCCGCGCCGTCCGCTCGAATTCGCCTGACGATGTCAGCACCTTGTCGAGAATGCCGCCGACACCGCCCCGGAACTCCTCGACGAAATTGCGCAGCTCGGATTTGCGCTGCTCGGCGGCCGCAGCCGAAGCGGCCGCCTGCTCGCTGCGCATCCGCGCCCGCTCCTGCGAATTGCTCCTGAACACCCCGACCGTGCGGGCGATCTCGCCGATCTCGTCGGCGCGATTCTCGCAATCGATCTCGACGTCGCTCTGGCCTTCGGCGAGCGCGGTCAGCGAGCGCGTCACTGAGGTGAGCGGCTTGGTGACGCGGCGGACGACCAGCAAGGTCAGAACCAGCACCAGCAGCGCCGCGAGCCCGGCGGCGATCGCCATGCTTTCGATGGTGTGGGCCAGCATGCTCTCGAATTGGGCCATCGGGATGCCGACATAGAGGATGCCGGCGACCTTGCCGCTGGCGTCGGCGATCGGGAAATAGGCGGTCATGAAGGACTTGCCGAACAGGGTGGCCGGGCCCTTGTAGGCCTCCCCACGACGCAGCAGCGCCTGCGCCGGATGATCGGCGGCAAGCTGGGTCCCGACGGCGCGGTCGCCATTTTCCTTCTTCACGTTGGTCGACCGCCGCACGAACTGCCCGCTCGCATCGTCGAACACGAACAGGGTCGCGTTGCCGCCGACATAGGACACCGCGCGATCGACGATGGCGTGATCCCTGAAGTCCGGCATCTTGGGAATCTCGGCGCGCGCCACCGCGCCATCCCGCATCGTGATCTTCGCATCGGGAACGATTTCGGCAAAGGCCAGGGCCAGCGTCCGCAGGCTAACCTCGATGTCGCGGAGCGCACGATCGTTGAAAGCGGAGCTGAGCGACCAATAGCCGGCGCCAACCACGAGCGCCGTATTCATGGCGATCAGCAACACCGCGCACAGGAGCGCCTTGGTGCCAAGTTTGAATTGCGGCAGAAACTTCGCCGTTGCTCGTCCGTACATGAATGAAATCACCTCCGTAATTCCTGCATACTCGTGCAATCGGCTTACGGTCGCATTAATGACGGTTCCATCGCAGCACGCGACATGCTTTCCAAATCGTTAACGAGGCCACCCTGACCACGCCCAGAACTACGCTAAGCACTACGCCAAGCGCTCCGCCTATCATCGTCTGGCTTCGCGACGACCTCCGCCTGTCCGACCACCCCGCCCTCCACGCTGCCGCCAAGGCGGCTGCGAAGACCGGCGCGCCGGTGATCTGCCTCTATGTGCTGGACGATTCGGCCGGGCGAGCGCCGGGCGCCGCGGCGCGCTGGTGGCTGGCGCAGTCGCTGCGGGCGCTCGGCGCGGACATTGCCACGCGCGGCGGATCGCTGATCCTGCGCAAGGGGCCGGCAGCCAGGGTGATCGCGCAGGTGGCGCGTGAGAGCGGAGCCCGCACGGTCCACTGGAACGGGATCGCACAGGCGCCGCATCAGGCGATTGAGCGGCAGCTCGAATCCGCGCTGGCAAAGATCGGCGTGGACTCGCAATGTTTCCCCGGCGACCTGCTCGTTCCGCCCGCGGTAATCCGCAACAAGGAAGGCCGCGGCTTGCGCGTGTTCACGCCATTCTGGCGGCGCGTGCTGGCGCTCGGCGATCCGCCAAAGCCCCTGCCGGCGCCGAAGGACCTGCGTCCTGCGCCGACGGTCGCCAGTGACACGCTGGAGACCTGGAAGCTCGAGCCTGGCAAGCCAGATTGGGCCGGCGGCCTGCGCGAGACATGGACCCCGGGCGAAGCTTCCGCCCGCGCTCGCCTGCGCGACTTCCTCAAGCACACCGCACAAGGCTATGTCGGCGATCGCGACCGCCCGGACCGAGAGGGCACCTCACGCCTGTCACCGCATTTGAGGTTCGGCGAGCTCAGCCCGCGCCAGGTCTGGCACGCCGCGCGGTTCGCCGCGGCGGAAAATCCCGCGATCGGACCCGGCGTCGACAAGTTCCTGAGCGAGCTCGGCTGGCGTGAGTTCTGCCGGCACCTGCTGCACGACCACCCCAATCTTGCAACCGAAAACCTGCAAGCGAATTTCGACGGCTTCCCATGGAAGCCCGACGCCAAGGCGCTCTCCGCCTGGCAGCGCGGCCGCACCGGCTATCCCATCGTCGACGCCGGCCTGCGCGAGCTCTGGCACACTGGCGTGATGCACAACCGGGTGCGAATGGTCGTCGCCTCGTTCCTGGTCAAGCACCTCCTGATCGACTGGCGCGACGGCGAAAGCTGGTTCTGGGACACGCTGGTCGATGCGGATGCCGGCAGCAATCCCGCCAACTGGCAGTGGGTCGCCGGCTGCGGCGCCGACGCGGCGCCTTATTTCCGCGTGTTCAATCCGGTGCTCCAGGGCGAGAGGTTCGACCCGGATGGAGCCTATGTGCGACGCTGGGTGCCCGAGTTGAAGGATGTGCCACCCGAGCTGATCCATCAGCCCTGGCAGGCGACACCGATCGAGCTTGCGAGCGCCGGCGTCACGCTCGGCAAGAGCTATCCGCATCCGATCGTCGATCATGCCAAGGGACGAGAGCGCGCGCTCACCGCCTACGCAAAGATCCGCAAAGGTTGAGCGTTGCTTTGACACAATTATGAAACGCGCTATCGTCACCGCTCCATGCAAACCGTGGGGGACGATATGGACGACGACAAGCCGATCACCGAACAGGCGATGGACACGATCACCACCGCCGTGGAAGCGACCAAGGACGCCGCTGTCACTGCGGTGAAGCAGGTCAGGAAAGCCGCCAAGAAGGCTGCGAAGAAGGTAGCGCCGAAGAAGGCGTCCAAGAAGAAAGCCAAGAAGGCTCCGAAGAAAACTTCGAAGGCCACCAAGAAGACTTCGAAGAAAGCTGCAAAGAAGTCGTCGAAGAAGGCGGCCAAGAAAACAGCAAAGAAGGCCACCAAGAAAGCTGCCAAGTCGAAAAAGAAGGCCACGAAGGCCAAGCGCTGATCGCAACGCTCAAGTCTCCGGGGGCGGACGCGCCCGGAGACGGCTCCAGCGATACCCTACCCTCACCGCTTGGCTGCGCGCCGGCCCGGGTGATGCTCGCCTTGCGGATCGCGAAATTCGCTGCGATGGCCGCGCCGGTCCTCGGCGTTGAAGCGCCGGCGCTTCTCGGGCGAGCCGAACTGCTTGATCAATCTCCTGCCGTTCACCTTTTTGATGACGTAGCCGCCCTCGGTCATCGAGAACGGCTCCTTGAGCAATCCCATGTGGTCGAACTTCGTGCCGCGGGGATGCTTGAAGGGTTCGAACCAGGACGGATAAACGAAGTTCGACATCGGGAGATCGTTGACGACGAAGGCGTCCTCTTCCACTGCGTCGCAGACCTCGTAGGCGTATTGGGTGTGCCGGGTCTTGTCGGCCCACAGATTGGCCATAGGGTCGAGCACCATCTCGAACAGCTCATGCGAGGCTGCCAGACTGACCGGATCGTCCTTGGACAGCGCCTTGAGGAAGATCTTCGAGATCGGCTGTCCCCGATGCGTCAATTCATGCCGCCCGAGGAAATTCTTGTGGGTCGCATCGTCGAAATAGACCAACTGCCAGTCAGTGGGCTTCGGCTTGCGGGTAACGTCGAGATCGACGGGGTAGCCCCAGACCGGCAGGAAGTGCTCGTCATAGCATTTCTGCAGCGCGGCCGTGAGCCGCGCCATCACCTGCTCGCTCATCATCTCCTCTGCATAATTAATGCAGGCAATCCGGACTGGCTTCAGGGACCTGCCAAGCAATGCGCGTCTCGCCTTCTTCATGGAAAATCACCTGTGAAAGGGGCACTGAAATGCGCCGACCCTAGCACGGACGCGCCGCGCACGTCAGGGATGTATTCGAGCGGCTTGGCCCGCCGGCCCTAGAAGCGTCGGTTGACCACGAACACCGCGGCCGCGCACATCACCATGCCCGCGACCGCCAGCGCATCGAGCTTTTCTCCGAACAGCAGATAAGCCATCAGCGCCGTCACGGCGGGCACCAGATAGAACAGGCTTGCAACAGACGTGGCGGCGGCGTGGCGGATCAGCCAGTACAGCAGCCCGATCGACCCGATCGAGAGCGCCACGGCGAGCCAGGCCAGCGCGAGCATGAACTCGCGCGTCCAGTGCACCACGCGGTCCTCGAACAGGAACGCGCCGATCGCGAAGAAGATCGTGACGGACACGTACTGCACGAGATTGCCGGCGCGCCAGTCGATGTGGTTGCAGTAGCGGCGCTGATAGAGCGTGCCAAGCGTGATGCTGATCAGCGAGACCACCGAGGCGAGCCAGCCGAGCCCGGCTTCGCCGGTCATGGGACGGCCGTGCAGGATCAGCACCACGCCGCCGAGGCCAAGCACGAGCCCCGCCCATTGCACCGGCGTCACCTTCTCCCCGAGCCAGCGGTTGGCGATGGTCGAGGTCAGGATCGGCTGAAGGCCCGGAATGAGCGCGGAGAGCCCGGCCGGAATCGAGTGAGCGATCGCGATTGCGGTGCCGCCGAGATAGAAGCCATGGACGAGAATGCCCGCGACTGCGCTGTGCGCGATGCCGATACGATCCGGCCATTTCGGTCGCGCAATCGCGACGATGATCGCCATCAGACCGACCACGAACGCCATGCGGATGGCGAGGTAGGTCAAGGGATCGGCATTGTTGACGACGTATTTGGTGCCGATGAAGCCCGTGCTCCAGAGCAGGACGAACATGATCGGCGCGGCGCGGGCGGCCAGGGCTTCTTGATTGTGGTTCATTGCCGCCCTCATTGCCTCACAGGGGGCCGATGCGGCAATGCGAATTTCGGCCAATTTCGTCTGGGCGATGCTGCGCTGCGACGGACCGGACGGCTCAGCGGCTCACCATTCGTCCGGACACGGATCGATGATCTTCCAGAGCTCGACGCCGTTCTTGATCTTTTTCATGTCGGTGGTGAGCCCGCCATTGCGGCGAATCCAGTCCTTCACCGTGTCGGGGTAGTAGGCCATCAGGTCGGACGTCCCCTCCGCGCTGGTGACCTTGATGCCGAAAGTGAAGGCCTTGTCGTAGTAAGCCTGGTGGAAGCCGAGGCTGGCGCGCGGCGTCACGCAGATCTTGTTCATCGGCACGATGCCGAGCACCAGGGTGCAGGCCGAGTTGCAGATGCCGTCGATGATGACGCGTTCGCCCTTCTCGCGGACGCGCTTGTACTTGGCCTTGTACTCCTCGACATAGCCGCCGTGGTCGCGGGTAATATGCAGCTCGGCCCGCGCCGGCGTGGCGGCGACGACCGAGAGCAACAGCAGGCTCAGAAGCGTGATGCGCATGGCGAGGTGACGGCGAAAGCCTTCAGGAATGGACCGGTCTATGAACCCCGAGAAGCCGGCAACAGGAGTCTTGAGCTAATTCTCTTTGGTCATACTTGTGTGGGGAATTCGTTAAGCATCTCGAAAAGGCCAAAAATGGGCAAGTCCGGACCACAGAACCGGCAATTCTGTCACACCCACCCCGGAATCTGCGGGATTGGCGTCGATTTCCGGGCTGCAGACGGGTGTTCCGGCCGCCCGAACTGGCTATAAACGGCTGACCTATTCGTGCGGGTTCCGGAGATTCGAGATGAGCAAGTTGAAGCTTGTAGCCGCGGTTGCTGTCCTGTCGGCCGCAATCCTTGCCCCTGGCCTCGCAGAGGCGCGGGGATACCACCGGTACCATCGCCACTACACGAACCCGCTGCCCTACCCGATCAGCTATCTGCACAATTACGGGCCCGGCATTACGCCCGGGACGTTCGCCTTTTACGACGGCCCGTCGACCAACCATTGCTACCAGAGCGCAGCCGCCTATGTCGGCCAGGACCGCCGTCGGCACCCCTGCTTCTGAGGGGTGCAGGCGGGTCCTCTGCGGGGGCCGCTATTTGGCGGCGCGGACAGCAGTAATTGCTTCTGGATCTCGTAGACCGGCAGTTTGACGAGGTCCTTGCCGACCTCGCCCTGGAGTGCCTTGCGCACCACATCCGAACAATCGGCGCGAATCATCCCAAGCGCACGCGGCGAGGCCACCATGGTCAACGCCGAGGTTCTCGCCTGAGCTGACGGCGGCATCGAGCCGTCCGGCCAGGCCGCGCAGGAAGGCGCGCTCGGCCTCGTCGTGCCAATCAGTCTGCTCCACCGAGCTGCGCGTGCTACCGGCCGCGCCGTGGAGCCTGCCCGGCGCGTCGGTCCCTTGCGCACCGGTCGAGGGATTGGGCTGTTCGTGCACCTCCCTGGTGTGGAGGTTCGGAAACATCTCGTCGCCGAGGTTTTCCGAATAAGCGCCTTGCGCCCGTCGCACACGACCAGCCAGTCACCCTTGTCGATTCTCATTTGGTCCATTGCACAGCTCCAAAGCCACCTCGCTAGCCAGCTCATCGAAATGCTCGAAAGCTGGCCACGACGCCAAGCTTAGGGACGAAGCTGCACCGACGAATTGCGCGGGATCAAGGATGGCGGCGATGTCCTGCGGAGCGCAACGCAAGCGTTGCATTGGTCAAGAGCGCGAACCTGGGATAGTCTGGCGGAGCTAAAGGTCAGGCCTGCGGCGGGCTGGGCTGAAGACCTGTTCATCAGCATTACATTTCGGTCCCGCCACAATTTGATCAGAACAAACTTCGATATCCCTGTATTGCGTAAGCGGAGAAAGACATCATGAAGCTTAGAATTGGCCTCGTCGCCGCGTCCCTGTTGGGTGCGTTGGTCGCATCATCGGCGGCGTCTGCCATGCCCATCGCGCCTGCTCCTGCGATGCCGCAGGTCTCCGACGTCGAGCAGGTCCGCATGGTCTGTGACGCCTGGGGACGCTGCTTCTGGCGCCCGAACTACTATGGATACTACGCCCCGCGGCCCTATTACGGTCCCCGATATGCACCGCGCTTTTACGGTGGCCCTCGCTATTACGGACCACGCTATCGCCGCTGGTGATTCTAAAGGGGCCCTTCGGGGCCCCTTCGCTTTTGCGAGATCAAGGATGTTGGTCTGGAGTCATTCCAAAACTGATCTAGATCAAAGACGCAATCCGCCACGCCGTCATTCTCCGACGATGGTCGATTTGATCGTTTTTCGATGTCCCCAGACGGGCATGAATGTGCAGACACATCTGGAGAAGCAACTGAGACAGGAGGCACAGAGCTTCGCCTCCTTCGCCTGTCCCGCCTGCACGCGGCTGCATTTCATCGACCTCGCCTCCGGCCAGCCGATGACTCGAGATCGTTGACGACGACACCGATCCGCCAAGCTTCATGCCATGATGTCCGCAATACTACGGCCCGGAATCCGGTTTACTGAAGCGCGATGTTTCGCCATTGATGGCGATGTTCCGACGTTCATTTGATTGTCATATTGCAGCAGCCGGTCGCACGCATGTTGTTCGACGCCCTCGCCCCATCCTCGGCGCTTCAATTGATCGGCTTTGCCGACGTCGATGCGTTTCGGCCGATCGAGTCGATGGAGGATGCGAGAAGCATTCCGCTCGACGTCCGGAATTTCGCGGCGGCTCGTGCTGTCGTCTCCCTGCCCGGCTGCGGCATCGTCATGATGCGCTCGTTCGCGCGCATCCTCGACGCCGCCTATCGGATGCCCGGGGGGATGGTGATCCTGCCCATGACGGACGACCTTCAGGTCAATTCCAAGGGCATGGATCTGGACACGCGCTTCTTCATCGCGCTCCGCGGCAGCGATGAATGCCATTTCGTCGAGCGCCGGACCAATCATCATGCGATGATCATCTTCTCACCCGGCATGAGCGACCGGGGCTGGTTCGATCAGGCGGACGACTTGCGGGCCTATGTCGCGAACCGCCCCGCTTTGCTCCACATTCGGCAGCTCCTGCTCGACATTCTGCGAACCGCGTCGGTGCAGCCGGCCCTGTTCGAAACGACCGAGGTCGCCGCCCATCTCCAGGAAGGCCTGCTGCTCGCGCTCGACGATCTGTTTCGCATTGATTCGCTCTCGGACCGGAGTGCCTCCGTCCAGGGCGAGCGGTCGATCAAACTCGTGCAGCGGATCGACGATTACGTCGCAGCACATCCGACTGCTCCGATCTATACCGCCGATCTCGCCGGCGAGTTTGGCGTCTCGATCCGGACGCTCGGCGGCGCCGTCAGCAAGGTGCGTGGCATGAGCCTGCATCAATACATTCGCCTGAAAAAATTGTGGGCGACGCGGTCTCGCCTTCTCAAAGGCGGGGGTGCCAACGTCGCCACATGCGCGCGCGCCCAAGGCTTTCACCATTTGGGGGAGTTTGCCGCAGCTTACCGCGCGACCTTCCACGAAGCGCCGTCCGACACGCTGGCACGGGGCCGGCAAGCCGGTCCGACGGCACGCTGACCAGATAGGCTCCGGCCTTCCGACGCGGCGCGCGCCTCAAGGGAACCAGTTCCTTCGAACCGCATTATCCAAGCAGTGCGCCGGCGGCGCACTGAAGCACCCCGCGCCCCACACGCGGGTTTTTTCTCGCCGTCAACCAAGTGGTTCAGGAAAAAAATGTCTATCAGCCGCAACGTATTGTTTCTGATCATCGGTGCTCTGGTCGTCACGGCGGCCGTGCTCGGCTACAATCTCTACCAGACGAAGAAGCAGCCCGATGGCCTGCAAATCAATGTCGGTCCCAACGGGCTGAAGATCCAAGGCAAATAGAGGCGGCTCACGGCCTCGCGCCAGATCCGAGAAAACTCTGGCCCTGCAAGTGGCGCGCTCGGAGAGATTCGAACTCCCGACCCTCGGAATCGAAATCAGCCGGATACCCCAATAATTTCAACGGCGGGTCCGAACTTTCGCGGTCCGTTCCCTCATTGAGGGCATTGGGGAATTCCGCGCGTTCGGAATGCGGGTCGTCTCGGTGAACATCCGGATCACCCAGATCGACGGCACTCTGCCCAATCTGGCGCTGATGCGGCTGGCTGCGCACCACCGCGCGCGCGGCGACCAGGTGCACTTCACAAGGCGTGTTCGGCGCGAGCTCTTCGAGCCGGCCTACGACCTCGTCTACGGCAGTGCCATCTTCAGGTTCTCCGCCGACCGGGTCGAACGATTCCGGCACGAATTTCCCGGGGCGATCGTTGGCGGTACCGGTTCGGGGAGTGACGCGACAGTCGAGGAACTGATTGGTGATGCCGTCGAGCTCGACTACAGCCTCTACCCGGCCTTCGACTCGAGCATCGGCTTCACCCAGCGGGGCTGCCGTCTAAGCTGCAAGTTTTGTGTGGTGCCGGCAAAGGAAGGCCGGCCGCGCGCCGTTGCGACCGCAGCCGAGATTTGGCGCGGACCGCCCTGGCCCAAGAACCTCCACCTCCTCGACAACGACTTCTTCGGCCAAGCCGATTGGCAAGCGCGCATCGACGAGATCCGCGCCGGCGGCTTCAAGGTGAGCTTCACGCAGGGCATCAACGTCCGCGCGGTGACGCCCGCGGTCGCCGAGGCGCTGGCCGGCGTCGAGTATCGCTGCAACGAATTTCGGCGCCGCCGCCTCTATACGGCTTGGGACAACCTCAAGGACGAGGACACCTTCTTCCGAGGCGTCGACATGCTCGAAGCCGCCGGCGTCCCGGCCCGGCATCTCATGGCATTCATGCTCATCGGGTTTGACAAGCGGGAGACATGGGACCGCATCCATCACCGGTTTGACCGCATGGTCGAGCGCGGCATCAAGCCGTATCCGATGCCTTTCGACCAAACCAACCGGGATCTCAAGCGCTTCCAGCGCTGGGCCGTCTTGGGCATCCACCGGCTCGTCCCGTTCTCGGAATATCGCGCCGGCTTCAAGACCAAGCGGGCGGCGGCGCGGCGCAGCGATGGCGACCTCTTTGATGGAGAGGCGGCATGAACAAGCCAACCTACCTCCAGCCCCAATCCGCCGCGGTCCTGGCGCACATGGTAGCCGCCGACGGCCCCGTAACGGCGATGGAGCTCGGCCGCCAATCCGGGCTCCGGCCTCGCGGCACACGCCAGACTTGGGCCGAACTCGGCCGCTGGCTGGTCCGCCCGCTGCTCGATCACCGCCTCGCCTTCAAGGCCGGCTGCCGGCCAATCCAGTTCGAGATCACGGAGCGCGGCCGCATCGCGATCGCGCTCTTTCGCGTCATCAGCGGCCGGCATTTCGAAGCCGCTCATCGGAAAGAGGCCACGCAATGATCGTCACCGCCGCGATAACCGTCGCCCTGCTATGCGGCAGCACCTGGCTCGGCCGTCGTCTCGACATCAAGGCCGATGTGATCAATTCCAGTTGCACCAGCGGGAAGCCATCGACCGGCGTTGCGGCTTGGACCTGGGTGCTGATGCCGATCGTGATCGTGGTGGGGATGGCGCTGTCATGATCATCCTGGCTTCGTTCGGCCCCGCCGTTCCAGAACTGCTCCTCAAATGCATCAGCGATTTTTATACCTACGGCATGCCGGCGCTCGTCATCTTCCTTGTCTGCGGCGCGGCTGCTTACCGATCATGAGCATCGTTTCAGACTTCGCTTCGATCGGCAGCCGGCTCCGCGAGCACAATGGCGAGACGCCGGCGTCTCCGACATGCACGGTTTGCGAAGACGGCGGCTGGGAGATGTACGGGACCGGCCACCACGACCCTCATTTCATGGAGTGCACCAAATGTCAGAATCCGAACGATCTGCCGAGCCCGTGACCGCATCATCTTCATCCCGTTGTACTCACCTGACCGAGGTGCTGGATCTGCACGTCGACGGCGTCCGCCACTACCTGCACCTCCAGATCGGCAAGCCGCTGTCGAAAGACCTGATCAGCGCGCCGGAGATCGCGCTCGACAACCTGCACCGCGAGGTGAAGTCCGCAATTCAGTCCAGCGATGTTGCCCGCCAGGTTGGGAGCAACGGCGTGTTGAAATTTGGCGACCCCGTCGAGAATATGGCGGCCTCCGATCGAAATCCGATCAAGCGCGGCATTTTTATCCGCAAGGCTAGCGCCAAGATGGCGGAGTACGCGACGAAAGAAGGTTGCCACTCGACTCCGCTGGATAATCTTTGTGCCCTGGCCGCCCAGCCGCCGGCGGCTCCGGTCATACCGCCAGAGGTGCTAGAGCGCCGCAACCGGGGGCTCACGGACTACGAGAGGCCGCCGCTGGGGCAACCTCCGTCGTGGCTTCAGGAGCAAGAGAAGATCGTGGCGCCTGATAACGGCTCATCTGCCCCAAGCAAGGGTGGAATGAAACTCTATATTTCAGAACCAGAACCGCGTGAGTCCGGTGCGATCCTCATAAGCGACGATGATCGCAACGACGTCGCCGAGTTCTTCCACAACGAACACGCCACGGTCGGGCAGAGCTACGAAACGGCGCTGGCGCTGGCTCAGAAACTTGTCACTGGCGATGATGCCCAATCGGCGAAAGTGACGCCTGCCGCGAGGTGGCGAGCCAATGGTGAGGCCGATCCGCACGGCAACCAGTACGACTGCGAGCGCGCCGGTCTTGCCCATGGCGACATGACGGACGACGAGATCGCGAACGCCCTATTCCTCAAGAACTACGACATCGGCATCATCACCGCCGCGAAAGAGCGCATCCGCTGGCTGTCACGCGCGCTCACTGCCTCGCTGACGCACCCAGCACCGCAGCCAGCGCCAGTGCAGCAAGCGGCATCAAAACCCGCGATCGGATGGGCGATGATGCATCCGGAACACGGCATTGCCGTTACGACGGTGCGCGCATCTTTTGTACAAGCGCAAGACCTTATGGATCGGCACCCGAAAGACGGTTGGAAGCCGGTGCCGGTCGCCGTTGAATATCTTCCTGACCATTGCAGTTCTGATCAAGGGAAGTGCGGCAAGCTTTCATGGCCGTGGTGCAGCACATGTCCACATGCGGGCTTCCTGCCGGGGGCCATTCCGCCTTCCTCGCTGACGCGCCCGAACCGCGCACCGGAGACCAGCCGATGACCGAAGGATTGACAATCCAGAAACTGCTGGACGCGGCCAAACTGGTAAAGCCGGTGGCGGCCATGCCGCGGTTCATCATCACTCCGAACGCGGTCAAGGACACTGAGCAACGGTTATTCCCGGTCTCCCGCAACCGATCGCGCCGGATACATAAAAAGCTGGTGAAGAAATTCGGCGGCGAGTTTCGGAAGGTGCCGTGCATCATCCAGATTGGCGATACGATGTACGTGCATCCGGCGGTTGAGGCCGAGCTCAACAAGCGCATAGCGAAGCGGATCGACAGCGATCTCGAACGCGCGTTTATGGGCAACCCGCTGGCGACAGGATTCCGCGGATTGCTTTGACGACTTCAGCCCCCTGGACGCTCGGGGTTGGACTTCCGGTACAGGCGCTTCCGACAAGCTGGCCGGCACGTAGATTCTCGGAGCGTACGGACAAGCCAGTCCGAGGGGCAGACGAAACGGGCGAGTACCCTGGAGGTCGCGGGTTCAAGTCCCGCGCGGCGCGAGCCGGTAGCTCAGGAGATGGATCACGGGCACGCCGCGGGGCTCCGCGGGACCGCCATCGAGGGAGAGCGCCAGGGGAAAGCCCGGTCCACCCGGGGACAACGAAGAGAAAGGAGACCAAATGCCATACGACTACATCCAGCGAACCTACGGCGTGACGCCGATCGTCGGCGAGCGCATCAAGCATCACGTCGTCACGAAGGGCGGGACGATCACGAAAGAGGATCCGAGCGCCTCGCATTACGTCCAGGTGCTGTTCGATGGTGACCGGCACCCGCTGCCCTGCCATCCGACCGAAATGGATTATCTCCGGACGCGGAGATGACCATGGGCCGGTTTTCCGCGCGACACATCAAGGGACCGCAGATGTCGCTGCGCGCCTTCATGCATGTTCTCCGAACTATGGTTTGGGAAGACGAGAGCAAGGCGGCCGTCGAAGGCCCCGCCCGGGACGAAACCGAACGCCTGCGCCAAGCACTCCGCTCAATTGTCGCACGAACCTATAGCACCGACCGCCGCTGCCGCCTCGGCTACGACTCTGTCGCCGAGATTTGCGATATCGCGACCGACGCCCTTAACCTGCCGCGCGCGAGCGAGGAGACGCTTTCGGTTGTGACTGCCGCCGAGATCGCGAGCCGGACGTCATGAGCGACCTGGTTCTCCGAGCTCGCGAATTCGCCCGCGAGAAGCACGCCGCGCAGCTGCGCAGGTACACTGGCCTGCCCTACTTCACCCACCTCGAGGAAGTCGCCGGGCTGGTCGAGCGCGCTGGCCTGTCCGAGGACGCGATCGCCGGGGCTTGGTTGCACGACGTCGTGGAGGATCAGGACGTTCTGGAGAGCGATCTCGCGCTCCGTTTCGGCCAAAAGGTTTCAGTCAAGGTCATGGCCCTGACCGACACGCCGCCGACTCCGGCACTCAACCGAGACATGCGCAAGAAGATTGATCGCGACCGCCTCAGCCGGACTGACGCGGAAACCCAGGGCATCAAGTGCGCCGACCTCATCAGCAACACCTCGACGATCGTTAAATACGATCCCGGCTTCGCCGAGCGCTATTTGGGCGAGAAGCGCGCCATCCTCGAGATTTTAACGCGCGCACCGGAGCCGCTTCGTGAGCAGGCTTGGGCGTCTCTGCACACGGCGGAGCGGGATCTAGTGCTCGGCCGAATCCCAATCGTCAAGCTGACCCAGGAGGGGTGAGCGGATGCCGTACGACGACGACTACGATTATGGCCATGACGACGATTACGATGCCGAGCGCGACTGCGAGCACGAGCATTACGACATCGATGTCTGCACCGGGCGAGCCGAGTGCGAATCCTGCTCGAAATCTTGGTATCTCACCTCGGAAGAGGTCGACGCCGAGCTCGACCGGCAAGCCAACTACCAGGACGCGATCGAGCGCGAGGAGCGTCGCCGTCGGCGACGAGAGTTCTGGCGCAAGCTGACCTATCCCATCCGCTGGCCGATCTTCCGGCTGCTGGAGCGCGTCTGGCCGCGGAGGGCTCTGGTGGTGCTGACGGACGACGAGGTCCCGTTCTGAACGGAGAAGCGCCACGATGGGCCTAATGGATGCCGACACGATCGCCGCCGCCTTCCGCAGCCACACCGAGGGCTCGACCAAGTTCACCAGGCGCATGCCAA
Source organism: Bradyrhizobium sp. CAR08 (assembly GCF_052871955.1). Lineage (NCBI taxonomy): Bacteria > Pseudomonadati > Pseudomonadota > Alphaproteobacteria > Hyphomicrobiales > Nitrobacteraceae > Bradyrhizobium > Bradyrhizobium sp. CAR08. The sequence goes on from NZ_JBIXJX010000004.1 coordinate 135,106, forward strand.
TCGTCTTGGCCGACATGGACGGGTCGACGCCGCGCCAACTGGTGCTTCGCTGCGAGCGGCTGGGCCTGCTGAAGCCCCACTCGTGGGATTGGTTCGTCGCCAATGGCGGCATCACGGCCGATCAGGTCGAAGAGGTCCGCGCCGCCGCGCGTGCATGATGGAGGAACGCCATATGGACGCTACGTCACGCGGTGACTTAGAGGCGGATTTGGTCCGCCGGTGGTACGAGAAAAACCGGGAAAGCTGGTGGGACCGCAACAAGCCGGGGATAATCGGCGCCGGCCCCGATCGCGACGGCTCGCATGCTGACGAGTTCATGCTCAGATTCATCTGCGAGGTGCGCCGGGTCGGTCATCTCTCGGACCGCCAGCTTTACCGCGAGGCCGAATGAATAGTGGCAGGAGTGGCAGGAGTGGCAGGAGTGGCAGGGTTCGAACCTGCAGCCTCACGGTTCGGAGACCGGTGCTCGTCCAATTGAGCTTCACTGATAGTCCCGCCTGTCGGAATCGAACCGAGCGTCCCCGAGTCCACAACTCAGTGTCTCGACCATTAGACGAAGGCGGAGAAATTGAAGATGGCAACGAAAGAACAGCGCGGAGCTTCCGGGGAGATCATGAAGGCGGTCACGGCCCTGAACAATGCATTGACCGAGGCGCACCGCGTCGATCTCTTCGTCGAGCTCAAGCACAATCCGGAGAGCGGCGGCCGCAACGGCGCCTACTATGTCGACAAGATCGAGACCCGGGAAATGGTGCTGCCGTCATGAGCACGCTCGACATCATTCGCGCGGAGCTGCGCCGACAGAGCGATCTCAATCAGGCGGGGACACCGTATTTCGATGACAGTGACCTCTGCCATTCGATCGTGGACGGCCATGTCGACTTGGTCGCGCTGGCACACGCGATCGATGCCAGCCGTGAAGCGGTCGCGGGTACGGGGGTTGAACCCGCCACTCCAGCCTTATGAGAGCCGGCCCCTCCCTACCGAGGCCCCGCGAAGGAAAGCAGATGAACCGAGAAGAACGCCGCAAGGCTGCCGCGATCGAGGCGCGCGCGACTCGCACGAGGAGCATTGTCGCCGACGTCAAAATCGTCGGTTACATCGAGCTCAACACGGAGTCAGTCGAGATCGACTTCAATCGGACCTACACGTTCGAAGTCGAGGATAACGGACGCCTGTACCGCTGGACCGGCGCAAGGGCGGAGCGCCGCGGCGATCTCGCTGTCTTCGACTATCAGGATGGCAAGAACGGAAGGATGGTAGAGATGTCGCCGGAAATGGCGAAACTCTTCGAGAAGCCGTGATGGCGAGCGCGCCTGGGGTCGAACCAGGGGTGCGGGAATCAAAATCCCGTGCCTTACCGCTTGGCTACGCGCCCACGAAGGAGAGAACGATGACAATCTTAACCGATCTCAGCGATCCGGCCTCAGTTCGGCAAGTGGCCGTACGATGTGACAGGTGCCAGACCGAGGCGTCCTTCGCGATCGAGCAGCCGAGCGACTTTATCTTGGCCATGGATGCAGCCGGCTGGAGCGTGCCGGTCGAAGGCAGACCAGACTTCTGTCCCAACTGCGTTGTCCGGATGTGATGGAGCGGGCAGCCGGAATCGAACCGGTCCTGGGCAGCTTGGAAGGCTGGTGATCCGCCAATGATCCACACCCGCATAGAATTGGTCGGCGGCCCTGCCGACGGCGAAACGATCGAGCGCCCGAAGGCGTCGACCGTCAATGTCCCGACGCTAGGCGGCGGCTCGATGGCGTACACGATGCGGCGCTGCCGCGACGCGGGCGGCAAGGTCGTCGAGGTGCTGGCGCCGGCCGGCCGCGAGATGATCGCAAATGGCTCGTCGCTCGCGGGCTCAAGAACTGAGGCGACGCCATGACTAGCATCAAGGAATACGTCCGGCGAACCGATGAGATGGTCGTCGAGGGGAAACTCGACGTCTACTTCCAGGATGCCGAGTTGTGGGCATGGCTGCACGAACAGCAGAATCTTGCGGCCGAACTTGCAACTCGCACCGACACGGCGATCGGGCGTTTCATGGCAGTGTCGTGGGCAAACATTGAGGGACTGAAATGAGATGGCTGATCTATCGGCTTAGGAATCGACGGCTAGCACGGTTGCTGGTTCTTAGATCGATCCTTGAGGCCGCGCCTAACGTGGTACGGCATAGACTGCGCCGCGCTTTCCATCTGCCGATCGGCAAAACATCGCAAGTGAGGGAATGATGGTCAACTTTCGCGCCGCGTCGGCGAAAGCCGGTGCTCGTCTCGGCGAGCCCACCAAGACGGTCGAGCAGAACTTTGCCGATTGGGAATCGACGGCCTTTGGCTTCGGGTATGGTTCCGGAGAGGAGCACGTCCTCTCGGCGCTCAAGCGCTTCTTCGAGGCGTTCGGCGCGCACGATCGGCCGTGTTGGTGTGGCGCCTTCGGAGAGACTCGAACTCCCGACCCGCCAGGTAGAAACTGGCCGCCCGGCGAATTCGATGCCGGCGCCAGCTACACATTCGAAGCCAAGGTTGATGGCCATTGGTATCGCTGGATCGGCCAGCGTCGAACAATCTGAGATCGAGCCCTGGTTCTGCCTACGCGACGGAACCCCGATCGAGCGGCCCAATCGGAGATCCCCAGGCCCAGCAAATATCGGTGACCTGAAACAGGATCTCCGATATACGAACGCCGATGGCACATGGAGCGCGGCGATGGCAAATGAATCTGATCACACCGGAGTTATCGAAGAGATCGAAATCCATGAGTCCGCAGCGATTATAGTTGAGCAGATCGATGACGAGATTACGGTCGCTGTCGCGAGCATTGTCAGCATAAATTTTCAAGTAACTGCGGATCAGGCACTCAAACTTTCTCGCGCACTAGCGGTTGCTGCAGAGAACGCGTCGAAATTCGGGCCCGCCTGAAGATTCATCGCGCATCCCGCATCTCGGCCGCTATATGCTACCTGCGGACAATCGGTTGAGGAGCTTGAAACGTGGCTACGCTTTGGTCTGGATCACAATGGAAGGTGACGAGCAGCGGCGTCGACACCCTCGAAAACAAATACTTCATCGAGAAATCGCGCGTTCACGAGGATGAAGGCGGCAAGTGGACTTGGGAAGACCAGATGGAGGAAAAGGGTTGGGTCGACATGGCGGACTTCCGTCGCGCCATGACTTTCGCCCGTGCGAAATGGCCGAGAAAATGATGGCTGCGCGGCCAGGAGTCGAACCTGTCTGGGCGGAGTCAGAGTCCGGTGCCTAGCCGATCGCCGGGGCGCGTACGCCCCGCCGGATCTCGATCAATCCCAGCGATCAATGCTGTAGCGGTTCCACGCGCCGCGGATCAGGGCGCGCAGCTCGCAGTTTGCGGCATCGTTCTGAAGCCCGATTCCGCATGCCGATGCCTCGGCCCGACCGCTTAGCTCAGCCGACCTTGAGTAGGCCTCGACGGTCGAGCGGATCCCGTGGAGATCATCCTTCAGCATCTCCGGGAAGAGCGCGTTGCCCTGGCCGCTGCGCGTATCGGCGCAGCCCTCGAGGACGAGGAATGCGCTAGGCTTCAGGTACGGCATCGGGCGCGATCCCCACATGCTGGGGAACGGCATGATAGCGTTGACCTTGGCGTAGCGGCCGCCAGCCAGACCCCACTGCTGAGCGCTCGAGCCTCGGTGGTAGGTGTACCAGGAGACAGGATTGCGCTCCTCGTCGCGGTCCCATTTCAGGATCGGCGGCGCATCGGCGTGGGTTGCGGTAACCAGCGCATAGAACGAACCCTGCGCCGGCACCGCCAACTCGATCTGCTCGGCTTCCGGAATGACGGTACGGGCGAACTTGTCCCAGGTCATCGTCATTGCCGGCAGGTCGACCGGCGTAACACCGGCGCCCTGCTTGGCCTTGAGGTGACCGAAGACACCCTCCCGTGCCGCCTGGGCTTCCGTGGCCAGCGGCACCCATATCGCGTGCTGCAACGGCAGTTCGTCGAGACGAGCAAAGCGCCTCTCCAGCGCCGGCGCGATGCCGAGCTTCGCGACCAGAGCTTCCGCAGCCTTGATGTTGCCGGCTGCCGGCGCCGCTTGCGGCCGCTGGTACTGCAGCGGATGCAGCTTCGCGGCATGCTTCGCCTTGATCTCGGCAAAAGGCACACCGGCGACGATGTCGTCGAGCAGCGGACCGCGCACCGAAGACTTAATGTGACAGAATCCCTCCGGGGCCATGGCCACAGATCGCCACAACAGGTTGTTGCGCACCCTGCCCTTCGGCAGGTCATGCAACGCACGAAGCCACCTCACCGGCCCGACGAACTTCTCGCTGCGGGTGAAGGCATCGGCCTCGAGGAGCCTAAGCGCCTCGTCGAGCACCTTCGGACCATACTCGGCCAGTGCGGTTGATACCGTCTTCACGTTCTCCCGGACCGCCGCAGCGGCCTGGTACGGATCCAGCACGCGGCCCCGGTGCACCAGCGCCGCCGGCGGCACGACGGCGAGATGCTGCCATTCGCCGGTCTGCGGCCAGCCCCAGGTCTCGTCGCGGGTCAAGAAGACACCGGTGACCTTCGCCGAGCTCACCAAGATGCTCATCTCGGTGAAGGCATCGGCGTAGATTCCCGGGGTGTTTTTGGCGTTCCACCACATCACCGGCCGGTTGTTGCCGGCTTCGTCGACTGCGACCAGCCCGCCGAAGCGCTGAATGAAGCGACGGCAGCAGTTGCAATCATGGTGCTGGCGCTCAGCCCCGGTCCGGAAAGCACCGAGATAGGCGTCCCAGAGGCCCTGGGGATCGGCATCGGTTGTGAAGAGGCGCTTCTCGCCTCCGACCATGCTGGCGAACGACGCGCTCAGATGCGGCAGCAGGGCATCATAGTCGGCGTCGCGCTGCGTGCGCGGCGGCTGGCGCCGGCTCGGTGCCGTGCTTGCGGCTACCGCAGTTCTGTTCTTGCTCCGGTTCGGATGGTTAGCAGCCATGGGATAGTCCTCCGCCCCTGAGATCCGTCGAGGCGCACGGCATCTGGAATGGATCACAGCGGCACCGGTGAGCGGCTGCGTACGCGGGCAGCCGCCCCAGTCATCACCGGGAAAGTTGGGCGGGGCGGTGGGACTCGAACACACGACAATCCGGTACCCAAAACCGGCGGGATGGCCGCTACCCTACGTCCTGTTGAAACTTGGATGACCTGGAGGGACTCACGTCTTGGCCGCTAGACGACGTCAGCATTCCTGGCTACGTTTTGCGACTTTGGGAGGCCGAAATGTCCGACGATATTGTCGACGAGTCTGACGATCACATATCCGTCGACCTCGGGTATATCCGAATTGTTAATGCGGACGGTCGCGAGCTTATTCAGAAGGACTACAGGGTTGGTGGCGAAGTGTGGCGCGTTCACAAGTACGACGCTGACCCATTCCCTTCATCGCCCCATGCCCATTGTGTCGATGGGAGAAAGCGCTGGGTAGGGCTGAAACTTCACATGGGCACGGCAGAACTTTTCAAGGGGAGTGAGCCGACCGGTGAGCGCTTGCACGAAGAGCATTTCCTCAGGCTTTGCTGTCACGTAAGTCGAAAGTTTCCAGAATTGGTTCTCCCGCTCCCCACCTGAGTACATATTGGCTGCTCGGGCAGGCTTCGAACCTGCAATGCCTTCGCGATTAACAGTCGCGAGGGTCTACCAATTCCCCCACCGAGCAAACCTTTCTTATGCGAGCCGTCCCGAATCTGCTTTTTGAGCAGCTTTGCGGCAGTTGGAGATGGTGGAGAGCGTCGGTACCGTCCCGACCGCGCCGATGGTGCAAACATCCGCTGCGCCCTTGCGCGCCCCCCGGATTTAACTTCTGGGGATAGATCCAACATCCCAGAGGACTCGCGCGCCGGTTGCAGTTAGAATTCGTCGATTATGAATGGCGATTATTCTTGGATTGTTGGGGCGCGCAATGTCTTTGGCAATAGAGCTGCTACCGGTGGGCGACAGCGACGGAGATTCGATCATTGTCCAATGGGGCGAGGAGAACGGCTACTGGCTGAATCTCACCGATGGCGGCTATGCCTCAGTCGGGGAAAGCGTGATCAAGCACATAGAGGAGCATTACGGAAAGGACATCACGATCCACAACATGATCGTGTCGCATGCCGACAATGACCATGCAGCCGGCCTCATTCCGATCTTCGAACGATTCAAGGTCGAAGCACTGTGGATGAACCGTCCTTGGCTGTATGCGCATGAGGTGATCGATGAATTCCACGGCAATTGGTCCATCCCCGGGTGGATTGAATATGTCCGTCATGAACACGAGTACCTCGTAGAGTTGGAAACTCTGGCTCGATCACGCGGTATTGAGCCTCGCGAGGTCTTCCAGGGCGCGCAGATTGGGCCCAGCACTGTGCTCGCGCCGTCGCGCGAGCGATATCTGAAGCTGATTCCAGATCTCGATAAAACACCACCGCCATACAAGAGCGATACCACCGTAGGCGCCCGTGGGCTCTTTGAGCTCGCAAAAGGCGCGCTCGACCGGCTGAGAGAAACTCTTCAAATCGAAACGTTGGATGCTGATCCGCCGGCGACGTCAGCCTCGAATGAAACTAGTGTGGTTCAACTAGTGTCTCACGAAAACCACACCGCCTTACTCACTGCCGATGCCGGCCCTGAAGCCCTCGGTGAGGCTGCAATTTTTGCGGCAGGCCTTGGCCTGCTGAGTCCGCCCGAGTTGGTGCAAATTCCACATCAAGGGAGTCGTAGAAACGTCAGCCCGGCGGTGTTGAATGCCTGGCTAGGCGCACCAAACGGAGGAGCAGAAGAGCGTGGCGTTGCCTTCGTGATGATAGGAGCCAAGAAGCCCGATCACCCGCGCAAGAAGGTCAAGAATGCATTTATCCGCCGTGGGTATCCGGTGTCAGTGGGGCGAACTGGCTGGATGCGAAAGCGCTGGGGCAACTTCAACGCACGCGGCGTGCCGCTTGTAGCTGAACCATTTTCTTACGACGTTGAAGACAATTGAGTTCATATGCTCAAAGCGCTCGATCCGTATAGCGTCAAGGCCCGCTACTATCCGGCCCTCCTCGCGACGATTCCCAGCCTGGCCGCATTGGCGATTCTCATCTCGTGGAGCAGGTTCGCGCTCACGACAATCATCGCGTCCGCCGCGATGCCGGTGCTCGTGTTTGCATCCGCCGACATAGCTCGCCGATTGGGCAAGCGCATCGAGGAGCGAATTTATGAGCAGTCCGGCGGCAAACCATCGGTGACTATGCTCCGCTATTCGGACAACACCTTTGACGCGGCATCCAAAGATCAGTACCGCGCCTTCTTGGGGCCCAAAATCGATCAGCCCGTCCCGACCAAGCAACAGGAAGAGCAAAACCTGAAGGCCGGAGATCCATTCTACGAGCGCGGTGGAGCATGGCTGCGCGAAAATACGCGCGATGTGAGGAAGTTCTCGATCTTGTTTGCAGAGAACATCACATACGGGTTTAGGCGCAACCTCCTTGGGCTCAAATGGCCATCGCTGGTTTTAAACCTTGCCATCGTCCTCCTATCTTGTGTCTTCCTTTACAAAATGGCCCCGCTCGACACGGACAACGATACGGCTCTTCGGCTGTTGGTTGTTCTGGCACTGGCGGTCATTCATTCCCTCTACATGACCTTTGCTGTGAGCAAAGATAGCGTCGTCGACGCCTCACGGATTTACGCGCGACAGCTCATTCTCTCGTGCGAGACATTCCTGGCAAAGGACAAGAAAGGCGCCACTAAGGCGACAAAAAAGAAGTAGGACGTTTCTCAACTTGGTGCATGAAGATGGGATCGAACCACCGCGCTCGCGGCTTCAGCCGATGGGCGGAATGTTCGCGGGCCGAAGCTTGATATTCGACTTTGGCTCGCCCATGCAGGCGGGCCTCAGCGCATCCCGGCATCATGGCCGCTGCAATCGGCTAGCCAGGCGCGAGCGTGTCCTTCCACGCCGCCGCGAAACATTCCCCGCTCGCGCCATCCCCGTATCGACTGTAGGGGTTCCGCCCAATGTCCACGCTCGCGCGCGACCGCAGCAGGAGTTGATACTATAAGCACTGGCTCCTGGGCCGCAACTGACTCAACGGTAGAGTACGGCACTGTGCTGGTTTTCCCGGCATTGTGCGAGTGACCGCGGGAGGACCGGAGTTGAACCGGTCAACCTCCGGACTGTCGCCCGGTGCTCTACCTAGGATCCGCGGAGCTACTCCCGCTTCACATCGACGAGCATGGTGCTGCTCGCCTTATCGAATTGCGTGCCTTGCCACCGGTTTCCCCAGCGACTTCTCGTCTCGTTACGGGCGGCAGCCGCCTGAGACCCACCGATCGCTCGGGTCCGCCTCGAGAGCATATTCAGCGCTGCGCCAGCACGGCGGGACGTGGGAAGTCACCAGCATCAACCGGATCCCCGTCACGACGATTTGGCACCCGCTTCGAAACTGGCACAGCCGCCGCCGTACGGACGTGAGATAGGCTGGCCCGCCTGGATGTTGATCGTTCCTGGCTCATTGGCCCAGCGATCAATGATCTCGGTGTTGCAGGCCGCGCAGGTCCAGATCTCCGTGACGCCGCACATGGTTCGCATCAGCGGCAGGCCGTGCTTCTCGCAGGCCTTCGGGGGCTCGAACCGAAATGTGCCGCCGGTGTGCATGGCGCGAGTGTAGCCGTGCGCCGGCCCGCTGTGAATCCCCTATTTGGCGCTCCCGGCTCGGATCGAACGAGCGCATGTCGGCGTGTAGGGCCGATGCCTTAACCGCTTGGCGACGGGAGCGACCTCCGCTTTTTCTGTCCTCGCGACGCTTTCCTTTCAGGAGACGGTTTCGGCCCGGCAATCTGGCGGGATCACACAGCAGCGGCGGGGACGAAAAAATTTCTGCTCGAGCCTTTCCGGTTCGGCCGTCCTGGCGCGATTACCCCATAGGAGGTGCCACCATGGCCGATGTCGACGACGACGATTTCGAGGAGCGGTTCGAGGAGTTCTGCGCCATGAGCGAGACTGAAGTCGAGGCCGAACTCGAGCGCGAGATGGCCGCGTACAATCGATGGTGGGACAGTCTGACACCGCTCCAGCAGTATCGGAGCAGCCGGCGCAGCGCACTTGATGGCTGCATGGCCTGGCGCCGATCAATCCGGCAAGGATGGTGCGTTGAACTGTTCACCGGATACCTGCGCGACCGCCAGAAGCGACTGCTGAAGCTGCGCATCGAGCGTGCTACCGGCGTGTACCCGGGCTCGGCTTAGATGTGGCCGAGCAACACCAAGATCAGAACGATGACCAGCACCAATCCCAGGCCGCCGCCGAGATACGGCCCGCCACCATAGAAATTGCCGCCGCCGGCTCCGGAAAAGCCTCCGAGCAACGCAATGATCAGGATGACGATTAAGATCGTGCCGAGCATGGCAACCTCCTTGGCTACGGGGTGAATCGTCGGCGAACCGAAAAGTTTCGTCGACCTCGGCGCGTGACCCACGCGATGCGGGGCTGCGACCAGCTAACCGCCACCAGATATTGAGGATTCGACTCCAGCTGCGGCGCCGGCATAAATCGTCCCATGACTGAGCCCGCCCTCACCCGCAAGCCACACCAAGATCCCCAGCGCCCGGGGTGGGACGTCTATTTTGGCGACGTCCACATCGGCCACATCGGCGAGCGCGCCGGCGTGCCGAAGGACATCGACCAACAATGGGATTGGTCGCTCAGCTTCTACCCCGGCGCCGGCGCGGGCCAGGACAAAGGAGGCATTGGCGTCAGTTTCGAAGAATGCCGAATGGCTTTCGAGCGCGCATGGCAAAATCTGAAGCCAAAAATCACGGAAGCAGATTACGAGCGCTGGCGCGATCAGCGCGACGGCACAGCATGGAAGAAGAGAATGTGGTCCGAGAAGTTGCTGTTGCCGACACAGACCCGTGCCGGCCGATCTCGCTGCTTCTGCGGTACCGAGATCACCACCACAAGTATTCCGGACCATGTCCGCACCGCGCACCGCGGGATAGGAGCGAAATGAGCAAGTTCGTCGAGGCGCGGCCGTACGCGCAGCCAGAAGCCGCCGCAAAACGTCTGCTCGAGATCTGCAAGCAGGTCCTGCCGGTACAGGACGGCCGGATCCATATCGAGAAGATCAATTACCCCTTCCTGTTCCGGGATCATGGAACCACGGCCGAATATCGAGCGGGCCTCGACCTTCTGATCAAGCGGAATCTCCTGCTGCTCCATGAGAGCGGAACCTACGTCCAGATCCTCCAACCTGATGACTCGCTTTTGGGCTGACCGCGATTACCTTGGAGACAGGTCAGTGGAGTTCAGCGTATGGCCTCGCCCTCGATTATCCCGAACGATCGGTTGGACAAGGATTTCTACCTGGTGCTGGAGGATTTCCGGAGCGGCGCCGCGTTCCGCGAGACCGACGAAGGCATCGATCACCCCACCCTGATCAATGATCTGCTCAGTGGCGAATACGGCCAGGTGCTGCGCGTGGTCGCCTTCAATCCGGTCGAGGGCTGGTCGCGGGACGCCTCCGAGGATATTGCCCTGGAACTGGAGCGTCGGATCGCGGCCGGGACGAGTGAGATTTCCGACGCGCTTAGAGACTTCATCGAGGCCCATATCGGCCGCCGGATCGGCGTACAGTTGCCGCTGCCATTGGTCTGAGGACTCGACTCTCTGCCGATCGTGCATAGATGCCGGCCATGTCCAAACCATTTGAATTTTGCAGGCCAACGGCCCGAAAAGTCGTGCCCCATGGCCCCGACTGGATCCACGAGATCAAATACGACGGCTACCGCGGGCGCGTGATCCGCAATGGTGACGAGGTGAAAATCTCGTCCAAGGCCGGCCTCGACTGGACCTGGCGATACCCGCAGATCGCCGAAGCGGCGCGGCGGATGAAGCAGAAGCAATTCATCATCGACGGCGAGATCGTGGTGCTCGACCTCCGCGGCATCTCCCAGTTCGACTGGCTGCACTCCGGCCGTTACAACGAAGACGCCCAGTTGTACGCCTTCGACATCGTGGCGCTCGGCGGCGACGACCTGCGGAACCTCAAGCTCGATGACCGTAAGCAGAAGCTTGCCAAGATCTTGGAACGCCGGCCGGAGGGGATCTTCGTGGCACCATTCGAGACCGGCGACTGGGGGCCGAAGCTGTTCAAGGCCGCCTGCGACATGGGGCTCGAGGGGATCGTCTCCAAGCATCGCGAGCGGGGCTACCGGCCGCTGGTCTGTGATTGGTTCAAGGTGAAGAACCGATCTCATCCGGCGTTCTCGCGCGTAGCGGATCAATTCGGCTGAAATCCGGGCACAAAAAAAAGCCCCGCAACCCTTATGGGGCTGCGGGGTGGAGGCTAGGGAGGAGTGATGCCTGCGCATCGCCCCGGGTCTGCCGGGCCCGAAGGAGGCTCGACAGTTCTTTTACGGCGCGGGCATGCGCCGCATTAGATCATCACGTCATTGAGCCCGGCATGAAGCAGCGGATCGACGGACCCTGATGGCCCCAGATCGGCCACACCATGGTGCGGCCGGCGCGGTTGGGCTCCGTGATGACGGACTCGTCGTCGACCTCGATCCAAACCATCTCGGTGCCATCCGGCGGTGCCGGCGCCGCCGCGCTCGGCTCGAACCGCCAGCGCGGGATCCGCACGCGGTAGCGGCCGGCGCGGGTTTCCCAATCGACGTCGGACAGCGCGTAGCCGTCCGCATCGGAACAGCACGGCCCGTTGCCGCTGCGGAGCCCGTCGAACCACGATTTCAGATCGGAGCCGGCATATCGTCCGCGGGCATCGCGCGCCACGCTGATCGTAGAAATCGCAAGTAGAACCGCCAGAACGAGCAGACAGCCGACGCCGGCAAAGAGCAAGAACCACTTCACAGTAATTTCTTGGACGACGAAAAGCCGTAGGACGAGAAAGAGCAGCACAAACGCTAGGACGACGGCCATCGCCATCCAGCCCCAAAACGGCGGCATGAAATCCCCCATCAGATGTAGAAGAACATGACCGTCATCACGACGGCGAACATGGCCGAGCCGATCCACACGTTTCGACCCCAGTGGTCTGGAGCGAAGACCCTGATGACGCAGATGATGCCGAGTATCTCGATGAAGGCACCGAGCATCAGGACAGGGTTGTTGATCATCCACTCGGCTGATTGGCCTCCATTCTGGAGATGCCGCCAGTACCAGACCCAGCCGCGCGCGATCGCTTCGCCCAAGATCAAAACGAAAATTGAGATCGCAGCTTGCAACCGCATGCGGGTGAAGCCGCTCTCCTTGATCTGCCGAGCGATATAAAGGCCGAACATGAAGCACCCGAAAAGCAGCAACATAAACAACGTGCCGTTCATCCCCTCGAGAAACCGCGCCGTGAGCATTACCGCCGCCCCTTCCGATGTTCTGGCTCTGCTGATTTCATGTCGTGGACGAGCCCGGCCAAGACATCTGGATTTGTTGCAACAGCGCTTGATGATCGCGAGTACGCGATCGACTCTCTGAGCAAGCCTTGCGCCGCGCGCACAGATGCCGGCATCGTCCGGATACGATCCATCGCGGCACTATGATCACGAAGCACGTTCTCTGCCTCAGCCTGGTCGACATCCTCAATGTCGAACGGATCAAGGACACGCATCTTGCGCAGGATTGATCGAAGGTTCATCGAGACCTCCGTGCAGACAGAACCCCAATCGATACTTTGACGTCTGCGATTGAAGCGACAGCCGCCTGGCTCGCGTTCCTAGCCTCGGTCACGACGCCGGTGTTCACGCGAACCGCGTCGGCGTGCGACGCAAACGCAGTCGCAAGATCCTTCAGTTTCTCGATGTTTCCGTCGTGATAGAACTCGATCCGCTGGTTCACCATTTCGAAGGCCTGCGCCTGGGCCTTGATCGCTTCTGCGAGCTCCTGCGTCACCCTGTTCCTCTCGTCCGTCGAGTCGGCGACCTTGATGAGCGCGGTGTTGTTGCTCTCGATCAGCTTGATGACGGCCGCACTCTCCGCGCGCCGCTCGAGATGCAGTTTTGTGTTCTGCTTGAAGAGGTAGACGATGACGCCGGCCAGCACCGAGACCACGGCCATGAGAACCGTGATAGCGGCGCCGGCCGGCCCCATGCCGGCGAGCGTCGATGTGACTACGTCAGCGGCCATTTGCGGAGATCAGTCAGCAGCCGCGGCGTCAGCTGCCACTGCTGCTGCGATCTCGGCGCGGTAGGTATCCTCCTGGGCCTTCAGCGCGGCCCGCTCTTCGGCCGTCAGCACCTTGTTCTCGAAGGCGATCTGATAAGCCTTGATGAGGAAAGGCGCCGACTCCTTGCCGAGGTCGTACGCCATTTTGCCGACCTGTAACGCGATCTGGACATCTGCCAGGATGGTGGCTGGATCCATTTTTGTTTCCGATCTTCTGTTTGAGGTTGCAGCTCAGAGCATCGAGGCGCCAGAGGCGGCGAGCAGCCCCTTGACGGCGTCGATCGCGATTTGCAGCGATTTCCACGCCGCGACCGATCCCGAGCTGTTGCCCGAGGTGATCATGTCCTGCGTGTCGCTGAAGGCCTTGCCGGCGACGATGTCGGCATCGCTGAGCTTCTTCAGCATCGCCTTGCCGTGGCACGGCGCCGAGATAGAGAACGACTTGCCCGGACCGCAGCGCGGAAGAACCGCGTAACGGTGCAACGGCGCCAGGACGGTGCCGTCGTAGGTCGTGCGGGCGGCGTCGAGTTGCCCCTGGGTTATGCTGTACCCCTGGATCGCCGCGATCGTGTTGTTGAGCCCCGCGCAGCCGCTCAAGGCGACCGCAAACGCCAAAAGCGCCGTCGCGGTTGCGACGGCGCGGATCAATTTGGTCATAGACATGCTCCCCTTCTGAGATCGGATCAGATCGATGGCGTTGATGCAGCGACTGCCGCGGGGACGTCAGGGACGGCGTCGGGCGCCAAGTTCAGCCTGGCGACGATCTTCTGCGCGATGGCGTCCGGCCCACCCATCCAGGACTGCAGCCAGCCAGGTGCATGATCGAGAACGTACTGCAGTGCCTGCGCCAGTACCTCGTTGTGCACGTCGGCGGTCAGCGCCTTGCCCGCCGTGGCGTCCTTGACCATGTTGATGGCGTAGTCGATCGCCTTCTGGACGACCTGATCGGCCCGCATGGAGAGCAGGATGCCGGAGATCTGCCCCGGCAAAAGCCGCAGCAAGTAGAGCGCAACGGCAAGGAGCACCGTCCCGGCCGCGTTCGCCCACTGAGACACCACGGCGCCATAGGCCCAGGTGACCTTCGTGGCCTCGCTGCTCGCCTGCGCAACTGTCTCCGGAGCCGCGGCGTCAGCAGCAAAGGCGACATCGACCGCCAAGGAGCAGGCGACCAGCACCAAGAAGACCGACACGATGCCGCGCGAGCGCGGAACCATACGGAAAATCAGGGCCAGAACGGCGATCGACGCGAGCAAGTAGCCGATCGGACTGAAAGCGATAGGCGGCGCGAACGCCGCCGTAGTAGCGGCCGCATGCGCCACGGAGGCGGCAAGCAGCATCGGCGCGGCGAATGCCACGCTGAGGACGCGGTTCATAGGTGTGTTCCTTCGGTTTGGGATTTGCGCGATCCGTCGCGCGGCGATTCCGGGCCGAGGCCTGGGAATTGGTGTCAGGCCTCGTTAATCGAGACCTTGCCGTTGCTTTGGACGATCGGGAGATGGCTGATGCCGATCTGGCTAGCCGGCGGCGTGGCCACCGACTTCGGCCACCAGAATCCCTTGTTGAGGCGAGAGACCGCGAACGGCTCGATATTGACGGCGTCAGACTGGTTGCCGCCGAGGCCCATCAAATTGCCGTGCTGATCCTTGCCGACGATCTGGATGATGTGCCCGCCACCATTGCGGAGCATGGGCGCAAAGGCGCCGACGGCTGGCCCGGCAACCTTCACAGCCGACCAGTTGCCGGCGAAATCAAGTGCCCAGAGCGTGCCGGTACCCTTCAGCCCGACTTTGGTTAAGCAGTGGTTGGCAAATAGCGCGCACCACGGGATAGAGTCGTGGGTGTATTCCTTCGCGATGTCGCCGCCTTCATCCCGCGCCCACTGGATGATATTGGCGTTATCCTTCGCGCCGGCCCCCTCCTTCGTGCCTATCAACTTGATCCCGGCCTCGAGCCATAACGGACGGGCGATCTCCTGGGGGAGCGCCTGCACCGGTGGCGCCTTGCCAGCGACAACGAGATCCAGCGCGCGCCCTGTCTTGGGTCCGACTTCTCCATCTTTGATAAGCCCTGCGCGCGCCTGGAAGGTCTCCACCGCCGTGTCGGTTGCTGGACCAAACCAGCCGGTGCCTGTGAGCGAATATCCGGCAGCCTTCAAAGCTAGCTGGACTTGGCGAACGACGTCGCCCGATGCGCCCATGCGCAAGGGTTTCGACGCCACAAGGGCTTCGATGCTCATGACGATCTCCGATTTGATTATGATTTACGGCAGGACGACAACGGCGCATTCCGCGATCGCCGTCGGCTGGACGGTGGCAAAGGGTGTGCTCGTGCCACCCTGCGCCGCGCCTGTGAATGTCGCGCTGAGCGTTGATATGATCTGCTGCGGGTTTGACGCAGGCGCCGTGATTGAACCGCCGCCAGGTGGCGTGAAGTTCGAGGTATTGACCTGAATAATCGTCAGGTTCGACGTGGCCGTTCCAGTGACAGAACCAGACGGGGTATAGGGCGGAAGATTTGCGGTCACCAGCGATTTACTCTCCGCACCACCGGCACTGTTGAGGACGCCGCCGCTGACGCCGAAGTAAGTGGGCGTCAGCCGGTTCGCCGCCGATCCATTCATGTCGTCACGTCCGGCAAGCGTACGGCCGCGGCAATCCAGGACGCCGACGGTAGTGCTGTCCCCGCCGCTGCCGTAGCCGGGGAGAACAACCGAAATGGACTGCGTGCCGTTCGCCGTGGCAGTCTTTGACATCACGATTGAGTTGGCAGCAACACTCGAGACCACTGTACCAGCTTGGATTCCGGTGCCCTCAATGGGCATGCCGGCGCCGATGCCGCCAGTGAAACCGACGGAGGTGATGGTGTTGTTCCCAGCCGTTAGTGTTGCGGTTTGAGTGCGGGTTACCGCCGCGAAATAGGCTGGATACGACGCCCTCGACACCGCCTGGCCAGCACCATAGATTGTCTTTGCGGGGGGCGTTCCATAGATCCCATAGATGACCGTGCCGAGCGGGATGGCCGGGTTCGTTACGCTGCTGCCATCGATCTTGGTGATGCTAGCAATACGCCAGTTGCCGGCGCCGAGATAGATCGCGTCAGCTAGATCACCTGGCGAGGTCGTGTAGCTCAGCTGCCCCGGGATAATCAGCGACGTCGCGTTGTAAGTCAGTGATGTCGCGGAATTGAAGATCAGGGTTTTCCGGATCCCGATGGCCGCGCAACTCGATCCGAAGCTTGTAATAGTCGCGAGGCCGGTCACCGTCTGCACGGCTGCCGGCGCAGCGCAGATGTCGGTAGTCGCGGCCGCCGTAACAGCGGCGGTACCGCCTCCGACTGGAGGAGCCCAGAGATGGTTGGTCGCATCAAGCGCTCCCAGGGTCGACCAGGAAGTGCCGTCATATTGCTTCAAGACGCTTGGCGTTACCGATGTGTCGAGCCAGAACTGCCCCTTCACCGGCGCGGCGGAGCAATCCGTTGCCGGCGCGGAATTCCCGGAGTTGCTCGAGATGAGTGCGGCTAGGCCGGCGTTGACATCCTGCGCGAATGTCAATCCAGAAACTATGCCAGTGGTAGGCATACAGCCGGAGCCTTGTGCCGCGATCGCAACCGTCGCGGCGGCAAGCCAGAGTGCGCCCGCATAGGCGAGCGCGATCAGTCGATGACACATCGATTCATTTTCCTTGTGGTGAGCCGAGTTGCTAACGAGCCGCAGGATCGCTACGGGCGGGGAGAAGCCCAAAAGGGCTAGCTGGAGTTGCGAAGGCGCCGAGGGGTCTCTGGCACCAGAACCCCAGGTTTCCACAAAACATGTTGAACGATTTCAGTTAGTTGCGTCATGCATCTGGACGGGTTCGCGCAGCACGTGTAGGAAATCCCTGCCCCTACACTGAGCGAAGCACTGACGGGCTACCATGGTTGCTCGGGCTGGTTCTGGGTGGTAAACCCATCCCCACTGGACCGGGAAAAGTCTTGCGAGGATTCCCGGTAGTGGCTGACCGCGATGAACCCCCACGCGATGTCAGGCATGCCGGCCGCGCGGGCAATCGCCAGGTATCGGCCTTTGTTGGCGACGGCCACCTTTGCCGGCGCGTAAATTCCGCTTCACGGGTCAGCTTCGCGTTCTGCCAGCGCTTCGCGTTCGCCGCAGTTAGGGCGTTGATGTCTACCATGTGATGTCCAAAGAAAAAGCCGCCAGAAAGGCGGCTGAATGCGAAACTATACGCCGAGTTATTGAATCAGATAACGCCGATGCGCCTCAACTCAACGAAAACCGTCAGTCCGAGCGAAATCGCGAACCAAGTCCACAGTATCAGAGGGGCACCGAAGACTTCACGCTGCAATGATCCGCCCCTTGATAGCAAAGAGATCGGAAGGCTCGTATTGCTCGAATTGCTTGGCTATCTTGAGATCCGCAGATGGCTCGCCAGCCACCGAACTCTCTTCCAAGATCGTAAACCCGGATTCGCGAAACATCCGCAGATAATCGCTATGACGAAGCCTGTTCACGTACTGATGGGCGCTATTGAATGGGCGCCACTCAGCGTCCGAGTACCGCAGAAAATTCAGGCGCGAAACCGACTTGTCCGACCGTGCATAATGATCACTGTAGTCGATCGAATGCGTGGTTATTCCCTTTGTCACAGCTCGCAAGGCCTTCAGAAGCTCAGCGAGTTGATCGACCGGGATATGCTCCATGACTTCATTCGAGCAAGAGCAGTCAACCTGCTCATCCTCCGGACTCACGTAATGCGGGGCTCGGTACTCCACCCCGAATTTCTCCAAATCATCCCAGCTAGATAGTTCGACCTGCCGGGCCAGAATGCGATTGGCCGCGTGCTGAATTAGATCCAGTTTGCCAAGCCGCTTAACATCGCAGGTTATGACCTTCGCCACGCCGAGCCGCCGCAGCGCCAGCGGAACGGCTAAATCTCGCCCTGCTCCGACTTCCATGACAGAACTCGGGGTTCCCCCCACATGCTTAGCGTAGTCCCTCATCACACGACGCCCGATGTCTGCCAAGGCGTCCAGCGTGTTGGCCTTTCTAGGCCAATTCCTGGTGACATGACGCTGTAAGAGATAATGCGCCCGATCCCCGCCAGGGAGGTCCAGCACCCGGAACGCCAACGCTTTAGCCCGCCAATCCATGGGCGACAATTAACCGCCGAAAGCGGGAAAGGCAACTATGGATTGAACGCAACAACGCCGTTTGCTGGCGTCACATCGGCCGTTCGGTTGGTTCCAGACGGCTGGCCGTCAGTCACAAGCCGCGTGCATCCGTTCTTGACAGCGTTCTCGATTGAGAAGTTTCCAACCGTGTTGGCGGATTGCAACAATACCAATTCGGTGCAGAGGGCCCCGCCGGATGCATTCTTGACCACAAGAGAATGCGTCGAAGTGGTCATGTTCACATTGATGCCGGTCGTCACGCCTTCGGTGTGATAGCCTTCGATTATGACCTGCCCAGAGGCGATGTTGAAGCCATTCCCGCTGAACCCAGAGCCTCCGGATTCTACGATCACGTTCTTGAAGTTGATCAGCGTCGTTCCCGTATTGCTGACGTTGATGCCATTTGATCCCGCCCCCGTGCTGACGGTACAGAAGACATCATAGAAATTTGCGTTGGCAGCGCCGCCGTAGCCCTGCACATAGCTCAAGCAACCCCGCAAGCCTGCATAAATCGTCACGTTGTCAAGAATGCGGTTTTGCTGAGCGGCGTTGCTGAAGACGATGTATGTGCCAGCGTTGGCCGGGGTTGATGAGTTCGCATCAATCCGCACGTTATGAAGCATCGGGCCGAAGCAAGCCAATTGAATGTTTGGATCACAGATATTGTAGACATTGGCGCTGGCGCCTGACGCAAGCCCCGCATCACATACCTTTAGAATGCTGTTCTGCGGTCCTTGGCCTTCAACGACTACGCTCGAATATTGGGTGATTGTGTCACATATCAGGGCCGTTCCGGCAGGCCAAATAACCCTTGTGCCAGATTGTGCAGCTCCGAATGCGCTGAAGAGCGCGTTCGGGCTGGCATAATTGGCGTACCCATAGGCCGCTTTGATGCAGTTCGTATCGTTAGTCGCGCCTGCATCGCCAGTCGTCTTGTTCCAGTTCCATTTGCAGCCGAAAGCGAATGTATTGACCGCATTTTCGCTGCCGACAGTGTACTGCCATTTATTCCCACCCGAATCCGTGAAGCTCGCGAGCGGGCTCGAGACGGTTGATACCGTCCAAGTGAATGCAGACCCAGAGCAACTACCTACTGAGGAATTACCGCCAACAGGGGAAAGAACATCTCCGACAGTATAACCGTTTCCGCCATGCTCCACGATCTGCACCGAACTGACGACGTTGCCAGAGACGGTGACATTGGCGCGGAAGTTTGCGCCTGTCCCGCCCGTAAAATAAAGCCCGCGATATGTGCCATTGGTGCAGCCAGAACTTGCCTGCGAGATCGTGCCAGCCGTCACAAATACGTCGCGCTGATTTGTTGCGACCTTAACAAAGATTGCATCTCCCCGGTCTCCCGCCGTGGCATATCCCAGAGTCCGGGCAACGTTGAACGCCGACAGATCCTGTGTGGCCGCAAATGCACGAGACGACAACACATTGCTTGATAGCGTCGATCCGATGACCTCGAGGCTGCCAGACTGTGTCGAGATCGCCCCGGTTGCGCCGTCGAGCGAACTGACGCCTGATGCAGCCGAAGAGCCAATCGCCTGCGCGGTCCATTTCGATGACCCGTCCGACCACAGCAGATAGGCACCGTTGGCCGAGTTGATGGTGACGCTGGTGCCGCCGTTGATAGTGTCGCTGCCAGCGCGCGCGACGATCAGGGTGTTGCTGCCGGTGACGGTGCCAGCGAAGTCTGCCACGATCATAGCTTGGCCCGAATTGACGGCGCTCGCCGCCGGCACTGTCCATGTCCGCGACGCCGTGAAAGCCGCATTTGTTCCGACGACGCGGTCGGTTGGTTGGATCGAGTAATTGCTGTCGCCGTGTCCGGTGAAGCTATCGACGTTAAGTCCAGACGATGCACGCGCCCCTTGAGCCGTGGAGGCGCCGGTGCCACCATTTGCAACAGGAAGCTGGCCGGAGACGTCTGAGCCGAGCCGAACCGTGCAGACGTTGTTGGTGCAGTTGATCGTCTTGTTCGTAAGCGTGTCGGTCGTGCCACGCGCGACGAGGATATCCGTCGCGGAAGGAAGCGTGAGGGTTCCTGAGGCCATCGCCGAAGCATTGAGAGCGGTAGACCCGGACGTCGCGCCTACTAGGGACAGCCTACCACTGTTGAACGATTGGCCTCCTGACCAGGTGTTAGCGGTATCGAGGAATCCGAGAGTATGGCCGATTGTCCCAGTATTTGCGGTCGACGCCGTCCCGGTATCCGAACCTTGGAAGACAGGCGTCCAGGTATGCGCAGACGCGTTCACCTTGCCGACAGCAACCCACTGGGCACTGTCATATATCTTCATGACGTATGGACTCGACGAAGTGTCGAGCCAGCACTGATAGTGTGCCGGCAAGCCGCCAATGCTATTCGCCGGCGCCGTCGTGCCGGAATGGCACGTCTGCAAGGCAAGCAAGGCATCGTTCAGCAGGCCGGAGTATTCCGCCATGGTGTGCGGACCTACTATTGGCAGCACGGTGCTCGCCTGCTCTGCTGAGACGGGCGTGGCAAAAAGTGTGCAGGCGAGCGCGAGCGCTCGCACTAAGCGACGCATATGATTTCTCCTTACCAACCTTGAATGGTGATGTTGGTCTTTGGCGCGTTCGTCGGGGTGCCGGCGAGCCGTGGGATGATCGTGCAGCCCGACTTCGTCAGGCTTTGCACTTCGAAATCGAACGCCTGACTTGAGGTGTTCGTGATCTGGATCAGCGGTACCGCATCGGTGTTAGGACCACCGTTGAATGGTTCGGCGAACGTCTTGCCATTCGAGGCAAACACCAGAACTAAGCCGGTATCTGGAACAGCGACCTGATTGAGCGACGTCCCAATACCGCTGATCAGCGCCCATGTGTCGAGCCGATCGGGGACGTCGACGGTAAAACTGAAGGCGAGCGCGATCGCAACAGTCTGAGGATCATGCGACTTCAAGACGAGCCGCGCTCGAAAGTACTGGCCGACGTAGATGCCTGGTTCGTATTTTACCCAGGGACCGAACGATATATCTGGCGAGAAGATGTCAGCTTCTGCGAAGACGTCGTTCGCTGGATTTTCCGTCGGATGAAGAGCGAAGACGTCGCCGACGACCTCATTCTGAGAGACCGCGATCTCAGGGTACACCTCGACGAGATCGGTGTTCCCGGAAGCCAGGACGTCGGGGTTATTGAGAATGTCAGAGTTCGCCAGGAAGTCGGCCGTTGCGGTCTGTCCTGTACCTTTCCAGGTGATTGTGACGCGGCATGGCGCGACTCGACCGGCATCAATATAGCGGCTCTTGTCTATGGTATATGTGCCGTCGCCCTGCCCTCCCATGTTCAGGATGTCTGGCGTATTGAGAAAGTCTGGCACGGACAAAATGGCGCCAGCGCCACCAGTTCGGATGAACGATCCGGACTTTCCTACGGTGCCGCCAAAAACACCATTCCATCCGTCGGCGGCCTCATCTCGAGTCGCCAGTACGTTTTTGACCAGCGAAGCGCCTTCAATCTCGACCTGCGCTGCGTTGACGCTGTAGATGCGCGCACTGTCCGGCCCGGTGTACGCCTTGACGAGATAGGTGCCGTTGCCGTGCGTCGAGAACGGCGGATGCGCGACCGTGCCAAGCTCAAGCGCCGATTCCCAGGCGTCCCCCTTTCGCACCGCAAACCGGATGGCGCGAACATCGGCGATCTCGTCCCAGGAAATCGAAGTTGTGTTATCGACATACGCGGCAGCCCGAATGTTGACGACGTCCTCTGGCGGATGGTTAGTCCCATCGAGATGGAAGCTTTCGATCGTTGTCCAACCCGACGTCCGGCCGAACCCATCCAGTGCTCTGACGCGGAAGCCCCAGTCCCCAGCATCGAGATCCAGCAAGTCGACTGACGACGCCGACGTGAACTGAGGATTTGCGGCTTGCCAGTTCAAGCTAGGCGGCCTCACCTGGATTTCGTAGTTGACGACACGCGGGTCCTTTGAGAGGACCCATGATAATGTCGTAGCCGGATGCGCAGAGCCGCTGACCAATTTGAAGTTTTCGTCGGCCGCAAGGTCGCTAGGCGGCAGAATTGGGCCAGTTGGAAGGGCCGTATAACTCGGGGCCTCGATCCGCAGATTCTTTTCGATGCGATCGAATTTGGTGGGATCGTGCAAGATCCCGGTGAGATCGAACGTCCCACCTGGATTCTCCACCCGCTTGATGACCTTCACCATGCGCGGGGATAGATCGGATGCCGTCATAATCCAGATCGCACCCGGAATCGGCTCCGGATCCATCACGCTTGAGAACGAGATCGTATCCGTTGTTGATATTACGGTCGTGACTTCTCGCTCAGCTACCTTGCCATCCGAGAGCACAACGCTGATGCTGTAACTCTTGTCAGCCTCGAGGGTGATGGGCCGATCGAGAACGACACCCGTGACGCCAACTGTAGTGATGACGCTTCTGATACGGCCGCCGAATTCGACACCTGCATATGCGGGGTCTTGGATCTGAACGATCTCGCCTGGATAGACATCTGCATGATCCCATGCAGCTTGCCATGTGCAGGACTCGGCCTCGCTCCTTTCGGTCTCGATCGCCCACTTTCCCACGCGATGGGCTTGGCCGCGACTGGTGCAGCCGACCGCAACGACTTCCATCGTCCGATAGCCGAATCTCGCAATGTCCTCCGGCGAGGCCTCCACCACCTCCCATGCCGGACGACAGAAATCGTCTGGATCATACCAGGTCACAATCACCGCGGTATGCCGCGCCTTGAGGCTGCCGCCGCCCCAGCTGATCAGGCCTCCGATGACGTTCGCCGGCGTCACGAGCTTGACCGGATCCAAATTGCGATCGGCACTTGCCGTGACACCGGCTGCGCCCCAATAGATCATGCCTCGGAAAACTGAGGCGATCGACATCAGGACCTTCAACGCCTCATCGGCAGTCGCGAAGACAAAGTTGAAGGTGTATCGAGGCTCGAAGCCTCCGCTGCCGTTGGCAACGCTCTCGTCGCAGTATTGCCCGATCGAGTAGAGCGTCCACTTGTCCCGAAACGCATCCGGCACATACTCACCGATCCCCCAGCGATCGTTCGCGATGCACTCGAACAGCACCCACGCCGGATTACTGTGCCATGCCGTCTTGAACGTGCCGTCCCACACGCCGGTGTACGTTCTAGCTATCGGGTCGTAGTTGGTCGGGATGCGTGTTTTCAACCAGCGTCCGCGCACTAATCGCTTCGGGACCTTCCCGCCGAAGGATTGTGCATCGACCTGATAGGCGATCAACGCAGAGTTCGGATACTGAAGCCGGTAGTCCTCAATCTCCGTGACGCTGTCCCAATAGGTCTTGTTCGTCAGCGTCGATGACGAGTTGTCGGCTGTTACGCGCCTAACTCTTATCGCCCATTCGCCAGCACCAGGCCGGGCAATCCGAAAGCTGCGCTGATACGCGCTGCTGGTCTTGCCACTAAAAACAGTGTTGGCTGGAGAGACGTCCGTCCATCCTCCGCCGTCAAGTTGGACATCGATCGCGATCTGAACTGAGGTTGGATTGATATTTCCTGTCTTCGTATCGATCGACTGCAGCCCGTCGAGACGAACAGTTACCAGCGCGGCGGTCGCTTCTTCATTCGATATGGCCCGCACGACAGGCGCGGTGTTCTTGACTTCGACGCCTACCCCGAAGACCGACTCGACGGCCGGAAACCCAGGGATCGATGTCTGATCAGGCGTCCCAGCTCGAGCGTCGATGATGACATTCGTAAAGTTGTAGGATCCATCTGCATTTTGCAGCGGGGTATCGTCCAGATAGATGCCTTGCAGCCCCCCGACGATGCCTTCGATCTCGCCTTCGGAAACCAGATCTATGATCCTGGCAGTCGCCCGAGACTGAAGCGTGTTCGGCGCCTCGGTAGGCGTGCTGGCACCGCCCGATCCCGACTTGCCGCCGCCAGATCCTCGGATCTCGATGCCCATGATCAACGTCCGAAAAGCTTGTCGAAGAGCGGGCGAGCGGCGAGGATAATTTCGACAGTATTGAGCGTGTAAGTTCCGAGCTCCTCTGTACTGAGGCCGGCCGAGATCACGACCGATCCGGACACGAATTCACCGAAACCGATGGGGACCGGCACGCCTTGGGCCGTGACGTTTTCAGCGCTCCCGAACAAGAACGACTCCTTGCGGTCCGTCGAAGCGCTGCCGCCGGAGAGTTTCGGAGTTGGAGACAGCATCTGAGCAACGCCCCCGAGAGCTACGGCAGCGCCGGTGGCCGCGATGTTTCCGAAGGTCAGGCCAAAGATGCCGGTCGATGCGCCAAGCGCCGCGCTGAGGCCGAGTGACCCCGTGACCGGAGCCATCAGACCGAGGGCATAAGGGGCGGCGATCGCTAGACCGATGATAGCGACGCCGGCGAGGATCTTGCCCCAGCTGCTCGACGACCCCTTGATAACAGGGATGACATGGATCTCTCGGGCTTTGCCAAGCCTCAGCTTCAGTTCATCGAGCTCGAGGTCAGTCGTGATATTCGGTCGGACCTTGAGGATGTGATAATCACCCTCTCGCAGAGCCTGCCGGAATCCACGGATCTGCACGATGAGAGCCCGGATGGCTTCCGCCGGGCTTTTGACGTCGAGCTCAAATGTTTTCCCGAACCTGCTGGCGAGAGCGCCATGCAACACGACTGCCCGAAGCATTCGGTCACCCCTCGTAGCGTAGCCATTTTGAAATCATCGGCACCCAGCGGCCGATGGGCTCGCGAGACGACAGGCGGTTTTGAAGGTGATGGTATAGGAGTCCGTCCTCAACCAAGGTGCCGCCATGGTTCGGCACCTTCGATCTGAAGTTGATCAGCGCGACATCGCCGACCTTTGCCTCGTCCGCGGTGATGACGCGATATCTGGCCTTGCCGAACCCTTCGTTGTAGAGATCCAGATCCTTCTCCCACCAGTGTTCATCCCGCGGGAAATCTGGGATCCTGATTCCACAGTTCTGCCAGCGCCAAGCGCGAATGGCGGAATAGCAATCCGTGACGCCGTGAACAAATGCGCGGCCGATCAGCGGCTGCTCGAGCACAAAATCACCCCACCACAACACCTTGGTCGCCGTATTGCCGTCGGTGACCGTGATGCCCCAAGGCACGTCGCTTGAGATCTGGTGCGCCATGTCGCTTGCGCTGGGTCGCGGCCCGAACTTTTGGCTGTGACTATGCACAACGGCCTCGACCTCGCCATGCGCGGTCCAGGTGTCGATCGGCATGACGAAGTCGGCTTCGGGATGCTCGGCGATGTTCGGGATCTGGATATACTGATCGCCGACAACGATGCCGCACGACTCCTTAGGGAATTCCGCCACGGCGTGCGCACGCGCCGCGTTCTCGATCTCAGGAGCGAACATCGCTATCCCCTGTATTTCGCTGCGCCGGGGAATCCCCCGAATGGAAGGTCTCCCGTCGGGAAGCGCTTCTTGCAGCAGGACTGAAGCCGCTTCGAGAAGACCTCGAGCGTGGGCGAGCCGACCACTTCACCCTTTTCGTTGAAATACGCCGCGCCGGTGTAGGGGCAGGCCATGGTGCTCTGGTTGTAGATGAAGGACGAGGTGTTGCTATTCCAGATGCGTTGCCGCAGCGGGCAGTAACTCTGGATGACCTGTCGCCCAGGGATGAGACGTCCCTCGATGTCGATCGCGGCACCAAGCAGGAACTCGACCACCATCTTGTTTTGCGTCGTTTTCTGGTCGACGACGTAAACGTCGGGATCGAACTCGACGTCGGGATCCGCCTCGGGCATGCCGTCCAGGTATTTCACCGGAACGCGATGGCGCGTCACGATCGCCCCTTGGAGATCGTTGTAGGCGATGCAGAGGGCCGACATGGCCCGATCGGTGTTCGCCACGGTCAACTTGGGTTGCGGCAGCGGCCCCTGGCCATCCCATAGCCATCCCGACGCCTCGCACGCGCGCGGTTCATAGGTTTGGCCGCGCCACGTCACTGGTTGCGGCAACGGCGCCGTCGGATCGGCTATCAGGGGAGCAGGGACAAAACGGAGCACGTCTCCGAAAATTCTTGTGCAGTCGACATCGTAGAGCTCGGCGACATCACCAATATCTGGCTGTTGGATGTCGAGAACCGGTACCGTCATACGTCAAATACCTCGGTGAGCGTGCAGGTGAGCGACACCGTGGAACCGCCGAGGTAGCCTTGATCGGAGTCGCCTGCGATCCACTTTCGCTGCGCCACCTCCAGGGGCGGCGTCCAGAGGAACGGCGTCGACTTATGGGCATCGAAAAAATCTTCGTAGACCTGCGCTTCGGCTGCAGCCAACGCGCTCCACGACGCCGTAAAGGTGCGCGGTGATGCGTTGAGCCCGTCCCCGCTCCGCTGAGAATAGCCGTCACCAAACTGGGCGGTGTTGACCCGCCGCTTTACTGCGCGCCGGGTGCCCTCCTTGGACGGATTATGGATGGGGGTGAAAACGTCCAGTGCCATGGAATCATGCCGCCAGTCGGCCACGCGGCCGGGTGTGATGGTTGATACGCTCGTCGGCGACCTGGATCATGGTCTGGCGGACCGAGCGCGCGATCGCGGCCGCATCTGTTGGCGAGGTGCCTTCCGGCACGTTGATATGGATGTCGCCGAAATTGACGCTTCCGATGCCCGCCGTTGCGCCGCCGCCACCGGTACCGGCCACCCCGAGTCTTCCGTCCCGGCCACGGCGGAGCGGCATCACGGCTTCCGGCCCGGCTTCACCCATGACGCCTGATTGCATCGCTCCTCCGTTTGCGAAACGGAATAGCGTCGGTGACGAGAAGATGGAGTTCGTGAAGGTCCCCCCGTTGGCGAACTTGGTCGGAGATCCGAACACGTTCCCGAGCGCGCTGGGCGCCACGGGACCGTAGAATGCGCTGCCGGCGGTACCCGGCAATCCGCCGCCACCGAAGACGCCGCCGCCACTGAAAAGACCGCCCGTCAGCGCCTGAAGGCTGCGCATGATCGGGGCAACGATCATCATTTTAATGACGGCTTCCTCGAGCGCGCGGACGATCGTGCGGCTCATGTCGGCGAAGCCCTGCCCGACCGACTTCGTGCCGTCGAAGATGTCAGCGAGTCCGGTCGTCAGCTGCCCGGAGGCCTGTGACGAGAACTGGCTGAGAGCTTGGTTCGTCCGCATTG
This sequence comes from Bradyrhizobium sp. CAR08, assembly GCF_052871955.1. Taxonomy (NCBI): domain Bacteria; kingdom Pseudomonadati; phylum Pseudomonadota; class Alphaproteobacteria; order Hyphomicrobiales; family Nitrobacteraceae; genus Bradyrhizobium; species Bradyrhizobium sp. CAR08. Next base: position 162,562 of record NZ_JBIXJX010000004.1, read on the forward strand.
CGGAGTCCTCGACGCTGCCGAGAGCATCGGCGACGTCTGTGTATTTGAACTTCAACTGCTGCGCGATCTGCGCATCTTCGGGCGACAGCAGCGCGGTGTTGCGGCCAAACTTGATGCTGTCGTTGAGCGCCGCCTCGGCCGCCAGTTGCTTCTGCCGGCCGAGCTGCTCGTTGATTTTCACCAGCCGCTGATACTGCGCCTCGTCGAATGCAGTTCGGTTGACGGATGCTTCCTGCTCCAGTTGCTGCCGAGCCTGAAGGTTGGCACGAATGGTTTCTTGCTGCGCCATGGTCTTGCCGACCATGTCCTGCTCGGCCTTCGCGCTGTCGATCCCCTGACGGCCTGCGAGCTCGCGGGCGCGGCCGGCCTCCGACAGCGCCACGGTGACCTGCTTGACCGCATTGGCAGCGGCCAAATCGGCGAGCGCCTGCTTCTGGGTGGCGTCGTAATTCGATCTCTGGTTGGCCTGCAATGATTGCTGGCGGGCGATGTCGCCCTTTTGAGACGGTGAGAACGCCGAGATCGCAGCATTGGCTGTCTTTGCGGCATCCACCGCAGTCTCGTAGTCGGACTTGAAGGATTTTACCTTCTCCGCGGCGACCGCAGTGGCGTCGGCCAACTGCTTCATCGACAGGCCGAGCTGCGCCAGGCGCGCGCCGGCGGCCTCGTCACCGCCCAGGCTGGTGAGAATGTCGTGCAGCACCTTCAGATCGTTGTTCAGCTTCTCGCGATCGGCGATCTCCGATTGAAGGGACCGCGCCGTCGTTTCGATCAGAAACGACTTCTGGGCTGCTGCAGCCATGGCGGAGGCCTGCGCCAGCCGCTGTTGCGTCGCCACCATCTTGTCGAGCTCGGCCTCGGCTGCCGCGATATCCTTGGCACTGCCGCCGGTGTTGAGCCCAAATCCCATGCTGTAGTCGGTGCTGGTATTCTTCAGCGTGGCCAGCTTCGCCCGCATCTGGTCAATTTGCTGATCAAGCGTCCGGCCGAACCCGGTCATCGACGCCAAAAAGCCGCCGAGTCCATCCCAAGAATTGGAGATGGCGTTCCCGAGCACTGTCCAGAATTTCGACGAGCTAGAAACAGCGTCGGAGACGCCGTCCAGGCTCGACTTCACTCCAGCCAACAGCACCTTTTGGGCTTCGTACGATTTGTTCTGTGCGACCAGATTGTCGATGTTCCGCTTCATGCCGGCATCAAGAAAGCCGAGCCGCTGGTTCAACTGATCGGCGCCGCGCGCCGGATCCGAGAAGGCGTCGGCGAGCATCTTGGTCGCATCGGTGGCATCCATTCCGAAGATGTGGGAGATGTCCTTCCCCATCTGGACGATCGGCAGGATGTTGTCGTTCGCGACGCGGCCGGTGGTGGCCAAGGCGGTGGCGAGCTCGCGTGCCTCCGAAACCGAAAGCCCGGCCAGCGAAGACCCGGCTTGCGCAGTCTGGTTGATGCCCGATGCCGTCGCGCCGGACGCTCGACCAGAGCCGAGCAGCCCCATATTCACCTTCTCCTGGGCGGAAAGGTAGGACTGGAGCGCGGCGGTCGCGAGCCCGATCACTCCCGCGATGCCGCCAAAGACGACGCGCCCCACGGTGAGCAGGCTCAACGCCTTGGTTCCGATCACAGAGAAGAAGTCCGTGATGCTGGCCTTCGAGTTCTGGAAGATCTGAAAGACCTGTCCACCCTGCTGCGCCAGGATCATGAACGGCGACTGGCCGAGGGCGAGACCGGTGAGGACGTCGTTGACCTGATAGCCGAGGTTGGCGAGTTCGCCAGACAGGACACGGCCGCCGGTCGCGGCGTTCCTCATGTTCATGTCGACATCGGATAGCCGCTTCGCCGCCATGGCCTGGGCTTGTTCGAATTCCGAGCTTGAGATCAACCCTTGGTCGAGGAGTCCGCGATAGCTGACCATCTCCTTGCCGAGCCGCACCATCTCGGTCTCCAGCGGATTGATCTGCGCGCGCAAAGCCGCAGCCTTGGCGGCCGCCTGCTCCTCTGCCTGCGCCACATCAAGGAAGATTGCTGCGGAATCCTTGGCTGACTTCGCTACCGCATCGTAGCCGTACGCTGTCGCGACAAGTTGCTGGGTGACTTGTGCGTTGTGCCCTGCCCTGGCCTGCTCGACCTGATCAAGGCGAGCCACCTGCTCGGCCAGAGCTGAATAGGTCGCCCCCTGCGAGGTCGCCGACGGGCCGCCGCCACCAAGCGCCTCGGTAAGGCTGCGCTGAAAATTCTCTCCAGCCTGGCGCGCCTTCTGATTATCGAGCGTGAATAGCGCCTCGAAGGCAGCTGCGGCGTCGCGGGCCGACTTGCCGGCGCCGGCAATCATGCGTTGGTCGAGATCTTGGGCAAAGGCGGCTCCGGCTTCCTGAGCCTTCGCGCGCGCCACCCCCTCCAGCCCACCGAACTGCGCAAGGAACGCGTCAGCACTCTCCTGGGCCGACTTCGATGGCCCTGCCCCGATCCCATATGCCGCGTTGATCCCGGCCTGCGTCTCCGTTCGCTGAACGGCGGCCGCGGCGCTCGCGGCGGCTAGGGAAAGCTGCTCGTATTCCGCATTGAGCTCTCGAACGGCCCCGGTGATGGAGACAAAGCCACGCTCCGCCAGCACCGCCGCGTCCGCCGTCAGCCCAAACTTCCGATAGGTGGCCTCGAGAAGCAGGTTGGCGCGGTCCAGCCCCATGCCGCGATCGACAGCGCTGCCGATCCGGCGAACGATCGCCTCGAACTGCGCGCCGGCGCCGTAGCCGTCAAGCAGCGTCTTTCCCAAGCTGCCGACGCCCGGGATAGCCCGCTGGAGCGCGGCGTCGGCCTGCGCCAGCGACGCGTTCCGCGACTTGTCCGACGCGATCATCCGCTGGTCCGCGGCCACCTTCGCTTCGGCGGCACGGACGTAACCGGACGAGTCACCGTCCGTCGTCACGCGCAGAGATGAGAGGGCAACACCAGCCATCAGGGAACAGCCTCGTCGTGGTTGGGACCGCGTCCGGCTACTCGCCGGCGCTCTTCATCAGCAGTTCTGGCGTCGTCAGCCTTCCGCTGGACGTGCTCGAGGTATTCCTCGTCCATGGCACCGACCAAGGCGTGGAACGTCTCGAACGCGGCGCCGCGGATGCGGTACCGCCTCGCATAGGCATCGATCGCGACGAACATGATCGGCGACTCGCCGCCCATCGCCCCGTATTGCCGGTCGAACCTCAGCGCGTGCCAGCCGCGCCAAGGAAGTTCGGCCCCCGGCGGCACGAAGGCGTCATCAGGTCGCCCCGCATGCCCTGCAAAGTCCGCGGCATCCGGGTCTTCTTCGGCGAGCTCTGCGAGCCATGCGTCCTTACCCTTCTGCTCGAGCTCGTAGCGAAGGGCGGATCTCAGTTTTTTGCTGTGTCCTCGACGAACTGCACCTCAGAGGTGCCGACCCTGCTGGCGGCGAGGTAGATCGAATACCGCACCTTCCGGAAGGCCTCGTCGGTCAGGATCTCGGCGGCCGTCTCTGGCGTGTACTCGACGTCCATGCCGTCCCAACCGAGCAAGAGATGCTCGACGGCCAGCTTGCCCATCACCTCGGCGTTGACGTCGTCGGGGATCTGATCGCCGCCATACTTCTCGCCGAGTTTCTTCATCTCGACGTCACGGGCCGCGCGGAACGGCGGGTAGTTGGTCGACCGAACGAACCACCGGATCGTCGGATTGATGTCGCCCGCCTTGATCCAGTCGCCTTCCCGCTCCTTCTGCAGGTCAGCCTTCAAGGAATCGAGACGAACGAGCTTCTTGGTAGAGGCAGTTATCGGGGAGGTTTCCATGATTTGGTGTCACCTTGTTGGTCAAGGGAAAGCCGGCTGGGCGCCGGCAGTGGGTCCGCCTCCACGAGGACACCAATCCTCGACCGACACCAATCGGTCCAGGAGGCGGAAAGAAGTAGTCGGCGGCCGTAACCACCGACTGAACGCAATTTCTACTATGCCGCTCGCCTGCGGTCCGTCAACGGCCTGCGTGAGCCCTTGGTCTGGCCTTTGCTCAACCTGCTCCGCTCTTTTGTGCGAGCGAGAAGCACCGCTGAGGAGCGCTCGAGCTCGTCTCCGCGGTTGTACCCCTGGGTGGTCGCTAACTCGCTGTGCGTCGCGGCCGCCCTGATAAAATCTGGATCGGCGCCGGCGTCGAATCCCTCCGTAATAGCGCCGGCCCGGCTATCCATGTTGAACACCTCGTCCGGAACATCGGCCGCGCGCGCGATCGAGCGCCACAGACGCCGAAACTCGTACGCAGGGTACGGGAGTCCAGTCGTCTCGCTGACGATCACCGGCCCATCGAGCCGCTTGATCAAACGCAATGGCCCGCGCTTCGAGACCACTCCCAAGCGCCGAAGATCCTGGATCACCATTGGGGCTAGCTTCAGGTCCACCACGACCGGCTTGCCAGTCTTCGATGTCTGGTGGCGGAGGATCAACCTGTCGTCGATCTCGGACCAGAGCAGCCCCCTCACCCACTTCTCTTCGCCGACCGTGATGCCGGGCCCGCCTTCTGCCAGTTTGGCCGGGAGATACTCGCCGATCACATCCTTCTGGCGCAGCATTAACTCGAACTGCAAGGCCTGCGCGAGCGCGACCGAGCCCCACCCTTCGCTCCATGCACGTTCACGTACGGCCGCGGCTTGGTCCGCCGTAATGCGGTATTTGCGCTTGGGCGCGCCGGAGAACCGCAGGGCTGACATCACCTGCCGGATCCGCGCGCAGTGTTTGTCTTCGAGAATCGTCAGGCCAAAACCGAAGACGACCCGGATCTTCTTGATGAACGCCCTGGCCGCAGAGAACTTGGTCCCGTCGAGCCATTCGGCGTGCCACTCAATCAAAGTCGCGGCTTTGATCTTCTTGAGCTTCGTGTGTCCGTATCTGCGATTGATCTGACGAAGCAGATTTACCTGGTTCGTCCGGGTAGAGTGGCGCAGCGCGTGCCAGCGTGATAGTGGATGTTTTTGGTAGTTCTTGATCAGCTTGCGCAGAGTCATTTTCGGTCTCCCGCCCGGCGCCCCGGGCGAAAGAACTAGTGTGCACAACCTTTAGGAGCTTCGCTTTCGACACAACCAGCCCGGGTTTTCACCGGCTAGTCGCAACCGTTCACGCAACCCGCTCGCACCGCAGATTTAGCGCTCGCTCCCCCCTGTCGCGGCTTTCACAGCCCCTGAGGGAGTGATTTCGGGCCGCTCTGGCTGTATGATTTCGCCACAACTACTGGGGATATCGGGAAATGTCCGTTGAAGCTCAAGTTGACGATCGCAGCGCCTCGATCATCGCTGACATGGACTGGAGGCGCGGGTGGCCTGTCGCTGAACGCCTGGGGATGGGCCACTTTAGCGATTTGACGGGTTGGCAGCTTACCATTTTTGCAGAACCCGACAGCACGATACGGTTTGAATTGTATCACGCAACAGGCGCCACGCTAAATTTCTCCACCGTGCAGCTCGAATTCGTTGGTGCTCCCCAATTCACGATCGGCCTGTCCTGGGGCGTAGACAACCACCTGTGCGTGATCAACGGCGTACTGGTGGCACATTCCGACCAATCTCTTCCACCTGCTGTGACACTTCCGATGCCTGGAACCCGGCCGCCCCTTGATTTCTCCCAGAGCAACGCTGGCGCCCGTCTAAAGCGGCGCGAGGACGCTGCTAAACTAAGCCCCCGAAGTGGACATCGGCTACGAACGCTTGAGGAAGAACTCGCCTTCCTCAAATCCTGCCGCCAGCAACTGGCGGGCGACATCGACGCAATCACGGCCGGCGCGGTACACCGCATTCACGGCTGCGCAGCCACTCTGCGCGCTACCATCGCCCTAGGCGGCCGCAATTTTCGCCCCCTATTGCAACGGATCGCTGGACGGCTCGATCTACCCCTGCCGATCTATGCGCCAGTCCGTGAAGAGCCGCCGCTCGACCCATCATTTCCGCAGCCAACTGAGAGTTATCGGCTTCAGGTCTCTCACGAGCGTCGCGCCGGCGATGCAGAACTCGACCTAGACGTCTGGCTTGAGCAGCTCGGTTTCTCGGTTGGAGGGAAAGCCCATAACCAAAACGAACTCGTTCGCTTGATTGCCGACTCGACGGCCTCTCATTTCGATCCAGATTCGGACCCTGCTCTAGATCGCCTTGAAAGCACAATGGTGTTTGCCGAACAGGTCAGCGTGCCCATGGTGCGTGCGTACACTTTAGTCTTAACGAGTACGATCGTCGGATTAGCGGACTACGTCCTCAGTGAAGCAGCCAGCGCTGGGCATGCCTTTGATGCCAACCGAGCGAATCCGTGTCCTGAGTGAAGTTATCAGGCTTCAAATTCCTGGTGCACTGGAACTGAGGCCACCTTGTCCAGTCTTCCGATTACCGGCAAGGCGACGGCCAATATCGATGGTTGGTTGCTCAACCGCTACGTGGGCCAGCCACGCAATGACGACCGAGGCAGCATATGCCGTCAAAAAGATTGTTAGAAAATTAGCTGGCGCGTGGAGCCTCTGCAGGAGACCTTGAGCAAGGTTGATCGCCAATGTTTGCAAAAGGTAAATCGCGTAGGTCAAGGTGCCGAGCCAGACCAGAGGAGCTCGTGCCAGAAAGCGGGCCAGGCTTTGCTCTCGGTCAAACCAGACACTCACGATCAAAAGCGAGACACTGGCCGAAAGTCCTAAGTGCCAATACACGCTTGGCGCCATTATGAGCCCAACGTACATCATCACCGTCATCACCAGAGATACCCAGCCAAACGGGAAATTCCTGAAGAAGGAGGCGGCGAGCGGTGAGCCATTGAGCCAAATGGCCATGCCAGCCCCCACGCCTAGGCCAAAATACCCCCTGACGAGATAATCATTCGTTCCGAACAAACCGAAGAGCGCGCCGATCACAACGAGCGCTGCGACTACGGCAAAGGCGGTAAACCGTACGGCCAAGAACAACATCAACGGCCAAATTACGTAGAACTTTTCTTCTATACCTAGAGTCCATGCATGCCCGAAGACGACGCCAGCTTCGTCGGGACGATATTCGGAATTGAAGGTGACGAGATAGAGTGCCGCAGTTCGAAGTTCTTCGAGCTTCGCGGGATTAGCCGTCAAAAAGTACACGGCCAGCGCGGCGCAGGCGTAAATCGCGATAGTCAGATAATAAAGCGGCACGATCCTGAAAATCCTTCGCAGGTAGAAGGCTCTCAGGTCTATCTGTCCTTCTTTTCGTCGCTCCTCAAGAAGGAGCCACGTTATTAGCCAGCCGCTCAGCGGAAAGAAGGCGTCCACGCCAACCGTGCCGTCCACGAACCATGGCCTGCCCGGGATGTGGTTCAACACAGTGAAGATGATGCAAAACGTTCGAACGCCGTCGAGCTGCGGACAATACTTGCTATCGGTCACCAGCAATACCAATCAAAAGAGCAAAACAATATGACACACTTTAGAATTATCGGTCACACGCCAAGCGCGCAAGGTCTTTGCTGTGCCTATAGTTACCACACGGGCCCAAAGAATGGACAGCCAACGGCCTTACCCCCACCCCAACGCCTGAATCTTCGATTTGGTCGCATTGAACACCGTCAAATGCCCCGCATTGCTCCAGTGAACGGCATCTCCGGTCGCGCGCTGTGAAGCCGGAACGACGCCGTTTGCGTCATCGGTTGCGTCCTGTCCGGTGTGGGTGCTTTGCGCCTTGAGTGCCCCGTCAACATCCACATAGCGCGAACCATAGTAGCTCAGTAGATTGGCGCAAACTGTGTCGTATTTTGACCTATTGGCTCCTCCGATATAGAGGGCCGCGACATCAGCGGTAGGCGGACCCATGACGATGTACCGGGCGCCGACCGCGTCGAGAATGTCAGACTCGCGTTTGAAGTCAGCTTCGATAGTACCAGCTACGTTCGATATGTTGTTGTAGCCACCTTCAAGGATATAGAGCGTTCGCGGATCACCCCAGCCGCCCACGTTCTGTACCATCATCTCCGGATGCGATACGCCGACGTTGTTGATGCCAAGTTGGAAGCGGTTTGCAATATTGGTTGAACTTTCGCCGCCGACGCCTTGGTTTGAGTCTCGTCTACCAAGGAACCCGGCCAGCTTGTAGCCCCAAGTATCGGTCGGAAAAATCGTTGCGCCCGTGCCAAAAACGAGGCTGTCACCATATCGAACAAGATACGGAGCAGCCGCCAGCGCGGTCGGCCAAACAGTGACGCGAGCAATAGACCCGAGCCATGTTTCACCGGAGTTGGAACGACCGAACCAGAGCATGCCAAGCCCTGGCATGCTGCCAACCGAGGCGGCATAGACCCGCGCACCGCCATTCAGCGAATACCAGAACGTATCGACACCTGCACCGATCAGAACCGTGAATTGCGTGGATGTCGCGATGGCTCCAAGGTCCATGTCGAAAACGACCGTGGAGGAGCCGAAATAGATCAGGTAATGGAGATGCGTGTCCGCACCCCATGCCAACCTGATCCGATTGAAGCCCGACTGATCGCCGCTTTCGAAAAGAACTTGCGTGCCCGCCGCTGACGATGGTGTCGTCGCCGTGATCTGCGCGGCCGACGCCCCCTGCGCCATGCCGTTCATCGGCTGACACGGGACAACCGAGAAATCATCGAAGGTAGACGCGCCCGAGATGCCTGCACCTGGCGCTCGGCCACCGAAATACATTGTGGCCGCCGACGCCGAAACAACGGCACTGCTAGGCGTCAGAGTGGCCTGCACATCGCCGCCAACAAAGGTTTGCAGCGGGTTAAAATTCGAGTTCGGAGCCGCGATCACGGCAGTGGAGGTGCCGCCCTTGCGCGACCCTGTGAACTTGTAAGCCTGCCCAGCAACAGTAGCCGTTGCATTGTAGATTTGCGGGTTTGTCCCGCTATTGCCCTGCATCACGCCTTGGCCGGCCACGACCGAAAGCGTCGCTGAATTGGCCGCCGTCCAACCCGCAACGTCGTTCAAAAAATCGCCATTGACCATGGCGTTGGTCGCCGGGTCCGGCAGGTATGGGCCGAATGTCCGGGCGTTGCCCGACTTCGTTGCGCCAGCCGCCGTATTCAGCAGCGCCTCGCTGGCGTAGCTCTGTCGGTTGAAGAAAAACTTGCTGTTGGTGAAATCCTCGTCGAGGACGGGCGTTCCAAACGTCTGGAGCACCCACGCCGGGATACTCACTCCCCCAAGGGAAGCGCCAGGCTGAAGAAGCGAAGGAACGCCGATCTGCATCTTAGGCCGCCGTGCTGCCGAACAGACGGAAAGCGTTCCGCGAGAACGCTATGAGCGAAAGCATCACGTACTGCGCAGACGTCTTGAGCTGATTAGACGGCTCGTTAAGCGTGACACCGGCGCCGGCCACGACTTGCACCTGGCCTGCGCCGCCTTGGCTGATGCCGCAGAAAAAATCAGGACGAAGGGAATCCGGCACAGTCACAGTTACCGCGGTCCCTGACGTAAAATCGAGGATGCGGGCGTGATGGGTGTCATTGTCGAGCGTCACCGCCGTGCCGGCTACGGTGACGACCTTAGCGCCGGCATAGAGGCCGATGTCTTCGACAGGAATTGCCCCCTCGGTCTTGCTCGACGGAGCAAAGCCGAGCGCTGTTCGCAGATATTGCGGAAAATTCAGCGCCATCATCTACCTCCGAAAGAGTGTTCCGCGGATGTCGATCTCACTCGACGTATTCGAAGCGGTCGAGCAAGACGTGCGCGTTCGTCGCGACGTCCTGGGCCGCCTGCCAGTCGAAATCCGCCATGACGTCGGTGTTCTTCGCTGTTGCCTGAGGATTGCCACCACCGCGATAGACTGCGCGCGGAGCCTGGAGGATCAGCGTCTGACCGTTCTTCGTGACGCGAGAGTTGATCTGACGCGGCGTGCCGTCATAGAAGGCCTGGACCTCCGCAGAGCTGCCGAAATAGGTCGTCAGCTTTCCGGTGACTGTGCATTCGCCGTCGGCAATGTCGACCGGGGCATCAGAGTCTACGGCATCTCGGGAGCGCAGGTTGTTGTTGATCTGAAGGGTGAACCCCTTCGCCCAGTTCGGCGCTCCGAGCTGGACTTGGTTGACGCCGAGGCGTCCGACATTGGCGTTGGCCGCCATGACGACGCCGGTGGTCACCGCATCCGGAACCGCATCCAGTGTGGTGGTGCTGATGCCGCCGCCCATGCCGGTGAAGGCGACCGTACCCTTGATCTTGTCGCCGCTCGTCAGATCGACGCTGAAGGTGTTCACGCACATGCCGTTGTTGACGATGTAGGAAGGGACCGGCTGTGCCAGGAAGCCCTTCTCGATCGTCAAGGAGTTCTTCGTCACACCATTCTTGATCTGGTCACCGAAGAAAACCCAGATTGTCTTGCCGGTGCCGACATCGGTCGCCCAGCTGGACGGGAGGTTGTCGAGCGTCAGCTTCTGTGCCGCGATCGCCGTGATGCGGGCATAGGCCGCTGCGCGCGCCTTGGTGCCGGCGGCAATCAGGAACGCGAACGTATTGCCGGCCGCGCTGCCGCCCACCTTGACCCACTGACCAACGACCAGGCCGAGGGTCGTGAAGTCGAGCGCGGTTGAGCCAAGACCGTCGGCGAGCGCCGTGATGTCACCCGCGACACCGGCAAAGCCGATCACCTTCAATTTGGCCGTGCCGGGAGGCGCGACCTCGGCGACCAGGCCGGCGCCACCGACGACCGTCGTGCCGGTCGAAGCGCTGGAGCGGAAGATCTGGTTGTTAGCCGCCTGCGTGAAGCCGGTCGCACGAACCAGGTGACCGAGCTTGACCGCCGCGCCGCCGGCCGAGACCGCATAGGTGCTTGCGACCGTGCCGGCATCGGTGATGATGCTGTCCGCGGTACCGTCGTTGAAGAACTGCGGCGTGTTGACCCATGCATTCTCGAAGGCCGACATGATCATCTCGGAGAGCGGCGAGAGATCGTCGGGATACGAGAGCTCGAAATTGACGCCGCCAGACGAGACCTGGTTGGTCTTGATCGGGTCGCCGAGCATGCGGTCATCGCGAATTTCGTCGGAGTCGACGTAAGTCGGCGAGAACTGCAGAGACTCGCCCGTGATCCGCATCTTCCGCATACGCGGAGTGGTCGGTGTCACCCCGAGCGTCGACTCGCGAACAGCACTTACCTGGGTCCGATTTGCCGACGTCATCTATCATTCTCCCAAAGAAAAAGGCGCCCGGAGGCGCCTTGCGTGAGGTCAGAAATGGTGTGGGGGCTGGTTACTTCTCGGAGCCGGGGACTGCCGGCTGCGCGACCATCTTGTTTTCCGGCGGGACCACCGGCGGCTTCTCTTCCCGGGCCCGGATGAAATCCCCGTTCTCGAGGGACTCGATCGTGTGCGGCGTAACATCGTCAGTCGCGGTGACGGTGTTGCCCTGCTCCACTTCCGGGTTGAAACGGCGGTTCACCGTGTTGAACGGCTTCAGCACTTCGTAGTCCATGAGGACCTCCTATTGGGCGTCGATCACGCGCCAGTCGACGCTGACGGACATGAGGTAGTAGTTCGCGTTTTCCTTGCCGGGGTCGCCGGCGCCGAGATCGGCGTCCAGGAATTCGAGCAGGCCGTTCATCAGCGCGTTGTTGCCGCGGAAGAGGTTCGCCAGTCCCTTGGCGAGCCTGCGCGCCTCGACCGATCCGGTCCCCTTTGGGGTAAAAACGTGAAGCCAAATCGTGCCGTTCTCGTCCCAGCGGTTATCGGCCTGATCGCCGGCACCAATCGACTGCTGGCCGTAGAGCGTGCTGTTGAGCATCACCAAAACCCACGTAGCGACATCTCCAGCGGGTGCGCCATCGCCCTCGTTTTCGTAGACGAGCGCGCCGTCGGCCGGATCCCACGCGCCGGGCACCCACGCGCCGCTATCGTCGGTGTAACCGAGATATCCTCTGATGGCCTCGAAGACCGGATCGTCCGGAAACGCCATCACGACACCTTCATCGTCAGCACCAGCGCCGGATAAGTCATTTGTGCACCGGGCATCGTGTCCGGCCGCAGCTTTGTCCGTGCGAATGGTCGATAGCCGCGCCGGAAGCGCCCCTTTAGCGTGTAGCCGCCGGGCAGCGGGATCAGTGTCCGCTTGGCCGAGACGAAGTTGCCGAACTTCGACATCACCGCCTTCCGGACATCCTCAATAACGCCAGGCGGCACCGACATCCGCATGTGCCCCACATCGATCTTTCGGGCGTACGGCTGGTTGTTGGTCAAGATCACGGTCGAGTTGATCGGGATCTCGTCGAAATTCTTGATGACGCCGCCGGGCGTCATGATGAACCAGGACTTCTTGTAATCTCCGGACTTCTCCGGTGACCGTTCCACGGCGGTCTGGAGCGCGAACTCGATGATCTCGCGCCACCAATGGAAGACGTACAGGATGGGGCCTGGTGGCACGACCGTCTCTTCCGCAGCGCCGGCGCGACCGTTGACGTAGCGATCGTACCGCTCCGAGCCCTCGCCTTCCTGGATGGCCTTGGCCAACTCTGCTCGAGCGAATGCCGCGAGCTGCTTGGCTATGTTCTCCGGCGCGATGCCCGCCGTGGCCAGTTGCAGATCCTTGGCGAAAGTCGATATCCTGGCCATCAGTTGCCGGTCGTTCGGATCTCGTAGCAACCCTGGTACTCGCGATGGTCCGGGTCGACGGTATCAATCGTCGTTGGAATGGCGAGCGCGTCACCGAGATAGATGCGATCTCCCTTGATCGGCGGATTTGGAAAGCCCGCTGCGGCGAGATCGAGCTTCGAGACCGTGATCAGACGCATCCCGGCCGTGACGCCGTTGACCAGTTCCTCTGGCGTGTAGTTCCTGACCGCGGCCTTGATATCGGCGCGGCTCACGGCCGTTTGCGGTGTCGTCTTCGTCATTCGGCGGATGCTGATGACTTGGCCGACCCGATTGATGGCCTCGCGGGCGCGGTCTGCGGCGGCCTGGTCCATTACATCGACTCGTAGCAGTACGGATCGAGCAGCCCGGTCAATTCCGGCGGAAGTCCGCTAGTGTCGCTGCTCGAGCCCGAAACGGCGCCAACCCAGAAGTCGAGGCGCTCGATGTCGGTCACCCACTGCGCCTTGACGAGCGGGTCGCGGGTGCGCGCGGCGCGGGTTGCCTTGATTAGCGAAATTGCGCAGGCCTCGATGTCCTCCGGAAGTGGTGGGCCTACCACTGGGTCATCCCCAGGAAGCGACCACCCGGCCTTGAACTGGATGACGGTCCGATCAGTCGGCAGGAAGGAAAACGACGTCGCGGAGCCGTCCCAGACACGCCTCAGCATCCCAGCCGGACCGTCGAGCTCATAGGAGGTGTCTGGGATCACCGTGGCACCCACCATCACCGACACGATTGCTGAAACCGGCTTCCTTGCCAGTACGATCTCGCACCGCTGCGACCGCATCCATGGACTACGGCCGAACTTCTCCTCGAGCGTCTCGAAACCGATCGTCCGGGTGCCATCCTGCGCGTACGGCACATTCATGTAGGAGCAGATCCGCGACGTCAGCTGCTTGATGGCGCGCCCCAGATAGGGGTCCTCGGCGTTTCCTGTGATGTTGAGATCGGCTTTGAGGTTCTCGAGGGTGGTGATGTCCTTGTGGGCCGCGGGAGTGACAACGGTGAACATGCGCCCCCCTAAAAGCGGTCCGGGGGCCAACGCGGCCCCCGGCATCGGATCTCAGCTTGGCTCGCCGCCTTAGCCGGCGATCAGCGGCTTGCTGTCGGCGGCCTTGATGGCATCCACCAGGTCCGACTGCGCGGTCTTACCGGTGATGTCGATGTTGCGATCGGCTGCCAACTTCTTGAGTTCGTCGACGGTCAGGGCGTCATAGTTGCCGGCGACGATCGCGGCTTGGACCTCGTCGTCGCGCTTCAGCAGCGCAATCCAGTCGGCCTTCTTGTTAGCCTTGCTGCTGTCGATGCCGCGGCGGGCGGCTTCCACCTGCAACTGCTCGGCCGTCATCTTCTCGATCTGGATGCCCTCGCTCGCACGGCTCGCGCTGCCGCTGCCTCCGTTGCCCCAGACTTCGGCCTTCTCCGGCAAGCCCCGGGCACGACGACCGAAGTTTTCGGCGGCATCCATGGCTTCGGGGCGGTTGTGGAAAGGCTCCTTGTTGAGCTTCACGCCGCCGGCATCGAACAGATCCCAGCCACCACCTTCGAGGCTCGGCTCCACGCGATAGCCGAGCAGCACCTGGCGGGGCTGGACCTCGACGTCACGATTCTCAGCCTGGTAGCCGGCCTCCTGGATCTCATCGTCCGTCGGACGGGCTGCGGTGCCTTGCTCGATCGCGGCATTTGCCGTGACCGCATCCATCTCCACAATCATGCCGTCCTGTCGGCCGGCGAGTTGGCGCACATACATGGTTCACTCCTGTGTTTGCTACACCCTCGAACAGCCGAGACCGCGATAACGCGGTCCCGACTCTTTCGTTGCGCGCTTAGTCGACGATCGCCGACGGCGGCGTGGCCGAAGCGAACCGGGGACCGCTGAGGATCCACTGCGCCTGCGTGATGTTCGCAGCATTGGAGGCGCCGGTGCTCATGTAGACGCAGTCAAATCCGCCAGCGACGTCGAGGGTCGCCGGATCGACCTCGATCAAGACCTGCTTGTTCTTCAGAGCAGCATCGGTGGTGAAGCTGACAGCATCTGCCTGGCGAACGAGCGTGTCCGTCAGCGAGGTGTCGAGGTTCGCCCAGATGCGAGCCGCATTGGCGAGCGCCTTACCACCAGCCTTTGCGACGTTGGTGGCCTGGTTGATGGCAATAGCAACCGTTGCCGCGTTCCCTTGCGTGAGGGTCACCAGCAGCCACGCCTTCGCGTAGTTCTTCAGGCTGACGCCGATGCTTGCGCGACCGGCAGCGTCAGCCGCCGGGGCGAGCGCCTCGACGATCTTGAACTGCTCCGGCAGAGAGAGTTTCGACATTTGGATGTCTCCAGGATTTTGGGATGAAGTGGAGGGACCGCCGGCGGACGCGGCGGTCCCGGTTAGTTCGTACCTTCAGCCGCGGATCAGCGAGCCTGGAGGGTGACGAAGGGCGACTGCGAGTTCGCGCCCTTGAACGGGGTGCGGGCCGTACGCCACTTCGGCTGACCGTTGAAACGGTAGACGAAGCGGAACGCGGTCTCATCGAAGATAAAGCGGACGTGGATCGAAGACGCCTGCTGCATCTGTCCCTTGTCGATCGCGAGGTAGGCGGTCGGGTCGAAGAGGATGATGTCGCCCAGGCTCCCGAAGGTGTTGTTGTACTCGGTCGGGATGACGGGGCGGCCCTGCAGCTTCGCATAGGTACCGTCGGTCGGCGGCTCGTACCGAACGAATGCCGGCAGCCCGGCGACAACCTGTGTGTTGTCGACGTTGAACACCGGCATGCTCAACTGGCCGAGGAAGGGCTCGACGTCGGGGTTGATCAGCCACACCGCGTTCTTGCGGCTGCGCATCGGCAGGCGCGCCCACATCTTCAGGAGGTTCATGGAGAGCAGCGTACCGTTGCCCTGGTTGGCCTCCTTCGCGACGGTGACAAGTGCACCGCTGTTCAGGACGCCAAGCGGCATGCCGGCGCCGGTGCCGTTAACGATGGCGTCCTCGAGCTTGAACGTGAACTCGATGTTGAACGCCTCCTTGAGCCACGGCTCGAGGATTGCGGCGTCCTGCAAGGACTCGTCCGTGGCGTAGCAGAGGCCGGTCAGCTTATCGAGCTCCATCGAGATCTGACGGAACTTCGGCTGGCTGGCCTGCTTCTGGCCGGCCTCGGCGGTCCAGAACGCCTGGATGCCACCGGCGCGGGAGCCGTTGGCCCGGCTGGTCTCGTCGACACCGTTGAGACGGATGCCGTTGGAGTTCGCACCGAGCGTAATCTTGCCCGGGTTGATCAGCTGGAGGATGTCGCCGCCGACGTACAGGTCGTCGAGCAGCTGATCCTGGAAGTCGGTCTGCACCAGGAAGCCGCCTTCGGAGCCCACGCTCTCGTTGACGCCGGTCGGACCAGCCGACTGCGTCATGACGAGACGACGGTCAATCGAGCCGCCGGGGACGCCGGCTCGCGCGATCGCCATCATCTGCTCACCGAACGAACCGAACTTCTCCGGCTCCTTCTTCGGCTCTGCCGGAAGGCGGGCGCCGCGCTCAGCCGGCGTGTCGGCGCTGAGGTTGCTCACCGACTCCATCGAGCGGCGCTCGTCCATGAGGACTTCCTCGCGGGCGATCTCGGCGTTGACCTGCGCGAGCTCGCTCGGGATCTCGGCGGAGGTTGCGGTCGCGGCCGTTGCCGACGTGATGCGATTGAGGCGGGCAAGTTCCTCGGGGGTGATGTTGCCAGCATCGAGCTTCGCGGCAAGCTGGCCAGCCTCGATCAGCAAATCGGCCTTCTTCTGGCGCAGCACTTTGATACGCATTTTGCGTTCTCCAATAAAAAAGGCGCCCGTGATGGGGCGCCTTGGTTGGGTGGACTCAGTCAGAACTTGCGGTCTCGACTGAGCCCGCGTTGGCACGCGCAAGATCGGGGTCGCTACAGCGCCCCTACTCCGCGAATTGGGATTTCAGATCAGGGCCGCGCGGCGAGCGCGATGAACGGCGACTGTGTCAAAGTCGCATTCTTCGGCGTCACAGGGCTTTTCCATGCCGGGCTTCCGTCGACCCGATAGCGCAGCTTGAATGCCGTCTCGTCCGTGGTGAATTGGACGTGGATGCTGCTCTCTACCGGATCGGACTCCTGAGCCAGGAGATACTGCCCGAAGTCGCAGAGGGAGATGTCGCCGACACTGCCGATAGCCGGCGGGTATTCGCTGACCTCGATTGGGAAGGTAAACAGCCGCAAAATACCGTCGGCTCCCGCATCAACAACGGGGGCCCCGGCTCCATTCGTTATCTGGAGCACCGCATTGAAGACGTCGCTATTCATGACCCAAGTGGCGGTGCCGAAAGAGCCAGGCCAGAGTCGGCCAACCATCTTTGCGAGGTTTTGATAGACCACAGTTTGTGACGGCTGAGCGCCTTCAGCCGGAACAACGATCAGGGATGGCGAATTCAGGACGCCCAGCGGCACTCCTGCACCGGACCCGTTGATGATCTTGTCTTCGATCGTGAATGCCATCTCCAGCGGCATGACGCGGTTCAAATACGCTGCGAGTGCCGCGGCATCCTCGATCAGCTCGTCGGTGGCGTAGATCAGCGTCAGCAGCTTCTTCAGGGCTAGGCTGAGTTGATCGAACTTTGGCTTCGAAGCAGTCGGCGGGGTACCCTCATCGACCCAATAGCTACGCACCCCACCAAACCGAGAGCCGTCGGCCCGGCTGGTTTCGCCGGTGGCAGGGACGGTCACCCCAGTTTTCCTGGTCACAGGCTGCGGCGCGCAGCGGCGGATCAAGCGCCCCGTCGAATAAATCCTGGTCCAGATGTCGGAGGCCACCGCCTGCGGCACAAGGAATCCGCCGGCGGATGCGACACCCTCCCCAATTCCAGTCGCGGTGGCCTGCGCGTCGAGGAGAGCATCAACGGGCCCGCCCTGAGCTCGGACGAGCAAAGCCCGAACGAGACCCTGGAGACTGTCGTGCCGGAGAGGTGCGTTCATGATGACCGCCGTTTTTTAAGTGAATGGATCTGGCGATCAGGCGGCGAGCATCGCGATGCGAAGGCGCATGCGCTCGGCTTCGGCCTTGTGATCAAACACCTCGGCCGACTCGGCGGCCGCGCCTTCGCGCTCATCGCCAGGAGGCGGGGTGAAGGAACTGTTCTCCTCGAGCTTGCAGATCCACGCCCTGCCCGCCGTCTCGTGAGTTTTGGTGTAGACCGCGGCCCCGTTGGCGACGGCAACCGTGACCGTACCGTTGACCTCGAGGACGCATCGGTTGCCGTCCTGGAAAAGCTGTGGGTCGATCATGACCTTGCTCGGCCACGGCTCCGCGACATAGGCGGTGATGACACCAGGCGCGCTCAGCACCTGACGGATTGTGAAGCTTGCGCAGCCTTCGGTGAGCACAGCGTCCATGTCGATCTGGAGCGGCGCCTTCGGGTCGTACGCGGCCTCGGCCCCTTCCGTCTCGGGCTCGGCCTGTGCCGGTTCTGCGGGTCGATCATCCGAGGCGCGGCGCCGATTGGCCTCCTGCGACATATCGGGAATGCCCCAGTTCGCCAGCGCTCCCTGGATGGTCGAGATATCGTCGATCATCCCGAGCTTCTTCGCCTGAGGTGCGCCGTAGACGCGGCCCTTGCCGAATTTGTCGAGCACAGTCTGTGCCGAGACGCCGCGGCCGCGCGCGACTGCATTGATGAAGTCGGAATAGGTACCATCGACCTCGGACTGATAGAAGGCCTTGCCCTCCTCGCTAAGCGGCTGCGAGGAATTGCCTTCGGTCTTGTACTCGCCGGCGTAGATATACGTCGGCTTGACCCCGAGATCCGCCAGCATGGCGGAGCAGTCGTAGTGGCACATGAAGACGCCGATCGAGCCGACGTCGGCCGACGGCACGCCGATGATCGTCTCCGCCTGGCTGGCGATCCAGTATGCGGCTGATGCCGCAAGCGGATTGATCAGCGCGACGACGCTCTTTTTCTTGCGCGCGGCAAAGACTGCATCGGCCGCTTCCTGGGTACCGGTGACGTAACCGCCGGGGCTGTCGATATCGAGGAAGATGGTCTCGATGGTCGGATCCGCGGCCAACCGACCCATGATCTGGGACAGCCGCAGCGTCGAGAATGCGTACGGCTGGTACTCGACGTCATACATCGCGATCCCATGACAGGACACCAGCGCCGTGAAGCGTCCCGTCTTGCTGCCGGGCACAATCGTCGGGCCAGCCAGTGCCTCGGCGCGCTTCTTGGCCGCTTCCACGGCTTCGTCGCTGTCCGCCTCGGCCCGGCCAAGGAACATGTCGCGGATATCGGCGTCATCGACGCGGCCGCGAGCGATACGCTCGAGCAGCGGGGCCAGAGACGCCCCAAACCCGTGATTCATATCAAACGCGAGCACCCGGCCATTCACCGAGCGAATCTCACGCTTGAACAGGCGCATCGTTCCCATGTTCGACCTCATGCTGTTTCAGGACTGCGGCGATCGTCGCCGCGAGCTTTTCTTCGCGCCCGTCGACGAGCGCATGCCAATCGTTCGCCTCGATCGCCTGGCGCTTCTGGAAATCGCAGTAGGCGCGAGCCGCATCCTTCGGGATGCTTAGCGTCTCCATGACGCAACTGACGTGCCCGCCGTAGAACGCCTTGATCCAATCCCGCATGGCATCCGGGTCGCCGGCGTGACGCAGCAGCGCCTTGCGGAACGCCTTGTTTTCCTTACCGGCGAGCCGCCGCGCGCGCGCTTCCGGCGTATTGTCCTCGATTGCGGCGGCCGGCGCCGGCGAGCCAATCGCCGCCGGCTGGTTCGACCCCGCGGCAGCGCCGCCCGGGTTGGTCCCCTGCGGCAAGACATCCGCCCACATTTCGTGGCGCCGATTCCAGCCTTCGCGTTGCCGCACCTCGTTTTGGGTCAGCCACGGCGGCGAGCCGCCGGAGCCGAGCGCCTTCGTGAAGTAATCGGCGCGAGCCTGGAGATTTCCCATCTCGAGGTCGTCGTAATCGAAGGCCGCCTCGTAGACGCCCTTGGCGATGATCAGATCGCGGCGGATCGCCTGCACGATACGGCGCCCCCAGGGCCTGATCGTGTACTTGACGAAGTTGAGCGACTGCTCCTCGACGGTCGATCGGTTTGTCGTGTCGTCGATGCCGAGCATATGCGGGGGGATGCGCCAGAACCGCGCCATCTCCAGCAACTGCCATTTCCGCGCCTCGAGGAGTTGCGCCTCGGAGGCCAACATCGAGGCTTTTTCGTACTTGATCCCGTCCTGGAGGATCATCGGCCGGCCGACATTGTTGCCGCCGGCGAACATCTCGACCAGCTTCGTAATCAGGCGCTTCTGCGCCTCGACCGACATCTTCTTCTGCGATGAGAGGAAGCCACCCATGTTGAGGTTGTTCGAGAAAATCCTCGACGCATAGTTGTCGGCGGCCATGCCGAGCCCGATGGCATCGGCGGCGATATCGACGGCGCGCAAGCCGGTGATGCCGTCGCTCGACAGCCCCGGGATGCGGAACATCTCCTCCTGCAGCAGTGTCCGCGTTGCCCCGGTGAACGGGTCCGTGATCTTGAACCGCAGGGTACCGTCGCGAATGACCTCGGTCGTGACGCGGTCGGCGTGCAGCGATATCAGTTGGTCGACCGCACCGCGGGTGCCTGGCTTGATCTCGGCGTAGCCGACGCCGCGCAGCGCGGAGTGTAAGACCGTCGTCTCCCAGAACTCGACCGCCGTCTGGATACCGTTCGGCTGGTACCGGATCAGTTCCGCGATCGGGTGCGAGTTGAATTCTTCCCGGTCGCCGCTCGGAAGCACGCGGTAGATCGAGAGCGGCAGCGATGCCATCGTCTCGGCCAACACCTTGATGCAGGCATAGACGGCCGACGCGCGCAACGCGATGTCAGGGGTGACGCGGATGCCGGCCTTGGATTTCCGACCGAGCTCGGAATACCAAAAGTCGTCATCGTCCCGCTGCACGGCCTCGGTGAGGTCGCTCGCCCAACGATCCAGTTGTGACCGCTGAGCGAAGACGCCCGCGAACCTGTCTCTCCAACCCATGGGCGGCTCTGTCCTGATGAGTTGCGGATTACCGGCGCGCGGCGCCAATGGCAGCCGGCATTACACCAGAACGTCGTCTTCTTCGTAGGCGGAGCCGGCGGCTTCCGGATTCATCGACATCAGCGAGACCGCGTCGAACACAGCCATCAGCGGGTCGATCTTGCCGGTACCGCTCGCCTGCTTGTTGATCACGACGGCGTTGCCCCGCTGTTCCGCCTTCGCATTGCCGATGCACCAGGCCATCAGCCTGGAGCCGTCGTGGATCAACTCACCGCCGGCAACCTTGCGCTCGGTGTCCTTGATCGCGCCGTTCAGCTTCCAGCCCTGGGCGATGCCGACGATGCGGTCCTTCTCGAACCCGCGCTCCTCACTGGTGAGCTCGTCGACGATCGAACCGATGCCGGCGGCGTCGACCGCGATCGCGGGGCCTTCAGCGAGCTTCCCGGCCTCCTCGATCTGCATGACGATGTCAGCCACCGCGACCACATCCTCGCCGGGCTTGTCGACGATGGTCAGCGTGCCTTCCTTGACGAAGTCCAGCAGCGCGTTCGCGATTTCCATGCGCCGGATCAGCACGATCTTGTGCGCCCACGCCCGGCACCAAAGCAGCCACCTTCCCGTCTTTCGCTCGCGACCAAGGACGGCCAAACCGAGCAAGTCGTCGAGCCCGCCGCCGTCGATGCCGACGACAACGACCTCGGACCGCTGGAGCAGTGCGTCGAGCGATGCGACCTTCTCCGGGACCTTCTCCCAGAAATCGGCGCCGGCCCACCGATCGGATCTGAGCCGCAGCCCGACCTCGATGTTGAAATGCTGTGAGGCCAGCAGCGCGAGCGCCGCGGCGCCGGTGCGCTTCGCCTTGATCAGCTGCGTCGTCAAGAACACCGGGTCGACTGATCGCCCGTAATTCGGGTTGATCATCGGCCAGAACTTCTCGTCCTGCCATTCCTCGCTGTCCTGGATCTTGTACGGGAGCTCGTACAGGATCGGCAGGAGCGGCAGCACCACCTTGCCGTCGCGGACGTCGCGCGCGGTCTGCAACTCGTCCTTGAATACGCCGACTGGCGGATCCTTGGACTGGGTCGTGATCTGGATCATGAACCCGTCGGGCCGCGACGCCAGCGAACCGCGGATTTCCGTGAAGATGTCGGCCGCCTTCGCCTTTGCGGCAAACTCGTGCGTCTCGTCGACCAGGATGAAGGTCGCCTTTGAGCCGGTGATGACGTCCTTATCGGCCGCTTTGATCATGATCACAGCGCCGGTGCGGCGATGTGTCAGCGTCCGCTGGTGCACCTGCGGGTGGAAAAGTTTCTTGAGCTCGGTGTCGAGCTTGATGATGCCGTGTGCCTGCTTGAAGGCGATGTCGGCGATTTTCTTCGTTGGCGCGATCAGCAGCAGTTCGGCTTCCGGCCGCCGGTTCATGATTGCGGCCGTCACCATGATGGCCGCGGCCACCGAGCTCTTGCCGTTCTTTTTCGGGACCAGGATGAAATATTCCTGGATCATCCGCCGCTTGATCGAGACGTCGTACGACCCGAAGACCACCCGGACCAGGTCGAAAACCCACTCGTCGCACGCCTCTCCGTGCGTCCAGAATTCGCCGTTCGCGTGCGGCTCGATATCGGGGACCTTCAGCCGCTTGAAGATCCGAAGCGCCTTCTCGGCTTCGGCGTCGAACAGCCTCAGGTTCGGCGGGATCAGCGACTTTCGCCCGAGTATCCGGCTTTCCCAATCAGGGAGCGCGGTCGTCCAATCGCGAACGATGAGACCCATGCGGCCCTAGTTTGGTTTGACGCTCGAGCCCGGTGCCGACGGGTCGAGATCTGAACCCCAATCGCTACCGACGCCGGCCGTCAAGGCTTCCTCCTGGGCGGCTTCCTTCTTGCTCTTGTAGCCACTGGCCGCTTTCGCCGACGTCGTTGCCGGCTCGTCCGCTGACGGGTTTTGGACCGCGTCGTCGGCATCGGCGAGCAGCAGGTGCTGGAGGTAGGACTTCTGCGCCGAGACGTTACCGCCCTTGCCGCTGTTGAACATCGCCATCAGCATTTCGGCGCGCTTCTTCGACCGGCCGATCTTGAGCTCGAGGCGGAAGTGCTTCTTCAGCGTGTTGACCGCCATATCCATGGCCGAAGCGATCTCCTCGACCGGCATCCCGCCACCGACAAGGATCTCGACCTTCTCCCGCTCCGCTGCGGTGACCTTGATCTCGGGCCGACCCGCGCTCTTGCGCTTTCCCTTTTTGGCCGCCTTGGCGCCCGGCTTCGCTTTCGCAGCTTTGCCGCGGGCTTTACGCTCAACCATCCTGAGATCCTCAGCCGCACTTCCGTGACGCGGCGTTTGCGCCGTCTGCCATCAGCCGGACCACTCCAACGGTCTCCGGGGAGACGTTCGCTGAAAACGCGTGGTCGACGAAAACCGGAACTCGGAGGCCCAGCAGTCGGTCCGCGTCGGCTCGGTTCTTGATCACCTCGATCCGGGTGCGTCCGAGCACCTCGGATCCGCACAAGGCCAGGATCATGTCCCG
This sequence comes from Bradyrhizobium sp. CAR08, assembly GCF_052871955.1. Classification (NCBI taxonomy): domain Bacteria; kingdom Pseudomonadati; phylum Pseudomonadota; class Alphaproteobacteria; order Hyphomicrobiales; family Nitrobacteraceae; genus Bradyrhizobium; species Bradyrhizobium sp. CAR08. The sequence goes on from NZ_JBIXJX010000004.1 coordinate 185,663, forward strand.
GACATAGGTCCGCAGCGCGTCCGTGTGCACCACGACCACCGAACCGGTCTCGGGCAACTTTTCGACCATCGCCTTCGTTTGACCGGTGCTGCGCATCGAATTCCCGTTTTTCTCGAAACCGTCAAAAATGACGCCAGAACCCAAAATTTCGGCCGCCCCAAAAAAAATCTCCGAATGAGACCCCTGGCGGTCGGCCCCCCGCGATTTCTCCGGGAATTTGGCCCCCCCGGGTCTATCGGTCGATTTGCGGTCATTTCGGCCGCTAATCGGGCTGTTTCGGCTCGTTTGGCGCGCTTTGGGCGCAGCTATGGGTTGCCGATCGTGGGTATGGTGCTGGCCTGGCCGGCCTAGGCTGCCCGTGGCGCCCGCCGCGCGGGGCAACCCCTCGCCTCTACGGCTAGCGTTGTCGGGTAGTGGTGGCTTGCTGTCGTGGCAGGCGCGCGCCGATCCGCTGGCGCCTAGCTCTGCTCCGGCCATGTGGCCGCATGGTGCGGGGCGCTGTCGCTCGGCAGCCCGTCCCATGCGTCGGCTGTTAGATCGCGCTCAATCCTGATGACGGGCAGCACCACCACGTTGCCGGCGGTACCGAGCTCGAGGGCCCGCCGATCATGCGGCCGACCAGCTGCCAGCCTGAAGCCGACAACGTCACCCACGGCGAACGAAATCGTAACGGTGCGGGTCTGGTAGCTCGGCAGCATGGGCGCGCACCGCGCCAGCCTGCCCGAACGTCACGACCTGGCCGCGCGGTGCACGGCGCCAGCGCGCTTGGTGCTGGCAGACCTTGCCGACCATGGCCACACGTTCCTGCAGCACCTCGATAACGAGCACGCCAAACCAGCCGGAGCGAATGCGCGTGCGACCTGTCGCCTGCCAGTATCGGCTTAGTATGGCGGGCTTGTCGTGATCGTCGGCCATGCTGGCGCACTCCGCCAAATGCAAAGCCCGCCGCGCGTTGTGCGCTGGCGGGCCGCTATGTCACCGTCCGATTGCAGCGACAGTTCGTCACCGTGCCCGCTCTGAATCAGTTCCTGAGTCGGCTGTCAAATCGGCGGTTCCGCGCTTTCCCGTTGAGGACTGACAAGCGCTCTTGCGGTCCGTAACGTGCTGACTCAGATTTGCGTTATAGGTGCGAGCGCCAATGGTCGACTGCGCCGCTGACTCAATCTTGAGGATTCGACATGACGAAAGCAAAGGCCGCGAAAGAGGCAACGAAGCACATCCGCCGGCCGCGCGCATTTGCCTCCGCTGATAGCTCACTCCGAATCAACGCGGCCGATTTCTGCGCTTGGCAGGAAGGCCTTGGGCTTTCAATCGCATCTGTTGCCGCGCTGCTTTACGTCGCGGAGAACACAGTTGCGAAGTATCGAGCGGAAGGCGCACCACCCGATATCGCCCGCCAATGCTGGGCGATTATTGCCGGGATCAAGCCGGATACTGGGCAGAAGCGCGCGGAATTGCTGGGAAAATTCAATCTGGCGTTAGATCAAGCGAACCTCAAATTTGCGGACTAATCCGCCGCCAATCGAATATTTTTACGCAAATATGCGTTTTGCAGTTGACAGGCCAGCCGGTAGTCTGCATGGTGCGGAAACAGACGGCGCGATTGTGCGCAACCGAAAAGGCCCGCCGACATGGCAAAGCAGATTTCCCGGATCAACTACGGTTTTATCCCCGGCAATGCCATCGGCCTCGTCACCCTAACTCGCGACGCTTCAAATGTGCGCCGTCCTTACCGGGTCGAATTCAGCTTTCGCAGCTCGGCCGATGTCTGGCAATTCCGCACCGCTAAGGCGGCCTTCTCTTGCTTTCGTGGTGACAGTTTCCGGCGCCGGCATGGTTTCGAACCCATCGCGGCCTAACACATTCCACCCGCGCGATTGTGCGCATTTCCAAAGGAGTCACTGCAATGTCTAAGCATACCATCAACGGGCTTTTGGCCGACGCGTATAACGCAATTCTCGACGGCAAGCCGAATACCGCGCGCGATCTCGTCACCGTTGCCTGTCGCGCCGCAATGATCGATTCCACCATCCCGGCTCACAAGGTCGCCGCCATCAGCCGCGCGCTATCTCTCGTTTCGGCCATCTGAGAGACCCGGGACCATGAAGCCTTCCAGCAAACAGCGCCGCACCGCCGCAATCGCGAAGCGCTTTCAGCCGTGGTACCTCACCGATGGGCGCACGTCGCGCGCGCTCCACATCGGTGCGGCGTTCCACGACCTTCGTAAAATCGCCATCATGCGCAAGCGCTGGCCGTTCATGGATCGCGCTTCGCGTGACTGGCATCTGGCCGTATGGATGCCGAGCACGTTCCGGTCCTGCAGGTTCAATATCGGTCTCTATCCGAACCGCCTTCCCTGAGCGATTGCAGCCCATGCCCGGGGAAAACCCGGGCATGATCGGCAACCGCCGAAACCGCGCAATTGTGCGCAACATTGAAAGGAACGACCATGCGTTACGCCCGCCACGAAACCGACCGACGGCCGAACGACAAGCGGACCCGCCGCGCGCTGGCCCGTATGGGCAAGCGCTCTTATCTGAATTCGTGCACGTGAACCTGGGATTAATTGCAATGGCTCAAGCAACGCTAAAAGTTAAAATCTGGACGGAAGGACGCGGGAAGCGCCTTCCAAACGATCTCAGCGACCTTGCAGAGCTCTTTGCGCCGCATGTCGAACACGTCGCCGGTTTGTGTGGGCAAGGCTATCAGTCAGGCGAGATCGTTGACGACAAATTCACCGGATGGTGGACCCTCGAGAGAACTTGACGTTGCGACACTGCCCGGCACGACCGGGCAGCACGGAACGCCAAAGCGGACCACCCGCGCGATTGTGCGCAACCACGAAAAGGAAACCCGACTATGCAAATGATCGATATCGCGACCGTAAAGGCTGCAAAGGCAACGGATCGCCGCTCGCTCGCAATCCTCGCCTATGACAACGCCAACGCCGAACCGGAAGGCGCCAATTGGCGCGCCGTGGCGGATATGCTCCGCATGGCACTTCCTGCGGTCAAGGCTGCCAAGATCCCGGAAGCGGCGGCGGATCCGCGTTTCGCGCCATGGGCCGATTATCCGATTCCGCAGAACGCGAGCGCAAAGAAGCTCGGCAAGTCACCCGTGGTGGTGGTGACGCTCGCCGATGGCGAGACGGTCCGCGCTCCCGCAGTGTCTCTGCCTGGCAAGCCCGTAAACGTCGGCCGCGCGATTCGCGTGGCGATCGCTTTCTATCAAGCCCGCATGGCAATCCGCGCTGGCGAGAATTCCGATTGGTCGGCTTGCATCGCGGTGCCGGCCATCGAGTCAATTACCTGCGAAACGAACGGCACCGAATACAACGCGACCGATTGCTCGGCGCGGTCTGCCGAATGGCGTTCCGGGAGCTATGACGCTGCAGCCGTTGCGGCGGCTTCCCTGAGTTGTCCGGAAAAGGCGGACGATGGAAGCTTAACGCGCGCCGACTTTGTCCGCGCAACCTACCGGCTGGCGATGCTTCGCAGGCAGCTTGCCGAGATGCCGGAAGGCGACGACTCGCGGACGATTACCTATCCCATTGAGTGGTGCGAATTGCGCTTGGCCGGCTGGACGGAATTGCAAATCCGCGCGAAGTGGAACGCGGAGGATGCCGCCCGCATCGCTGCAGATCGCAAAGCGGCTGAGGAAGCCGAGCGCGCGGCGCAGGCTCCCGTGACCACGCCAGAGGAGCGGCGGGCCTTCCGGGCTGCAGCCAAGTTTCTCTCATCGTCCCGGCTTTCGCTCCTTTCGAGCAATCCGCCCGCCGCGCCGTCGCCGCGCTCGGCTTGCATCCTGCGGGTTGTGGCGTGACGCGCAACCGCCAGCCCCTCAAATCGCGCTGCCCCTACTGTCGGCAGCTGCGCCCTGTCTACATGATCGCCGCCCATATCGATAAATGCGAGTCCCTGCGTTAGAGGCTCGACCAAGCACCGCGCGACCGTGCGCAACATGAAAGGAACCGACATGCCCAAAGAGAACCCCAACAAAGAAAAGGCACGCACCTTGGCTAACCAGATCGCCGCAATGAGCGACGAGCAGAAAGCCGCTTGGATGGCCCGCGTCCCCGTCCTGACAACCGAGGGGAAACCGATATCCGGAAAAAACCATATGCTGGCCGCGATGCAGCGCGACGACGCGACGATGGTTGCCGGCTTCCGGCAATGGTTGGCGCTCGGTCGCGCGGTGCGCAAAGGCGAAACCGCGCTCTACATCTTCGCGCCGAGCGGACGCAAGGCGGAACCATCGGCGCCGAGCGGCGAAAAAGCCGGGGACGCTTTGGAAGCCGTCGGCGATTCAATCCGTTTCCTGCTCGTCCCGGTTTTCGACGTCGCGCAAACTGATCCAGTCGAGACCACGCAAGCCGTTGCGGCGTAACCCCTCGGCTACGGCCGACTTTGAAAGGATTGAGCATGCGTGTCGCAGAATGCGCTGAGTGCCGCCAACGTAGGGGCGAGCTACTGCACTACAGCCCATATAGCAATCGATATGTGCACCAAAATTGCAGCGCCGAAAAAGACCAGGCGCCGAAAAGCCTACAGCCTTCCCGCTAGTCCCCGGCTACGTCCGATTCTCTATCCCCCGGCCTCGGCCGATTTGAAAGGATCACAATGCACATGACCTTGACCAATCCCCCGCTCCAGTTCCTAGCCAATGAGATTCGCAAGATTAGCTTTCGCCTACAGCACAAGGCAGAACGCTATGCAGTCGCATGGCGCTACGCGCGCGGTTGCTCAACGCGGGACGACGGCTTGCGGCTGCTGCACGATGCGGAGAACACCGTCGGTATCTACGGCTTGGCTACGCTCAACGTGCAGTGCGTCGCGGATGCCGCGCGCGAGATTTACGGCGGTGTACCGGGCATCGACGATTGGGCGGGTGATGCTTGCTCCCGTGTCAATCAGAAGTACCCGGGGGACGAAGGTGCTGTCTCCGGGCCGGCGGAGGAATGGGCGCTGGAATTGCTTGTCGAGTACGCGGCCAAAGATGGCGTAGCCCTGGCCGAGATTTAGTCCCCGGCTACGGCCAATTTCCCGGTGACGACTGGCCTCCCCGGCTGCGGCTGATTTTTGGACGCGCGATAGTGCGCAAAGCGAAAGGACAATTCGAAATGACTTATTCCTGCAGCGACTTCACCGACGACATTATCGGCGCGCTCGATGTGACGATTCCGGACTCGGCCGACGATAGCCCGTCCGATCAAGCCGATATCTGCATGGCTGAAATCGGACGTCTCCAAGTGGCGCGCGTGGTGCTGAGCGCCGTCCGCGCCGACAATCCCGAATTTGAGACCGGCGCGATGGTGGATCATGCCGACGTCACGACCAGACTCGCCAAGCGCTGGCCGGAGATCGCCGCCGCGCTGGCCGACGTTCCGATGCTGCCCCCGGCTGCGCCCTCGCCTGGTATCGATTGGCGATCGATCGCCCAGGACTTGGCTGGCGCGCTTTCCTCGACCATGCAGCAAATCGAGCAGATGCAAGACATGTTCGGGGATGAGGACGGCACCATTGCGCAGTCGCTGGAGGATGCGGAAGCCGCTCGCGCGCGCAATCACGCCGCCGGCAAGATCGCCCCGGATGCGCCCGCGCCGACAACGCGCAAGGTCTGGACGCTGACAACCGACGGCGACAACATGGGAATCGGCACGGAAGCCTTTGCGACCGAGGCGGAGGCGCTGGCAGCTGCGCGCGACGTGCTGCGGACCGGGTACAAGTCCAAGCCGATGCCGGACAATCTCGATACGCTGGACGCTGAGGCAATCTCCGATCTGTGGGCGGAGTCCTTTGATGGCGCCTGCATCATTGAGAGCCACGACCTACCGGCGTAAGCCCCGGCTACGGCTAATTGCCCCTCTCCTACGACTGATTTCCCGTTGACGAGATTCAGCGGGCCCCCTATAGACCGCATCCCCGCGCGATTGTGCGCAATGAAAAAGGAGCTTTTCAGCATGACTACCTATTCCGCAACTTACTCACCCGATGACAACCGCCTGCGCCTGTACGCTTCGCAGCGCCTGGACGCCGAGACCTATGCACGCGTGAAGGCGGCAGGCTTCAAATGGGCGCCGAAACAGGAACTCTTCGTCAAGCCGACTTGGTCGCCATCCGCCGAGGATTTGCTGATTGAGCTCGCGGGCGAGATCGGTGACGAGGATACAAGCCTGGTGGATCGCGCCGAGCAGCGCGCCGAACGTTTCGAGGACTACAGCGAAAAACGCCTTGCGGAAGCCAACAGCGCCAGCAAGGCCGCCGACGAGATCGCGGAACGGTTTTATGGCGGTCAACCGATTTTGGTAGGCCATCATTCTGAGAAGAAGGCCCGCAAGGATCAGGAGCGCATTCACAACAACATGCGCAGGGCGGTGAAGCTGTGGGACACGTCGAAATATTGGACGGCGCGCGCGGCCGGCGCGATCCAGCACGCGAAATACAAGGAGCTTCCCGCCGTCCGTCATCGCCGCATCAAGGGAATCGAGGCTGATAGGCGCAAGGTCGAGAAGGAAACGGCGGACGCTCAAAGGCAGTTAAAGGCGTGGCTGGTCGTCGCCGGCATCACCGATGCAGAGAAACAGCGCGCCATGGGCTTGGCTGTCGCTAACGTCGGCGGTTACTGGTCGATGTCGTTCCCCCTCGCCGACTATCCGCGCGACCCGCCGGCCTCGCAGTACGAGGGCGCCATGGGGCTTTGGTCCGCCATCGAGGGGAACGTTATCACTGCGGCGAAGGCGGCGGAGATCGCAATCCCCAGCCTGGAGCGCTCATTGCCCCGCAAGGCTCGATGGATCGCGCACTATGACAACCGCCTGGCCTATGAGCGCGCCATGCTGGCCGAGCAGATCGGCACCGAGGCGAGCGCCAACCCGCTGGCCGACCGCTTCGCGTTCGCCGTGGGTGGCCAAGTGCAGGCTGGCCGAAATGGCGAGTGGCTGACTGTGACCAAGGTCAACCGAGGCGCTAACGGTTCGGTTTCGAGCATCACCACGACGACGCCGGCCGGTTCGCGCAACAAGCTTGCGCGCTGGCGGGTCGAGAGCGTCCGGGACTACCAGGCGCCGAGCGACGAGAGCGCGGCCGCAGCGAAAGCCGCCGGCAAACTTCCCCCGCTCTGCAACTATCCGGGCGAGGGCTTCGCTAACCTGACTCAGGCCGAATACGACAAGGTGCCGAAACCATATCGCGGCTATCGCCCGCGCGCCGCAACCGACACAACGGGGGCGCATCGCACGCGCGCGGCCATTGGCGCCTATGCGTTCCGTGGCAAATGCGACGACAATAAGCGGCATTCCTACGCTGCAGTGTTCATCACGGATGCAAAGCGGGTCGATCCGCCGAAGCCCGTGCCGCCGGCCGAACCTAAGGAGCCGACCGAGTTCGTCCGGGAATTCGTTGCCGCACCTGATGCCGATATCGACGCAGCGCTTTCGCTGGTATCGGAGATCATGGCCGAGCCGGAGGCTGTCGCTCCCCTGGCCCCGGTTGCGCCTGCACCGCGCCCCGTCCTGGTCGATGCGCTCGTCTCCCTCCCGACTACGGCCGATTTGCCCGAGTCCTCGCCTACGGCTGATTTCGAGGCGATGCGGGCCATGCTGAAAGGCGGCGGGGTGCAAGTCGTCGTGGCGCCGCAACTCTTCCCGACTTCGCCCGAGCTCGCGGCCGAGGTTGCGGAGTTGGCCGACATCAGGCCAGGCCATCGCATCTTGGAACCGAGCGCGGGGACAGGCGCGCTCATCGAGGCCGCTCGCGTCCACGGTGCCGGGTCGCTCGACATCGTCGCGATTGAGATCAACCATCAGGTTGCCCAAGCTCTCGGGCGATCTCAGCAAGGCGTGACCATCATCAACGCCGATTTCATGGACATGGCCGGCGCCCTCGATAAGTTCGACCGCATCATCATGAACCCGCCCTTTTCTAACGGCGCGGACATCCAGCATATCGAGCACGCCCGCAAGTTTTTGAAACCTGGCGGCCGGCTCGTCGCGATCTGCGCCAACGGTCCGCGCCAGCGGGCGCGGCTGGAGCCCATCGCGACGGAATGGCGCGACCTCCCGCCCGGCTCGTTTAAGCATGCTGGGACCATGGTGAACACCGCGCTGGTCGTGATCGACGCGCCGCCGGGTTGATCCCCGGTTGCGGCTGATTCCCCACCCCTTCCCTACGACTGATTTTCGAGGACCGAGCAAAATGGATGACGAGGAGGAATGCGAGATGGAGGATCACGATCCGGCGGCTCCGAAAGTGCCCGCCATTCGGCTCCCGGACGCTGATACTGGCTCGTTTGCGATCTGCGAGACGTGTCTCAAAGAGATATTCGAGAACGTGACGCGGCCGAAACCTAATTGAGCAGAGTTACCCATCCCCACTACTGATTTTGAAAGGAGTATCCCGCATGCGGAAACATCCATTTCACTGGGACGTCTACAATCGGCTTTTGGACTCTGTCGCGCGCGTCGTCGATGCCGAGGACAAGCGGCTTAAGCCGGAGGTGCGGACAAAGCTGACTGAGGCCCGGGCCCGCATCTTTGAAGCCTGGGACCTGCAAGCGACGCTTGAGCGCGCCGAGGGAGCACGCCCATGACGAGCGCGGAGGAAACTGTCACTGCGGCTGGTTACAAGGTCGCGACCTGGGCGGAGTTTCAGACCGCGTCCGACGTCCCGCCATTCGTCCGCAGGGTTGCCGATGGCGTGCATGCGAAGTGGGGCGGTGACTTTGTGATCTACGATCCCGCTGGCGGTGATGACGGCTGGCTGATAATCGACGACGACCGCGAACAGATTGCCGGCGAGACGGTCGAACACCTCGGCCGCCTGGCTGCGGAGGCCGAGCCGCCGCCCGCGCAGGGAGCGCTGTTCTGATGGGCCGGCAGGTTAGACGCGTGCCGGCGGATTGGCAGCACCCCAGGAGCGCCGCCGGCCGCTACATCCCGATGCGCAAGGCTGACGATGCGCTGGCGCGAGCGACCGACGAGCGGATGCCGGCTTGGCCGGCGGAGGCCTGCACGCACTGGCAACTCTACGAGATCACCAGCGCCGGCACGCCGCTTTCCCCGGCTTGCGCCTCGGCGCGGGAGCTCGCCGAATGGCTGGCTGCGCACTACGTCGAGGCGGCGCCAGGCTTCACGGGAACCCCCGAGCAGTGGCTGCGCATGATCGAGAGCGGCCGCGAAACCTCGACAGTGGCGATGAAGGGCAAGAGCTTCGTATCGCCGCTGGATCCGCCGTAGAGCGCCAGCCCCTCGGCTACGACCGATTTCGCCGGCTCGGCGCGGGCTCGACTCCGCGCCGGCGATCCGCCATACCCTCGGCTACGGCCGATTTCGGGCGACTGTGCCCAACAGGAAAGGATGAACCCGATGGCCCCGCCACGTTTCAAGCACAAGAAGATCACGAACGAGGAGTTCGAGGGCGAGCTCGAGCGCCAGGGACTGACCAGGAAGGCGTTCGCCCGCGTGTTCTGCCAGAACCTCGTCACCGTCAACCGGTGGGGACGCGACGGTCAGGACATCCCGACATGGGTGCCGATCGCGCTCACGCTGCTGACGCTCCCGGAGGCGAAGGGGACGGCACGTATGGCAGCTGCGGCGATGATCGAGGAGGACCGGCACCACCCCGAGCTCGGCGCCTTCCCGTATCAGAAGCTCCGGCAGATGCCGGCTGATGTCGACGAGGAAGCGGAATGAAGCGGGTCGTCCTGGTCATTGGGCTGAGCCTGCTGCCGCTGGCCGCGCACGCCGAGTGCAAAGACCCGAGCAAAACGCCTCCGACGCTCGCGCAGATGCCGACGTTGCCGACCGCTGATCTGTACGTTTGGCTGACTCTCGCGCGGCGCGCCTCGGACGCGGTCGCCACCGCTGCAGCGGTCGGTCGCAAGGATCCCGTCTCGCCTTGCGTCCAAGAATTGATGGATCGTCGGCCCGCGTTCGAGCGCGAGCTCAGGTTCCGCTAACCACGGCTACGACTTCTTCCGAGATCCCTGGCTACGGCCGATTTTGCTCGAGGCCCGGCTGCGCCCGCTTTTCGCGGCCGCCTTCTTGACCGACTTCGCCGCTGCTGGCGCGGTAGGCTTAGCAGCCGCTTCTTGCGCGGAAGCCGCCTTGATCGCGGCCTGGCTCTCGGCCCAGCGCTGCTCGCGTTGTGCACGGAGTTGCTGTTCTCGCGGTCCAGGTGCTTGCTTGGTCATGGCGTGGCTCCGTCGGCTTGAGCCTGTAAGCGGCGCTGCGCCGCGATAAGCTCGAGGGTCTCATGCCGGCATGTGTGCCTTACCAAAGGATCGAATGCGACATCGCAATCCGGGCATACGACCATACCTTGCTCGGAAAGGACTTGTTCGCGCGTCATCGGTTGAGCGGGCTCCGGCATCCAAAAACGCGCAATGTGGCTGCCGAACCTATTGGCAAGCCAGTAATCGGCGATGTTCTCGTGCCACCAGCCTTGGCAGTCGTTCCAGAACAGTGCGCTCTTGAGCGCCCACCGATCTCGGTTCGGTATTGCCTTGTCGTAGAGATCATCGGGAAGGGTCTCGATCGGATAAGCTGTTCCAGATACGAAAGCGGACATCGGCGCTCCCCTACGATTTCATGCGGTTCGCTCGGGCATGGATGCCGGCGCGAACGTTGTGCGAGCTACAAGCACAGCGGCCATTGTCGCGATCGAGCGCGAGATCCGGCCGGTCCTTGATGTCCCTGATGTGGTCGGCATACATCCGATACCCCTTCTCCGCACTGCGCCAGCATCGCTTTCCGTCGTCGACATGCTCGCACCGGTAGCCGGCGCGCTTCTTGACGAACTCCGCCCATTCCTCGTGCTCGGCAGTCTGGTAGTGAGGGTCGGCCTTTTTCGGCAGCGGTTTCGCCTTGCGGGTGTCGAGCGTAGCGACACGGGGGCCGAGTGTAGAAATGCGGCTCATGGCGAAAGCGTGATTGGACGCGTTGATACTGCTTCGCGACGCAGCAACTCGCGGTAGGCGGAGATATCGGCCGGCTCCGTGCAAACCGCAGGAACGTAGGCAGCCCGAAAGTGGTCGACCTCGCAATCGAGGATGCGATCCAGTGTGCGGGATACGAACGGAAATTCGGCCAGCCAACGCGCGTTATAGCTGATCTCTCCGCGGAGCCAATAATATCGCTCGGCTTCGTTTGCCAGTTCGGGCGATAACCATCGTGCAATCGCGTGCCGCATCCCGTATCTCCACAAAGGACTGATCGATTCAATGGTTCGTGTCGCGCGATCCGCGCATCAGCTTGAGGACGTAATCGGCAAGCGCCATCTCGCCGGTCGCTTTCACCGTCGCCCACGCAATGTCGACGATGATCATCTTGTCATCCATCGCGATCGCGACTTTGGCGACGCCGGCCGTCAGGGACGCCGCGAGCTTGCCTCCGACATCTTCCGTCACCTTCTCCCCACGCTCGATCGCCTTGAGAATGCGGGCGATGTTGTCGGCCTGAGCCTTGAGGGCGCGGAGCGGTGAATGCGAGGTCGTCATGGACAATGCCCTAGCCGACTGGCGTGTGGCTTGGCGGACTGCTAGGCCGCGGCGGCCCGTTCTCCGACTCCGTTTTGGATAGGGCATCCAATTGGTACGGGGCGTCGGTCTGTGCCTTCCACCAAGAACGAAAATTCGCCGTGTCGGCCGGTTCGCTCATGACCATGAGCAAGCTTGGCGCGAGCGGCCCACGGAAATGGAATAATTCGAGGTAGATATCCGCCCCTTCCGCTATCGCTTGCCGCTGCGCGTCGGTCAGATGGAATCGAGCGATGGCGCTATCCCCGTTGCGGCCCGGCAAAGTGCGCAATGGTCGATACTGCGGTTGCTCCTTAGCGTAGACCCTTTCGAACTTCTCAAGGCCGACTACCACGGGACCGTCGTGAGGCTCTACGAAGTCAAACATTCTCATCTCCTACTGTTGTGTGTGGCGACCGGATAAGCATGAAACATTAGACTCTAGCCTCTCGCCGCCTCCCGTGGCGCCGGGTCATGTAACGGGCCAGTTGCTCTTTCAGGTCCCAAGGAATCTGCGGGTCGTCGATCGGGAGAACGACGTAACCGTAGTTGCGCCAATAAAATTCCTTCTGCTCTTCCGCCGTTTCGCGTGTGTTGGGAGCAAATCGACTGAGGGACATCAGCGCTTCATCCCCATGCCGGCTGCTTTGATGATCTGCTTGGCCGCGGACCAAGTTCGATCGACGATGAGGACGCCGTCATAGATCTGCACCAGCGAATTCAGCGCAACCTTGAGCTCGATGTTGTTGGAGCGATGATCCTGTCCGCCGTTCTTGTGCATGTCCTCGCTGCTGGCTTCCATGCCGATGCGAGCGACGAGGATGTCGTACTGCCGGCTGCCGAGACGCCGCTTCACTTCGTTGAGCCTGGATTGAGCCTCGAGCGCCATCGTATGCGAGGCGCTGCCACCGCCGCTCCCATCCACCTTGTCGCCGAGCGCGAAGCCCTTCGAGCCATGGAATGAGGCCTTGTCGAAGTCGGACCGGAAGCGATCCGCGGCGGCACGGCGCAGTTTCTCATCCGGATCGTTGGGCTTCTTCCGATCAATCAGATTGTGGTGCGCGCTCGCCACGGAATCGACCAGCACGTCATGCATCGGGTGGTCGGGGTCGGGAATAAACTGCTTGCGCTTGCCGCTGGCCAGGCGCTCAGCCTCCTCCTTCGCCCGCGCCGCCTTCTTTGTGAGGGGCTTGCCGAGCAGGTTCAACGGATCCGCGCCACGAGCCGCCGCCTTTTGGAAGCCTTGGAGGTAGAGCCTCTCGCGTCGAAGCCATTCGGAAACCCTGCGGGCCCGCTCCGTCTCGTAGCCCATCAGCCATTCGACGATGCAGTCCTGGATCTGGCGTTGGAAGTCACGCTCTTCCTCGAAGATCAGCTGCGCGCTGTAGGACAGCCCTTTGTACGACCGCGTCGGAAAGGCGCGGCGCAGTTCGCGCTGGAAGGCCCGCGCGCGACGATCGCGCTCCTTATCAACATAGACCGGTGCGACATCAGTGACTCGAGCCAACATCCGCCCCTCAAAAGCAGAACAAGGACGAATCACGTTTATGTTTTTGCGGGGTGATTTGGCTATGATTGCAAGGGCAAAGTTGCTGGGTCGTCACCGGCTTTTCGTCAGAACGGGATCTCGTCGCGCTCTGCGCGGTCGCCGAACGTCATGCTCGGCCCGTCAAACCCGATTTCCTTCCACGTCTCACCGACGCCACTGCGCACCTTCAGTGCGGCAAACTCGGCCTTGTCTTCCCAGATCTGCATGTTTCGCAGCCATGCATCCCATATCGGGCGGTTCTGCGGCTTGTCCTCGGACGGCTGGTCCGGCTTGTTCTCTCGCAACCATACCTTCGGGATGACAACGCCGAGGATGACGTCCGCGTTTTCAACGACCAGACCGCCCCCGTAGATGTCGCCGGACTTGAAGCGCCAATTTCCGCCCGACTTCTGGCCATCACGCGTGATCTGCGCCAACTGCCAGATCACGACGTCGAGTTCCTTGGCCAGCGCTTTCATCGCCGCCGTGAAATATTCGATAGTGCGAACGAGGTTCCAGTGGTCCTTCTCCGGTTGCACTAGCTTCAGATGGTCGATGAAGATCTGCTTCACACCATAGCGGCGGACCGCAACCCGGCATTCCCTCTCGATCTGGGTCGTCGTAAGCCTCGATCGATCCTGGACGTAGATCCGCATGGCTTCTAGGTGCGTTCGGGCACGCTGAAGGCTCTCGAACTCGGCCTGCGAAAGCTCGCCGGTTATCTGCTTCCGAACCGATACGCCAGTCATCGCGGCCAAGTCTCGATAACCGACCTGGATGCTTGACATTTCGAGACTGAGCGATAGCGAGGGAAAAATGCTCGACGGGTCCAGTGAGGGCCCCGCATTGGCGCGCATGATCTGCGAGGCCAAGGCCGACTTTCCCTGCCCCGACGGTGCCGCCAAAATGATCGCGGTACCGCCGATCTGAGGACCGAGTACCTTGTCGATTTCCGAGATCCCGGTCAGGATCCCAACCGACTTCTTGCCCTGGTGCTGATACGCCTCGGCAGCGCGCTCCATGGCGCTGCGAGCCGCTTCGCCAACGCTGACCGGATGCCTGGCGCGGTCCTGGTCGTCCACCTGGGCCAGCAACTCTTCGACGGAGGCCCGGCGCCCCTCATAGCCCTTGCTTTGGTCCGAGGCACGCCGGCCGAGCTCGATGCCCATGCGCTCGCGCCAAGCCACGATCACGTCGTCCACGAAATCCAGCGCGCTGCTGACGTCCGAGGCCTTCTCGATCAGGATCTGGAGCACCGCCTCGACCGAACCGACCCCCTCGAACTCCTGGGGCAACTTCGACTCCAGGAGGCTCAATGCCGGGCCGCCGGCGGTCTCACAGCAATCGGCGACCGCGGCGAAGATGGCCCGGTGATGCGGAACGACGAAGTGCTCGGCGGAAAGATAGTCGGAGACCTGCCAATAGGCGTCGGCCGAACCGATGATCTTGCCGATCACAGCCTCCTCGGCGCGGATGTTGCGCAGCGCGCGCGGTGTCGCTTCTTGGTTCATGCCGGCACCGGGAACTTAAAACCGTCGCTGCCGATGCGGCGGTTGGCCATCTCGAAGAATTCGTCGTCAGCCTCGATCAGCACGCTGTTGCGGCCGTGACGCTCAGCCAATATGCCCGTCGTTCCACTGCCGGCGAAGCAATCCAGGACGAGCCCACCTGGCGGGCAGGAATAGAGGAGAAGCGGCTCGACGATACCGAGCGGCTTTTGGGTTGGATGTTCGGCGCGGCCATGCTCCGATCGAACGTACATGACGCTGCGGGCCAGCCGAGGCCCGCCGTCGACGCTGACATAGTGCCCGGTGTCGATATGACCAGTATGGGCCGGCCGTCTCTTGCGCCGGACCTGCCGCGCGGTCGCATCATTCGTGAATTGCGGGCATTTGTAGATGTCTGCCCACGGCGCGTCGTCGCGGTAGAACTGGCACGCGATCTCGTGCACGCGCCTAAAGCGGTCTGCCTGAAAGCCGGAGCCGTTGTGCTTCTCCCACACGACGTCCTGGGCCATTGTCCATCCCGAGAACTCTCCAGCCCGCTCGAAGAACATCTTCGTGGTGCCGAACACCCACATGCTCCCGGTTCGCGTCAGAACTCGGCGCGCCGCGGCAGGCCAGCCGGTTTGCCACCGATCCCACGGCAGGGACGTCGAACCATAAGGGCAATAGGTCAGCACCAGGTCAAACGACTCCGGCTCGAGCGTTGGCAGGATCTCGAGGCAGTTGCCTTTGATGATTTGAACGGTCATGCCGGCACCTGCTCGAGCCCAACGTTGGCCAGCATCGGGCTGCTGGAGCGGATGCGGCGCGCGGCCATCTCGGCATAATCCGGGTTGAGTTCTATGAGGACAGCGCTGCGCTGAAGCCGATCGGCGACAAGCCCCGTAGTGCCAGCTCCGGCAAACGGATCCAAGACAGTTCCACCCTCCGGCACCCCGGCCAAGATGCACGCGGCGGCGATCTCCGTCGGCATGACGGCGAAGTGGTTGAGCCAGCCATCGCACGAACCGCACTCGCAATATCGCAGTGTCACGAGGCGGCCGGCGCGCTCGATCCGCTCCGTGCGGAGGCCTCCAACCTGCGCGTGGGTGAAATAGCGGCGGCACTCCAGGCAGAACTCGTCATTGAAGCCGCCCGGCGCGACCCACCAGACCGAGCGCAGCGCGGCGCCGTTCTTGCCCTGCTCGGCGACGGACATTGCGTCCCAGCGGTCGCTGAAGCCGGCGTGACGGCGTCCGTGGCCGCGCCGGCGATCGCGCTTCCGGGCGCCGGTGTGCGGCGGCTGCCCGGCGGGCGCGTAGCCGCCGCCGCTGACCACGAGTTGCGTATCGTCGTCGCCGAGGCGGCCGCGCATCGCGCGCGCGAGCCTGGTCACCGAGTCCGGTGCGGGCGGCAGCCGAACGTCCTCGTAACCAAAATAGTAGCGCTCGGATTTAGTCAGGTGAAAAACGTACTCATGAGCCGAAGTAGACCGGTCGCGCGTGCTTTCCGGCATCCCGTTCGGCTTGGCCCAGATGTTGTCCTTGCGCAGGTACCAGCCGTCGGCGCGCAGCGCGAACGCGAGCATCCACGGAATTCCGATGAGATCCTTGTCCTTGTACCCGGCAGGTGGCGACTCCCAGGCTCGGCCGACGGCACCCGCCAGCCTGGCTTCCTCATGCATCCCCGCGGGCCGGCGGCTGCCGCGCTCCGTGTTTGCCGCCGTCCTCGAGCTGGCTCCGATCTCCCAGTTCTGCCTCACGACCATGGAGGCCTCTTGGGATTGAAGTGAACCGAGCAGCGTCGAGCTCGCCGCCGCCGGGTTGCCGCCGCGGCCTGAGCCGGCGTAGCAGTCCCCGATGTTAATCCAGAGCGAGCCGTCGTCTCGCAGCACGCGCCGGATCTCGTGGAACAGGGCCACGAGCTCGGCGATATAGGCTTCCGGGGATCGCTCGAGCCCGATCTGGCCGGGCGTCAAATAGTCCCGGAGACGAAAGTACGGCGGCGAGCAGACGCAGGCGTGCACCGACTTGTCTGGTAGCGTCCTGACGACCGCGCGGCTGTCCCCGTTGAGAATCCTGATCGTCAAGCACGTTCCTCCAACCGCCGGCGGCCGGCCCAGATGTCGAGATAATCGTTGCGGATGCGCGGCTCCGGCTGCGAGTCATGCCGCAGTCCGATCGCCTCCATCCGTTCATGAAGCTTGCGTACCGCGGCGCGCCCCGGGGGCTCAGCCAGGACGAGCTCACCGTCCTGTTTGCGCCAGGGCTTATCGCCGTCCGGGAAACTGGTGATGTGCTCGACTCCGAGCGCCGGTTCGAAGCCGATGACACCGCTGGTGCTGAGGCCAGCCCAAACCGGATGCCGATATTTGATCAGCGCGCGCGCAGCGAGGCTCGTCTCGAGCCCCTCAGCCAGACCAATATGAGCCGCAACGCCGCCGATGCGTACCGCGCCGCCCGCGGCCACGCCGGCGCCAATCTTCGCTTTGTCGACTGGTGCCTTGCTCGGTTTTTTCGGGTCGAGGTGGATCTTCCAGACTGCGGTCAGGTCGCCAAAGTTGTCGTCGACGCGGCAGACCAGCGTCGGAAATGCAAGGGTGGTGTCGAGGTCATAGATCACGCGCGGGTGGAAGCCCAAGCAGTCGTCCCACCCACCCGGCGGTACCGGGATTCCGCGATCGAGCAGATAGGCCTCGGCATGCGTTCCAGATATGGGAACGATCTCGTTCCACAGCGCGCCGGCGTTGCGCTGGCGCTCGGCCTCGTGCTCTAGGGCACGGCGCTCGTCGGCTTCTCGCTTCGCCGCCCGGTCGGCGGCCAAATCCTCTCGGCGGCGCGCCTCTTCCGGCGTCTCCAGACGGGCATTATCCAGCCCGACGAATTCGCGCGCCTTGTCGAAGACCTCTCTGGTAGCCCGATGATTGCCGGTGAGCCCATAGGCGAAGAGATTGAGTTCGTCTCCGCCGATGGATTCTGAGCTGCGCACCCATGCGCCGCGGACGTATTTCCCCGACTTCTTGAGATAAACCTGGAATGAGCCAAGGTCGCCTTTGATGCCGGGCGCGCAATACGCGATGGATCCGCGCTTCTTCCAGCCGCTCCAAAATCTATCGAGCACCTGCTCGAGCCGGTCGTTCAGCCTCGCCTTGATCTCGTCTGCGTCGTCGCGGGTCACCGCAATCCTCCCGCGGCTTCAATCGCTTCGCGCTTGCAGCGCTCCCATGATGCCGAGGCGATCCGGCGGAGTGCGCCGATGCGGTTCATGCGCCAGGTGCTGATGTACCCCTGGGTCTTGCGGGCTTCACGGTCCGCATGGAGGTGCGCGCGCTTCAGAAGGCGTTTTGCCTGCGACCGCCGCTGACGAGTCCGCTTCGGCACCATCGGCCAATGCACCGAGCAGATCCATTCGCTGTACTGTTCCTTCGTCGAGCGCCGGCAGAACGGCACGCAGCATTTCGTTCGTTCCGTCACAGCAGCGGCTCCTGCTTCGGCTCAGGTAGCGGCAACGGACCGATTGGATCGACCGGCTTCCAACTCTCATAATCGGCGGCGATCTCCTCATAGTTGCGCGGGTGCTGTGCTCGGAAGTCAGGGAAGCCGACCGCGGCGCGGTAAACGCCGGCGTCGAGCACTAGCCATCCGGTCGCCGACGGCAGCCACCGCCGATGATCGATGTTGACGTGTTTGAAGTCGGACCGAAGAAGATAGCCGCGCCTCTCCATGATGATCGCGACCTTGATTGCGGCGATCTTCCAGGATGTCAGTTGAACCGGCGATGGAGATCCCGCGATAACGTCGGGGACATATGCCGGCAGGTCGTGACGCCGGGCCGGCGCCCACTCGTACCATTCTTCCTCGTTACGCCCGTGCAGAACCTCCGGCAGCCCTGGTTCGAAGATCATTGGCTTGTAGTAATGCCGCTTCTTCGCGTCTTCGATCTCGGCTTCTGATCTCACGTAGATGATCGTCAGGCCGATGTACTTGCAGATGCGACTGAAACCGCCAGGCTCACATGCCGGCACCAAGACCGCCCTGCAATCCGGTCCAGGTCGGCCTGCTGAAAACGCCCCATACTCCTCGATCGCCTGCGAGATCACTTCGGTATTGAGCCGGAGCTTGGCCTCAATTCCGATCTGGAAGCCGTCGGACTTGCGCACCAGGAGGATGTCCCACCCGCAGGACTCCGCGTATGCGATCCATCCCTCCGGCAGCGCGGAGATGAATCGCTTACAGAGATCGGCTTCGGTGGCGAACGGCTTCGGCTTTTTCATCTGAATTTCGTGACTTGCCCCAAAATTTTTTCAGGCGAGGTTCTCTCGCCCGGAATGCTTTTTTTCGGCCTATTGCGTCACGTCCGCCGAGACAGGCGCACATAGGCAACGATGCCCCCGACAACGATCAGAAGCATCAAGGCAGCGAGGATGTTGTCGACTGACACCATGATCAGAAGTCGGTCGAAGATCCGCCGCCGCCCGAGTCCCCGCCGCCTCCGGAGAAACCTGAATCACTCGAACTGCTGCTCGATGACGATGAGTTATCGCTGCTCGAGCTGTAGCTGGACGACCGATAAGACTCGTCCTCGGATCGTCGCCTCTCCGCCGCCTTCGGCTTCGGTCGCGGGCTTGATGCGGCCGCAACTCCGGCAACAACAGCGGCGGCGCCGGCAACGTTGGCTGGCCGGCCTGTCGTGGTCCGAGGGCGGGATGAAGGTGCCTCGCCGAAAAGCGCCTGGCGCTGCGCTCGAAGTCGGTCCTGAGAGGCTCTTTCCGCGCGCTCGCGTATGACCTGTTGCTCGCGTCTACGGGACATTGCTCCCATCCAAAGCGTCAGCCCTAGAACCATCGATCCGACGACGCCAGACCACGCCAGGATGGCCAGCCCACTGGGTCGAGATGGTGGCGCCGGGGGCTCCTCACTGGCGAGAACATCAGAAGCCAGCGCCTCCACGGCGGCGTCGAGCGCTACGTACCACTTCTCTGCCCCTTTCTTGAGGTTAGGCTTCATCCTGTCGTCGATGATGCGCATAGTCCTGCTATCGGGGATCACCGCCTCAAGGCCATAACCGACCTCAATCGCCACCTTCCGCTCGACAGGCGCGATGACGACCAGAAGCCCATTGTCCTTTCCAGCCTGGCCAAGGTGCCATGCGTGGAAGACGTCGGAGCGCACCTTGTCGATCGACTCCCCGTCAAGGGACGGCAAGGTCAGCACCGCGATCTGCGCGCCGTTCTTGGTCCGTCCTTCGAATGCCTTGATACGGTCGACGAGCGCAGCCACCTCGGAATCCGAGAGCAGTTTGGCGTTGTCGTTGACGCGCCCAACGAGCGTCGGAATCTCGAAGGCGGCTGCCGCTCCGGCAATCAAGAACAGTGCGACGGTAAGGATGTATTTCCGCATGCCAACCTCCTCAGAACTTGACTTGTGGCGTGCCCTGCGCCGTGTCGCTCGCCTGGAAGTAAGGCTTCGGCGTGAAGCCGCCCGCGCTGGCGAGCAGGCTGCGCGGCAGAGTCCGAACCGCCGCGTTGTAGTCGCGAACGGTCTGCTGATTCCGCATGCGTTCCACCGCGATCCTATTCACGCTTCCGGAGAGCTCGCTCATCAGCGCGCGGAAGTTCTCGTTTGCCTGGAGTTGCGGGTAGGCCTCGCGGACCATGTTGAGCTCGACCACGCTCTTCTGCATGGTCTGCTGTGCCTCGATCAGTTGCTTCTGGAGGTCAGGATCTTTCGCCAACTTGTCGGGGTCCATCTTGGCCACCGTCGAAAGCTTCGAGCGCGCCTCGGCGACGCCGACCAGCGTCTTGTTTTCGTGGCCTGCATAGGCCTTCGCGGTCTCCACCAAATTTGGGATCAGATCCGCCTGCCGCTGCATGACGTTTTGAACCTGGGCGTAGCTGTTCTGGACATTCTCATCCATCCGGACGAACCCATTAAACGACGTGAGCGCCCACAAGCCGACGAGCACCACAACACCGATCGCAATCCACTTCTTCATGATCTTCCTCCTCTGATTAGGCGATAGCGCGTTTCGGCGCGGCCGCTTCTACGTTGCGCATTTCTGCATCTGCCATAATTGCGGAGACACAGGCCTTCATCTTCGCGACCGACACCGCGTTGCCGATCTGCTTGATCTTCTCGGTCTTGGTGCCGGCAAACTCGTACTCGGCTTCCTCACTGTTGAAGCCCATCGCCGCGGCGAGTTCGTGCGGTTCGAGCATCCGGAACAGGATGTCGAACTGAGGAGTCGCCTCGACGAGGTTGATGTGCCCGGTCGCGCAGATCGCAGGCGTTGGCTGCTCAACGTCGTGCACCCGCGGGGGCTGCCCTTCCCGCTCGCCGAACTGCGCCGCGATGAACGCGAGCTCGCCGCGGTTGGCGCCGGTGACCGTCGGCAACGGATCCTCAGCGGGATCGCGGACGCGGTCGGACCGGTCAGCGTGTGTAACAGGCATGACCATGGCGAACTCGCCGCCCTTGGCGGTCGTAAGGGTCGGCAGCGGGTCGCGGACGTCGCGCGCCACGTTGCCACCTTGGGTGTGGGTGACCGGCACCACCATGCCAAACCTGCCCTTGGACGTGACCGTCGGGAGCGGCTCCTCGGCTGACTGGCAGGTCTCCCCAGATCCCGAGCCGTAGTAGGGCGAGATCAGAATGTGACTCTGCTTGGCCACCTGGGTTGGTGTGGGCTCGTGGACCGAGCGCGGCGCGCCCTCGGCATGCCTAGACAGGATGAACGGCTCCACGAGATAGCCGCCACCGTCACAGTTTGCCGTCGGCGCCGGCGCGCCGATGTCGTGAGCGCGGTTGCCGCCGTTGTCGCCATGGCGGTTGAGGATGAAGGGCTCGATCAACATCGGCCGGGCGCAGCCTGGCCGCTCCTCGACACCGGCACCACCGGTAGTAATGGTCGGCAGCGGCTCGTCTGTCGCGCGCGGCGCGCCGGTACTGCCCGGGGCCATGACGAATGGTTCCGCGACATAGACGTGCCCGGCGTGCGACGTCTGGGTCGGGAGCGGATAGTCCGCTCCTGTGGCGGTCGACTGCCCCTTCATGTTCACAATGATTGGTTGGGCGAGGCCGATATGTGTTCCGCTCGCGGCGATCGTCGGCAGCGGCCCATCCACGCTCTTGCCATCCATGTGGTTGCGCAGGATGACGAGGAACGGATCGGGCCAGCCAAACTTCAGGGCGCCGGCGTAGATGCGGGCGAGCGTCTTGGGAGCTAGCTGCTTCTTCCGGTTGAAGATCGACCTGCCCTTCAGATCCCAGTCGATGATGTCCCGGGCCGGCCGCCAGGGCTTCATCCCGGGGAACAGGAGTTTTCCGTCACCCGTCTTGGTATGGCTCGGCACCGGCCAGTGCACGCTCTTGTTGTCGCTTCGTGCCATGAGGATGAAGCGCTGGCGGGTCGTGGCATCGCCGTAGTCCGCGGCGTTCAATTTCCGCCATTCCGGTTCAAAGCCGAGCCGACGGATAGTGTCGATCCATGCCCGGAAATATTCACCCTTCCGCGATTTGATCGGCTTGCCGGTTCGCGCATCCACCGGGCCCCAGCCGATAAACTCCCAAACGTTCTCAATGATGAGGCGTTTGACCCGGAGCTCGGTCAGCCAAGTGATGATGTGCCAAGGATCCGAACGCTGCTGATCCGACGTCGGCTTGCCGCCCCGCGCGACGGAGTGGTGCGTGCATGTCGGAGAGGCCATCAGCAGATCGAGGTAGCCTTCCGGCACGATGATGTGGGGACGCACCGTTGCGATGTCTTGGCAGTAAAACCGCGCCTCGGGGTGGTTCTTCTTGTGTGTCTCGAGGGCGACACCCCAGTGGTTGACGCAGACAAGCTCCATCTCGAGTCCGAGATCACGCAACGCTCGCTCGCAGCCAGTCGACGAACCGCCGGCACCGCAGAGGAGATCGGCGACAAGTATCTTCCGCTTTCTCAACGCAGCGCCTCCAGGATGTCACGCGCCAGCGTCGGCAACGCGATGGCCACCCGGACCGCGGGCATCGACGGCACATAAGCCCCGCCATGGTCGCCGACCTGTCTGGTCGAGCAGATGCCAACGTGCTGGACGCCTTCAATGTCCGTCGGGTTGACGCCGTAGCTGCGGAAGATGCGGTGAAGTTCTCGCTCGAGGGCTTGAGCGTCGCGATCCACTGCCATGCTCCTAAACCCTCATCGGCATGAGCACGTAGAGCGCGTCGCCGTCGCTGCCTTTGAAGATCGTCGGCGAACCGGGATCCGCTAGGTTGAGCTCGAGGGTGTCACCCTGGACCTGCGCAACGATGTCGTGGAGGTACCGGCTGTTGAATCCGATATCGATGCTGTCGGCCGTGTACTCCGCGTCCATCTCTTCGACCGCGTTGCCTGCGTCTGGATTGCTCACCGTCAACGTAAGCTTTCCGTCGGCGAGCGACATCTTCACGGCCCGACCGCGCTCGCTCGAAATCGTCGCGACCCGATCCGCGGCCGATGAAAGATCCGCGCGCGGGATCTTGAGCACCTTTTCGTTGTTTTGCGGGATGACGCGATCGTAGTCCGGGAACATGCCGTCGATCAGCTTCGAGGTTAGGACCAGGTCCCCCGCGATGAACCGGATCTTGCCCTGGCTAAGCTCGATCTGCACCTCATGGTCGCCGACACCGAACAGCTTGTCAGCTTCCGCAACCGTCTTGCGGGGGATGATGACACCCGGCATGCCGGTGGCACCTTCTGGGAGGTCGAGATCAATCCGCGCCAGACGGTGACCGTCGGTCGCGACACCGCGAAGGGTGTTGCGGTTACCTTCCCGGCGGGTGTGGAAATAGATCCCGTTGAGATAGTAGCGTGTCTCCTCGGTGGAGATGGCGAATTCAATGCGCGCGATCAGCCGATGAAGTTCCGAGCTCTTCAGCATAAACGAGTGCGTCATGTCGCCAGCTGAGAGGTTCGGGAAGTCAGCGTCCGGCAACGTCTGGAGGGACGAGCGAAACCGTCCCGCTTTCACGATCACGACGTTCTTGGCTTCGTCCTGCTCAAGCGTGACTTGCGAGCCGGACGGCATCTTGCGGACGATGTCATGCAGGAGACCCCCGGGTACCGTGGTCACCCCCTTCGCGGCAACCTGTGCCGACACCATGTCGATCACTTCTAGGTCGAGATCGGTCGCCTTCAGAAGGATCTTGTCCTGCTGGACCTCAATGAGGACGTTCCCGAGGATCGGGATCGTGTTGCGCTTCTCGACCACGCGCGTGACGCGGGCTAGCGCTTTAACTAGAGCGGCATGCTCAAGGACTGCCTTGAATGACGTGCTCAAAATGGTGTCTCCTTCCGGGTTGGTGCCAATTTTGGTTCGAACAGATCGCCGCGGGGCGCTGCGAAGCGCTTGTCGAGGTGGCCACGAAGCCACCAAGCCACGCCGAGGCTCTCGGCGGCGTCGAGTGATGTGATTGTTTTGTCGATGCATTGCGCCAGCAGGAGCGAGTCGTCCTTCGACGCCTTGCCGTTTCCGGTAAACGCCTTCCGCCATGTCCCTTGGTTGACATAGTGGTGCTTGACGCCGTGAGCGGCGCAGACTTCTTCGACGACCGCACAAAGTCCGTAGATGCGCTGGAACGTCTGCATCGGCGGCCGCGTCTTGATCACGAGACCGGTGTCGGGATCGAGCTTTCCTGTGCCGATCTCGATGTCCGTGCGAAGTGGCTCCTCCACGCCAACATGCTTGACGTGGTTGTCCTCGATGATCCTGTAGAGCGTCTTCCGGCAGTGCCTGAATATCTCGCCGGAGCACTTCCCTTCCCACCGGAACGCCCGGGCCCAGGCATAGCGCTCACCGTCCAGCAAAGTGATGCCGGTGGTAGTCGCAACGTCTAGGCCCAGGATCTCCATGGCAATCAGGCCGGACCGATGGCGGATTCGGCCCACCAGGCTTCTGTCTGTCGGCCGTCACCGGCGCGGTACCGGATCAGGTAGGAGTTGGCAGAATCCTCATACTCGGCGCGGCCGATGACGGCTCCCGTTTCGTTGCTCTCCTTCAGTTTCACGTCGGCCTTGATGTCGTACAGAAACGGTTTGTTCTTCATCACTTCCTCTCCTCATTTACCGTTCGCGGAATTGCTGCGGGTCGTCTCGTCGGGGCTACGCTCCGCCGTCTTCGGCGCCATCGCCCTTGGACGCGGGCTCGCCACCCTCCGGTGCCGGCGGCGGCATCGAAAGAACCGTGTCGCGTTCGCCTCGCGCGTCCCTGAATGCGCGCAGCCAGACCTGGCCCTTGATCGACCCAATGTCGTACGGGCTATCCGTCTCGGTTGAGAGAGGCTCGCCATCAAGGCGGAAGCCGGCGGCGCGTCCTTCAATCTTGGCGCGCTCGTCCTCCGGTGTCGGACCCAGGCCCGCCATGCCGAAGAGTTCGAACTGTTGAGGGCTGAGCACCTTGCCGAGATACCCGACATAGGCGCCGCACTTCCGCACCATCTCGCAGAACTCGTTGATGGCGTCGTCGCCGCCCTCGACCAGCTTCAGAGCAAGCTTGCCCGCTTCATTGTGCAGGCCCTGCTGCGCGGTCTGCGCGAATACGCCGCGCAGCCGATTCTTGACGGTGTTGTTTTCCTCATTTTTGGCGGCCGCGTCGGACTGTGCCTGGCGGATCCTCGAGAGGTTGGAGGCATCGAGCGCGGCCTGGCCGGGCTCATTCTTTCCTGGGATCGTCATTAAGTTCTCCGGTTGCTGGTTAAAGAAGGAGTCCGTTCGCTTGCGCGAACTCGATCGGGTCTCTCGCCCCCTTGCGAAGGTTCTCGATTGCCCACAGCGGTTGGTGGTTGGTGTAGTGGAAACACGCGGCCAGCTGAGCCGCGTCCGTCAAGTCGAACGAACTAACTGGCTTTCTGTGGTCGAGATGCCAGCAGCCTTCTCCTTGGCCCCAGTTTTCCCAAGACATTCCCCGCAGCCATTGGCGCTCAATGTGCGCAATGAATTGCGGGATGGAGCACCCGATCAGTTCGAGCGTGCGAGTTGACTTGGTCGACTGCCGTTTGATCGCGGACCGCACGCTACCACTCAACCGACAGGCAATACTGCGAACAGGATGTGCCAGCATGCGATCACGGTTGAGAGCGCGACGTGCCTTCTCAACTTCGGGCCTCTCATGGCAGCGCTTTCGATACGCCCGAGCCTCTGCGGCGGCGGCCTTTTCCGGGTTAGCTGCACGCCACCGCTTTACTCGCTCACGATCGTCCTGTCGGAGCGTACTGCCAGGTTCGCTGAGCTTGCGCTGGCGTAAGGCGGCGGAGGATGCACATTTTTGCGCTCTGTTTCGGCCATTCCACTCAAGGCGAACGTCGCGGCGTCGGTCCGGATTCTCGGACGCCCATTCCTTCGCAGCTTGCTTGACGCAATCTCGGCAGCGCGCTGTATAGCCGGCCGCGTAGCGCCGGTTAATGTAGAACGCCGCAAGTTCTTTCTCGGTCCGGCATCGGGAGCAGATCTTGGTCTCGCTCATGCCACCGCTCCATCGTCGAAGAGCGGGGCCGCGGAAGTCTCTTTCTCTTTCTTGCGGCGGCGCGGCGGCACCCTGGCGCCGACTTCAATGGTGCCGACCTCGTCACCCCAATGAGTGAAGCCTTGATGGTTCTCCCGAGAAAAGAGGCACAATCTCTCGAGGCCGGGCGTCTTCTCACGGAGATGCTGATACCACTCGATCGGTTTTTGTGAGTGCCCGCGCGCCTTACCCTTGATCTCGCCGTATAGCGCGTCGTGGATCTGATGCTCATCGCCGAACACCCCGAGCAAAACAGACTCGTGCATCCCGCGCGAGCGATAGCCGGTACCCATGCGGCCCTTCGGCCAAACGAGCTCGGTCTTAAACCGTGCGCCCCACCGATCAAGCAACCACAACGACTTCTTCAGCGTCGGCGGGGCTGCCCAGAGAGCAATGATGCCGTTGCCGCGAACAAGATGCCCAACCGGCAGCTGCGCCAAATCTTCCCACGACATGATTTTGTATTGAGCGGAAGCTGATTTCTTGTTGCCGTTTTTCGAGCGGAGTTTGAACTCCGTCGGCGGATCGATGTCCACGACATCGAACCCGAACATCGGCAATGGGTCAAAGAACCAGCCGGTCATCGCGCGGCCGCCTCCATGAAATAGGCGCGCAACGCCTCCTCGCAGGCGGTTTTTGCGCTGATGTTGTGCTCGGCCGCATAGACGTCGATCGCACGCCGCACCTCAGGCAGCGGATCCAGCGACAAGGCGTCAGGCTCGGCATCCGTCGGCACTGCCAAGCTTCGCGCTTTGCCCGGCAGGCGCACCAGCGCGCCACGTTCGATCAGCCCGTCGATCAGCCGGCAAACGCCGCTCTTCGACGCGAGACCCATCTTCTCGCGGATCTCTTCGTAGGATGGAGCAATGCCGCGGTGTTTGACCTGCGCGCGGACAAAAGCAACCAATTCCGCCTGGCGCTCGGTGAGTCCCATCATGACCGCACCGCCCCGGCGTCGACCGCCGGCTGAATGATTTCGTCGGCGTAGCGCGAGAAAACCTCGAATGCAGCTTCGGCACCGATCGAACCACGCAGATACGTCGACAGCGCCTGGAGATGCGCCTCGACCATGAGATGGACCATCTCCTTGCCGGCAGCATTCTCGACGATGGCGAGAGAGCAGATGATCTCTTTGCGGGCGTAGTCGAGGAGGACCTGGCTCATGCGGATGCTGCCCTCCTGGTCGCGTGCATCTGCTTCATGCGTGCGGAACGGCGCGCCCGCTCTTCCTCGGAGACGTTGCGCGACCCCTCACGGCGTTCTGCCGGGCTTTGGTAGGCAGCCCGACAGTGGCCCGCGCAGTACGGGAGCCCGTCCAGCTTGTTGCCGCCGCAGAAGAAGAAACCCGGAGTCCCCACCTCACCGACCGGCCAGCGGCAGTGATGTTCCTCGAGATCGAGGATCGATGAGACGCGCCGCTCGGCAGGAATTTCGGCATCCGACACCGAGATAACCGAGGGGTCGAACTCGGCCGCGGCCTCGAGGTTGGATGCGTGGGTGTCGCTGCTCGCTTCCTCGATCGCTTTGCGGAGCGCGACGACGCGTCGGGACGGACCTGGCAGCGGGCGCGGCGGCTTCGTCTGGCGCTTGCTTGGCCCCGGGTGTCCTTTCGCGCGGCCGCTGAGCCCGAGGCGATGGATCTTGCCGATTGCCGCGTTGCGGCTGATGCCGCCGCCGAGCTCAGCAGCGATCTGGCTGGCCGACAACCCGGCTTCCCAGAGCTTCTTCAGTTGCTCGATGCGATCGTCCGACCAAGTCAGGACTGGCATCGCGATGTCCTCTCAGCCCGGATATCAGCGAGCGTTTTGGATCCTCTCAACCTGCACCAGCGAGCAACGTCCGACCACCATTCGGCGCTGGTCATCCACTCGTCGCGCTTTGCTGTGTGATGTTCAGAGCGCTTGATGCAGCCTTTGCCGGCGAGCACTGCAAGGTCGGCGAGGAAATCGAACACGAGAAGCCTATGAGATCGGGGACAGCCGCGAGCCGCGCGGCGCGTACGTCACTTCTTAGAAAGATCCATGTTGAGCTGGCGCAAGCGCGCCTGATGCTCGCGGTCTTCGATTTCGCGCTGTCTTTGCCTCTCGGCGATCGCGCGGCGAAGCGCTTCAGCTTCGAAGAAGCGGTCACGCACGCGCTCTGGCACGTGCTCCCAAAGAGCCTCGAGGCAAGCAGTGCCGTCGGCAGCCTCGAGCAAGTTAAAGAACTGCTCCATCTGGATGGTCCGATCGCTCGAAATCCAGTTGTCGATGGTGCGTAGGGAGCACTTTGCACGGTCTGCGAGGACCTTACGGAAGCTCCCGCCGGTGATCGCGTTCTGACAAATGCGAATGATTTCAGCGGTGAATTTCTTGGACCGCACGTTCGTGCAATCGGTGCTGCACGATCGTTCGGCACCCCTGTTTGCACTCACCGCGATGCTGAGTGATGCTCCCCCCATGGCAAACACCTCCTATGCTCTGAAACAACTTGAGTGCGCACCGGCGACGCCGGTTGCGATGAAAGACGACGACTGGGCGCGCGCCGCCCTGGCGGGAACGCGCATGCTGATCGCGGAGGAATCCTTCGATGCGATCGTGCAAATGCTGATTGATGCCGGTCTTGTACCGAGGGGATGTGTGGCGGTCATGCTCGACCGCCTGTCCGAAAAGCTCCTGGCGCACGCTGCCGGCCGTACCGACACGCATTGGGCAGTCCGGACACCGGAATTGCTTGACCAAGCCGGGCGGCTGGCCGCCAAGGCGATGGCATTGCGCGCGGGATGCGGAAGGCTGCCCTCATGACGGCCTCATGCCACACGCAGTTCGGCAGCAGACTGGGCGGCCGCGAGATTTGCCTTGTAAAATTGCTCCACCGAGACGTCGCAGAGCGACATGAGCAATGCCCAGTGCCAATCCCGAATGCCGTTGCGCCTCCACTTATGAATGGCGTCGGGCGTCACTCGCCCGCCGGATGCCGCCGAGATCCTATTTGGACCACCGGCAGCCCAGATAATGTCGCTGATGTCCGGTTGCTCAGGCAGCACGCGTGGTTCGGCTACTTCCGCGGGCCATTCGAATGTTCCGGCGAGAAGAGAGTCCACCGCCGCAATGAGCTCGGGCTCTGGGCGGAACCATTCGCCTTCGAGCCGCAAATGCGGAAAGAGCGCATGAAGCCGCGCCTCATCCTGTGTGGTACCGGAGACGGCGCCGATAAGGGTGATCCGCCACGGACAACCAGTCTGCAGATCACCGACACGATCGAGCGGATCGCTGGCGGTGTATCCGATCTTGATCGGTCCGTCGTGGCCGGCGCGCGCGAAATAGACGGTTGGGAGGGCCATGATTTAGCCCTCGACCGGTTCGTCGGACTCGCCTTCGGCCGCCGCCAGATCAGGAAGGGCTACGAAGTCATTGGGGCTGACTTCGCCTCCGGTCACCTCGAAGATTTTGATGAGGGTTTCCTCGTCCGGCATCCGCTTGCCGGCGACGTAACGGCTGACAGCCGCTTGCGATTTTCCAATGCGATCACCCACCTCCTGGTGGCTGAGACCTTCGCGGGTGATCCAGTCGCTGAGCTTCATGAGAGCGGAATACCATAATGGTATTCACGTCGCAAGCCGATAATACCAAACTGGTTTTAGACAACGTGGTTCCGGTGGATTACCAAATTGGTATGAGTCCGGTAACTCAAAAGTCTAAGATGAAGCATAAACCCAACTTTTTGGCGGCCCATCGGGAAGCGGCCGGAATGCCCGACCATGAACTCGCTAGGTTGGTGGGGACGTCGCAACCGCAGATCAATCGTCTCGAGAATGGTCAAAGAAAACTGACAATCGATTGGCTCAAGAAGATCGCGTCTGCGCTTAAAAAGGAACCAGAGGATCTCCTAAAGCCGCCCTCTGATGGCGGAACGACTTCCGGTAACCATCCCGCAAGCTCAACTTATATTGGTCTTGACGAAGTTAACGTTACCCCGAATGTCGCGCCCGGGAAGAGAGAGGTGAGGTACCCCCGGAAAACATTGCCGATTTACGGCAGGGCCGCGGGAGGGCGCGAAGGAAAATTCGTTTTGAACGGGGAAAAAGTTGGCGAGATCTTACGGCCTCCGAGTTTGGAGGCTGTGGTCGAGGCCTATTGCGTTGAGGCCGTCGGCGACTCCATGTCGCCGGTGATCGAAGAAGGATACAAGCTTTACGTCAATCCGAGCAGACCCTACCGGCGCGGGCACCTGGTCGTTGTGCAAATCCGGACCGATGTCGAGGGCGTGAACGAGGGCTACGCAAAGCGCTTCATTTCCTTCTCGAGCAAGGAACTGGTGCTCGAGCAGGAAAACCCACCGCCGGGGCGAGATCGCGTCATACGATTTCCGGCTGGCGACGTCGTCAGTATCCACCGGATCGTGGGCGTGGAGTTCGACTGAGCCCAATATATTGGTCCAGAAAACAATGGATTCGACTCCCGCAAGAACGGATTCAATGATGCCGCACAACGATAAAAATGGGCGGCGTAAATGCGGGCAGCGAGTATACGAACTGTTGGATCACAGCCTTTTCTCGAGATTTCCTGCTCCGATTGCGGGCACGGTGCGGTCTGGACTCGGGCCGATCTCGCGCTGTACGGCATCGCCGAAGACACGACGGTCGAGACTCTTGGCGCTCACCTGTTCTGCTCGCGCTGTCGCGGCGTCGGCGGCCGCGGCTTCAACGTCGAGATCACTCCTCGCAGCAGCATGCCTGATCAGTCTTGGCGGCGCCGGCGCGCTGGCTGAAGACTGCAAGGTGATCGCAGACGAGAAGGCACGCCTCGCCTGCTTCGACAAGGTCGCCGCGGCACCGGCATCGGCGTCGCTCGATTTCGATTCCGTGAAGCGCGCGATGAACGCCCGATATGCGCCCTACTTCGCCCACCACAACACCAGCCTCATCGGCGAAAAGACCACCGGCGACCGCAAGCTGTTCTACATCCGCGTCCCGGATCCAAACCCGGCGCTCCAGATCTTGGCATCATGCCTGCGGCTCGATGCAGGCGGCTGGATGTGCACCCTCGTCCCGAACTACGGCACCTTCGGCGCGCTGCCGCTTCCAATCAAGGCGAACTGATCTTGCTTGCCATCTCCGCGCGCAACGCAGGCAGCCGCCGCACGAATTCTACCGCGCCCTCGATTTGAGACTGCGCTGAGCGCACCTCATCCATCATCTCGGCGATGGCCGGCAGAAACCGCGACTTCCGTCGCCACCGCCGGCAAGCCAGATCGATCGCTCCAGCAACGGGTTCGAGCGAAAGCACGTCTTCGCGCAACAGGCGGCCATAGGCCTTCGCATTCTGCTGCCCCGAGTTCGGGTAGGCGCTCATCAGCAGTGTCAAATGCAGCGCCAGAACGCCGCGGGGGACAGGCTCCGCCGCGTCCGCAATCTCGGAAGCGTGCTGGCGAGACGTGGCCAGCGCCTGATCGATTTGGACAAGTAATCCCGCGGTCGGTTCGTACGCCGTTGCCACGGCAGTGCGGACCGCATCGAGCTCGCCCCAAGCTCTGTCCAAGCGCTCAAAGGTCCGGACCTCCGGCAGCCCACCACCGCCGGACTCAACGAGATCGCCCATGGAAATCCTCCTCCTTCAGGTCCGACAGCATGCCAATCGCCGCAGTCTCCGCACGGTTCGGCCGCGCACTGCCGCTCGGTCCAGCCCCGCGGGCTGCCCTCTCCGCTTTGAACTCGAGGGATTTCACGATCCAACTCTTCCACGAGAGGCTCCAGCCTGGCCGCTTCTCGCCGGTCTTGAGGAAGTGCAGCCGGAACTTCTCCTCCTCGATCGGGATAGTCTGCGAATTGAATCCGCGCTCGGTCGCGTATTGCCAGTCCTCACCGACGGCCGACCAATCCGACGGAATGGGTATTTTCTCCTGTCGTGGCCGCTTCGTCGGCTTCCGCACCGCTGGAACGAGGGGACCTTCGGCTGGAAGCTCGGCCGCAAGGCCGAGCGCGCCCTGATCCTCTTCCCCTTCTTCCTTTCTTGAATGTTTTATTTCTTCTGTTTTGTGCTGGCCGTGTGCTGACGCTGTGCTGGGACTGTGCTGGGGCTGTGCTGGCACTTTGTCGTCGACCGTGTCATCTGCCTGATCATCGCCCTGATAAATATCGTAATTACAGATTGTTATTGCGGTTACACCCTTGTCAGAGCGTGTGCTGATCATTCCCTCTTTCTCGCATCGACCCAAGTAGCCCCTCACCGCTCCTACGCTCCAGCCCCAAGTTTCGGCCAGAAAACGAAGGGAAGCGGCAAGCTCGCCGCGCTCGAGGTCGACGAAGAACTGACCGAAGCGACGCTGTCGCGGCTTCCATGCCGCCTCAGCGATCATCCAGGTGAAGGCCTCCCGTTCCGAGAAAGCTGCCGGCCGGAAGAACTCGTGCCGGAAGAGCGAACGATAAAGCTTGATGTAGCCGCGACCTGCCAATGGTGATGATTCCCTGAGAAGCGCGCCAGCGTCCCGCGATTTGAGGGGTAAACCTCCGCCGGGCCAGTCGCAATAAAAATAATACCACACTGGTATTGACAGTAAATACCAAAATGGTATTCTTCCGCTCGCCACGGGAGACTTGACCTTGAAGACCGCCCCTTTCACATCGCGCTTTGCCATTCTGGGCGTTCGGTCCGGTCGAGCGGCGTTGGCCAAGCGGATCGCCGCCGGCAAGACGGTGCGGGTCCGTGTCGACATCGTGCTCGACCGACGCCAGAGCCCCGATGACGGTACCTCCATCGAGTTTAGCGGACGCGTGGAGTCCGTGAAGACGTTCAAGGCCCCCGCCCGACCCGGGAAGATCCGGCGTCGGCACTTGCGGAGGGCCGCGCCATGATCAGCCTCGTCACCGGTACCGTCTTCGTCTTCCTCGCGGGAGGCTTCGGCTACCTCATCTGCGGACTGATCAATTCGAGCGAGAAGGAGGCTCTTCGGGAGCGCTGCGGCGAGCTCGAGAACGCGCTCGATGACGCCGGCCGCACGCTCCTCTGCCACGGCTACCGCCATGCGGCGCAGCAGGCGATGAAGACGCTTGGCCGTCGGGTTTTGGAGGACAGCAAATGCTGATCCGAGCCTCCGGCGATCGTCTCTGGATGAAGTTCTTCATGACCCTCGATGTCACGGTAGATGGCCGCTCCATGCGGGACGTGATCGAGGCAGACGACGAGGCCGGTTATGTCGTGCGCTATGTGCGCGACGCCGACGGCGAGCTTGTCGCGCTGAAGAACCGCTACCAAACCGTGCGCGAGGAAGGCGTCGTTGTCTTCCAAGGCCAAAAGCGGTTCAGCCCGGACGACGCGAAGGCAGCAGCCCAGGCTAAGCGCGATCGCCGCCAGATACGCAACATCGCAGTCTCTCGCCGCAACGGAGGCGCCTCATGACCAAGTACATCGCGACCTTCAGCAATGGAGAGACGATTACTTCACCGAGCCGATGCAGCGCGGCGCGCACTCATGCTTGGCTCGCGCGCGGTCGGCTAGCGAGCGGCAAAGCTTGGTCGATGTCCGGATTCTCAAGAACCGGCGAACTCAACGCACGAAAGTCGATGGCGATCTCGACGTCGCACCTGCACAAGACTGAGGGCGTCACCTTCGATATCGAAGAGGTTCAGCCCGCCACCGCGATTGTTGAGGAGGTGGCGGCAGCATGATCGCACTTGATACCCAAAAGATCATTGACGACCTCGGATTCCGTGCCGCCTGGCTCGAGAAAACGATCCAGATGAACATCGCGCGCTTGCAGGCGATGGCCGCAAAAGCTGGCAATGGCCCCTCGGACGCCAGCGATCTGCTCGAAGACACCATCAAGAGCTTCGCTGAGCTCCAGATCTGCGCGGCCGACCGCGCGCGCGTGTTCCGTTGCGAGTCCGCGACCATCATTCCGTTACGGATGGCGGCAGCCGAGACGTTGCCGCGTCCAGAATTGGTGACTCCATGAATGTGGCAGAGCCATGCGTGCGCCCGCTTGGCGTCAGCCTGATGTTTGCGTCGCGCGCCGAGATCGAGGCTGCGCCGGCGCCGGAACGCGAGGCATATTACGCGATCGTCGAGGCGTTCCTTGCCGAGCCCGCCAGCTGCGACATGCGCCGATCGTCCGCCGAGGATCTGGCGCGCGAGACCGTGCTCGATTCCCGTCTTGCCGGCATCAACAACGACTGGTGCTCGGCGTGAGCACCGCTGTCGGCGTTGCGCTTGTTATCGTTGCGGTGGTCGCTCTCGTCATTGCGATCGGGTTAGCCGCCGTCGCCTCGTTCTGGTTCGGGGGAGACGAAGACGAGGAAGAGTTTGAATGACGTTCGTGCGTGAGTTCACGGCCTTCACGGCCATCGTCCTGTTCGTGTTTTCGGTCGTCACCGCGACGGCGCCGCATCTCTGAGGTCTCGATTAATGGTTGATCAGCACCGGCCCATGATGAGTCCAGAAACGTTGACGCGTCTTGCCGGCGCGATGACGGAATTCTCGACCGCTTGGGCGGCGGATGTCGACGCATTGCGGACCGTCGAGGCCGAGTTGTCGACAACAACGACCTTGCTCAACACCGCGAACATGCGTCGGGAAGACCTCCAGGCCGATCTCGACGCCGCGCTGGCCAATAACAAGCTTCTGCTTGATCGGAATGCCTATCTCGAGGCGCAGATCATGCTGATCGCCGATCGCGCACAGGACGCCGAGCATGGGATGGCCGCAGTCCGTCAGCGCGTGGACGCCACTGTCCGCGGTGATGGTACGACGCGGGACCGCGTCTCGGCGCCCGTCGCGCCGGTCGAACGGCTCGCAAAACTGGTGCGGGAAATCGAGACTACACAGCCGGCCGCCGTGGCCGCGGCCGCGCCAGAGCAGCCGCGCCAGGTCCGCGAGATCGCCGCAGACCAGCCGGACGGCACCGAACTTCCCCAGGAGCCGCCGCCAATCGTGCGCCGCACGATGCCGCCCGCCAATGACTTCATCCGGCACGCAGCCGCGCAATAGGACCGATCATGTCTGACGACTCCCTCCGCATCCTCAGCCTCGATATTGAGAACGTCCTACGGGTGGTCGCGGTGCGCATCCGCCCTGACGGCAAGGTCGTCGAGCTCACCGGTAAGAACCGGCAAGGCAAGTCGTCGGTTATTGACGCGCTGTGGTGCGCGTTTGGCGGTGAGAAAATGATCCCGCCGGATCCGATCCATGACGGCGCGGAGGAAGGAAACATCCTCGTCGGGATCGGCGATGACAGCGGGGTCAAATACAGCGTCAAACGCAAGATCAAGAAGGCGGACAACGACAAGGGCTACTCCACCAGCCTGATGATCCAGGGTGAAGGCGGCGCCCGGTTCGAAAACCCGCAGAAGATGCTGAACAACATGATCGGGCCGCTCAGCTGCGATCCGCTGGACTTCATCGCGATGAAGCCAAAAGAGCAGTTCGATCTGCTCAAGAAATTCGTTGCCGGCGTCGACTTCGATGCCATTGCCAAAGCCAATGACGACGACTTCAAGACCCGGACCGACGTTAACCGCGACGCCAAGGCCCTGCGCACGCGCGCCGAGGCCATCGTTTTTGATATCGCCGCGCCGACAGCCCGCCAGGATGAGGCGGCGCTGGTCGCCGAGCTCGCCGCGGCCGGCGAGAAGAACGCCGCGGCGGTACGATTCCGGGCCGAGCAAGCTTCGAAGGGGCAACGTGCGGATGCCCTCGACCATGCCGCCGAGGAATTGACGGCTCGTGTCGCCGCGCTCCAGCAGGAGATCGAGCGCCTCAACGCCGAAGCCAGTGCAAAGGAAGACGAAGCCACCCGTCTCCGCATGGAGATTGCTGAGGCCGGCGATGGTCCGACCGCTGTCGACACCGGCGATCTCGCGGCCAAGATCGATGCGGCGCGCCAGGCGAACGCGCGGTTCGACGCTGCGGAACGCGGGCGCGCGGACAAGGCCCGGCTTGAGACCGAAGCATCCGTCCTCGAAAAGCAATCCGAGGCGCTGTCGAGGGCGATCAAGGACCGCGACACCGCCAAAGAAAAAGCGGTCGCGGAAGCCAAGATGCCCTTCCCCGGCATTTCCTTCGGCGACGGCGCCATCCTGCTCGACGGCCACCCGCTTAGCCAGGGCAGCCAGGCCCAGAAGCTCAGCCTCGCCATCGCGATCGCCGTCGCGCTGCAACCTCGCCTCCGGTTCATCACCACCAAGAACGCCGCGTTGCTCGATGATGACTCGTGGCAGGCCCTCGTCCGTCTGGCCGAGGAACAGAACCTGATGGTGATCGCCGAGACGGTGAATTCCGACCGGCCCACCGCAGTCGTCATCGAGGACGGCCACGTCCGCGGCGCGGCGCGACAAGCAGCGGAGTAACCCATGCTCGCATCCTTCCTGCGCACTTTCTGGAATCCGCCCCGGGAGACGGCTCCGCTCTGGGCGAATGAACTGAAGCACATGCTGAGCCAAGTCCTACGAGGAGAACGACTACTCATGTCCCAAGCCCAAGACCTCAATAACGCGGTGATTGCCCTGACGTCGGGGTTCGCAGCGCTCGACACCGCCGTCCAGGCGCAACTGGCCGCGGCCGCCGCTGCCAATCAGAGCGGCGATACCGCGCTGATCTCGCAGTCCATCGCGAACATCGGCGCCATCACCTCGAAGATGGCCGCCGATGCCGCCGCCCTGACGGCTGCAGTCCCGGGCGCGACCACCGTCGCCCCGCCGGCCACGACCACGCCGGTCGTCGACGCCAAGCCCGATGCCGACCTGCCGTCTATCGACGCGCCGACCATTACGGCGCCCGACGCGACGCCGCCGACCGCCTGACCACACAGCAACATTGCCGTGCGAGCCCCCACTCGCACGGCCGCATCCCTCCCCTGAATTGGAACGCCGAAATGAATGCTCTCGTCTCAGCCCCTCGCAGCAACAACACCGTCCGCCACGATGACGGAATCTATTTTGGCTTGGACGAGACCACCTACCACGCCGACGAAGCTTTGGGTTCGACCTCGCTCAAAGAGCTCGTGCTCGATCCCGTCGAGTACCAAGACGACAAGCTCAACCCGGGTGAAGAAAAGGAAAGCATGGCGCTCAAATGGGGCCACGCGATCCACTGCCGCGCCTTGGAAGGGCGGCTCTCGCTCGCGGAGCGGTTCGCGATCGCGCCGGCAATCTCCGACTACAAAGGTGCTCTGGTTACCATGGCGGATCTTACGCGCCATTGCAAAACGATCGGCGTGAAGCCGGGCAAGACTAAAGCGGAGGCAATCGCAGCCATTCGCGACTTCGATAAGGCGGTTCAGATCTGGGACGAGATCCAAGCAAAGTTTGAGGCCGACAACGTCGGCAAAGAAATCCTGCCGCGCGCGGCGCTCGACCAGATCGAGAAGGCTGTGCGCTGGATGCAGCGGTCAAAGAAGATCGCGCCTGTCATGAAAGACGGCACGTTCGTCGCAGGCGCCAGCGAAGTCAGCATCTTTTACACGGAGAATGGCGTCCGCCTCAAAGCGCGGATAGACCATCTTCTCGCGCACGCCGTCGTCGACTTGAAATCATTCCGACCTTTCTACCGGGAAAACATCGTCGAGGCCGCGAAGAAGGCGGTCAGCCGCATGCGGTATGACCTCCAGGCTGGCGCCTACCTCAAGGCGCTACGGGCCGCGGCGGCGCTGCATGCCGAGGGCCGCGTCTTCAACAATCCCTACCCGAAAGATTTCCTAGACGAGGTGTTCGCATCGCTTGCGACCGCGCAGCGCTCGCCCGCTGCCGATGACGCGATGAAGTGGGTGTGGGTCATGATCAAGGCCAACGGCGCCCCGCAAACGGTGGTCGGCGAGTTTGACCTCACCAGCATGATCTTCCGCCAAGCCGTTGTCGACGTCGAGCGCGCGATTGGTGAGTACCGCCATTTCATGGAGGCGTTTGGTCCGGACCAGGAATGGGTTCGTGAGATCCCCGCGCAGCTGTGGGGCGATACGGATTTCAATTCGTGGAGCTTCCTGTGACGGAAGTCATCAAGCGGCGCCACGCGAAGGCAGCAGGCCTTCTCTATTATTTCACGGGCAAGCCGTGCCCGCACGGGCACCTTGCCACACGCAATGTTGCTTCGCGCAACTGCATGGCATGCGTTGAAGCCGCCAGCATCATGTACAGTCGCGTTCACCGCGATAAGTGCAGTGCTGCCAAGATTCGTCGTTACCATCAAAACCCGGCCTCGACGAAGCTGTCGGTCAAACGGTGGCAATCAAAGAATGCCGACAAGGTCCGCGGATACAAGCGGAAATGGCAGGCGGATAATCCCGAGGCGGGGCGCGTCCGCACGCGGAATCGGCGGGCTCGCCTGAGGTCAGCACCAGGTGCGCACACGCTGAGCGATATTCGCGACATCATGCGGCTTCAGCGAGGTCGATGCGCCTATTGCCCGGCGCGCCTTGGCTCAAGCGATCCGGTCGATCACATCCACGCTCTTGTCCGCGGCGGCTCCAATGATCGCCGAAACCTGCAGATTCTTTGCAAGCCCTGCAACTCCCGCAAGGGCGCGAAAGATCCAATCGATTTCGCCCGCCAGCTTGGCTTCCTGATCTGACCGTTGCCACAAGGAACTGACGAATGAATACGAAAGTCGACATCGACGAAGAGTCCGCGCCGGTTGAGGTCTTGTCGCCGAGCGACATTACCTTGGCCGTGGGGCTCACCACGGCAGAGATCGACCAGCAAATCGCGACCGCGCACAAATGGCCGCGGTCCATCAAGCGCGTTTCGGACAACATCCTCCAGCTTGCAACGCTCGATGAAGAAACCGCGGAAGAGTGCATGTACTCCGTGCCGCGTGATGGAAAGACGATCGAGGGTCCGTCGGCGCGTTTCGCGGAGATCATTTTCAGCCAGTGGGGGAATTGCCGCGTGGTCGGCCGGACGGTCCGCGACGAGCACGACTCGGTCGTGGCCCAGGCGGTGTTCCATGATCTCGAGGCCAATGCTGCGCTGGCGACGGAGGTCGAACGGCGCGTCGTCACCAAGAAGGGCAAGCGCTATTCTGTCGACGGCGTGATGAACACGAAGAACGCGGCGATCTCCATCGCTCGTCGCAACGTGATCCTTGCCGGCGTTCCAAAAGCGGTTTGGCGCAAGGCCTACAATGCCGCGCGCCAGGTTGTGATGGGCGACCTCCAGACGCTGGCGAACCGACGCGGCGCAGCGCTCACTGCCTTCCAGCGGTTCGGCGTCATTCCGGCACAAATATTCGCGGTGCTCGACGTCCCCGGTGAGGAGGATATCACCCTCGACCATCTGGTTACACTGCGCGGCATGCTCTCCGCCCTCAAGAACGAGGAAGCGACAGTCGAGCAGATCTTCCCACGGCAGGAGCGCGAGCGGGAGCAGGACACTGATCGCAACCCTCTCGTGAGGGGTGCCGCCTCGAAAGATTCCATCAGCACTGGAGGGCCTCAGCATGAAGTAAGCAGCAACAACACCGACAAGGGAGATCAGCGTGCTGATGGCACCGCGTCGGCCGAGAATCGATCTGCAGCTGTGCAGCAGGACAGCCAGGCCGGGGCAGCGCCGGCCAACGAAACATCCCAACAGGCATCGGCCTCTCCAGCCCCAGCCGATGCCGGGGCGAGTTCCTCCACCCACAAGGACTCGCCCCAACCTGACCTGCTGTCCGGAGCGACCACCCGCGACAGCAGCGGCCAGCCGCCGGCACGGCAGGCCGAGGGGGCGGGCGACTCTCGTGGCGAGACAAAGCCCGCCCCCGACCTGCGCGGCTACAACCGCGCGCTGGCCACAATCAACAGCGGCGGACCCGCCAAGCTTGGCAAGATGGCCCAGAACTGGACGGCCGCGAACGGCGAGTTCACCGGCGATGCTGAGAAGAAGCGCGCCGAGATCTACGCCGCGCACGTCCGGCGGCTCAATGGCGAGATCGATATGGAAGGCTGCATGAAGCAGGCCGAAGGGATCATCGGCTGATGGCTATCCTTGATCGTCCCCCTCCGGACTGGAAGCGGCCCTCGATCCCCTGCAAGGTCAAACTGCAGGTGCTGATCAACCAAGAGGGCCGCAGCACCGTCTGCAAAACGAAGCTCGGCCGGATCGAAGACACCCATTTCGATCACCGGCCGCCGCTCGAGGCCAGGAAGTTCGATACAGCGATGTGGGACACCGTCCCGCCGGCGAACGACCCGGGTCACATCGAGGCCATCACGGTAGAGCAGCACGACCGGCGCACCAACGGTCCCGGCGGCACAAAGCGCATCACGACGCGCGGGTCCGATTCCGGCGAGCGCGCGCGAACGCGCAACATCCGCCGCACCTTCGACGACCATCAGGGCGCGATGGCAGCCAAGGCTAAGGGCAAGCCACGTCCCAAACCATCGAAACCGAAACGCAAGATCCCGGGGCGGTCGTCGTTCCCGCAGGGTCGCAAATTCGAGTCACGGAGGCAGGCATGAGCACAGCGCTTGTACTGGTTCGCGAGCGGTCGTTCGCGCAAGAACTGACAAACCACTATCGCGCGGTCAGGGCACGGCTTGGCGCGCCGGAGACGGTGCCCGCGCTGCCGCCCGCGCGCCGCGAGCTAATCCTCGCCGAGGCATGGGTGCCGCTCGACGTGATCGATCGCCTGGCGCCGAGCCCCTTGCTGACGCGGGCTCCGCGGCTCAGCGGCGTAACGGCACCGCTCCTACCGGCCCCAGAACCCCACATCGTCCGGGACGTCGTCCCGCGCCGCCACGGCTGTGTCGAGTTCTCTGGGCGCGCACTCAATGACGACGCGCTCCAATACGCGCGCCGGCGCACGGTCGCTGCCTACCTGGCCGCGGTAAAGGCGGATCCTGGCGGACCTCGGTTGACAATGATCCGCCATGCCGCCGCGGTGGCCTTCAAGATCGACTCCGGCGCGCTCATCTCTGCCGGCCGGCAGAAGGCCCTCCAGCAGGGCCGCCAGTTCGCCATGTGCATGGCGCGGACGCTTACCGGCGCCAGCCTCGGCCAGATCGGCCGTGCGTTCGGTGGTCGCGACCACACCACGGCCCACCACGCCTTCAAGAAGCTGCGCCCGGCGCTGCTGGATCTCCTGGGCGAGATGTACGACGGCGGTTCATGTGAAGTCTGGCTCTCTGATGTCTGAGGCACCCGACCAGCAGACGAAGTCCGTCATCCGCTCGAAACGCGTGCTGCATCTGCGCGCCGCCGGTGGTTCGACCTATGGGGACGAACTGCTGGATCAGGCGGGGAACGTCATCGGTTATTGCTCGACTTGGGTCGGTACTGGGAAGAAACACGGGAAATCGAAGTCCGTCTACACGCTGAAGACCGAGGCTGGCGATAGTCCGGAGTTCGCCACTGCCGCTGAATTCCGCGAAGCCTACGCCAAAAAGCTCGAGAACGATAAGCGCGATGCCGAATGGAAGTCGGCCGAACCGCCTGCAGGGGACGCGGCATCATGTTGAAATGGCGCGGCCGGACCGCAGTTCTCGAATGCGACAGTTGCGAGCTCGAGATCGAGAGCAAGCCAGGCGAGACATTCGACGAGTTCACTGCTCGGCGCAAGGAAGCTGGCTGGACGGCCTCAAGGGTCGGACGCAGCCAAGACTACACCCACGGCTGTCCGAAGCACGGAGCTTGATCGATGGCGACCGCATCAAAGATCGAATGGACCGGGCACACATGGAATCCTCTTGCCGGCTGTTCGGTGCTCACGCCTGGTTGTAAGCGCTGCTACGCCATGAAGATGGCGGCGCGCTTGGCCGCGATGGGCCAGTCTCTGTATGCCGGATTGACGGAGCCATCCAAGGCAGGTCCGGTTTGGACAGGCGTGCTGCGTCAAGCCTCTCAGGAGGTGCTGCTCGCACCGATGCGCCGCAAGAAGCCGACGACGTACTTCGTCAATTCGATGTCGGATCTATTCCACGAAAACGTGCCGGACGAATGGATCGATCAGATCTTCGCAGTCATGGCGCTGACGCCCCAACACACCTATCAAGTGCTGACAAAGCGCAGCGCGCGGATGCGCGATTACTGCGAGCAGCGTTCCCGTATGAGTGAGCGTCACGCCGGTTTCTGGCACGCGTTTCAAGCTTTCGGAGGGCTGTATGAAAACCTGCGACTTCTCCCGCTCCCCAATGTTTGGCTAGGCGTCTCAACCGAGCGCCAGCCGGAAGCCGATGAGCGCATCCCAGATCTCCTCCAGACACCGGCGGCGATCCGCTTCATCTCCGCAGAACCCCTGCTTGGCGCGCTCGACCTCGTTTCGCCGCTTTACTCCGGCCAAGCCGGCATCACCATGCGCGGTTATTTGCGAGACCACGCCGAGTCCGACGATTTCCATCACCACGCTCCGAAGCTCGACTGGGTGATTGTTGGAGGCGAATCCGGATCTGGCGCTCGCCCCATGCATCCGGCATGGCCGCGCGCGATCCGGGACCAGTGCGTCGCTACCCGCACTGCTTTTTTCTTCAAGCAATGGGGTGCGTGGCGGCTCAAGCCGGCGGCGAATGGGGACGAGACTTGGCCGGCGCCGTGGTCAGATCGATCTCGGAAGCCGCGCCCAGGCATTGATATCGCGACAATGGAGCGGGTGGGCAAGAGAGCCGCTGGTCGGCTTCTCGACGACCGCGAGCACAATGACATGCCAGGAGCCGCAGCATGAAGCCCGAGTTCATCACCTTCACCGGTGCCGACGACTGGACCTCGATCGACGGCATGCAGGCGCTCTCGGCGAAGTACCCCATCGAATGGGGCGTTCTGTTCTCGCCGAAACGGCAAGGGTCAGATCCGCGTTATCCCGACGGCGACGGCCTATCTCGCATCATGTGGGCCAATGTGCGCCGATCTGCCCACATTTGCGGAGCCTATAGCGATGCAATCATGGAAGGCAGCGACATAAAGCGATCGCCGGTCGATTTCTCCTACTTCGACCGCGTCCAGGTTAATCACGCCACCCCAAAACCAGAACGAATAATCGGCTTCAGAGGAGGCTGGGGATTCAAGCGAGGTATCGCGCAGTGTCGCACCGATGCATTCCCGCGCGATACCTCAGTCGACTGGCTCTTCGATCGTTCTGGCGGCCGCGGCGAGGTACCGACGGCCTGGCCGGCGCATCCCGGCGGCGAGCGGTTGGTCGGCTACGCCGGCGGCATCTCGCCGGAGAACATAGCCGGCGTGATGTCGGTGCTCGAGCACACGGCGGGGCGGTATTGGATCGACATGGAGAGCGGCGTCCGGACCGATGATCGGCTCGACCTCCAAAAGTGCCGCGCCGTTTGCGAAGCCGTCTTCGGAGCCGGCTCATGAGTGCTCAGAACTCACCCCAGGCCGCAGACTCCATGGGTATGGGCATTTGCGAGCACGGCAACCTTCACTT
This sequence comes from Bradyrhizobium sp. CAR08, assembly GCF_052871955.1. NCBI lineage: Bacteria > Pseudomonadati > Pseudomonadota > Alphaproteobacteria > Hyphomicrobiales > Nitrobacteraceae > Bradyrhizobium > Bradyrhizobium sp. CAR08. The sequence goes on from NZ_JBIXJX010000004.1 coordinate 229,019, forward strand.
TCGATTGTACAACGCCGATGGCGAAATCTTCGCAACGGGCGCCTTCTCCTTCCAGCGTGGTTGTCTGTTTGTCGCGGAAGCCTGGGCGCTCCTTCAGAAATTCAAAACCGAGAACGGGGGCGCAAACTGATGCGCTTCCTCGCCGCCCTCATCATCACCGCTTCCGCTTATGGCGCTGCGTTTGCCGTGTCGCGCATGACCAGCGATGCGCCTCCGGCGCCGTGGCACATATCGAGGTGGCCGCGGTGACCGGTACTCCCATCATCTTTTCGGCGCCGATGGTGCTGGCTCTTTTACGCGAAGCCGATGAGCCCGGCTGCATTGATGGCAAGACGACCACGCGCCGAATATTGGCCCCTCAGCCTGAGGCCTATCGCAACGAGTATTGCACTCGACTGAAGTTCTTCACCAAAAAGGGCGTTGAGCGGGGCGACGCCTCGCCTGACCTAACCTCGGATGGTGACTGCCCCGCCGCGATGTTTTCACCATATCGGGTTGGCGACAGGTTGTACGTGCGCGAGCGCCTCGCGCGGTCGACTGAGGGGTTCTGGCGATATAACGCAGATGGTACCGTCATAATATTGCGGAGCGATGACCCGCGGTGTGCCTCGATGGTGTCCTGGGCACACCACTACCAGCGCGACTATGCGCCGTCGATCCATATGCCGCGCTGGGCGTCACGCATTACGCTGATCGTCACAGCCGTTAAGATCGAGCCGCTTCAGAACATCAGCGAGGAAGATGGTCGTCGCGAGGGCTGCGCGCTCTACGCGCCTGGTCACGGCTGGGTCACGCGCGACGAGTTAAGCGCCGATCCCGGCTGTTCCAACTTACTTTCCGGCCGCCTTGGCTTTCAGGATATCTGGACGGCGCTGCACGGTGATGAGTCGTGGCAAGCGAATCCATGGGTGGTTGCTCCGATCTTCCGCGTCATCAAGGCCAACATCGACTCTCCGGAGGCGCTGGCGGCATGACCAACACTCCTCCCCTTTGCTGCGGCGTCCCGGCCCGGCTCACCACCGGCGCCGAGATCTATCCCAATCGCCCGGATCTCCGGACGAAGCCCATCTACAAGTGCGATCGCTGCAAATCTTATTGCGGCTGCCATCCCAACACGACGAAGAGCCTCGGCGTACCAGCCAACGCCGCAACCCGTCGCGCGCGATCGCAACTGCACGATCACGTCTTTGATCCGATCTGGAAGAACGCGGTCAAAACCGGCGGCTATGGCGACGTCGCCATCGAAGATGCCGGCAAGATCCGGAAGGCTGCCCGCGGCCGGCTGTACGGCTATCTCGCGGAGAAACTCGGGCTCGACCGCGACGGCTGCCACACCGGGATGTTCACCGTCGAGCAGTGCCAGCTGGCCGCAGAGGCCTTGCGCGGCGTCACCTATCCGATGGTACGGGAATGGCACCAGGCCAAAAAGAAGCAGCGGGAGCACGCAGCATGAAGCACGATAGTCTTGGACGCGTCTCCCAATTGCTTGTCCAGCGCGAGTCGGCGGCTCAAATCATTGAGGCCGCCCGTGACAGCTATCTGGAACCGGTCTGGCTTCTGACAAAGGACACCCGCGTCAAGGTTCTGCAGACGGTTGTTCCAGAGGACTACGTTCGCCAAGCAATTATCGAAGCCGGCTATGACGCGCTTCGTGCCATCGACAAGGAACTGAATTCCCTGGGGGTATCCACCCCGAAGATAGAGGACCAGCCGGAGACACTCGATGCATGGCGTCGCGCCGCCGAGATGTACCTCCGCGTTTGGGTTCGCGAGCTTGGCGGATCACTCTATCCCAAGCGGCATCTCATCGACTCACTCGCTCTCACGACGGAGCGCATGCGCAAGCGAGCCGATCTGCACGAAGGACCTGTAGTCCCAAAGGCTGAACACGACCGACGCGTCCAAGAGTTACTCGAGGCCAACAACGAATATCTCGAACGCGCACGCGTCGCAGAGCGCGCGCTCAAGGCGCACCTTGACGGCAGCCCGGCGGAACGACTGGCTCTGGCTGTTGCACGCACGGCAGCCGAGACCATCGCCGCTATCCGGGGAGACTCCAATGGCTGACGTCACCGGCCCGATCTCTACTTTGCCTGGTGCCAGCCACTCCGTTCCAAAAGGACAGAAGTGCGACCAGCATCGCCGACGGCCCGCGGTCGCACGCATCCAGGGCGAAACTGACTCAATGGGCTCCGAGATGATCGATATGTGCCAGGAATGCCTCAATCGGCACATCGCTTGGAAAAAGTCGCCCGAGGCCGCCGAGCACCGCAAGGGCACCTGCGAGTGGTGCAAGAACCCCGCCGATGATCTCCGCGATCGCCGCGACTTCGAGGAAGGCATGTCTGGGCGCATCTATCGTGTCTGCGGCGCCTGCGTGAAGAAAGAAGACGAGCAACTCGCCGCCGAGATGGACGAATTCGAAAACTCGCTCGACGACTCATACGATGACGATGACGGATTGGATTGAGCCATGTTGACGCCATCACAGATCAAGCGCGCCGCCCAACTCTACGAAGCGATCGCGAGTGCTGAGATCGAACTCAAGAAGCTTCGAGATGCCACCAGGATATCTCTTGTTGCGCAGAACGATCGCAGCGACCAACTTGGCACATTCCATCGCACGCGCGGTGCCTCGGCATTGACGCTAAACCGGTGGGACGACATCGAGGCGGCCGAGCTTCACCGCTTCCTGCTCAAGGTAAAGCTCAAATCGCGCGATGCCATGGTCCGCGAGCTGGCACAGCTTGGTGCCGCTGCTCCGGAGATTTCGCGATGAGCCGGACATTCAATCAGATCCTGGCCATCTACGAAGGCTCCGACGGTGAAGCCACGAAGGCGATGTACGTCGAGCTCGAGACCATGGGCCCGATCGGCCTCGTCGCGATCAATCTCTTCCGCGCATGCAAGACGTCCGGCCGCGCCAAGAACTATCGCGGCCGCCGATACAAGGGCGCGGCATACGACACGAAGCAATGGTCGATGGAGAACCTCGCCAAGGTTCTGAGCGAACATGGCGACGCCCTGGGCATCGTCTGGGGCTGGGAACGCGACGAGAAACAGGAATTCCACAACTGGGTGCTCTACGTCGACACCCCCCGCCTGCGCGGTCAGGTCTCATTCCACACAGCTGCGCGCGGACAAGGGCCTGACTATCCTGGCGCATGGGACGGCGTGAAGGACGTCGCGGCTCAGCGCATTTGCCGTTTCCTTGCCGATGTCTTCGTTGAGCGGGTGTCGGCATGAAGAAGCGCAAGATCAACAAGCTCGTCGCAAGGCTCGCCCGCCTGACATGGCGTCCGATCTTCCACAAGACGATCGACAATCCGTCAGCGCCTGGCGGGAAGGTCGATATGTGGCTGATGGTAGACGACGATTCCGGGGAAGGAATTGTCTCGATCGGTTGCCCGCCGGACCGCCCCGACATTCCGGCTTATATCGCGGAATGCTGCATGAACCCGTGGATGACGGTCCCAGACGACGGTGGCGCGTCGGTGATCGAGCTCGCAGTGATATTCAACGAAGGCATCAAAAAGCACTTCGGTGAAGATGATGCCGCTTGCGATGCCAAGGAGATCGCCATTGCCTGCATGACGATCCTCGCCGCCTACGTGAAGGAAGTTCCGGAGGAAGCCCGCATCGAACTGGTCAACAGCATATCGGCCCGGCTTCAGCCGCTGCGGGAGGGCCGCATCGGATGACGGCTCCGGTCTTTTCAGGCATCGGCGGCCACCAGACTCCGCGCCGCGGTCGCACCGACGAGTGGCTGACCCCGCCGGCGGTGCTGGCGGCCCTTGGCCCATTCGATCTCGATCCCTGCGCGCCGGTAGTGCGGCCGTGGCCAACGGCGGCCCAGCACTACACCGTGCACGACAACGGCCTGCTGTTGCCCTGGCGGGGACGAGTCTTCTTGAACCCGCCGTATCACCGCAGCGTCATCGGCCTTTGGCTGGCCAGGATGGCCGACCACGGCCGAGGCGTCGCCCTGATCTTCGCGCGCACCGAGACGGCCGCTTTCTTCCGGTACGTATGGGAGCAGGCCTCCGCCCTGCTCTTCCTGCGCGGCCGGCTCGATTTCCATACCCCCGACGGCGCCACGGCGCGCCGAACCAGCGGCGGCGCGGCCAACGCCGGCGCGCCTTCGGTCCTCTGCGCCTATGGCCAAGACGACGCCGAGGTGCTCGCGCTGTGCGGGCTCGACGGGGCTTTCGTGCCGCTGCAACTGCCGCGGAGCGTCGTTGTCCTCGCGTTGACGCCGACCTGGCGCGAAGCCATCGGCTCCTGGCTGCACCGCCAGCGCGGGCCGGTCGCGCTCGCCGACATCTACCGCGCCTTCGCGTCTCACCCGAAGGCAGCCAGCAACCCCAACTACCAAGCCAAGATCCGGCAGGTGCTCCAAGAAGGCGCTGGCGTTCGAGTCAGCCGCGGGCAGTGGAGCGCAGCATGACTGCATATCGTCCCTGCATCGGCTGCTCGGCCCGCGTCGGCTGCGAGATCAAGGCCGACATCATGAAGGCGCTGAGGAAGCAGCCCATCACGTCGGCGCGCATCAAATGCGATCTGCCGTTTACGGAGCACTTCCCGCCCGGGACGAGGGTCGATGTCGGTGTCTGGGATTGGCGAGATCAATATGCTGATGCCCAGCCGCCGAGGAAGGACGTCCCGGCTACGGTCGTCGGCCGATCGACAAGGAAGCGCGACAAGCTGCTGATGGTCTTGGACGCCAAGATCATGTTCTCCGACGAGAACGAGACGGAATTCGTCACGGCCTACCCGAAGGATTTGGCGAAGCGCGGCGAACCAATGGCCGAGGTTTGCGGAGATTGCGGGCGCGCGCTCGTTCACAATTCTTGCGGATGCCAAGACCGCAATGAACCTCAAGGATTTTGATGATGTACATTCGCCCCTGCGATATCGAGACTTCTGGGAAAGAGCCGACCGACGAAGTGTTGGAGATCGGCCGCTACGACATCATCGACGGCAATCTCGATCTCGCGAGCGGTCACCGCGAGTTCGTCCGGCCGGCACGTCCGATCCCCCCATCGGCATCGGCCATCCATCACATCACGGACGATGATGTCGCTGAGTCCTTGCCATGGGCAGAGGCATGGCGCGGCCTGGTCAACAATCACAATTTACCCATGGCCGGCGTCGAGGTGGTCTATGCCGCGCACTTTGCGCGATTCGAGCGCCAGTGGCTCGACCCGCTCATCAAGGCGAGATGGATCGATACCTGGCGCTGCGCGCTGAAGCAGTGGCCGGGGCTCGAGTCCCATTCGCTCCAGTCGATCCGCTACGAGCTCGGCCTGCCCGCGGATCCCGTCCTGGCATTCCCGCCCCATCGGGCGTTGCCCGACGCCTATGTCTGCGGTCTGCTCGTGATCGAACTGCTGAAACACCAGTCGGCCGAGACGTTGATCGCGTGGAGCTCGGAACCGCCGTTCTTCACCAAGTTTGACTTCGGCAAGTTTAGTGGCAAGCCGCTGTCCGCGGCCGACGACGGCTGGCTCGACTGGTACCTCAACAAGGCGACCGAGACCAATCCGGACTGGCGTCACAACCTCCTCCTCGAGGTGGAGCGCCGTGCAGCGGTCAAGCGGCAGGCCCGCATCAAGAAGTGGGTGGACGGTGTCGCCCTGGCCGCGACCGTGCGCGATCTCGAGAACTGGTGGCACGGCGAGGCGGAGGCCTTCGCTGCGGCCGGCATCATCCCCGGTACCGAGGAATACGCCTCCCTCGTCAGCGCCGCCGCCGCGCGCAAGGTGGTGCTGCTCGCCGCGCCGGGTCCGGTCTTTGAAACCTCGGGAGCGCCGGCATGAACGCTCCTCACAATCCCGGTGGCAGGACCCGCCTACGCCTGGCCGACGGCGTCGCCGGCGATGCCATATTCGCCGGCCCGAACGACTGCTACCGGCTGGTCCTGACCCGGAAGTGGATCAATCTCTTCAATGCCTACACCCGGCTGCCGCACAACTTCATCTTGTGGATCTGCAAAAACCCTTCGCTCGCTGAAGCGAATGTGGACGATCCTAGTTCCAACCGCATGATCGACTTCTCGATGGAATGGGGATTTGACGGACTTGTCCTCATGAACATCGCGGACTATCGGGCGACAGATCCTGACGACTTGCTCAAGCCCGATGTCGTTCCGCGCAGCAACGGCAATCTCGCCCTCATCCGCAACACCGCCAAACATGCCCAGCGTATCGTTTGCGCATGGGGGACGCTCCATCCTCGGCTGGTGCCGCTTGCGGTCGACACGGAATCGGCATTGCGCGCTGACCGGCACACGCTCCACTGCCTGGGAGTGAACGCCGGCGGCACCCCTAAACATCCGCTCTACGTCCGGGGCGACACGCCCCTCATCGAATTCAAGGGGGTGCCAGCATGATGAATTCTATCCCGCCCGCGGTGCTTGGCCAGCACAGCGCCTTTCTTGGCAAGACCGGTAGCGGCAAGACCAGCACCGCTAAACTCGCGGTCGAGCAGATCGTTCGCAACGATCCCGGCGCGCGGGTTTGCGTGCTGGATCCGCTTAAGTCCGATTGGTGGGGCCTGACCTCCAGCACTGACGGTCGTGAGGCCGGGCTGCCGTTCTATATCCTCGGCGGTCCGCGGGGGCACGTTCAACTGCACGAGTCGGCCGGCAAGGCGATCGGCGAACTAGTCGCCACCGGCGCGCTACCGCTGTCCATTATCGACATGGCGGACTTCCGGCCAGGCGGGCTGCAGGAGTTCTTCAACGACTTCGTCCCGGCGTTGATGCGCAAGATGCGCGGGGTCGTCTACCTCGTCATTGAGGAGGCCCATGAGTTTGCGCCGAAGGAGCGGGCCGGCATCGGCGCAGAGAACTTGGCCATCCACCACGCCAAGAAGCTGGCCACCGCGGGCCGGTCCAAAGGCATCCGGATGATGGTGCTGACGCAGCGTACCCAGGCGCTGCACAATGCCGTGCTCGGCAGCTGCGACACCATGATCGCCCACCGCCTCACTGCGCCGGCGGACCAGGAGCCTGTGAAGAAATGGCTCAAGGCGAATGTCGACAAAGCGACCTTCGAGCGGGTCTCGACCTCCCTCGCGTCTCTCAAGACTGGTACCGGCTGGATTTGCAGTGGCGAGGCCCAGATCGCCGAACTGGTGCATTTTCCGAAGATCTCGACATACGATAATTCGGCGACCCCGACCGGCGACATGGCCGAGCAGCACGTCAGGACCGCCCCCGTCGATCGCGACAGGCTTCGGACGATCATAGGTGATGCCGCCAAGCAGGAGGCGAGCGAGGATCCCGTGCGGCTGCGCGCAGAGATCGCGCGGCTGACCGCGGAAGCGAGCAGGTCCGCGGGGGCGGCATCCGATCCAGCGGCAGTCGCCGCGGCCGACCAGCGCGGGTACGCGCGCGGCTTCGAAGCCGGCTTTTCGGAAGCAGAGGGCCAGGGTCTTGTCCTATGGGAGGCTTCCCGCAAGTTTGCGATCGAGCATGCGGAGAATATCGCGCAACAACTTCGCCAGCAGCGTTTCCAGATAGTTCGTAATCCTGCGATGGCGGCCGCGGCGAGTGCCCACTCGACGCCGACAGCACCTCCGCGCTCGCCGCACGCCCCGGCCCAGCGCACGCCATCGCCGGCGGCGAGCGGCGATGGCACGCTTTCTCCGGCGCTTCAGAACGCGCTCAACGCGGTCGCATGGTGGCACAAGATCGGTCACGACCCGGTCGAGCGCGCGCGGGCGGCCGTGGTCGCGAGGCTCAGCCCGAAGGCCTCCACGTTCGGCGTCTATCTCGCCGAGCTCGCCAAGCGCGGACTCGTGCAGTCCCCGGAGCCTGGCAAGGTGTCCTTGACGGACGCTGGCCATCGGCTGGCGATCGTCCCTCGCGCCGGCACCGCGGCCGAGCTGCGTGAGATGGCGCTGTCGCTGCTCGGTCCTCAGGAACAGAAGGTTTTTGACGTGGTCTATGGCGCCCATCCGCGATCGATCGCGCGCAAGGCTGTCGCGGAACGGATGGGGCTTTCCCCGACCGCCAGCACCACCGGAGTCTACCTCGCCGCCGTGGCGGCGTACGGCGTCATCGAAAATGCAGGGCCGGGCGAAGTTCGCGCTGCGCAGTGGCTGTTCGCAACAAAGGAGCATGCATGAAATTTCCTTGGCAAAAGGCCATCGCGCAAGAATTTGTTCCGATGGCGCTTGGTGATCAATTGAAGAAGGGCACCTGCTTGGTCGCTGAGGGACCTGAAGAAGGCGAAGCGAGGAATTTCGCCATCGCCGACGAGCAAGGCGTCGTCATTTGGACCGGAGATCAACCGGCGTTTGCCAAGCTGGTGCGCGAGGCGGCTCGCCGTCAGAACTAAGGAGGTTGAAACGGTGAAACTGGATCGCAACATCAACGGCACGGGGCGCGGCAAGTACGGCCTGATCAACAATCGCAAGCTGCTCGAAATCATCGTGCCGCCCCGCGTGGACGGCGAGAGCAATGACGCCAGCATGGTCAAGCTACGTCGTGAGCGGCAGGTGCGCGACGCCATCGATCTTCTCGAAAGCCTGGGGATCCTCGATTGGGGCCTCGCCGGCACCGACAGCGAATTCTTCGTGATCAAGCTGCGGGATGAAAATGCCCAAGGCGTGCTCGCGCGGTACGCCTCTAACGCTATGCGTGCCGGCGATAGCGACTTGGCGTCTGATGTGTTCGACCTGGCCGCCCGCTCGGGCCTCTACAGCCCGTTCTGCAAGAAGCCGGATTGAGTGCAATGATCAAGTTCACCAACGAGACTGGCAGTCCGGCGCGCACCAAGATCACGAACGCAGCAACCGGCGAGGATCTGAGCAAGATTTTGCCGATCAAGTACGGAGCCAGGATAGAGATCGGTCAAAAAGAGATCGTCGCGACGTGCGAGATCGCGATGATGCAAATAGATCTCGTGGCCGGCCGAACCGAATTCCATGCGCTGAACCCAATTGCTCAACGGTATCAGCCGGTGCGCGCGATCGAGTTCCGCGACGGTACGCGTGTCGAGATCGAGGAGGATGGAACGCCGGCGGTCGTCAACGGGCCAGCGACATGATCCATTCCTGCACGACCTGCAAGTTCTACTCGGCCGAGACCTGCCGGCGTTCTCCGCCGGTCCGGCTGCCGCGCAAGTTCGACACCGCGGCGACCGCCGGCAACCGGGTGCGCGAGGAGGCCCTGATCTGGGGCTGGCCTGCGGTTCGGCCGACGGATTGGTGCGGCGAGCATGTCAAAGCGCAAAAAGCCGGTGATGACCGCGTCCAAGCCGAATTGGCGGGCTCCCGGCACATCGAGGGAGGCGTATCTGTCGGATTATGACCACCCGTCCCTCGACCATTCCCCCTGGTTCCTGGCCGCGACGCATGCAGGCGGACCTGGCGGCCGGCTATGTCGGGGAGAGGACCGTTGAGGCCTTCCTGCAACGGGTCGGAACGGACTATCCTCTCCCCCGTGTTGACGAGGGGCGGAGGCGTCTATGGCTGATCGACGACCTGGACAAGGCGATAGCCCCGGAGGACGAGGGGGAATCCGACCTCGCAGACGAGTATTGATCGTGGACCTGCTCCCTCGCCATGTCAGACCGAAGCGGCTGAAGAGCGGCCAGATCGCCTACTATTACGACGTCCCGTCGAAGTACCGGAAGCTCGAATGCTCGGTCGAGAACGAGCCGCTTGGCGCAGACTTCGCGAAGATGACGGAGCGCGCCAAAGTGCTCAACGAGCAATTTGACGAGTGGGATCGGGCGCGCAAGGGCCTGCCGGCCGCGCAGGGCAAGATCATGCCCACATACGGCACCGTCGATTGGCTGTTCCGCGAGTACAAGATCAGCGATGCCTACCTGCTCAAAGTCGCGCCACGATCAAGGCCCGACTACGAGTGGGCAATGGACCAGGTCTGCGACACCCGCACGAAGAAGGGCGAACGTACTGGTGACCAACTCGTCCGCCGCCTCTCGCCGCGCGCGGTGGACAAGCTCTACAAAAAATTCCTGACCGGGACCGGCAAGAAGAGCCTGAAAGGCGAAGAGCGACTGCGGACGGCCGAGAAACTGGTAGGGCTATGCCGAAAGGCGTGGCGGGTCGTTCATCGCTACTTCCCGGCCGAATTCGACAACGAGGTGCCGAACCCGTGGCTGGGCGTCACCATGAAGGTGCGCGCCAAGGCCGAGAAGCCCGCTGTTACCCGTGACGAGGTCTATACATTCGCATGGGGGGTCATCGACGAATATCCGGAAATTGCTGCCACGGCCGTGATTTGTTTCGAATGGCTCCAGCGACCGGAGAACGTCGTTATGGGCCACATGAAGTGGTCCGACTATCGAGCGCCGAGCGCGCCCTCGACTATCCGGGTGGTTCACCACAAGACCAACAAGATCGCCCCTCACCCCCTCGAGGAAGAGACTGAGACCGGCGTAGTCCGCTTCTACGCCGAAGCCGAGGAGGTGCTGGCCAAGCTGCCGAAACTCGGGGTGCAGATGATCCTGCGGCAGGTCGGGAAGGCGAAGAAGGAACGGGGACAGGCAGGTGCGATCCCGTGGGTCTACAGCTCCCTTAACCACGCGGTGGCCCGGCTCCGGAAGAAGGTCGATGGCGTGCCGGCGCACTTTACCCTCGACGCCTGCCGGCATGGCGGCATGACCGAATTGGAAGAGGCGCAACTGACCGACGGCCAAGGTCGCGCGCTATCGCTACACCAGACCCAAAAATCTTACCAAGGTTATGCGAAGCGGTCGCAGGCCCGCATGCTTTCGGCCACCAAAAAACGCCACGCCCATGTGATTGCTGAAGCCGTAGCTAAGTCCCTCGCGAACGAAGAGGGGACAAACGTTCGGAATGAGGCGCCGGAACGCGTTCGGAACGAGAAACGGGAGTTTCCCAAAAGTGCTTAAAGATCAGTGCTTTGAATGGCGCGCTCGGAAGGATTCGAACCTCCGGCCCTCGGAATCGAAATCCGATGCTCTATCCAGCTGAGCTACGAGCGCCCTGGCCCAGATCTTGGACCGTAACCGAGACGCCCCAGATAGCTGCTGGCGAGCCAGCAGGCCGGGCGACGTTCGGATGGGTTCGAATTAGCAGAGAGGCCGGCCAATAAAAAGCCCTTCCGGCCTCGATTCGGGACGGGTCAGACCGGCCCTCACCAGGTGCTGTTGAAGAAGCCGAAATGCGGCTGCTGCGCCATCACCATCATCGGCCGCCCTTGCTGCGGCACCGGATGCGTTCTGGCGACCTTGCGCTTGGGCTGCTGCGCCGGGGTCTGAGGAGGCTGGGCCTGCGCCTGAACTTGCGGCTGAATTTGCGTCTTGGCCTCGGTCTTCTTGACCGCAGCGGTATCGGCCTTCGCGGCCGGCGTGAATTGGGCGAACGTCTCGCGGACCCGCGCCTTGGCTGATATCTCGGCCAAAGCGGGTGACATGCTCTCCACGGGCGGCTGGGGAGCCGCGACGGCGGCGATCTTCGCCGCAGGGGCGGCAAGCGTCGGCTGACTGGTGTCGAGTACGACACGCTCCGGCAGGTGGCGATCGGACCGGATCCGAATCAACGGCTGTTCGTTGCTTGCGGTTGCGATAGCCTGCGTCACAGGCGAAGTCGGCAGAACGTAGTTCGCCGCGAACAGCAGTGCGAGCAAGGCTCCACCGACGAAGAAGAAATACCGAAAGATGGGCATTGGCCACGCTCCGCCCGCCGCATCCCCGCGTGGGCTCTCCGCCTTAACAGGCGATCATTTAATTAGTTCCTGGCCCAGCCGTTCGGTTCAAATGGCGACGCCAAGTTTTTCGGCCAACCCCCAGGACAGTAACTTTTCCGCTACCCGGCACTGCCGGCCTTAGGTCCGGCGTGCTGCCACAAGCGAACACTTCGCCTGATCGGCATTCACGTTGACGAAGCCGACAGGAATGCGCGCAAAAGTCTTGCGGCTCTTCATGCTGACCGGATCCGCCAGAACGCGGGTGCGGTCGGTGAGATGACTGCCATCACGCCGCGCAAAAGCGCAGACGATCTCGACATCCTTTACGGCATAGTCGTTGTCGTTGCGCAGCGTGAGCGTCACCAGCGCCTTCGATCCAAGGCCGCCGCGGCGCCAGGTCTGAGATGAAATCCTGATCCGGCCGAGTTCTGCCATTGTCGGAATCTGAGCTTCGGAGGCCGGCGACACGGCGACCGCATCGCGCGAAGGCGCCGTCTCGACGGCTGCCACGTCAGACCTCACCGGTTCGGCACTGTTGCCTCTGGAGACGGGGAGCAGCATCCAGATGCCGCAACCGACGATGATGGCCGCCAACAGCCACAGCAGGCCTCGCCCAAATGAAACGCTCGCGATCGTCACCGCCCGCGCCAGTCGTTCGCCGGTCCCGGCGAAACGCCCTAACCCGATGCGGTCAAACCCAGCGCTCATGGTTGCCTCACCGATCGCAGCGGAAGCACGTTTCGACAACGGATTCGGCCACTCCTTACTTAATCCGGAAGGCGAACTAAGGTTCCCGCGCAGCTGCCGAGTCGGCAAGAGCGGTGGCGGTCACGGGCCGAGCCCGCTAACATGCGCTGCAACATCAAGATCCGTCGGGAGAACACGAAATGCCAGTCGTCACTTGGGATCACGTCCATCTGCGCAGCCCCGATCCGGAGGCCACGGCGGCCTGGTTGCGGGACATCCTCGGTGGCGAGATCGTGCAAGCGCCCGGACGGATCGACGTGAATCTCGGCGGCGCAAGGATCTTCATTGCGCCCCTCGAGGGCGACAATGCGGTCAACCCGCCGCCGCCGCACCCGCATCAAGGCCTCGACCATTTCGGTCTCACGGTGAAGGACATCGACGCCGTCGCCGCCGAGCTCAAGGCCAAGGGCGTCACTTTCACGCGCGAACCGACCACGATCCGCCCCGGCGTGCGCATCTGCTTCATCCGCGGCCCCGAAGGCATCTCGATCGAGCTGCTCGAGCGCGACAAGAAATATACCTGACACGGCGCGCGCCGCTCACCGGGCGACGTTGCCTCCCGGCGTGCCTCAAGTCATGCTGCCGGGCATGAAGCAGCGGACGGCGACGCCCATGTAGCCATAGATCGGCCAGACCATGGTGCGCCCCACCCGGTTCGGCTCCGAGATCACGGCCTCCTCGGGCACGTCGACCCAGACGAGCTCCTGCGGTCGGCCGTCGATCATGTGGCCATAACGCGGGACGCGGACCCGATAGTGCCCGTCCTTGCTGTCCCAGTCGGCGTCCGAGAGCGCCGAGCCGTCGGCATCGGAGCAACAAGGCCCCTTGCCGCTTCGCAGTCCGTCGAACCAGGCCTTCAATTCGGCATTGGTGTTGACGAACTGGCCGCGGTCGCGCGCGTGGCCGAAGGGGGCCGCGAGTGCGATCAGGGCCAGGACGCATGCTAGGTTCGCCACGGTTCGCCAGCGTGCTGCGCCGCCGATCCGCCGTTGTCGTGTTTCGCAAATCGTGGGACGCACACTGTACAGACGCGGCTTCTCGCCGCCGGAATCGATCCAGTTGCTCACGTTTGTCTTGCTCCAGCACCCCGCGGCCAGTGCAACAATGGTTATGCATTTCGCGGGCCAACTTGATTCGCAACGACTGGCCTCGCTTCATGATCAGACCGTCATGGCGGGGTCATAGACAAGCCGGGACAATTACGGCTCACGGGCAAGCTCGCAAGGTCGGCGGCCAAACTGCCGCGTTGCGTGGCCGCATGCCCTTTGGCATAAATGCCCTACCGGTTACGCCATTGGGCGATGGCGGCCGGCCTCGGGACGTTATGAAGAACGGCCTCTATTCGATTCACGTGAACCTGCTCGATGGTCGGGTCGGCAAGGGCAGCGGCGTGATTCTTTTTCGCGACGGCAAGATTCTTGGCGGCGATGCGTACCTCTATTACACCGGCAGCTACACGGTGAAGGACAACACCTTCAAGGGTGAGGTGCTGGTCCAGCGTCACACCTCGCCGCGGGGCGACGACAATCCGCTGTTCGGCGGGCCTGCCGCGGTCGGCATCGGCGTCAGCGGCACGTTCACGGAGACGCGCGGGGACATGACGGGCACCGCGCTGGTCGGCAAGGCCAGCCAGATTTTCGGCGCGACGCTGCACAAGCTTGCGGAGGTCGACTAGGACTTCGGTTCTGATTGAATCAACCAAAGCTCTCAATTGTTGATTCGACGCGTTTTCATCACGCGAACGGCATCCACTTCGCTCGAAAACCGCTAGCTATTCGGCGGCCTGCTCGAGCGGCGCCACGCGCGGCAGGATGATCTGGATACGTGTGCCGCTGCCCGGTTCGGAATCCAGATCGAGCCGTCCGCCGAGCCTGTTCGTGACGATGCTGTAGACGATGTGCAGCCCGAGGCCGGTGCCGCCCTGATCGCGCCGCGTCGTGAAGAACGGATCGAAGGCACGGCGGCGGACGTCGAGCGACATGCCGCAGCCATTGTCGGAGAAGATGATCTCGACATTGTCCTTGCCGGACTCGCGCACCTGGATGTCGATGGTCCCCGGCCGGCCGTCCGGGAAGGCGTGCGCCACCGCGTTGAGAAACAGATTGGTCAGCACCTGGCCGTAGGGTCCGGGATAGCTGTTCATGGTCAGATCAGGCTGGCACTCGACGTTGAGCGTCAGATTGTGCTTGCGAAGGCCGGGCCGCAGACTCATCACCACCTGCTCGGTGAGGTCACCGAGATCGAAGCTGCGCTGGTCCGAATAGTTGCGGTCGGCGGCGACCTGCTTGAACGACTGGATCAGCTCGGCGGCGCGATTGAGATTGGCGACGAGCTGCGAGGACGCGTCGCGGCTGGTATGGAGAAAGTCGTTGAGCGTGGAGCGGCGCAGCTCGCCGCGTTCGACTTCGGCGGTGAACATCGCGGTCTTGCGCTCCAGCGCGGAGGCGACCGTGAGGCTGATGCCGACGGGATTGTTGACCTCGTGCGCGACGCCGGCGACGAGGCGCCCGAGCGCCGCCAGCTTCTCCGCCTCGATCAGCGAGGCCTGGGTCTCGCGCAGATTGCGCAGCGCGGTCTCGGCGGATTCCTTGGCTTTCCGCATCTCCTGCTCGCCGCGCTTGCGCTCGCCGATGTCGAGCGCCACGGTGACGATCCGCTCGATCTCGCCTTCGGCATCGAGCAACGGCAGCTTGTTGACGAGCCATTGCCGCATGTGGCCGGAAGAATCAATGTACTCCTCTTCGTAGAAGCCGAGGCCCTTTCGCAGCGTCAGCACGCGCTTGTCGCTCTCGTCGGACTTGGCCGCGCCGTAGCGCGACATCAGGTCGGCCGTGGTGCGGCCGAGCGCATCGCCGGGCTCGATTCCGAAGATGCCGGCCATGTAACGGTTCATCAGCACGTAGCGCAGGTCGCGGTCCTTGACGTTGATGACCGCTGGCACGGTGTCGATGACCTGCTGGAGCAGGCGCCGTCCTTCGGCAATGGCGTCTTCCGCGCGCTTCTGGTCGGTAATGTCGCGCAGCGTGCCCTCATAGCGGACGATGTTGCCCGCCTCGTCGCGGACGCCGGTGGCACTGTCGGACAGCCACAGGATGTCGCCGCCGCGCTGGCGCACCTGGTATTCGAACTCGCGCACCATGCCGTCGCGTGCCATCAGCCGCTGATATTCGACGCGAGCCTCGGGATTGACGTAGATGGTGTGGGCGATGTCGTTGATGCTGTCGATGAGGTCTTTGGGGCTGTCATAGCCCATCATCCGCGCCAGCGCCGGATTGGCGTTGAGGAGGTCGCCGGCCGGCGTCGTGACATAGATGCCGTCGACCGAGCCCTCGAACAGTTTCCGGTAGCTCTCTTCGGCAAGGCGTTGCTCGGTCAGTGCGCGCACCGCCGCCTCGCGTGCCGTGTCGGCTTCCTCCAGCGCACGGCGGAACACTTCGGCCGCCCGCGCGATGTCGCCGATCTCGTTGTCGAGGTCGGCGGACGGGATCGAGGTGTTCTTCTCGCCGGCTGCGAGCGCGCGGATCGACCGCGCGATCTGGGCGAGCGGACGGACCGTCCGCCGCACCACGAAGCCGGCCGCGAGAATGCCGATCAGCACACCGACGGTACCGAGCACGATGCTCTGCCAGCGCGCCTCCGTCAGCGTGCGGGCAAAGTCGCGCGACAGCACGTGACCGCGCCGAGCGCTGACCTCGCGCAGCAATTCGGTGACGCGGCCGATCAGCCGACCCTCGGTTCCCAGCACCTCGCGGTCGATGTCGGCGATCTGCCGTTCACGGACCGCGACCGCGATGATCGCCTCGGCGTACTCGTTGACCGCCGATCTGAGCTTGGGATCAGTGACGCCCATCGCCCGCATGCTCTGCGCCGCCTGCTCGGCCGCGGACGGGTTGCGCGCAAGCAACCCAAGCGCGATCCGGCTCTGCGCTTCCGACAGGCGGGACGCCAGCTCTCGGTCCGCAGTGCCGGAGACAGCTGCGTCGAACTGGTCGCGGAGCGGCGGCAGCCCGGCAAGCAGCTGGGCGCGGCGGTCGATCAAGGTCGAGATCCGCTCCAGGCCGCTGCGATAGGTCGCAAGCCGCTCGCTGACGCCGTCGATCATATCCTGCTGCTCGGGCACGAGCTCGATGCGGGTCTTCTTCAGGATGTCACTGAGCGTCGATGCCGCCTCGCCCACCTGCTTGAACTGGATGCCGGCGCCAGGGTCGGTGACGAAGTCGCGCGCGGCGAGCCGCAGCTCGTTCATGCGGCGGTCGATGTCCTCGGCGAGGTCGCCGACGCTCTGCAGCCGCTGCAGCTCGGCGAAGGTCGTGTCGATGTGCCGGATCGCAATCACGCTCGCGGTCGAAGTGACGATGATCACCGCCAGCACCAGAAGGAAGCTGCCGAACGTGAGCTGGCCGATGGAGAGCGAGAAAGTTCGCTTTTTCTCAGGGGTCGGCGTCAATTCGGCGGACATTGGTGATGTGTGGACCGGGCCATTGGAGCTCCAATATACGACGTATTGCAGTCCCGGGGGAACATGCGTCTGGCCGCCGAATATCCTTAATGTTGAAGCCCTACCGGCCTCCTTGGCCCCGGTTTTATGACGTTTTGACGCCGGCCGGCCGCCGGGCCGGGATGGTCATGGCGGCGACGCCGAGGACGACGCAGGCAAGGCCGATCCAGGCGGTCCGGCTCAGGCTCTCGCCGAGGAAGGCGACGCTGATGGCAACCCCGATCGGCACGCGGAGATAGGCCTGCGCGGTGGTGCCGACCGAGCCCAGGGTCTGGATCAGGCGGAAATAGATCACGAAGGCCGCGGCCGTCGAGAAGGTCGCCAGCGCGAGCAGCGCCAGCACGGAACTCAGCGAGGGCGACAGCGTCCAGGGCTGCTCGACGATGAGCGAGGCCGGGAGCAGCGCCGCCGCCCCCGCCAGCAACGAGCCGGCCGCGGGCGCCATGGGATCGAGGCCCTTGAAGCCGCGACCGAAGATCGCGGCGCAGGCGTAGCAGATGGTGGCGGCAACGATCGCGGCCTCCGCGACGAGGCCGCTTCCAACATTATGGAAGGCATCGACGCCGACGATCAGCAGGATGCCGGCCATACCAGCGACCACCCCGACCAGCTTTCGCGGTGTCGTCGCCTCGTGACGCGTCACGACCGCCGTGAGCAGGAAGGTGAAGATCGGGCCGGCCGAGTTGAGGATGGTCGCAAGCGCGGCATCGACGTGGCGCTCGCCCCAGGCGATCAATGTCCAGGGGATCACGCTATTGAGCACGGCCTGGAAGGCGAAGCGTTGCCAGGTCGCGGCATCCGTCGGCAGCCTGATGCCCCGCGCCCACATGATCGCGAGCAGCAGCAGGCCCGCAATCGTGGTGCGCGCCGCGATCAGCGTGATCGGAGGAATGGTGGCGACGCCGAGCTTGATGAAGGTGTAGGAGCCGCCCCAGAGCGTTGCGAGCGCCAGCAGCAGCGCCAGCTCGACGGCGATGTTGTTGTCCTGCCGATTGCCCTGTCGGTTGTCCATGTCGCGCGCTCGATCCCGTTGTCAGGGACGGAACCTAGCGCGTCTGCCCTCGCCGATACTTCGCTTTGTATCGAAGTGTCCTAGCCGATGGCCCCGACCTCGAACACCTCACCGTCATAGCCGGCCTCGCGGGGAATGCGGAGCTGACGGCCGGTTTCGGTCTTGGTCATGACAGGCATCACCGTCACGACGGACATGCCGCGGGCGTGCTCGAGCGCTGCGCTCACGCTGCCCTGCTTGGCGAGCCGGATCAAATTGCGCGTTGTCGGGAACGGCAGCTTGAAGCGGCCGCTCTCGCCGCCCTCCACCGCCTCGCGCGGCGAGACCCAGATCGAGTCGGTCGACTCCCGGCCATCATGCGCGCCGAGCTGGTCGGGCGGTGCTGCCGCAAGGAAGAACCAGGTGTCGAAACGTTTTGGCATCCCCTCGGGCGTGATCCAGTGTGCGTAAGGCACCAGCGTATCGAGCGCGAGCTGGAGGCCGTTGTCGGCCAGAATGCTCAGGAAGCTGATCTTGTGCTCGTTGAGCGCGACGCGATGCGCATCGGCGATTTCGCCGGCGCGCTTGGCATCAACAGGCGTGCCCGAGTCCTTCGAGCGCGCCAGCAGGATGCCGCTTTCCTCAAAGGTCTCGCGGATCGCGGCGATCCGAAAGCCGCGGTCCGCTTCACTCAGCCCCTCGCCGCCCGAATACAGGTCGGAGCGCTTGACGATCTCCTGATCGCCGGCATCGACGCTGCCACCAGGAAACACCAGCGCGCCCGAATTGAACTCGATCTGATGATGGCGAACCATCATGAAGACTTCGATTTCGTCGCGGCTCTTGCCGTCGACCGTCACGCCGTCGCGCAGCAGGAGGATCGTCGACGCAGGGCGTGATGCTGATGCCTCGGCCATTCGACTAACCTGCGGCGCTGGATTGCGGGCCGAGATTGGCGCGCTTGTCGACGCGGGCGACGCGCGACAGCAGGTAATCGACCTCCGCCTTCGCCATCGGGGTGATGGTGGCGCCGGGCTTGCGCTGGGCGCTGGAGGCAATGATGCCGCGCTTCTGCAGCACGTATTTGCGCACGGCAAGGCCCGCGCCGGGCTGCTGCTCGTAGCGGATCAGCGGCAGATGCGCGTCGAACAGATCATGGGCGGCGTCGCGCTTGCCTTCCTTCGAAAGCCGCACGACGTCGATCAGGAGTTCGGGGAAGGCATAGCCGGTCATGGCGCCGTCGGCGCCGCGCTCCATCTCGAAGTCCAGAAAGAGCCCGCCATTGCCGCAGAGGATCGAAAGCGGCCGCAGCGAGCCGTCCTTCTGGAAATTGCGCAGCGTCGAGATCTTTTCCAGCCCCGGCCAGTCCTCGTGCTTGAGCATCACGCAGTTCGGATTGTCGGTGACGATCTTGCGGATCACGGCCGGGGTGAACACCACCGACAAGGTCAGCGGATAGTCCTGGAGCACCCAGGGCACGTCGGGGCCGATGGCCTCGGCCGCCTGCTTGTAATAGCCGACGATCTGGTCGTCGGTCCGCAACGACGGCGGCGGCGCGATCATGACGCCGGCCGCGCCCGCTTCCATCGAGGCCTTCGCCAGCGAGCGCATGGTGGCAAAGCCCGGCGCGGAGACGCCGACGATCACCTGCATCTTCTTGGCGCGCTTGACGAAGCGTACCGCCACCTGTTCGGCCTCGGCGGCATCGAGCTTCGGGGCCTCACCGAGGATGCCCAGCACAGTGACGCCGTCGCAGCCGACCTCCTCGTAGGAATCGGTCAGGCGGTCGATCGAGCGCTCGTCGATCCGGCCGTCATCGTGGAACGGCGTCGGCGCGATTGCGAAGGTGCCCTTGGCGTCGGCGGTAAGTTTCATCGTTGTCCTTGTTTCTCTCTGTCGATGGCTAAAACCGCCGCGCCCCCATCTTGATCTGCTCTTCGGAGAAGAATATCTCCTTGGCATGATCGGCGATGTCCTGGGCCTTCCAGCCCGTGTGCGGCGGCTTCCAGCCGTCCATTTCCATCATCCGCATCTCGCGCACGCCGCGGGGCCCGGACACGCCCAGCACCTTGCCGGTCTGGTCACCGGACAAGTCGCTGACCATATATAGCACGGCCGGCGCGATGCCGTCCGGACCCAGCGCCGCGCCGGGGTTCTCCTTATAGCGGGGCAGGTCTGCGGTCATGCGGGTCAGCGCGCCCGGCGCAAGCGTCCAGATCCGGATGTTGTATTTGCGGCCCTCGATTGCCAGCACGTTGGACAGGCCCCAGATGCCGCCCTTGGCCGCGCCGTAATTGCTCTGGCCGAAATTGCCGATCAGGCCCGAGGTCGACGAGGTGTTGACGATGACGCCGCCGCCGTTTTCCCGCATCCAGCGAAATACCGGCATGGTGCAACAAAAGGTGCCCTTCAGATGCACCTTGATGACCTTGTCCCAGTCGGACTCAGACGCCTTGGCGAAGGTCTGGTCGCGCAGAATGCCGGCATTGTTGACGAGGATGTCGGCGCGGCCGAAATGCTTGATGGCGTCGTCGAACACCGACTGGCCGCCTTCCATGGTGGAGACGTCGGCGCCGTTGGCGACCGCCTTGCCGCCTTCGGCCTTGATCGCATCCACCACGAGCTGCGCCATCGATGTGTCGGCGCCGGAGCCGTCACGGGGCCCACCGAGGTCGTTGACGACGACGGAGGCCCCTTCCCGCGCGAACAGCTTTGCGTAGGCCTCACCGAGCCCCCCGCCCGCGCCGGTGATCAGCGCAACCTTGCCGTCGAGTAGTCCCATGGTGGCTCTCCCTGTTTTGTTCTTTTGCTCCGTCATGGCCGGGCTTGTCCCGGCCATCCACGAACTTGATCGCCAACCGCGCGAAGAACGTGGATGCCCGGGACAAGCCCGGGCATGGCGAAATAACTCAGAGCGCGTCGAGCGGCATCATCACCCCAGCACCGTCTTGCCGTTCTTGATCACGGTGACGCCGCGCGACTTCACCTTGGCTTCGAACGAGATCACGCTGCCGTCCTTCCAGAGGTCCATGGTCACGGTCTCGCCGGGATAGACCGGCGAGGAGAACCGCGCGACGTGCTGGCGGAAGGCGGAAGCGTCGTAATCGGCATAGGTCTGGAGCACGCCGCGGCAGGTGATGCCGTACGTGCACATGCCGTGCAGGATCGGACGTGGGAAGCCGGCCTTCTTCGCGAACTCAGGGTCGGAGTGCAGCGGGTTGCGATCGCCGCAGAGACGATAGACCAGCGCCTGGTCGGGACGCGTCACGATGTCGATGGTCGTGTCGGGTGCGCGGGACGGGCTCTTGTGCGGATCCGGCTGGGTCAGGTTCGGCCCGCCAAAGCCGCCGTCGCCGCGGGCGAAGCGGGAGGCGACCAGAGTTGCCAGCTTCTCGCCCTTCTCGTTCTTGAGCACGGTCTGATGGCTGATGACCACGCCCTTGTCCTTGCCCTTGTCGTAGACTTCGACCACGGAGGAATCGGCGGTGATGTGCGCGGCGACCGGCAGTGGCTGGTGGAAGGTGATGTCGCGCTCGCCGTCCACCACCATCACGCGGTTGAGGTTCATCTCGCCAGGCCCCGCGCCCCAGGCGGCGACGGATGCAAAAGTCGGCACCACCTTGAGCGGTCGCGGCGTCAGCGTGCCCTCGTTGACGAAGGCGAGCTCGTTCTCGTCCATCGGATCGGCGCCAAGCCCAATGCCGTAGGCATAGAGCATCACTTCGCGGTCGGTGTAGGCATATTTCTGGCCGAGGTTTTTGAGGCCTTTGAGTTCGTCGTATCTGGCGGACATTTTTGTTGTTTCCTCCCGGCACTTTCAGCGAATGGCGGCGCCCATTGATGCGCCCTCTCCCCTTGCGGGAGAGGGCTCCAAGGTGCTCGCAACAAACTCGTTTGGGTGAGGGGTTCGCTCCGCATCGAACAATCTCTCGGTGGAGAGAGACCCCTCATCCGGCGCTTCGCGCCACCTTCTCCCGCAAGGGGAGAAGGGAAGAAAGCGACTACGCCGGCGTAAAGAACGGCAATGGCGCGCCGTCGGTCGGCTTGAACACCACCTTCACCTTCTGGCCGATCTTCAACGTCGTCAAATCGCAATCGACGAAATTGGTCTGGAGCGATGGGCCTTCCTTCAGCGTGACGTAGCCGATCGCGTAAGGGCCGGTCGGCGACTTCCGCATCAAGCTGTAGGTGTAGATCGTACCCTCGCCCGAAGACTCCTCCCACACCGTCTTGTCGGAGTAGCAGAACGGGCAGATCGCACGCGGGAAATAGTGCGCCTCGCCGCACGCGGTGCAGCGCTTGATCATGAACCTGCCCTCTTTGGCCGCATCCCAGAACGCGGCTGTCTCAGGGTTCGTCACCGGGGCCGGATATTTCTTGGCTTCGCTCATCACACGCGCTCCAGAATGGCCGTCGAGGCGGCGTGGCGAACACCCAAAAGCCCGCCGGTGCCGTGGGCGATGGCGAGATCGCAATTCTTGACCTGCACCTTCGGATGCGCCTCGCCGCGCAGCTGCCGCACGGCCTCGAGGATCTTGGTCATGCCGCCGCGATTGACGGGATGGTTGCTGCAGAGGCCACCGCCATCGGTGTTGAACGGCAGCTTGCCGACGCCCGAGATCAAATTGCCGTCGGCGACGAACTTGCCGCCCTCACCTTTCTTGCAGAAGCCGAGGTCTTCGAGCTGCATCAGGACGGTGATGGTGAAGCTGTCGTAGATCGAGGCGTATTTGATGTCCTTCGGCGTGATGCCGGCTTCCTCGAAGGCACGCGGGCCGGACCAGATGCCGGCGGAGTATGTGAGGTCGAGATCCTTGCCGCCGCGCGGGCCCTTCATCGCCTCGCCATGTCCGATCAGCTTGACCAAAGGCTTCTTCAGGCTCTTGGCGATTTCAGGCGTGGTCACGATCAGCGCGCCGCCGCCGTCGGAGACCACGCAGCAATCCATGCGATGCAAGGGATCAGAGATCATCGGCGAGTTCAGGACGTCCTCGACGGTCACGACGTCCTTGAGCATCGCATGCGGATTGTATTGCGCATGGTGCGAGGCCGCGACCTTGATCCAGGCGAGCTGCTCGCTGGTGGTGCCATAGTCGTGCATGTGGCGCATGGCACACATGCCATAGGCATTGTGCGTGGTCGCGCCGTAAGCCGTCTCGAAATCGGCCTCGGCGCCCGCCGCGCGCGGCGGCATCGCCCCGGTGCGCGGCTTGCCGGCCAGCGTGATCAGCGCGATCGAGCACTTGCCCGCGGCGATCGCTTCAGCGGCATGGCCGAGATGGATGATGTAGGAACAGCCGCCGGTCTCGGTGGAATCGACATGGCGGAGTTTTTTGGTGTTCAGCCCGAGATAATCAACCATCGGCCAGGCGCCGCCCGGGGCGTCGCCCGCGCAGAAATAGCCGTCGACATCGTCCTTGCTGAGCCCGGCATCCTCGATCGCGCCCTTGGCGACCTCGGCATGGAGTTGCGCGGTGGATTTGTCCGGCGCGTGCCGGGTCGGGTGTTCGTAGATCCCGGCAATGTAGGCCTTGCCCTTGATGGTCAAATAAGGTCTCCGCTGGCGTTTCTCACTTCCGGTTTTTTCTGAACCGCTGCCGCCCTGTTGGCAAGCGCGGAAATATTCCGTCGGGCGAGAGGGCAGCGGGCTGGCGCAAATGGCCGCCGCATCATCCGAGGTGCGGTGGAAGGCCCTGCTGCCGCAGTCGTCGTTGCGAGCGCAGCGAAGCAATCCAGGAATCTTTCCGCGGACGCACTCTGGAATTGCTTCGCTGCGCTCGCAATGATGGGAACGACGGGCAGAACCCTAAAGCTGTTTTGCCCGACGGCACAAGTGATTTCGTTTTATCGAAAAATGTTTTTTCGCGGAAACAACCCCATGCACAGTAGAACGGTGGTTGATTTCAAACAGGAATTTGCAGGGCGGATTAGCGAGTCCACCCCACGAAAATTCTACTCCGCCGCGATCTGCCTCGGCGCCGGCGGCGGGTTCGCGAGGTCGGCGGCGAGCTGGGCGTAGCGGGCCTTGGCGTCTGCTACGGCCTTCTCCTTCACCGGGCCGTAGCCGCGGATGCGGTCGGGCAGCGAGAGCAGCTCCACCGCGGTATCGATCGTCAGCGGCGACAGCAGGCCGAGCACGGTGGCGACGTCCTTCTCGTAGCCGGCGATCAGATCGCGCTCGAGCTTGCGGTCGGCACTGCGACCGAAGATGTCGAGCGGCGTGCCGCGCAGGAACTTGAATTTTGCCAGCACGCGGAACACCGGAAGCATCCACGGGCCGAAGGCGCGCTTCTTCGGGCGGCCGAGCGCATCGACGCCCCTGCTCAGAATGGGCGGGGCCAGGTTGAAGTTGAACTTGAAGTCGCCTTCGAACTGGTCGCGGAGCTGCTTTTCGAAGGCGCCATCGGTGTAGAGGCGCGCGACCTCGTATTCGTCCTTGTAGGCCAGCAGCTTGGCGTAGTTGACCGCAACGGCGCGGGTCAGCGCCTCGTCATAGCCGCCCTGCCTGGCGACGTCGCTGACCTGATCGACCAGCTTGCGGTAGCGTTTCGCGAGGCGGCCGTTCTGGTACGCCGTGAGATGCCTGGTGCGATGCTCGATGACCTCGTCGAGCGTCATTGCGTCCAGTGACTTGGGCGCAACGACCTCATCCGTTCCCTTCAGCATGCCGGCAAGCCGTGCGGGATCGGCGACCGCGAGGCGGCCGAGGCGGAAGGCTTCCTTGTTCATCTTGATCGAGACGCCGTTGACCTCGATCGCCTGCTCGATCGACTCCGCTGACAACGGCAAGAGGCCCTTCTGATAGGCGTAGCCCATCATCATCATGTTGGTGGCGATGCTGTCGCCGAGCAGCTGTTCGGCCGGCTTGGTGAAGTCGAAAAATACCGAGTCCTTGTGCAGCGCGGTTTCCAGCAACCCGTTCAGCTTGCGGGTCTGGAAGTTGAAATCGCGGTTGAGGACGAAGTCGGCGGTGGGAATGACGTGGCTGTTGATGATGCCGCGGGTGCGGCTGCTGTCGCAGAGTGAGATGGTGTCCTTGGCAACCGCGACCACCTCATCGGCGGCGAGCACGACATCCGCCGTGCCCGTGACGATGCGCGAGCAGGTCACCTCGGCCGGATGATCGGACAGGCGGACGTGGCTCAGCACCGCCCCACCCTTTTGCGCCAGGCCCGACATATCGAGGATCATCGAGGCCTTGCCCTCGATATGGGCGGCCATGCCGAGCAGCGCGCCGATCGTCAGCACGCCGGTCCCGCCGACGCCGCCGACAGCGATGTTGTAGGGCTTGTCCAGGTTGGGGCGCGATGCCGGCTCAGGCAGATCGCCGATATCGCCGACGCCCGCCGGCGCGCGCTTGCGCATCTTGCCGCCATCGACGGTGACGAAGGACGGGCAAAAGCCTTTGACGCAGGAATAATCCTTGTTGCAGGTCGACTGGTTGATGGCGCGCTTGCGGCCGAACTCGGTCTCGAGCGGCTCGACCGAAATGCAGTTCGATTGCACCGAGCAATCGCCGCAGCCTTCACACACTGCAGGATTGATCAGCACACGGCGCGCCGGATCCTCCATCGTGCCGCGCTTGCGGCGGCGCCGCTTCTCGGCGGCGCAAGTCTGCACGAACACGATCGCGGACGCGCCCTTGACCTTCCGCAGGGTCTTCTGGACCGCGTCGAGTTCGTCACGATGCGCGGTCTTGACGCCGGGCGCGATCTCGTTCGCCGGATAGGCGTCGGGATTTTCTGAGACCAGATAGATCTCGCGGATGCCTTCGCTGTGTAGCTGGAAGGTGATCTGCTGCGGCGACAATTCCCCGTCGACATGCTGGCCGCCGGTCATCGCGGTCGCGTCGTTGTAGAGGATCTTATAGGTGATGTTGGCGCCGGAGGCGATCGCCTGGCGGATCGCGAGGCTGCCGGAGTGGAAATACGTGCCGTCGCCGAGATTGGCGAAGACGTGCTCTTCCTTTGTGAAGGGGGCAACGCCGACCCACGGCACACCCTCGCCGCCCATGTGGGTGAAGGTCTCGGTGGAGCGATCCATCCACAGTGCCATGAAGTGGCACCCGATGCCGGCAAAGGCGCGACTGCCTTCGGGCACCTTGGTCGAGGTGTTGTGCGGGCAGCCGGAGCAGAAATACGGGGTGCGGGCGACAGGCGCGGTCGCCTGCATTTGCGACGCCTGGCGGCCGTTGAACCAATCGGCCTTGGCGCGCAGCATCGTTGCAATTTCGGGATTGAGATCAAGTCGAAGCAGCCGCTCGGTCAGCGAGCTCGCCAGCGAGGCGACGCTGAGTTCTTCGGCAAAGGGAAGGAAGCGCTTGTCGTGATCGTCCATCTTGCCGATAATGCGGGGACGGACATCGTCGCGCCAGTTGAACAGCTCCTGCTTCACTTGGTTCTCGACGATCTCGCGGCGCTCTTCGATGATGAAGATTTCCTCGAGTCCTACAGCGAATTGCCTGACGCCTTCCGGCTCCAGAGGCCACGGCATGCCGATCTTGTACAATCGAAGTCCGATCTTGGCGGCGACCTCGGGCGTGATCCCGAGCTCGCGCAGCGCCTGACGGATATCCTCGTAGCTCTTGCCGGACGCCATGATGCCGTAGCGGGCGTTGGGCGAGTCCATGGTGACGCGATTGACCTTGTTGGCGCGTGCAAAGGCGATCGCGGCAAAGCCCTTGTAGTCCTGCAGGCGGCGGTCCTGGGCGAAGCGGTCGTCGGGCCAGCGCAGATTGAGGCCGCCTTCGGGCATCTCGAAATCGGTCGGGATCACGAACGGCGTCATCTCGTCGGTGAGGTCGATCTCGGCGGTGGTCTCCACCGTCTCCGTGATCACCTTCATGCCGACCCAGCAGCCCGAGTAGCGCGACATCGCGATACCCAGAAGACCCATCTCGATCATCTCGTGTACGCTCGACGGGTAGAGATAGGGCATCAGCGCCGACATGAAGGCGTGGTCGGATTGATGCGGGACCGTCGAGGATTTTGCGCCGTGGTCGTCGCCGGCGAGACACAAGACGCCGCCGTTCTTGGCGGAGCCCGCGGCATTGCCGTGGCGGAAGACGTCGCCGCAGCGATCGACGCCGGGGCCCTTGCCGTACCAGATGCCGACCACGCCGTCATACTTGGCGCCGGGCGAGAGGTTGAGCTGCTGCGAGCCCCAGACCGCGGTCGCGGCCAGATCCTCGTTCACGCCGGGCTGGAACTTGATGTTGTACTGCTCGAGATGCTTGCGCGCGGCGAAGAGCTGCTGGTCATAGCCGCCGAGCGGCGAGCCGCGATAGCCGGAGATGAAGCCGGCGGTGTTCAATCCCGCGGCACGGTCGCGCCGGATCTGGGCCATCGGCAGCCGGACCAGGGCCTGAATGCCCGTCGTGAAAATATGTCCGGTGTCCTGGGTGTATTTCTGATCGAGACTGATCGGACCCTGGTTGATGCCCATTATGTCCTCTTCCGCCCTTTTGAGCGCTTGGCTGCTTAAGCCGTTGCCTGCCCGTTGTTTTTAGCTAGGGCGCGCCGACCATTTCCGCCACTCTATGTCGGATATTTCACGCTCCGCATCACAATTCTGGACCAAAGGGAGCGCCGGGTAAAAATCGCAATTTCGTGGCTGCATTGGCATCCCCGATTTTCATTTTGTGTCACCATACCCCCGCCGTCGCGCAACGAATTGACGCCCCGTCATCCGGGACGGCGTCGATGGGTCGCAGGAGAGGCTTTCGATGCGGACGATTCTCACTGGCCTGGCTCTCGTGGGCCTGGCGTTGTGCAGTGCGGTTGCGAGCGCGGCCGGCGCCGCCGAGCCGTCACCGGAGCTGATCGCCTACGGCAAGTCGCTGGTGGAGGCCGGCGACTGTGCCGGCTGCCACACCGCCGATCCCGCCAAACCGTTCGCGGGCGGAAAGCGCATCGACACACCATTCGGCGCGATCTATGCCCCGAACCTGACGCCGGACCGCGACACCGGCATCGGCGCCTGGACCGACACCGATTTCACTCGCGCCGTGCGCACCGGTGTCGCCCCAGACGGCTCCAACTATTACCCGGCGTTCCCCTACCCCTATTTCACGCGGATGACGAAGGACGACACGCTGGCGATCCGGGCCTATCTCGGAACGCTCGCGGCCGTCACCAGCCGCAACAAGCCGCCGGAACTACGCTGGCCGTTTGGCTATCGCGGCCTGATGCGGATCTGGAACATGGTCTATTTCAAACCCGGCCTGTTCGAACCGGACCAGAGCCAGAGCGCGGCGTGGAATCGGGGCGGCTATCTCGTCACCGGGCTCGGTCATTGCGGCGCCTGCCATACGCCGAAGAACTATTTTGGCGCGGACAAGCAGGCGCAGGCCCTCGCGGGCAACGAGGTGGGCGGCTGGTACGCGCCACGGCTCGATGGCGCCGCCCGCACCGGGCTGAAATCGTGGAGTGTCGAAGACATCACGGAATATCTTCAGAGCGGGCGCAACGCCAGGAGCCATGCCAGCGGGCTGATGGCGGAGGTGGTCGTCAATTCGACTTCGAAGATGAGCGATGCCGACGTGCGCGCGATCGCGGTTTACCTGAAGAACCTGCCGCCGGCACGGCGTGAGACGATCGTGACGCCGCCTGACGATGCCGAGATGAAGGCCGGCCAGGCCATCTACGCCAAGTTCTGCATCGCCTGCCACGAGGCCGACGGATCCGGCGCACCGCGCATCTATCCGCCGCTGCCCGCCAACGCGCTGCTGCAATCGGTCAATCCGTCCTCGACCTTGCGCATCATCCTCGACGGCGCCCACACCGTGACGACCCCGCGCGCGCCCAACACCGGGGAGATGCCGGCCTATTCCAACCAGCTGTCCGACGCAGAGATCGCGGCGGTGACGAACTACATCCGCAATTCCTGGGGCAACGCCGCGCCGCTGGTGACGCCGGCGCAGGTGGCGAGGGCGCGGAAGCAGGAGCCGTAGCTCAAGGCTCCCGCTCCTCCTCTTCCGTGAAGACGAATTTCGGCATCTCCCATTTGTAGCGCACCGCCAGCAGGCGGAAGCTGATGCCGAGGACGAATGTCAAAATGGTCCAGAGCTCGGCGTTCAGCTTAAGACCGAACGCGGTGGCATAGAACAATCCCGTCACCACCGAGACGCTGGCGTAGAGCTCGGAGCGGAACAGCAGCGGCACGTCGTTGCAGAGCACGTCGCGCAACACGCCGCCGGCGCAACCGGTCACCATGCCGGAGACGATGACGATCGGCAGCGTGGCATCCATCTGCCAGGCGATGTCGCAGCCGGTCATGGTGAAGACGACGAGGCCGATGGCATCGAGCACGATGAAGGCCAGTTTCAGCCGGTGCACCAGGCGCGCCATCAGGATGGTGAGGAAGGCGGCGCCTCCGGCCAGTGCGAGGTAGATGGGGTTCTGCACCCAGGCCAACGGATAATGCCCCAGGAAGAGATCGCGCAAGGTGCCGCCGCCGAGCGCCGTGATGCAGCCGAGGAAGCAGACGCCGAGCCAATCCATGCTGCGGCGGCCGGCAGCGAGCGCGGCGGTCATGCCTTGCGCCGCGACCGCAACCAGCGACAACAGATGCAGCACGCTATAATCGCTCGGCGGCAAGCTCCACATCGCTTTGTTCCCTTCCGTCAGCGGAGCTTACGCGTCAGGTTCCCCAGCGAACAGGTTCCCGATTCCCGCCGCGGGCGCAACATGCGACGAAAGCATTAAGGAGGGCGGAACAGAATCTCGCATCCACGGGTTGTCCCGCCGCAATAATCGAGGAGAACCAATCGATGGCTGACGACCGTTTTATCAACGATCCGTACCGCCCGAATCTCGCCGATGATGAGTATCGCAATGCGGCGCGACGGGATGCCCAGCTTCAGGTCGACCCGGAGCTTGGCGAAGGCCCCGCCTCCAGCGGCAAAGTAGCCCTGTTCGCAGTGGCAATCGCCTTGGTGCTGGGTGCCGTATTCTACGGCCTGAACAACACCGGCACCAGCAACCAGGCCAGCACCACGCCGGCGACGCAGACAGCGCAGCAGGCACCGGCCACCAATCCGGCCGCACCTCCCGGCATGCGCGACGTGACGCCGCGCACCAATACCGGGCCGGGCGTGACCACGGGCGCCGCGCCGAGCAAGGCGGCCCCGGATACGCCGGCACCCGCTGACGGCGCGAAGTAACGAATTGCAACAATATGCAACAGCGGCGGGATTCAGATCCCGCCGCTTTCGTTTGTCTTAGCTGAACATCTTGTTGAGCTCGCCGCCGGGATAGCCGCTCGCCAGCTCCGCGAAGGTCCCCTTCTCCGCCATTTCCTTCGCGGCCCGCATGAAGCCGCCCCAGGCGGCGCGAGCGAGTGAACCGCCGACGCTGATCCGGCGCACGCCAAGATCGGCAGCTTCCTGCAATGACAGCCCGGAGCCGCCGATCAACAGGTTGAACGGTTTGGGTGCAACAGCCTTCACCACCGCGGCGATGTCCTCGCGGCTCTTCAGGCCCGGCGCGTAAAGGCAATCGGCGCCAGCATCTGCGTAGGCCGTCAGCCGGTCGATGACCAACTTGAGGTCGGTCACGCCCCACAGATAGGCCTCGCAGCGGCCGACCAGCAGCACGCCGCTATCGCCGATCGCCTTGCGCGATGCCTTGATGCGCTCGACTGCGAGCGCGCGCTCGTAGATCGGCTTGTCCTTGTCGCCGGTGGAATCCTCGATCGACAGGCCGGCAACGCCGGTGCGCACACAGCGCTCGACATTCTCCGCGACCTTGTCCGGCTCGACCGCAAAGCCGCCCTCGAAATCCGCGTTCACCGGGATATCGACGGACGTGCTCAATGCCGCCAGATGCTGACAGACGTCCTCGACGGTGACGTGGTTGTCGGCTTTGCCGATGGTCCAGGCAAAGCCCGCACTCGACGACGCGAGTGCCTTGAAACCGAGATGCTGCAACGCTTTCGCGCTGCCGACGTCGACCGGATTGGGCAGGATGAAGCAGCCGCTCTCGTGCAGCTTCCTGAAGGCCGCGCGCTTGTCAGCAGTTGTCACGTGCATGTTTCTCTCCCTTGTTGGCCGCGCAGAGATGGGGACGTGCCGCCACGAGCGCTAGTGCGCGTCGTGCACCGCGCGGCTGTCCTTCGGCGCCTGCTCGCGATCATTCATGCTGTAGTCACGGATGACGCTGGCGATACGCAAGTGATAATCGGCGAAGATTTTCGCGCGGCCCTTGGCCTGGGTGCGGCGATGCTCCATCGTGTTGCGCCAGGCTTGCACGGCCGCCTCGTCCCGCCAGAACGACACCGATAAGATCTTGCCCTTCTCGGTCAGGCTTTCGAAACGCTCGACCGAGATGAAGCCGTCGATGGTTTGCAGGATCGGCTTGAGGTCGGCCGCGAGGTCGAAATAATCCTGGCGGTGTTCCGGCTTCGGCCAGACCTCGAAGATCACGGCGATCATGGGCGTCTCTCCTGTCGTTGATGGCCTACGATAGCACTTACAAAACCACTTGGCGCAGAAACGTGCGCTCTTCCGCGAGGATGAATTTGTGCTCCTCGGCGAAGTGGAAGTTGGCCATGCCTTCCGTATCCTGACGCAGCCGGGCGCGATAGGCCTCATACGCAGCCAGACTCTCGAAGGTAATCAGCGCAAACGCGATGTTGTTGGTGCCCTCGTGCGGCATGAAATAGCCGATCAGATCGCCGCCGCATTTCGGGATGATGGTGAGCCAGCGCTTCGAATACTCCTCGAACTGCGCGCGCTTGAAGGGATCGAGCTGGTAGCGGATGAAGACGGTGACGGACATGATGGGCTCCTCTGGTTCCACACCGCCATTGCGAGCGCAGCGAAGCAATCCAGGAATCCCTCTGCGGAGGCAGCCTGGATTGCGTCGTCGCTTCGCGCCTCGCAATGACGAACAACCCCACGCTACGCGCTTGCCCGACCGCAATGCTTCGGCTACCATCGAAGCATGAAATCAGGTCCCGACATCGCCATGATCGCCTCGCTCGTCGGCGATCCCGCACGCGCCAACATGCTCACGGCGCTGATGAACGGCCGCGCGCTCACCGCGAGCGAGCTGGCGCAGGAGGCCGGCATCACGCCGCAGACCGCGAGCTCGCATCTTTCCAAGCTCGAGGCCGGTGGCCTGATCGAGCCGGAGAAGCAGGGCCGCCACCGCTACTACCGCCTCACTGACGACGATGTCGCCGGGGTGCTGGAGGGGCTTGCGGGCCTCGCCGCGCGGACCGGCCATATGCGCGTGCGCACCGGGCCGAAGGATCCGGCGCTGCGGCGTGCCCGGATCTGCTACGACCATCTCGCCGGCGATCTCGGCGTGCAGATGCTCGACACCCTCCGCGCGCAAAACCTGGTCAGGCAGAAGAAGCAGGAGATCGAGCTGACGGCCGAGGGCGAGCGCTTCCTGGCGAAGCATTTGCAGATCTCGCCCGACATGCTCGCCCATCCCCGCCGGCCGGTCTGCAAGGCCTGCCTCGACTGGAGCGAGCGGCGTCACCATCTCGCGGGCACGCTGGGCGCCGCCATGATGCAGCGTTTCGCCGAGCTGAAATGGGCTGCCCGCGACGCCACGCCCGGCAGCCGCGTGGTGAATTTTACGCGCACCGGCGAGAAGCAGTTTGCCGCGTTGTTCGGGACTGCGAAGGACTGAACACAAGCGCGTGTAAGCGTCTCTCGTCGTCATGGCCGGGCTTGACCCGGCCATCCACGTCTTTAGTGCAGTTTGCGTGGCACCACGTGGATGCCCGGGCCTTCGCCTCGCCGAAGCGGCTTCGGCCGCGCAGGCGGGCCAAGCCCGGCATGACGGAGAATGTGTCTCCTAGCGCCAACATGACTCAGAGCCTTCAATGATCCGCCTCCTCCCGGCCGTGCTTTGCACGGCTCTTCTCGCCGCTCCTCTTACATCCCACGCCGCCGACACCGCCCCGCGCGAACCCTACGGCATCGCGCTCGAAGGCTTTGCCTATCCCTATCCCGTACACCTGCTGCCTCTGACCAATGACGGCGAGCAGCTCAGCATGGCCTACATGGACGTGCCGCCTGCGCAGCCGAACGGCCGCACCGTCGTGCTGCTGCACGGGCGCAACTTCCCGTCGAGCTACTGGGCACCTGTTATCAAGATGCTGAGCGAGGCCGGCTTCCGCGTCGTGGTGCCGGACCAGATCGGCTTCGGCAAATCTTCCAAGCCGATCGGCGAATTGCATTTCGACAATCTGGCGCGCAACACCATCGCGCTGCTCGATTATCTGAAGATCGACAAGGCCGAGATCGTCGCCCATTCGCTCGGCGGCATGCTGGGCGTCCGCATCGCCCGCGCCTTTCCCGATCGCGTCGCCCACCTTGTTCTGACGGCCCCGATCGGACTGGAAGATTACCGCCTCTATGTGCCGCCGACGCCGACCGAGAAGATCATCGAGACCGAGCACAAGCTCACGGCTGAAGGCTATCGCAAGCAGCTTCAGACCAATTATGCCATCAAGCTGCCGGCTGAGGCGATCACGCCGTTCATCGACGCCCGCTTCAACATCAAGGGCAGCCCGGATTATCCGCGCTGGCTGCGTGCCTTCGTCAGTTCCGGCCAGATGATCTATCGCGAGCCGGTGGCGCACGAGATCGCACTGATCACCGAGCCGACGCTATTCATCATGGGCGCCGACGACCACAACGCGCCGGGCCGACTGAGCGCACCGGAGGCGCTGCGCGCGAAAATGGGAGAGAACGCCGAGCTGGCGAAGGCACTCGCGGCGAAGATGCCGAATGCGCGGGCCGAGGTGATCCCGGACACCGGCCATCTCGTCTTCCTCGAGGCGCCTGAGAAGTACAGGGAGCTAGTCCTGGGCTTTCTCGGCCGCTAGCGTCATTGCTGCCGTCCGGATCCGCGTGCTGGGAATGTTCATGCCGCATTCAGGTCATGATTGGCAGATTTGGCTGGCGTCGTGTCGGCATGTTGCGATTTTAACGTGTCGAATCGTGTCTTTTGATTCATGGTGCGCCGAAAAGCGCCAAGCCCTCCTACCTGCCCCCAAAACCTACACCCAAGGACGAGAAGGAAGATCAAATGAAATACCTGTTTGCCGCCGTGATGCTCGCCAGCGCGGTCGTTGGTTTCAGCGAGGCGGCCAGCGCCGCCGGCGGTTGCGGCCCCGGCTGGTATCGCGGCGCCTATGGCGGCTGCCGCCCGATGCGCGGTCCGGTCGTTGTCCGCCCGGGTCCGATCGTGGTTGCGCCAGCCCCTGTCGTGGTCGTGCCGCGCGCCCGCGTGTGCCCCTACGGCTTCCGCTGGTACGCCGGCCGCTGCCGCCCGTTCTGATCTCGTTTTTTTCGCATTGCGAAATGGCCGCGCGGCGAAAGCCTGCGCGGCCATTTTCTTTTTGAGCGCCTGACGTCGCACCGGGATGTTTCGAATCAGAACGGGGACCGCGATCGCGGTCCCCGTTCAAGCCTGGTGCGCGAAGCTTACCAATGGCGGCGGTGCCATCGCCGGCGATGCCAGCCCCAGTGACGGCGGCGCCAACCCCAATGGCGATGGCGGCCGTGCCAGTGCACCTGCTCCGGCTTCAACTGCGCGGCTTCTTCGCTGCTGGTGACTGCGGGATGAGCGTCGGGATTGCCTTGCGGCATGCGGGGGTCACCGAGCGGCTGCGGCGCCAGCGGCGCAGCCTTTGCGGCGGTCGTGAACGCGGCAGCTCCGGCCGCGACACCGATTGCAAATTTTAAAAAGTTCCGGCGCTCCATGACTTCTTTCCTCTTGGATGGTCGTGCCAGTGATGCAGAGGCGAGTGTCGTGGTGACGACATGAACCGAAGCTGAATCGCGCGTTCAGCTTCGCTGCGACTCCGACGGTGACAGCCCGCCGCCGGGCGCTACTTGCCAAACTCCTGCGCCAGCACCAGCAACTCGCGCGTGCGCGTCACGTCGGGCCAATCGCGGTTGAAATCGGCCACCAGTTGCGTCAGCGCTTCGCCCTTCAGCATGGCGTGCAGCGCAGCCTCGCTCGCGAACTGATACATCGCCTGATGCAGTGAGGGATCGTCGAGGCTCCAGAACCGCCAGGCCTTGCTCACGCCGAAGGCCTTCATCGCGTCGGGCAGATGTTCGGTCTCGTACCACCTGTCGAAGGCGGCGCGCTTGCCGGCATCGGTGACGACGGCGCGGACGACGAAGAAGGCTGACGGCATCGGATTTTCCTCCTGTTGTTTGGGGTGAGACTAGCCGATGACGTCGGCGACGACAAAAAAGGACGGCACCGGTGTCGGAACGCGCATCTCTCACCCGTCCTATGCCTGAACAGCAGACGGAGACACCACATGCCCGACCTCACGCTCACCACCTTCGACTGGGTTCCCCCGCCCCCGCGCGGTTTCGTGCGCGACCTTCGGGTGCGCTGGGCGCTCGAAGAGGCCGCATTGCCCTATCGCGTCGCGAGCGCGCCGTTCGACGGGCGCGGCGCCGAGCATCTTGCGCACCAGCCGTTCGGGCAGGTGCCGTGGCTGACCGACGGCGATCTCTCGATCTTCGAGAGCGGCGCGATCCTGCTGCATCTCGGCGGCCTCAGCGCGAAGCTGATTCCATCACATCCGCGCGGCCGCAACCAAGCCACGGAATGGCTGTTCGCCGCGCTCAATTCGGTGGAGATGGCGAGCCTGCCCTGGACGATGTCGAAGTTCATGGGTCATCCGAGCGGTACGGCCGCGTGGAAATTTGTCGACGACTTCCTAAAACTCCGCCTCAAGCACATGGAGGCGGTGCTGGCCAACCGCGAATGGCTGGCAGGCACGTTCTCCGTCGCCGACATCCTGATGTCAGACGTGCTGCGCATCGTCGATCAGTTCGATGGGCTCGCGGACAGTCCCGCCTGCCGCGCCTACGTCGCGCGCGCCACCGCCCGCCCGGCCTTCGCCAAGGCCCACGCCGACCAGATGGCGCATTTCGCTGCGGCGGACGCGACCCGCTGACGCGGCGCCCGCGTCAGATGTGACGTGCCTCACATAATGAATCCGGCGATGGCCGTAGGGTCACGGCCATCAAATCATCCCTGCGGAAGGTGACACATGGCCCGCATCGCATATCTCAGAGACCAGCTTGCCCGCGCTGAAAGACTGGCAAAGGCGATCCTCGACCGGCAAACCGCGGAGCAGCTTCAGGCGTTCGCAGCCGAATGCCGCGAGGAGCTGCAGGTGCTGTCGCGCAGGGCTGCGGCGTAACATTGGCCTGCGAGCGCCGCGTCACACCAGCTTCATCGGCGCATCGGCGACCACGCGAAGGTCAATGCGGCTGATCAGTTGAGACCGAAGCGCCTCCGCATCCCCGATCGCGCTCTCCGTCTGCCGCAGCGTGCTGATGTTCGAACCGAGCGAGACGATCCCGCCGAGCACCAGAGCGATCGATCCGAGCGCGGCGGTCTGGCCCATTCCGAGCAAGCCGAGGATCGTGATCAGCAACAGCGCAGCACCGCCGCCGATCGCGAGCTTGGATGCCAGGATGTACTTCCGACATCGCTCGGCGATCTCGGCCAAAGCCTCGATCCGCGCTTCGATGTCTGAAATCTCGTCGGTCGGATCGTCTTCGGTCATTGGATTTGGCTCGAGGATGCCAACTCAGACAGAAACAGAATCGGTAGCCCGCATGAGCAAAGCGACATGCGGGAAGCTTGACGAAGAACCGATGTCGCTTCACTCATCCGGGCTACGAGGCGTCACAACGGCAAATTGTCGTGCTTCTTCGCCGGCGTTTCCACCTTCTTGTCCTTCAGCATCGACAGCGCCCGCGCGATCCGCTTGCGGGTCGAGTGCGGCATGATGACGTCGTCGATGTAGCCGCGCTCGGCGGCGATGAAGGGGGAGAGGAAGCGGTCTTCGTATTCCTTGGTTCTTGCGGCGATCTTGTCGGGGTCGCCGATGTCGGCGCGGAAGATGATCTCGACCGCGCCCTTGGCACCCATCACCGCGATCTGGGCGGTCGGCCAGGCGTAGTTCATGTCGGCGCCGATCTCCTTGGAGGCCATGACATCGAAGGCGCCGCCATAGGCCTTGCGGGTGATGATGGTGACCAGCGGCACGGTGCACTGCGAGTACGCAAACAGCAGTTTGGCGCCGTGCTTGATCAGGCCGCCATATTCCTGCGCGGTACCCGGCAGGAAGCCCGGCACGTCGACGAAGGTGACGATCGGGATGTTGAAGGCATCGCAGAAACGCACGAAGCGCGCCGCCTTGCGCGAAGCGTCGGAGTCGAGCACGCCGGCGAGCACCATGGGCTGGTTGGCGACGAAGCCCACCGTGCGGCCCGCGATGCGGCCGAAGCCGGTGACGATGTTCTTGGCGAAAGCATCCGCGATCTCGAAGAAGTCGCCCTCGTCCACGACCTTCAGGATCAGCTCCTTCATGTCGTAGGGCTTGTTCGGATTGTCGGGGATCAGAGTGTCGAGCGACATGTCGACGCGGCCGATGTCGTCGAAGCTCGGCCATTCCGGCACGCCGTCGGTGTTGTTGGACGGCAGGAAGTCGATCAGGCGCCGCATCTGCAAGAGCGTCTCGACGTCGTTCTCGAAGGCGCCGTCGGCGATCGAGGAGCGCGTGGCGTGCACCGAGGCACCGCCGAGCTCTTCCGCCGTGACGACCTCGTTGGTGACGGTCTTCACCACGTCGGGGCCGGTGACGAACATGTAGCTGGTGTTCTTCACCATGAAGATGAAGTCGGTCATCGCCGGCGAATAGACGTCGCCGCCAGCGCAGGGACCCATGATGACAGAGATCTGCGGGATCACGCCGGAGGCGAGCACGTTGCGGCGGAACACGTAGGAATAGCCGGCGAGCGCGGCGACACCCTCCTGGATGCGGGCGCCGCCAGCGTCATACAGGCCGATGATGGGCGCACGCGCCTTCATCGCCATGTCCTGGAGCTTTGTGATTTTCAGCGCGTGCGTTTCCGACAGCGAGCCGCCGAACACCGTGAAATCCTTGGCGAAGACAAACGTCTTGCGGCCGTTGACGGTGCCCCAGCCGGTGACGACGCCGTCGCCGGGCACCTTGCTCTTCTCCATGCCGAACTCGGTGGAGCGGTGCTCGACGAACATGTCGAATTCCTCGAACGATCCCTTGTCGAGCAAGAGCTCGATGCGCTCACGTGCGGTCAGCTTGCCGCGGGCGTGCTGCGCCTCGATGCGCTTCTCGCCGCCGCCGAGCTTTGCGCCGGCGCGACGGTCTTCAAGGGCGTCCAGGATATTCTTCATTTGCTCCCGCCAGTTCTTAGCCTAAATGCGATTGCCGGGGGTTCTAACACGGCATTTTGCGGGCCGGGAAGCGGCTTTCGGTCTCGCAGGGCTGCCTTGCCGCAGCGGGAAAGCGCAAGGAATTTCAAAGTTTTGCCTGGGAGACGAGCATGACCGAAGGAGCGGCGGAGACCGGCGCGGCGACGGGCGGCGTCAACATCCTGCTGCGGCTGGAGGGCCTGACGCTATTTGTGGGGATGGTGATGCTCTACTGGACCTGGGACGGCTCTTGGGCAGTCTTTGCCCTGCTCTTCCTTGTCCCCGATCTGAGCTTCCTCGCCTATCTTGCCGACGCCAAACTCGGCGCGATGGTCTACAACGCCGCCCACAGCTACATGGCGCCGGTCGCGCTGCTGACGCTCGGATTCGGCCTCGCCTCGCCACTCACCCTGTCCATCGCCTTGATCTGGCTCGCCCATATCGGCATCGATCGGGCACTGGGCTGCGGCCTGAAATATTCGGCCGGGTTCGGCTTCACCCATCTCGGCCGGATCGGCCGGCAGAAGGATACGTGACGCAGTTGCAAATCTGGCCCTGGCCCGGTTGACCGGGCGCGGCGATTCAGGCTTGCTCCAGGCTTGCGATCAGGCGCCGAATGTTGCGTGAGCTCAGTCGGTACGGCGGCGGTCATCATTTCCGGCTGCAAGCATCACCCCCATGTCCGCGACGGTCGTTCCCCTGCCGCCGAACCCATCGTCCGAAACCACCGACTTCCTGCGGCGCATGGCCAGCATGGTGTCGGGGCGGAACGGCGAAATGCTGCTGCGCGCCGCCGCGCTGATCGAGTCGCTGGCGCAACGGGCGATGTCGGCGGAACGCCTCTATCACCGGGAGCACGAAGAGAACACGCGCAACAGCGAGCTGCGCGAGGCCGGTGAGATGGCGTCCGACGCCATGGTCAAGCAAATCGACGGGCTGCGCAGCCAGCTTGCCGAAATCACCGCGGCCGCGGCGGCCGAGCGCGCGGCATTCGACGCCGAGCGCGGCAAGCTGCTCGGCCTGATGCAGCACGCCGAGAGCCATATCGGCCAGCTCACACGCGAGCTGGAGACGCTGCACGCCTCGATCGACAATTTCAACGAGACCGTCATCTCCGTGCCAATCGAGGTGCTGCGGCTGGCGCGCACCCAGTTCGATGTCCTCTCTGCCGGCTTTGCCCGCAAGGGCGACGTGATCTCGCAGGCGATGAGCGAGATTGGCGGTTTTGCGATCGACCAGGCGCTGACGGTGAAGAAGCCTGACACCGCCTGAGGCGAACCGCCGGCTTGCGTCAATTTGACAGCGCGCGGGCCTGTTGTTCTACTCACTGAAAATCACGGGGGAGGATCCGATGCCGACGGCATTCCGCGTCGCCATGGCGCTCTGCATTTCAACGCTGTTCGTCGGCATGGGCGCCAACGCACAATCGCTTCCCCGGGAAGTCGCCACCCGCGCCGAGATCTACCCGATCCCCTCGCTCACCCTCTCCGACCAGCAATTCCTCAGCGGCGACGCCGCGGCCGGCAAGCCGGTGACGGTCGCCGGCGAGCTGCGCGTGGCGCAAGGCAGCGGAAAACTCCCCGTCGTGGTGCTGATGCACGGCTCGAGCGGCGTCGGCGCAACGACCGAAGCCTGGGTGCACGCGTTCAACGCCATGGGCATCTCGACTTTCGTGATCGACGGCTTTACCGGCCGCGGGCTGACGGTGGTGGGGCCGAACCAGGCCCTGCTCGGTCGGCTCAACCTCGTCATCGACATCTACCGCTCGTTGGAGATCCTTGCAAAGCATCCCCGCGTCGATCCGGATCGCATCGTGCTGATGGGCTTTTCACGCGGCGGACAGGCGACGCTTTATGCGAGCCTCGAGCGCTTCCACAAGCTCTGGAACAAGTCCGGCATCCAGTTCGCCGCCTACATTCCCTTCTACCCCGACTGTTCGACGACCTATCAGAACGACACGGACATCGCCGCGCGCCCGATCCGCATCTTCCACGGCACGCCCGACGACTACAATCCCGTCAAGAGCTGCAAGGCTTTCATCGAGCGGCTCAAGACGGCCGGCCGCGACGTGGTGCTGACCGAATACCCCGACAGCGCGCATGGTTTTGACAGTGGGCTGCTCGGCGTCAATACGGTTGCCGTGTCCACGGGTGCGCAGACCGTGCGCAACTGCCAGATCCGCGAAGGCGACGGCGGCGTGCTGATGAACGCCGATACGAAAGCGCCGTTCACCTACCAGGACGCTTGCGTCGAGCTCAATCCGCATGTCGGCGGCAATCCAACGACTGCCGCCGAGTCGCGCAAGGCCGTTGAGGAGTTTTTGCAGGCGCTGTTCAAGCTGGGTTAGGCCAGCGCGACATGTTCCGTCATTGCGAGCGCAGCGAAGCAATCCAGAATCTTTCCGCCGAGGCAGTCTGGATTGCTTCGTCGCTTCGCTCCTCGCAATGACGAAGGCTACGGCTCGCCCGGCTTGAACGGCTCCTGCTTGTCCGGCGGCACGGTCTCTTCGGCCATTGCGAGCAACATCGCGACCATCACGTAATTGCCGGCGACCGCGGTGAGGTCGACGATCTGCTGGTCGTTGAAGACCTTCTTCGCGCGCGCGAAGGTTTCGTCGCCGACCTTCTTCGTCGCGGTGAGCTCGGTGACGAAGTCGTAGACGACGGCCTCGTCCTCGGCCATGTTCGCAGGCCGCTTATTGGCCTTCAGCTCCGCGACGATGTCGGGCGACAGGCCCGCTTTCGCCGCGAGCGGCGCATGGGCGTACCACTCCACCTGCGAGCGCCATTGCCGCCCGATGATCAGGATCGCGAACTCGTTGAGTTTTGTCGGCACCGAGGTCTCCCAGCGCAGATAGTGGAATAGGTCGAACAGGCGCTGGCCGAGCCCCGGGCTGCGGATCATCGGATTGTAGGGACCGCCGATCCCGACGCTCGAGACCTTCATGATCTGCTCGCCGAGGGGCTTCTGCTTGGCGTCGAGCTGGTCCATGGTGAGCTGAGGAAAGCGCGGCTCCCTGCTGGTGGCGGGACCGGCAAACATCGTGGCGGCGAGCCAGCCGCCTGCGGCGGCAAGCGTGAGCGACGGCAGCCAGAGTGGCGTTGAGTTCATGTTCTCCTCCCGGTTTTTCTTGACCCGGGGGACGCTAGTCGAGCGGCGCCAGCGCGGTATCGCTAGATAGCGCCGATCTCGGCAAGGCAGGCTTGCGTCAGCGGCATGCGCTCTCCGACCAGGCGCGGCTCCTTGCAGTCCATGTTGAGCGCGAACACGGTGTGCGCTTCGCCCTTCTCGGCCCAGCCCACCATCCAGCCAAGCGATGGCTCGCCGCGCTCGGCGCCAAGCAGCCCGGACTTGGCGCGAATGACGCTATCGCCGACCTTGGTCACCGGCAGGATGTCAGCGACGAGATCCTGGCTGCGTTTCGAGATCGGCAGTGCGCGGCGGCGCAGCCGGTCGATGAAATCGACCTGCTCGACCGGATCGATGCGCAAGGCGCCGGTGAGCCAGAACTGGTCGATGCCGCCGCCGATGTCGCGATTGCCATAGTCGAACAGATCGACGTACTTTTGCATGCGTTCTTGCCCGATCCGGCGCGCGATCTCCTGATAGACCGGCACCGCGCTGACGAGAATCGCGCTGCGCAGCGTGTGGTCCTTGTTCCAGGCCTCGATCGGACGCTTCACGCCGTCCCAGGGAAATACGTCCTTGTCGGGGTCAGTGACCACGCCGGTTTCGAGCGCAATCAACGAGTTCGGAATCTTGAAGGTCGAAGCCGGCAGCTTCGCCTCGCCCGAACGTTCCTTGTCGCTGGCGACGACCAGATAGTCCTCGACCTTGTAGCCGACGAACGTCCCCGCCGTGCCGAGGTCAGTGAAGCGCTTTGCGAGGCTGTCACGGATTTCATTTCGCGGTGGCGCGACGTGAGCGAATGCACGCGATGGCAGGATCGCGGTTGCGGCG
This sequence comes from Bradyrhizobium sp. CAR08, assembly GCF_052871955.1. Lineage (NCBI taxonomy): Bacteria > Pseudomonadati > Pseudomonadota > Alphaproteobacteria > Hyphomicrobiales > Nitrobacteraceae > Bradyrhizobium > Bradyrhizobium sp. CAR08. The sequence goes on from NZ_JBIXJX010000004.1 coordinate 271,138, forward strand.
AGAAGGCCGAGAGTGGAACGGCGGGTAAGCACTGGCGATGTCCGTTACGCGATGAAGATGGCCGCGACCATGCAGCCGCTAACGTGGTGAAACGATGACAGCTACCGCCTGCCCGACAGCCGCAGCACGAACACCAGCACCTCGGCGACGGCCTTGTAGAGGTCCGGCGGGATCTCCTCGCCGAGTTCGACCTTGGAGAGCGCACCGGCCAGGATCTCGTTCTCCTCGATCGGGATGTCGTTGGCCTTGGCGATCTCGACGATTTTTTCGCCGATCGTGCCCTTGCCCTTGGCGACGACGACCGGCGCGTTGCTGCCCCTCTCGTAATGCAGCGCAATCGCAAGCTTCGACGGGTCGCTCATGTAGCGCGATCCAGAAAGTGGCCGGCGCGGGCCGGTGCGGGCTGTGGCGGCGTGCCATCGCGGACCAGGATGTCGCCGGGCTTGAGCTCGGCCCTGGTCAGTGCCTGGTTGAGCTCGCCGATTCCGGCGCGAAGCTGCTGTGCCGTCGTCGGCCGCTCCGCCCACATCCGCACGAAGGTCTTGTCACCGTTGAGCGTAATCAAAGCGTGCACGGGGCCAGCCGGCTCGACATTCAGCGTGAAGCGCGCGCGCCAGGCGCGCCTGGCGGGATCGGCGGATTCATTGCCGCCGTCGCGTGAGATCTCGAACTGCGCCATTGCCGTGCCCTGCGGCGTTGCGAATGGAATCTCGAAATTCCACTGCGGCACGCTCGGATCAATCTTGTGACCGCTGGCGTCGGTGCGATCGGGGAGCGAAGCAACCTGGAGCAACGTCTGGCGCGCGAGAGCGGCATCGGTGTCATCGAGCAGGCGATGCACGGTCGCAGCGAGCGGCGTATCCGGTACGAGTGACGGCGAGGCAATGAATTGCGGCGACGGCAGCGCGCCGCGAACCGGTGGTGGCGTCGCGCGCGCGGCGGCTTCGAAAATATGTCCGTCGGGTACGGCCTTGTTCGAGCCCGGCACGTTTCCCGTCATTCGCGGCAGACCTTGCGTGATCTCTTGCAGGAGGGTCGCGGCAAGGCCTGCGGTCATGGCCCGCGGCACCGCGGCCTGCGGAGCACCGCCAGCGATGTCCGCCAACACAGAGGCTGCGATATTGACGCTGCGCGGCATTTGCGGTGATTGGGCGATCTCGGGTTCGGTTGCCGGCAATGCGGCCTGCGTCTCCGCGGCAGTGAGCTGCGGTGTGGCCACGGTACCAGCCGGAAGGGCGGCACCTTGCGCCTGTGGCGCAATCGCCTCGAGCGTCGTCAGCGTTTGGCGCAGCACCAGCAATGCCGCCTTCAGGTCTGGCATCGTGCCGGAGGACGGCGTCGCGCCCTCGGCGAGCGAGGCTTCGAGGAATAGGCCTGATTTTTGGAATGCGGATTCAATGTCGCCGCCATCGAGCCCGGTGTTGAGCGGCGTCTGCTGCGCCAGCACGCCCAGCATCGCCTGCTTCAGCCCCGCCGGAAGATCGCTACCGGTGACGACCGCGGCCAGATTGGCGAACAGCGGCGCCTGGCTGCCCTGCTTTGTGACCGCCTCGGCCGAAGCTGCGGTAACGGCGACCTGCTCCGATGGCGTCAGCACGTTGCGTCCCGCGCTCGCCGACGGAGCAATCGGCGGGCTGTCAACCAGCGAGGCCGCAGCCGGCGTCAGCGTGACCTGATCGGCGGTCGCCTCGCCTCCCCCGCCCATGACGGCGAGCCGGATGGTGCCGCCGTTCTGCGACACCGCAAGCTGGAGATTCTGGCCTGGTGCCAGCGCCACCTCGGACATCACATCCATCGACAGGTTGGCGATCGCGATCCGCACCAGATTATCGGCGAGCACGCTGACGACTCTTGCGTCGACGATGCTGCCGGCCTGCAGCACAAGATCGGGCGTCACCGCGTCAGCAACAGGGCTGGCGGCACTGACGGGAACGATCGAGCTTATCGGCGTCGGCATGGCGAGGGGCCCGGGGAGCGTAGGCCCTACCCTAAGGCCGCCCTCGTAAACCTCTCGTTAAGGACCTTTGGCCGCCGGCGGGTTCACAGCGACCAAAACCGTCACGGCGGCCTGAAAGTCCCTGAGGCGGGCGGCGCGGCGGCCGGCCGCTTCCTCGTCCACGCCCCATTTCTCGTCGTTCCAGTCCTCATCGACATAAGCCGCCGCCCAGACCTGGCCGGCATCGCGCACGCCATGGGCCAGCGCCAGCGCCAGCAGGGCCGAGCCGGTCAGGGTGGTGATCACGTGGAGGGCGGCGACCGACCAGGCATCCCCCGGCAGCGCCGCACGCGCGGCCTGGACGGCCGCCTCCGGCTGCGTCACAGGCATGACGCCTTCCGACAGGATGAAATGCGCTCCCAGCGTCTCCGCGGCCCAGAACAACACGGGGTCCCAATGCGCGGCCTCGCGGGCGACGAGCCCCTCGGGATGGCCGGCGCGATAGAACAGCAGATCGGACTGGAGATACTTTGCGAGGTCGTCGCTGACGAGATCGACGCAGTCGACGACGCCCTCGACCACGCTATTGGCGATCCGCGTCAGCGGCATCGTCAGGGGATTGATCGTCTCTTTCTGATCCGCCCACTCGGCAGCCACTGCGTCGGCTAGCACGCGCGCAGGGATGATCACCTGGCGGCCGGACGGCGTGCGGATCGCCTTGCCGTCAAGCGTGATGGCAAAGCCGCCCTCAGCCTCAGCGACCCCCACCTCCTTGTAGAAGCGCTTGCGCAGCGGCACGCGCGAGGCCTGGCGGACCAACTCCTGCGGATCAAGCGGGGATCGCCCCGCAGCTTCATCGAACAATTCGCGCATCTGGTTTTCGGCCCTGATCACTCAATGCTAGGCTTGTAAGGTAAGAGCGACGACCGATAAAGCGAGCGGCAGGTATGAGGGAACTTGCGGGCATTGTGGCTCTGGTCGCCGGGTTTTGGCCGGCCGCGGCGCAGGGCGGCTTTCGGACTCCGGAATCGGTGGTCCGCAACGTCTACGCTCATTACGGCCAGGGCGCGCCGGAGCTCTCAAAAGGCCTGCCGCAGGATGGCGCCACCGCCCGGCAATTCTTCGCCCCCTCTTTGCGCAAGGTGTGGTCCGCGCCGCGGGTCGAGCCCTACGATTTCCTGGTGCAGAGCCCGAGCTGGAAGCTCGGCCCGGTCGCGATCGCGGTCATTCGCAGGCAATACGACAAGACCTATGTCGCGGCGAATTTCGACAACCGCGGCCGGCCGGTGACTCTGAACTTCATCCTGGTCAGCGGGCCCGAGGGCTGGTTGATCACGGATGTCGAGAGCCCGCACGATAGCCTGCGGACGTTTCTAGAGCAGTTTCGGAATTGAGCGGGCTTCATTATTCGGAGCGCAGCGAAGCAACCCGATTGCAAACTCAATTACTCTTCCGGCGCGTTCTCGATCGGATCAAACCGGCTCGCATCGAGCCCGAGCAGGTTCCATGACTGCTGCATGTGCTGCGGCAGCGGCGCGGTCGCATCAATGAAGCCGCCGCGGGGATGCGGGATGACAATGCGGCGCGCCAGCAGGTGCAGCCGGTTTTGCAGGCCGCCCGGCAGTTGCCAGTTCTCGATGTTGAAATATTTGGGATCGCCGACGATGGGGTGGCCGATATGTTCCATGTGGGCGCGCAGCTGGTGGGTGCGCCCCGTCACCGGCTTCAGCGACACCCAGGTCAGCTTGTTGCCGGCGGTCTCGACCACCGCATAGTACGTGACAGCGTGGCTTGCGCCCTCGTCGCCATGCTGGGCGATGCGCATGATGGTGTCGTCCTCGCTCTCCTCCTTGGCAAGGAATGTCGAGATGCGGCCCTGCTTCGGCTTCGGTAGCCCGGGCACCAGCGCCCAATAGGTTTTTCGCGCCGAACGCGACCGGAACGCGCCGGTCAGATGCGAGGCGGCAAAGCGGGTCTTGGCGACCAGGAGACAGCCCGACGTCTCCCTGTCGATGCGGTGCACGAGGCGCGGCTTCTGGCCCTTCGAATCGCGCATCACCTCCAGCATCTGGTCGATGTGTCGGGTCATGCCCGAACCGCCCTGCACGGCAAGTCCGGCCGGCTTGTTCAGCACGAGAACGTCGTCGTCCTCGTAAATCGTCATCTCCTTCAGCGCCGCAAGTGTCTTTTGCGCTGCCTCCGACTGCGGATTGGGTGCCTTCGGCGTGTCGAGCTTCAGCGGCGGAATCCGGACGCTCTGGCCCTCCTCCAGCCGATCCTTGCTGTCGACGCGCTTGCCGTCGACGCGCAGCTCGCCTTTGCGAACGACGCGCTGAATGTGGGAGAACGACAGGCCGGGAAAGTGCGCTTCAAGGAAGCGATCGACGCGCATGTTGTTCTCGTCGGCCGTCACCTTGACGGTCTGCACCTTGGTCGGCAGCAATGCCTCGACGGGCTTTGCCGGTGCAGCCTTTTCTGGTTCAGCTTTGGGCGCGCGCCGCTCGACGCGCTCGCTCGCAAAGCGCGGCGCCTTCGCGCCCGGCTTGCCGCCCGGCCGCAGCCCAGCAGGCTTCGCGCTGCGCGCCTTGAACGGGCGCGCCTCCTTGCGCTCGTCGCGCGAACGGGGCTTTGGATCGGTTCTTTTGATGCGGCGGCTCATGGTGCCTGCCTAGCTCAAAACCGGCCTCACGTCACGGCGAAATGGCGATTTTGGCTTCAGCCACCCCGCTCCTTGCGCAACTTGGCCCAATAATCCAGCCGCTTCCTGATCTCCCGCTCGAACCCGCGATCGGGCGGGTCGTAGAAGGTCTGGCGGCCCAGGGCTTCCGGGAAATAATCCTGGCCGGAGAAGGCGTCGGGCGTGTCGTGGTCGTATTCGTAAGATGCGCCGTAGCCTTCCGACTTCATCAGCTTGGTCGGCGAGTTGAGGATATGTTTCGGCGGCAGCAGCGAGCCGGCCTGCTTTGCGACCTGCATTGCCTTGCCGAAGGCGGTGTAGACGGCGTTCGATTTTGGCGCGGTGGCGAGATAGACCACCGCCTGCGCGATCGCGAGCTCGCCCTCGGGATGACCGAGGAAGTCGAAAGCGTCCTTGGCTGCGTTGGCGATGACGAGCGCCTGCGGATCGGCAAGCCCGATATCCTCGACCGCCATGCGCACGACGCGGCGGGCCAGAAACAGCGGATCCTCGCCGGCATCGAGCATGCGCGCGAGATAATACAGCGCGGCATCGGGATCGGAGCCCCGCACTGACTTATGCAGCGCCGAGATCAAATTGTAATGGCCGTCTGCCGACTTGTCGTAGATCGGCGCGCGGCGCTGCAATATCTCCTGCAATTGCGCGGCGTCGAAAATCTCGTCCTTGCGCGCGGCGCGCCAGACTTCCTCGACGAGCGTCAGCGACGCGCGGCCGTCGCCATCGGCCATGCGCACCAGCACGGCGCGCGCTTCCTCGTCGAGCGGCAGCTTGCGGCCCTCGACCTCCTCGGCATGCGCAAACAGCTTTTCGATCGCGGCCGCGTCGAGCGAGCGAAACACCAGCACACGCGCGCGGGACAGAAGCGCCGCGTTGAGCTCGAAGGACGGATTTTCGGTGGTGGCGCCGACCATCACCACCGTGCCGTCTTCCATGACCGGCAGAAACGAATCCTGCTGGGCGCGGTTGAAGCGATGCACCTCGTCGACGAACAGCAGCGTGCCCTTGCCCATCTCGCGGCGTGCACGCGCGGCCTCAAAGGCCTTCTTCAAATCGGCAACGCCGGAGAACACCGCGGAGATCTGCTCGAAATGCAGATCGGTGGCGTCCGCGAGCAGCCGCGCCACCGTGGTCTTGCCGGTGCCGGGCGGGCCCCAGAACACCAGCGAGCCCAGCGTGCGCGTCTCCAGCATGCGCGTGAGCGCGCCGTCGGGACCCAGGATGTGATCCTGGCCGACGACCTCCGAGAGCGCGCGCGGCCGCAGCCGATCCGGCAGCGGGTGCGGAGCCTCGTGATCGAGCCCCGCCGCGGCGAAGAGAGTTGGTGTCTCCTGTGGTCGCTTCGGACTCATCCGCCCAGCGTGACGTTGATCTGCTGGCCGCCGCGCACCAGCGTGATGCGCCAGATGCGCTGGCGCTCGGCCGCCGCCTTTTCGAGATCGCTGGTCTTGCTGATCTTTTGGTTGTTGACCGCCAGGATGACGTCGCCCTTCTGGAAGCCGACATTCGCGGCCGCACTGTCGCCGCCGAGATCGGTGACCACCACGCCTTCGGTATCGGCGTCCAGATGCAGCTCGTCGGCGAGCGCCGGGGTGATGGTCGAGACCTTCGCGCCCTGAAGAGGCGAGCGCGCGGTGATGACGAGCTCGTTGCGGCCGGCATCGGGCGCGGCGTCCAGCGCCACCGTCAGCTTGACCGGCTTGCCGCCGCGCTGCACGTCGATCTGCGCGGTGCCGCCGAGCGGCCGTGTGGCGAAGCGATAGTCGAAAGCGTTGGGATCATCCACGGTCTGGCCGTCGATCGAGACGATCAGGTCGGAGGATTTCAGCCCGGCCTTGGCCGCCGGCCCGTTCGGGACAACGCTTGCGACCAGCGCACCGGTGGGCGAACGCAGGCCGAGACTCTCGGCGATCTCCGGCGTCACCGCCTGCAGCTTCGCCCCGAGCCAGGGCCGCTTCACCGCCTTGCCGCCACCCTTGGCGGAGGCGACGACGACGCGCACCATGTTGGCGGGGATCGCGAAGCCGATGCCCTGCGAGCCGCCGGAGCGCGAATAGATCGCGGTGTTGATGCCCGCGAGCCTGCCGTTCATGTCGACCAACGCGCCGCCGGAATTGCCAGGATTGATCGCCGCGTCGGTCTGGATGAAGAACTGGTAGTCGGTGATACCGACCTGCGTGCGCGCCAAGGCCGAGATGATGCCGTGAGTCACGGTCTGGCCGACGCCGAAGGGATTGCCGATCGCCATCACGACGTCGCCTACCATCAGCTCGTCCGAATTGGTAAATTCGAGAGCCGGAAACTTCTCCTTGGTGTCCTTCAGACGCAGCACCGCGAGATCGCTGCGAGAGTCCTTCAACACGATCTCGGCCTCGAACTCACGCTTGTCCGACAGCGACACCTTGACCTGGTCGGCGCCTTCGATGACGTGGACGTTGGTGACAACGAGCCCCGACGCATCGACGATCACGCCCGAACCGAGCGAGCGCTGCACCTGCTCCTGCTGCTGGCCGGGCACGCCGAAGAAGCGGCGGAAGATGGGGTCGTCGAGCAGCGGGTTGCGGTTCTGCACCACCTTGGCGGCGTAGACGTTGACAACCGCCGGCTGCACCCGCTGCACGATCGGCGCATAGGACAGCCGCAGTTCGGCTGGCGAGGACGGCACACGGCGGTCCTGCGCGGCGGCCGGATTGAAGTTGGCCGAAAAAGCTATGCACAGTGCCGTGACGACGGCGGTCCAGGTCGATCGAAACATTCCTACCTCTTGGAAAAGACGCCGGAATATAGGCGCGTTCGCCCCCCATTAGAAGGGCGCCCGGCGGCATATTCGACCCCTTTGGCGTGTCCGGCCTGCAAGCTGTGCGTGCGAAATAGCAATTTGCCGGGGCTGTGGATTGGCATGATGTGCGTCATCTTGCATGGTGGTGCAAGGCGGATTCGGTTGCGGCGAATTTACACCAGTGGGAACCGTGCAACCCGGCGCAGCGTCGCGGGGCAGTCATCGATCACACCTAGGCTCTCCGCCAACGACTTGGGGAAGTTCGTCAAACGATGGAGTCATGACGTGAGCAGGACAAGAATTGCAGCCACGGCGATTGGTCTCGCCGCCGCACTGGCAGCCTCGCAGGCCCAGGCCCAATCGGCGAGCAGCAGCGACCAGGAGATCGCGCTCCTGAAGCAGCAGTTGAAGATGCTGGAGCAGAAGCTCGACAAGCTCCAGAGCCAGACCGCCGCGAATACCGCGGCCACGGCGAAGGCCAGGCTTGAGGCGAAGGCGGCGGCGAAGGCCGAAGCGCGTTCCGAAGCGAAGACCGCCGTCGCCAACGCCAACGCGGCGATCCCGCTCAAGGGACCGGCGCCTGCATCCGGCGTCGTCGTGACAATGCCGAACAACCGGCCGACCATCTGCACTGCAGATGGAGCAAACTGCGTCGGAATCACAGGCCGCGTGCATTGGGATGTCGGCGGCTACGACTATCGGCCCAACACGGCGGCAACCGTGCCGCAAAAGCTCGACAGCGGCGAGAACGTCCGCCGCGCGCGCATCGGTCTCGCCGGCAAGTTCTTCAACGACTGGAATTTCGCCCTGGTCTACGACTTCGGCGGCTCCTCCGACGGTTTTGGCGGCGCAGCTCCGGGTTCGCTGCCCGGCGGCGGCGTCTCCGGCATCGAGAACGCCTATCTCAGCTATACCGGCCTGAAACCGTTCGGCGGCAAGATGGCCATCGAAGGCGGCATCATGGACCTGCCCTACACCCTCGATGAGGCCACGAGCTCCAACGACATCATGTTCATGGAACGCGCCTCGGCGGGGATCGTCGCCACGAGCATCGCTGCGGGCGACTTCCGTTCGGCGGTCGGCACGCGCTGGTACAACGACGTGCTCTGGGCTGGCGCCTATGTCACCGGTCCCGCCACCGGTGCGATCCACTCAGCGTCGAGCGTTGCGCCGAACGGCACCACGGAACAATACGGCGCGGTCGCGCGTGTCGCCGGCCAAGTCGTCAGCGGCAAAGACTACTCGGTCCATCTCGGCGGCAATGCCGAATGGCTGATCCAGCCGACGCGCAATCTGGTGACGGGTGCACAGACGGTGACGCTGAGCGATCGTCCGGAACTGCGCATCGATCCCACGGCGCTGGCTACGACCGGCGCAATCGCCAATGCCTCCGGCGCGCAGGTCTACAGCGTCGAAGCGGCCGCCACCTATGGACCGCTGATCCTGCAAGGCGAGTATTTCTGGTACAACATCGATCGCAGCGCCAATACCGGCCTGCCGCCGCTGGGTGCGCCAAGCCTCAAATTCCAGGGCGGCTATGCGCAAGCCGGCTACGTGCTGACGGGCGAGGGTCGCAGCTATAATGCGGCGAATGCGGCCTATGGCGGCGTCAAGCCGGCACACCCGTTCTCCCTCGAGGGCGGCGGCTGGGGCGCGTGGGAGGTCGCGGGACGCTTCTCCACGATCGACCTCAACGATCAACTCGGGACCGCAACCGGCATCGCAGGCGGCCGGCAGACCGTCTACACGGCAGCGCTGAACTGGTATGTCAACGGCAACGTCCGTTTCATGCTGGACTATCTGCATGGCATGGTATCGAGGCAGGCCACGCCGATCTCGACCGCCGATGTCGGTTCGAAGTTCGATGCGGTCGCGATGCGGACGCAGTTCGCGTTCTAGGTCTCGCTTGTCGTCCCGGGGGCGCGCGAAAACGCGAACCCGGGACCCGGCATCTGCAACACTATCTGAAGGAGACAAGCCATGAAGGCCGTCGGCTACAGGAAGTCGCTTCCGATCGAGGATCAGGACGCGCTGTTCGATTTCGAGACCGCCAAGCCCGAACCCAAGGGCCGTGATATCCGCGTGGCTGTGAAGGCGATCTCGGCCAATCCGGTCGATTACAAGGTGCGCAAGCGCGCAGCCCCGCCCGAGGGCGAGACCAAGATTCTGGGCTATGACGCGGCCGGCGTTGTCGACGCCGTCGGTCCCGACGTCACGCTGTTCAAGCCAGGCGACGAGGTATTTTACGCCGGCTCGATCCTGCGCCAGGGTACCAATTCCGAATTCCACCTGGTCGACGAGCGCATCGTCGGCAACAAGCCGAAGAGCCTGTCGTTCGCGCAAGCCGCCGCCCTTCCCCTCACCTCCATCACCGCTTGGGAGCTGTTGTTCGATCGGCTCGGTGCGGTGCCCGGCAAGAGTGTCGATCCGCGCACGCTCTTGATCACGGGCGGCGCTGGCGGCGTTGGCTCGATCCTGATCCAGCTCGCCCGCCGCCTCACCGGGCTGACGGTGCTCGCGACCGCGACGCGGCCGGAGTCGCAAAAATGGTGCCTCGGCCTCGGCGCGCATGCGGTGATCGACCACGGCCAACCGATGAAGGAGCAGATCGAGAAGCTTAAGCTGCCGCCGGTCGCGCTGGTGGCGAGCCTCACATTCACCGACCAGCACTACAAGAGCATCGCCGATTTCATGGCGCCGCAGGGCAAGTTCGGCCTGATCGACGATCCCCCGGAATTCACGGTTGCCGCGTTCAAGGGCAAGGCGATCTCGGTGCATTGGGAATCGATGTTCACGCGCTCCTCGTTCCAGACCGCCGACATGATCGCGCAGTATCATCTGCTCAACGACGTCGCCGACCTCATCGATAAGGGCGTCTTGCGTACCACGCTCGACCAGACCTTTGGCACGATCAACGCGGCCAATCTCAAGCGCGCCCATGCGTTGCTCGAGAGCGGCAAGTCGCGCGGCAAGATCGTGCTGGAGGGGTGGTAGTTTTTCAGCACCCGGCCGCTCCTAGCGGCCGGCCCGCTCTGTTACGATCCGCCGCCCGTTGTGCCGGGCGACGATTGTCGGGGATGAGCTGAATGAGCTTCTGGATGAAAACAACGATTTTTGCGGCTGCATTCACGGCTGCCGCGATTTTCGGCGGAGCAGACCTGGCTCTTGCCGACGACTATCCCGAAAGGCCGCTGCAATTGGTCGTGCCGTTTCCTCCTGGAGGCGCCTCCGACCTCGTCGCGCGCATCATCGCCGGCGAACTCGAGGCCCGCCTGGGCAAGCCCGTCATCGTCATGAACCGTCCGGGTGGCGGCACCACGATCGCGGGCAAGGAGGTCGCCCGCGCCGCGCCCGACGGCTACACCCTGTTCTTCAGCTCCAACTCGACCTTCACCCTGCCAGCGGCCGTCAAGGAAACCGTGCCTTACGATGCGGCCAAGGATTTCGAGCCGCTGGGGCAAGTCGGCAAGATCACCCTGGTGCTGGTCACCTACAAGGACAATCCGATCAAGGATCTGACCGCGCTTGTCGCGGAAGCCAAGGCCAATCCGGACAAGCTGTCGCTCGCGTCGTTCGGTGCCGCGACGGTGTCGCACTTCGCAGGCGAGCTGTTCAAGTCGAGTGCAGGCATCAAGATGGTGCACCTGCCGTACAAGGGCAGCGCGCCCGCGATGAACGATCTGATCGGCAAGGCACATCCAGTATCACGTCGACACCGTGATCGCGGTCAAGCCGCAGCTCGACGCCGGCACCGTGCGTGTGCTCGCGGTATTCTCGGCAAAGCGGACGCCCTACCTACCCGATGCGCCGACCCTCGCGGAGCTCGGCTATTCGGGCATCGATTTCGCGTCCTGGGAGCCGTCGTCACGCCGAAGGGACTTCCGCCGGCCGTACGGGACAAGCTGACGGCCACGTTGGAAGCCACCATCAACAACCCCACCGTGGTCGAGCGCTTCACCAAAGTCGGATTCGAGCCGGGCTTCGCGCGCTACAGTGACTGGGCCTCCGCGATCAACAAGGAGACCGCGGAGATGAAGCAGATCGCGCAGACGGCGGGAATCAAGGAAGACTAGAGCGTCTTCGAGCGAAGTGGGGCCGGTTGGCGTGAAGAAGACGCGTCAAACAAGGATCTGGAGCGTCGGTTCTGATTCAGTCAGAACCGATATATTCTAGTCCTGCTCGCGCGCTGGCCTACGACGGCAACACACCCTCGACAAACAGCAGCCGACGCTCCAACGCCGTCTGCCTCAGCTTCAGCGCCTCGGCATATTCCACCGACGCGTACCATTCCTGCGCCCGCGCCATCGATGGGAACTCAACGATGATAATGGTCTTGGGCGGCGGGCCGCCCTCCACCAATTCGGCGGCGCCGCCGCGCACGAGATAGCGGCCGCCATATTGCGCGATGGTTGCTGCGGCCAGGGTGCGATAGGCTTCCATCGCGGCTCTGTCGCGTACCTCGACCTCGGAGATCACATAGGCCGGCATCCGCAGGCCTCAGGCAATCGTATTGATGATGCCGCCCTCGGCACGCAACGCTGCGCCGTTGGTCGCGGAGGCTTCCCTCGAAGCGGCATACACCACCATGTTGGCGATCTCGTCGACGCTGGCGAAGCGCTGGAGCAGCGAGCTTGGGCGATGCTGTTTGACGAAATTGGCCGCGGCCTCATCGACCGACTGGCCGTTCTGCTTGGCAAGATCCTTCACGAACGTCTCGACGCCCTCCGACATTGTCGGGCCCGGCAGCACGGAATTGACGGTGACGCCGGTGCCGCTTGTGAGCTGCGCCAGGCCGCGCGCGACCGAGAGCTGGGCCGTCTTGCTCATGCCGTAGTGGATCATCTCGACGGGAATGTTGAGCCCGGACTCCGAGGAGATGAAGACGATGCGGCCCCAGTTGCGCTTGAGCATGCCCTTCATATACGCACGCGAGAGACGCACGCCGCTCATCACGTTGACTTCGAAAAAACGACTCCAGTCTTCGTCCGGAATGTCGAAAAAGTCCCTCGGCTCGAAGATGCCGGCATTGTTGATGAGGATGTCGACGTCTGGCAGCGCCGCGGCCAGCGCCTTGCAGCCCGCCGCGGTCGAGACGTCGGCGGCGATGCCGCGGAACTTTCCGCCCGCCCCTTCCAGCTTGCGCACGGCCGCATCGACTTTGTCCTGGCCGCGTCCGTTGATCACGACGCTCGCACCCGAGCCGGCAAGGCCCTTGGCGATGGCGTGGCCGATGCCGGCAGTCGAGCCGGTGACGAGGGCGGTCTTTCCGGACAGGTCGATGTTCATGCGTGATCTCCGTGGATGCTGGCGGAGATATTGGGCGCTGCCGGCACGATAGCAATCGGCACTCACCGACGCGTGAGGAGCGGGACGTAACCAACAGGACGGCCAATAAAAAAGCGGCGCCCGAAGGCGCCGCTTTCTGAAAACTCTCTGCCGGTCGGCTTATGCCGCCTCGGCTTCCTTTTCCTGCACCGGACCGGAATCCAGGCCCTTGGCATCGACATCACGATCGACAAACTCGATCACGGCCATCGGGGCGTTGTCGCCGTAGCGGAAGCCGGCCTTGATGATGCGGGTGTAGCCACCCTGGCGATCCTTGTAGCGGGGCGCGAGCGTGTCGAACAGCTTCCTGACCTGATCCTTGTCACGCATCTCCGAGATGGCCTGACGGCGCATGGCCAGCCCGCCCTTCTTGCCGAGGGTAATCAGCTTCTCGACGATCGGACGCAATTCCTTCGCCTTCGGCAGCGTGGTGACGATCTGCTCGTGCTTGATCAGCGCGGCGCACATGTTGGCGAACATCGCGCGGCGATGCTCGGCGGTGCGGTTGAGCTTGCGATGAACCTTGCCGTGACGCATTTATCTATTCCTTGAATTTCATTCGTCGCGACGGTTCGTCGGACCAGTTGCTCAGGTGGGCTGCCTGCGTTCGCCCGCTGAGGCGCGATGAATTCGCGCCTCAGCCTGTTGTCGCTCGGATCAGTAGTGATCCTCGAAGCGCTTGGCGAGCTCGTCGATGTTCTCCGGCGGCCAGCCCGGCACTTCCATGCCGAGGTGCAGCCCCATCTGGGCCAGCACTTCCTTGATTTCGTTCAGCGACTTGCGGCCGAAGTTGGGGGTGCGGAGCATTTCCGCTTCGCTCTTCTGCACGAGGTCGCCGATGTAGACGATGTTGTCGTTCTTCAAGCAGTTGGCCGAACGCACCGACAGCTCGAGCTCGTCCACCTTCTTGAGGAAGGCCGGGTTGAAGGCGAGGTCCGGGATGATCTCCTGGGCGACTTCCTTGCGCGGCTCTTCGAAGTTGACGAACACGTTGAGCTGATCCTGCAGGATGCGCGCCGCGTAGGCCACGGAATCATCCGGCGTCAGCGCGCCGTTGGTCTCGATCGTCATGGTCAGCTTGTCGTAGTCGAGGATCTGGCCCTCGCGGGTGTTCTCGACCTTGTAGGAGACCTTGCGGACCGGCGAGTACAGGCTGTCGACCGGGATCAGGCCGATCGGTGCGTCCTCGGGGCGGTTGCGCTCGGCGGGAACGTAGCCCTTGCCGGTTGCGACCGTGAACTCCATACGGATCTCGGCGCCCTCATCGAGCGTGCAGATCTGCAGGTCGGGATTGAGCACGACGACGTCGCCCACGGTCTGGATGTCGCCGGCGGTGACGACGCCCGGTCCGGACTTCTTGACGACCATGCGCTTGGGGCCTTCGCCCTGCATCTTGATCGAGATGTCCTTGATGTTGAGCACGATGTCGGTGACGTCCTCACGGACGCCCGCGATCGAGGAGAACTCGTGCAGCACGCCGTCGATGTGCACCGACTGCACTGCCGCGCCCTGGAGCGAGGACAGCAGGATGCGGCGTAGCGCGTTGCCGAGCGTCTGGCCGAAGCCGCGCTCGAGCGGTTCGGCGACGATGGTCGCGAAACGGGTCGGATCGCTGCCGGGCTGTACCTGCAGCTTGTTCGGCCGAATGAGTTCTTGCCAATTTTTCTGGATCGTCACTGTTTCACCCATACAGGCCAGTCAGACTGCTGTTGCAGGCACTGGCGTTGGAGAAAGGCCGCAGATCATTTCCACGGCTTTGCAAAAAATCATCGCGGGCGCCAGTGCGCCCGCAATCTGGTATCAAACGCGCCGACGCTTACGGGGACGGCAACCGTTGTGCGGGATCGTGGTCACGTCGCGGATCGAGGTGACGGTGAAGCCCGCGGCCTGCAGCGCCCGGAGCGCCGATTCGCGGCCCGAACCGGGACCGGCGACTTCGACTTCCAGCGTGCGCATGCCGTGCTCCTGCGCCTTCTTCGACACGTCCTCGGCGGCAACCTGTGCGGCATACGGGGTCGACTTGCGCGAGCCCTTGAAGCCCATCGCGCCGGCGGAGGACCAGGCAATCGTGTTGCCCTGCGCGTCGGTGATGGTGATGGTCGTGTTGTTGAACGACGAGTTCACGTGCGCGACGCCGGAGGCGATGTTCTTGCGCTCACGACGACGAACGCGGGTGGCTTCCTTGCCCATAGACTACCTTTCCTGAAGATCTCAACGCCGCCGTAATGCCAGCGGCTACACCTGTGGAACGAAAGGCGCGTGGCGAACGGGTCATCCCCGGGTCGCCACACGCCGTGATTGGATGCGAAAACTTACTTCTTCTTGCCGGCGATGGCCTTGGCCGGACCCTTGCGCGTACGCGCGTTGGTGTGGGTACGCTGGCCACGCACCGGCAGACCGCGACGATGGCGCAGGCCGCGATAGCAGCCGAGGTCCATCAGACGCTTGATGTTGATGCCAACCTCACGACGCAAATCGCCCTCGACCATATAGTCGCGGTCGATCACTTCGCGGATCTGGAGCACTTCGGCGTCGCTGAGCTGATTGACGCGACGATCCACCGGGATCTTCACCTTCTCCAGAATCTCACCGGCGATCTTCTGACCGATGCCATGGATGTACTGGAGCGCGATCAGCACGCGCTTGTTGGTCGGGATGTTCACGCCGGCAATACGGGCCACGGCCTTCTCTCCTGTCGCCAATCCCTCGTCAGGAATCGGGCTTTAAGTGCTTGGTTTCTCGGGCAGGTGTTCACAAACGCGAACACGACGCCCACCCCTGGTCTTCCTGGGGCCCGGCATCGTTTGAAACTATCCGACTTGGATGCGGGGCTTATTAGGGGATTCAGGGGGCTTTCGTCAACCGCTGCTAGCGCTTAGCTCGCCTTTTCGTGACCTTTTTTGCGGCCTTTTTGGCACCTTTCTTGACAGCCTTCCTGACGGTCTTTTTGGCTGCCTTCTTCTTCCCCGCCTTCTTGGCGGCTTTCTTGACGATTCTCTTGCCTGCCTTCGTGGCCTTCTTGGCCGCTTTCCTGGATTTGGCGGCCTTTTTGGCCACTTTCGCAGGCTTTTTGGCCGATTTCTTCGCCGCCTTGGCCTTTCTGGCCGGGGCCGCCTTTGTGGCACTCCGGGCATGCGTCTTGCCATGCGTCTTGGGCTCGACCGCCCCGAGCGCCAGGAGCTGGCGATGGATGGCGCGGGTGACCTCGTCGATGGCCATCATGCCGTCGATGGTCGAGAGCTTGCGCCGCTCGGAATAGTAGTGAATCAGCGGTTCCGTCTGGCTGCGGTAGCTGGCGAGTCGCTTGGTCAGGACCTCCGGGGTGTCGTCGAGTCGGACCTCTTCCCCGCGCTCGCGCATCTGGGCGACGCGAGTCTCGACGCGGTTCAGGAGCGCGCTCTCGTTGACGCGGAGCTCGATCACGGCATCGAGCTTGAGGTGCTTGTGCTTGAGCAGCTCATCCAGCGCCTCGGCCTGCGGCACGGTCCGCGGGAAACCGTCAAGGATGAAACCGTTTTTGGCATCCGGCTGATCGATCCGATCGGAGATGATTCCGACCACGACATCGTCGGGCACAAGACCGCCGCTGGCCATGATCTCCTTGGCCTTGAGACCGACCGGCGTTCCGGCCGCCACCGCCGCACGCAACATCTCGCCGGTCGAGAGTTGGACGATGCCATAGCGCTGCACCAGCAGCTGCGCCTGGGTGCCCTTGCCCGATCCCGGCGGCCCCAGAAGTATAATTCTCATCGGCGTACGCCCCCCGATTGGTGCGATACGTCGCGCACCTGTGTTTTGAAGTCCAGTTACAGTGCAAATCATAATCAGCGGCGCACCGCTACCCATATCATAGGGGAGCAAATGGCCGGACGCCAAGAAGCCTTTGAGATCAGTGATTGCGCTTCAGTGCGAGTGGCTCTGCCGATGCCACCGGATCGATGGCTGGCCGCTCCCGCAGGCGCCGCGCGTTACTCGCGCGGCGAATCGGCGGCGCAATTGCGCCGCCTGAGAGGACGCCGCGCTTAACGGCGCCGGCCGCGCAGCTTCGACTTCCGGATCAGGCCCTCGTACTGATGCGCCAGCAGATAGCCCTGCACCTGCGCCACCGTGTCCATGGTGACGCTGACGACGATCAGCAGCGAAGTGCCGCCAAAGTAGAACGGCACCGAGGCGTAGGAGATCAGGATTTCCGGAATCAAGCAGACGATCGCCAGATAGACCGCGCCGAGCACGGTGATCCGCGACAGCACGTAGTCGATATATTCCGCGGTACGCTCGCCCGGGCGGATACCCGGAATGAAGCCGCCGTGCTTCTTCAGATTGTCCGCGGTCTCGGTCGGATTGAACACGATCGCGGTGTAGAAGAAGGCGAAGAACACGATCAGCGCCAGATACATGATCAGGAACAGCGGACGGCCGTGGCCGAGCTGGGTGTTGATCCACTGGAACCATTCCGGCCCACTGCCCGCGTTGAAGTTCGCGACCGTGGTCGGCAGCAGCAGCAGCGAGGACGCGAAGATCGGCGGGATCACGCCCGAGGTGTTGAGCTTGAGCGGCAGATGCGAGGACTGCCCCTCGAACATCTTGTTGCCGACCTGGCGCTTCGGATACTGGATCAAGAGCCGGCGCTGGGCGCGCTCCACGAACACGATGAAGGCGATCACGGCCACCGCCATGATGATGACGACCAGAATCAGGCCGGTCGACATCGCACCCTGACGGCCGAGCTCGAGCATGTTGGCGAGCGCCGCGGGCAGCTCGGCGACGATGCCGGAGAGAATGATCAGGGAAATGCCGTTGCCGATGCCGCGCGACGTGATCTGCTCGCCCAGCCACATCAGGAACATGGTGCCGCCGGTCAGCGTGATCGCCGTCGACAGGCGGAAGAACATGCCGGGGTCGCTGACGACGTTGCCAGCGCCTTCGAGGCCCACCGCAATGCCGTAGGACTGGAACGCGGCCAGGATCACCGTGAGATAACGGGTGTACTGGTTCAGCAGCTTGCGGCCGGACTCCCCTTCCTTCTTCAGCGCCTCGAGCTGCGGCGAGACGGTGGTCAGGAGCTGGATGATGATGGAGGCGGAGATGTACGGCATGATGTTCAGCGCAAAGATCGCCATGCGGTGAATGCCGCCGCCAGCGAACATATTGAACATGCCGAGGATGCCGCCCGCCTGGGAGCGGAACACCTGCTCCCAGATGTTGGGATCGATGCCGGGCAACGGGATGTAGGTCCCGAGCCGATAAACGAGCAGCGCGCCCAGGGTGAACCAGATGCGCTTCTTCAGTTCGTCGGCCTTGGCAAACGCACCGAAATTGAGATTGGCTGCCAGTTGTTCCGCTGCAGAGGCCATCTTGGACTTTCTCCCGCCGCTTATTGCGCCGTTATGCCCGCGGCCGGGCTACATTATACCGGACACCGGACATTATCTGGGGCTACGGCTTCGATAAGTCCATCGTCCCGCGTGCGTAAAGGCCCGCGAGCCGCGGGCCGATGACGCAGTTGTTACGCCGCCTCGCCTTCTTCCTTGGCAGGCGCGAGGATCTTCACCGAGCCGCCGGCCTTCTCGACTGCCGCGATCGCGGTCTTCGAGGCGCCGTGCACTTCGATGTTGAGCTTGGCCTTGAACTCGCCGCGGCCGAGCAGCCGCAGGCCACCCTTGGCGCGGCGCAGCACGCCGGCCTTGACCAGGGATTCGACGTTCACGACGCTGCCGGCGTCGATCTTCTTGGCATCGACCGCATCCTGGAGCCGGTCGAGATTGATCTCGGCGAACTCCACGCGGAAGATGTTGTTGAAGCCGCGCTTGGGCAGACGGCGATGCAAGGGCATCTGGCCGCCTTCGAAACCCTTGATGCGCACGCCCGAACGCGCGGTCTGGCCCTTGCCACCGCGGCCGGCCTGCTTGCCCTTGCCCGAACCAATGCCGCGGCCGACGCGCATACGCTTCTTGCGCGAGCCGGCATTGTCGGCGATATCGCTGAGCTTCATCGCCCTGCTCCTTGTTTCTTGCGCATGACCTTCACCGAAAACGGGTCCCGCTTCGGGATCGTGCGCCTTTGCTTACTTCTCGTCGACAATGCGAACGAGATGGTGAACTTTCAAGATCATGCCGCGGACCGCCGGGGTGTCCGGCAGTTCGCTGATGCGGCCGATCTTGTTGAGCTTGAGCCCGATCAGCGTCGAACGCTGCGAGTGATGGCGGCGGATCGCGCTGCCGGTCTGCTCGAGCTTGATCGTCTTTGCGGTCGTAACGGCACTCTTGGCCATAGGCGTCTACTCCGAAAAGCTTCCGTTATTCGGCAACCGCCTCGGCGTCACCACCGATGCGGCGGGACTGGAGGGTGGACACCTTGATGTTGCGGCGGGCAGCGACCGAGCGCGGCGAATCCTGATGCTTCAGCGCATCGAAGGTCGCGCGAACCATGTTGTACGGGTTCGACGAGCCGATCGACTTCGCAACCACGTCCTGGACGCCGAGCGTCTCGAACACGGCGCGCATCGGACCGCCGGCGATGATGCCGGTACCGGCCGGAGCTGCGCGCAGGTAAACACGGCCCGCGCCATGACGGCCGGCGATGTCGTGATGCAGCGTGCGGCCCTCGCGCAACGACACGCGGGTCAGGTTGCGCTTGGCGGATTCGGTTGCCTTGCGGATCGCCTCGGGCACTTCGCGCGCCTTGCCGTGACCGAAGCCGGCGCGGCCCTTCTGGTCGCCGATCACGACCAGCGCTGCGAAACCGAAGCGCTTGCCGCCCTTGACGACCTTGGCGACGCGATTGATGTGGACGAGCTTGTCAACGAACTCGCTGTCGCGCTCTTCCCTGCGTTCACGTCCGCCGCCGCGTTGATCGCGTCCACCACGTTGTTCGCGTTCTGCCATGGTTTTTCCAGTCCTTCAGAGGCTTACGCCTCAATCCTCAAATTCTGTTAGAAGCTCAGCCCGCTTTCACGCGCCGCGTCGGCAAGAGCCTTGACGCGCCCGTGATAGAGATAGCTGCCGCGATCGAACACGACTTCCTTGACACCCTTCTCGGCGGCGCGCTCGGCCAGCAGCTTGCCGACCGCCTTCGCCGCATCGATGTCGGCGCCGGTCTTGCCGCCATCGCGCATCGACTTCTCGAGCGACGAGGCAGAGGCCAGCGTCTCGCCCTTCAGGTCGTCGATGACCTGGGCGTAGATGTGCTTGGACGAGCGGAACACCGACAGGCGCGGACGGCCGCCACCCGAGCGGCGCAGCTTCAGTCGTACACTGCGCTTGCGCCGGGCATTCGTAACCTTGGCTTTCGACATGACCGGCTCCGTTACTTCTTCTTGCCTTCCTTGCGGAAGATGAATTCGCCAACATACTTCACGCCCTTGCCCTTGTAGGGCTCCGGCGGACGATAGGAGCGAATCTCGGCGGCGACCTGGCCGACGCGCTGAATGTCGCTGCCGGTCACCGTGATCTCGGTCGGCTTCGGCACGGTGATCGTGATCCCCTCCGGGATCGCGTAGACCACATCGTGGCTGTAGCCGAGCGCGAGCTGCAGGTTCTTGCCCTGCAGCGCGGCGCGGTAACCGACGCCGGTGATTTCGAGCTTCTTCTCGAAACCCTTGGTGACACCCTCGACCAGATTCGCGACCTGGGCGCGAGCGGTCCCGTACAGGGCCCGCGCGCGGTTGGTCTCGACCCGCGGGTTCACCTTGACCTGGCCGTTGTCGAGCTTCACCTCGACGTCGTTATGGACGACGAACTGAAGCTGGCCCTTCGGCCCCTTCATCTTGACGGTCTGCCCGTCGACGGTCGCGGTCACACCCGACGGCACCGCTACCGGTCTTTTGCCAACACGTGACATGGATCAAAAATCCTTCTCAGAACACCGTGAAGAGAACTTCGCCGCCCACGTTCGCTTCACGCGCACTGTGGTCAGCCATGATTCCCTTCGGCGTCGACAACACCGAAATGCCGAGTCCGTTATTGACCCGCGGCAGGTTCTTCACCGAGGCGTACACGCGACGTCCGGGCTTGGAGACACGCTCGATCTCACGGATAACGGGCTCGCCGTCGAAATACTTCAGCTCGATCTCGATCTCGCTGCGGCCCGAGGAATGCTCGAGCGTCGCGTAACCGCGGATGTAGCCTTCGCTCTTCAGCACCTCGAGCACGTTCTCGCGCATCTTCGAGCCAGGCGTGGAGACCTTGTTCTTGGAGCGCATCTGCGCGTTACGGATGCGGGTGATCAGATCGCTGATTGGATCGTGCGTAGACATCTAAACGACCCTCCTTACCAGCTGGACTTCACGAGGCCCGGGACCATGCCCTTGGAGCCAAGGTCCCGCATTGCGATGCGGGACAGTTTGGTCAAGCGATAGTTCGAGCGCGAACGGCCCGACAGCTCGCAACGCAGACGGATGCGGGTCGCCGACGAGTTGCGCGGCATTTCCGCCAGCTTCAGGGTCGCAGCGAACCGCTCCTCCATCGGCAACGTCTTGTCGGCGATGATCGCCTTCAACCGCTCGCGCTTCGGGGCGGCGTTCTTCGTCATCCGCTTGCGCCGGTTGTTCTTCTCGATTGAACTCTTCTTTGCCATGCTTGGCTCCTGGGTATCCGCGTTTGAGAGGCTTTAGGTCAGCGTCTCACTGCCGGAACGGGAAATTGAATGCGGTCAACAAGGCCCTCGCCTCGTCGTCGGTCTTGGCCGTGGTGCAGACGGTGATGTCCATACCGCGGGATTCCGTGACCTTGTCGAAGTCGATCTCGGGGAAAATGATGTGTTCCTTGAGGCCGAGCGAGTAGTTGCCGCGGCCATCGAAGCTCTTCGGGTTCAAGCCGCGGAAGTCGCGGACGCGGGGCAGCGCGACCGTCACCAGACGATCGATGAACTCGTACATACGGGCCTTGCGCAGCGTGACCTTGCAGCCGATCGGCTGGTTCTCACGCAACTTGAAGGTCGCGATCGCGATCCGCGAATAGGTCACGATCGCCTTCTGGCCGGCGATCTGGGTCAATTCCGCAGCGGCGTTCTCGGCCTTCTTGCGGTCGTTGACGGAATCGCCAACGCCCATGTTCAGCACGACCTTGTCCAGGCGCGGAACCTGCATGACGTTCTCATAACCGAACTTCTCGGTCATTTCCGTCCGGATCTTCGCGTCGTATTCCGCGCGCAGGCGCGGTGTGTAAGCGGCCTCAGCCATCGATCTCAGCTCCCGAGCTCTTGGCGATGCGGACCTTCTTGCCGTCCGCCAGAATCTTGAATCCGACGCGGGTCGGCTTCCCGTCCTTGCCGACATACGCGATGTTGGACAGTTGGATCGGCGACTCTTTCGAGATGATGCCGCCCTCCTGGGCCTGCGTCTGCTTCTGGTGACGCTTGACCATGTTGATGCCGCGCACCAGCGCCGTACCGGCGTCGGGACGCACTTCGAACACCTCGCCGGTGCGGCCTTTGTCGCGGCCGGTCAGCACGACGACCTTGTCGCCCTTGCGGATCTTCGCAGCCATCACAGCACCTCCGGCGCGAGCGAGATGATCTTCATGTGGTTCTTGGCGCGCAGCTCGCGCGGCACGGGCCCGAAGATACGGGTACCGACCGGCTCGGACTGATTGTTGATCAGAACGGCGGCGTTGCGGTCGAAGCGGATGACCGAACCGTCGGCGCGGCGAATGTCCTTGCGGACGCGCACCACGACGGCCTTCATCACGTCGCCCTTCTTCACCTTGCCGCGCGGAATAGCTTCCTTGATCGAGACAACGATGATGTCGCCGATCGTGGCGTAGCGGCGCTTGGAGCCCCCGAGCACCTTGATACACATGACACGGCGTGCGCCAGAATTATCGGCCACGTCGAGGTTGGTCTGCATCTGAATCATTGATGCACCTCGTCCTCTTCTCTTTGCGCCAGCCCAGCCGGCGCTCAACATTAACCTGAAGTCAGTCGGCTAAAGCCAACAGATCAGGCGCTTTTCTTGTGTTCGCCCCGGATCACGACCCAGCGCTTCAACTTCGAAATCGGCTTCGATTCCTCGATCCACACCATGTCGCCCGGCTTGAACTCGTTGCTCTCGTCGTGCGCGTGGTAGTTCTTCGAACGGCGGATCGTCTTCTTGTAGATCGGGTGCGTAAAGCGGCGATCGACGCGCACCACGATGGTCTTGGCTTGCTTGTCGCTGACGACCACGCCCTGCAAAGTACGTTTCGGCATCTTCGTAAGCCTCTTACTTCTTCTTCGCGCGCGTCTGCGCGGCGACGGTCTTGATCCGGGCGATGTCACGGCGGGCTTCGCGCAGGCGCGAGGTGTTCTCGAGCTGCCCGGTGGCGCGCTGGAAGCGCAGGTTGAAGCGCTCCTTCTTCAGGTTCAGGATGGCGTCGTCCTGCTGATCGGGGCTCAACGCGCGGATGTCTTCGATTTTCATCTGGGCCATGGCCATTACTCCGCAATGCGCTCGACGAAGCGCGTCTTGATCGGCAGCTTGGCTGCCGCCAGGGTCAGCGCTTCACGCGCCGTCTGGGTGTTGACGCCGTCGATCTCGAACAGCACCCGGCCCGGCTTGACGCGCGCGACCCACAATTCCGGCGCGCCCTTGCCGGAACCCATGCGGACTTCGGCAGGCTTCTTCGACACGGGAACGTCGGGGAATATGCGGATCCAGACGCGGCCGGCGCGCTTCATGTGGCGGGTCAGCGCGCGGCGAGCGGCTTCGATCTGGCGCGCGGTGACGCGCTCAGGCTCGGTCGCCTTCAGACCGAACTGGCCGAACGCCAACGTCGCGCCCGAAGACGCAACGCCGTGGATACGGCCCTTATGCGCCTTCCGGAACTTCGTTTTCTTAGGTTGCATCATGGCTTCAAGCCCTCAAATTCTCTGTGCTGGCGTCAGGCTGCAGCGTTGTCCCGGCGCTGCCGGCCGCCGCGATCGCCGCCGCCACCAGTCTCACCTTCGGCCATTCTCTTGTCCTGGGCCATCGGATCGTGCTCGAGGATCTCGCCCTTGAAGATCCAGACCTTGACACCGCAGGTGCCGAAGGTCGTGAACGCGGTCGCAACCCCGTAGTCGATGTCTGCGCGCAGCGTGTGCAGCGGCACGCGACCTTCGCGGTACCACTCCATGCGCGCGATTTCCGCGCCGCCCAGACGTCCCGAGCAGTTGATGCGGATGCCTTCCGCACCGAGACGCATCGCTGACTGCACGGCGCGCTTCATGGCGCGGCGGAACGCCACGCGGCGCTCCAGCTGCTGCGCGATCGACTCGGCCACCAGCGTCGCATCGAGCTCCGGCTTGCGGATTTCGACGATGTTGATGACCACGTCGGACGCCGTGATGTCCGCGACCTTCTTGCGCAACTTGTCGATGTCGGCGCCCTTCTTGCCGATCACCACGCCCGGACGAGCCGAGTGGATGGTGACGCGGCACTTCTTGTGCGGACGCTCGATCACGATGCGGGCAACGGCTGCCTGCTTGAGCTCCTTGTGCAGGATCTCACGAATCTTGACGTCCTCGTGCAGCAGCTTGCCGTATTCCTGCTTGCCGGCGTACCAGCGGGAATCCCAGGTCCGGTTGATGCCGAGACGCAGACCGATCGGATTGATCTTTTGACCCATCGTGTTCTCCTGCGTCCCTTAAGCCGCTGCTGCGGCTTCGACCTGACGAACGATGATCGTCAGCTGTGAAAATGGTTTGTAGACACGGCCCGAACGGCCACGGCCGCGGGCGGCAAAGCGCTTCATCACGAGGCCGTTGCCGACGAAGGCCTGCGCCACGACGAGATCGTCGACGTCGAGGTCGTGGTTGTTCTCGGCGTTGGCAATAGCCGATTCCAGGCACTTCTTCACGTCAACCGCGATCCGCTTGCGCGAAAACTGCAGGTCGGCGAGCGCAGCAGCCGCCTTCCGGCCGCGAATGAGCTGGGCGACCAGGTTGAGCTTCTGCGGGCTCACCCGCAGCATCCGGGCGACCGCCTTGGCCTCGTTCTCGGCGAGGCTCCGTTCGCGCTTAGGTTTGCTCATCGTTTAATCCTCAAGCCTTCTTGGCTTTCTTGTCCCCGGAGTGGCCATGGAAGGTGCGGGTCGGCGAGAACTCGCCGAACTTGTGACCGACCATTTCCTCGTTGACGGCCACCGGCACGTGCTTCTGACCGTTGTAGACGCCGAAGGTCAGGCCGACGAATTGCGGCAGGATCGTCGAGCGACGGCTCCAGATCTTGATGACGTCGTGACGGCCGGACGAGCGCGCGGCATCTGCCTTCTTGAGCAGAGAACCCTCGACGAACGGGCCTTTCCAGACTGAACGAACCATGTCCGGCGTTCCTTACTTCTTCCGCTTGTGGCGGCTTAGGAGAATGAATTTGTTGGTCGACTTGTTGGAGCGGGTCTTCTTGCCCTTGGTCGGCTTGCCCCACGGAGTAACCGGGTGGCGGCCGCCCGAGGTACGACCTTCACCACCGCCGTGCGGATGGTCGATCGGGTTCATCGAAACGCCGCGGTTGTGCGGCTTGCGGCCCAGCCAACGGTTGCGGCCGGCCTTGCCGATCGACGTGTTCATGTGATCCGGGTTCGACACCGCGCCGATCGTGCCGCGGCAACGGCCGTGCACCAGGCGCTGTTCGCCCGAGTTCAGGCGGATGATCACGTAGTCCTGGTCGCGACCGACGAGCTGGGCATAGGTGCCCGCGGAACGGGCGAGCTGGCCGCCCTTCCCGATCTTGACCTCGATGTTGTGGATGATCGTGCCGACCGGCATGTTGCCGAGCGGCATGACATTGCCCGGCTTCACGTCGACATAGTTGCCGGCGACGACGGAATCACCGACGGCCAAACGCTGCGGCGCCAGGATATAGGCCTGGGTGCCGTCTTCGTACTTGACCAACGCGATGAATGCGGTGCGGTTCGGATCGTACTCCAGCCGCTCGACCGTCGCGGGCGCATCGACCTTGTCGCGCTTGAAATCGACGGTACGCAACGTTCGCTTATGACCACCGCCGCGGAAGCGCACGGTGATGCGACCGGTGTTGTTACGGCCGCCGGAGGAGTGCTTGCCTTCGGTGAGCGCCTTGACCGGCTTGCCCTTGTAGAGGGCCGAACGATCGACCATGACCAGCTGGCGCTGGCCCGGCGTCGTGGGATTGAATGTCTTCAGTGCCATCGTCGTACGACCTTACAGACCGGTGGTCACGTCGATCCGGTGACCCTCTTCGAGAGTCACGATCGCGCGCTTGGAGTTCGACTGCGAGCCGAGATTGCCGCGGAAGATCTTGGTCTTGCCCTTGCGGACCAGCGTGTTGACACTCTTGACCTTGACGTCGAACAGCTTCTCGATCGCTTCCTTGATCTGCGGCTTGGTCGCCTTCGCGGCCACCTTGAACAGCACCTTGTTGTGCTCCGAGGCGATCGTGGCC
The DNA here is from genome assembly GCF_052871955.1 of Bradyrhizobium sp. CAR08. Classification (NCBI taxonomy): domain Bacteria; kingdom Pseudomonadati; phylum Pseudomonadota; class Alphaproteobacteria; order Hyphomicrobiales; family Nitrobacteraceae; genus Bradyrhizobium; species Bradyrhizobium sp. CAR08. Next base: position 297,248 of record NZ_JBIXJX010000004.1, read on the forward strand.
TTTTCGGTCACGACCGGCGACAGGATCACGTCGTAGTGGCGAGGCTCGATGTTCTTCGTCATTTGAAGCGCGCCTCCAGCGCATCGATGGCGGCCTTGGTCAGAACAAGCTTCCGACGGCGCAGGATGTCATAGACGTTGATGCCCTGGATCGGCAGCACGTCCATGTTCGGGATGTTGCGGGCCGCAGCGGCGAAGCCGTTGTTGAGCTCGGCGCCGTCGATGATCAGCGCGTTGGTCAAACCCAGACCGGAGAAATGACCGAGCAGCGCCTTGGTCTTGGCAGCTTCCAGGGCGGCCTTGTCGATCACGATGAGATCGCCGTCCTTGGCCTTGGCCGAGAGCGCATGCTTGAGGGCGAGCGCACGGACCTTCTTCGGCAGGTCGGTGGCGTGCGAACGCACCACCGGACCGAAGGCACGGCCACCGCCGCGGAACTGCGGCACCCGGGCCGAGCCGTGACGAGCACCACCGGTACCCTTCTGCTTGTACATCTTCTTGCCGGTGCGCCAGATCTCGGCGCGGCCCTTGGCCTTGTGCGTACCGGCCTGGCGCTTGTTGAGTTGCCACTGCACGCAACGTGCAATGATGTCCTGGCGCGGCTCGAGGCCGAAAATGGTGTCGGAAAGCTGGACCGAGCCGGCTTCCTTACCTTCGAGGGTCGTGACCTTCAATTCCATCTCACGCCTCCTGCGCAGCCGGAGCAGCGTCCGCTTCGCCAGCAACCTTGAACTTGCCGGGCTTCGGAGCTTCCTTAGGCAGCGGCTTCTTGACGGCGTCGCGCACGCGGATCCAGCCGCCCTTGGAGCCGGGAACGGCGCCTTCGACGAGGATCAGACCGCGTTCGACATCGAGCTGGACGACCCGAAGGTTGAGCGTGGTGATGCGGTCGACGCCCATGTGACCGGGCATCTTCTTGTTCTTCCAGGTCTTGCCCGGGTCCTGACGGCCACCGGTCGAACCGATCGAACGGTGCGAGACCGAGACGCCGTGAGTGGCGCGCAGACCGCCGAAGTTCCAGCGCTTCATACCGCCGGCAAAACCCTTACCGACCGAAGTACCGGTGACGTCGACGAACTGACCGACGACAAAGTGGTCGGCCAGGATCTCTGCACCGACGGGGATCATCTGATCCGCGGAGACGCGGAATTCCTCGACCTGCCGCTTCGGCTCGACCTTGGCGACCGCGAACTGGCCGCGCTCCGCCTTGGGCATGTACACGGTCTTGCGGCTGCCAGAACCAAGCTGGAGCGCGACATAACCGTTTTTCTCTTCGGTGCGGTGGCCTACGACCTGGCAATTGCCGAGCTTCAGCACGGTCACGGGGATATGTTCGCCGGCCTCTGTAAAGACCCGCGTCATCCCGACCTTTTGTGCGATCACTCCGGAGCGCATCGGCGTGCTTCCTGTTCTTTCTGTCCGCTAGTGGCGAACGTGATCCAAAAATCTTAGAGCTTGATCTCGACGTCGACACCGGCGGCCAAGTCGAGCTTCATCAAAGCATCGACGGTCTGCGGGGTCGGATCGACGATGTCGAGCAGGCGCTTGTGAGTGCGCATCTCGAACTGCTCGCGGCTCTTCTTGTCGACGTGCGGCGAACGGTTGACGGTGAACTTCTCGATGCGGGTGGGCAGCGGAATGGGTCCGCGGACCTGCGCGCCGGTGCGCTTCGCCGTGTTCACGATCTCGCGGGTCGACGTATCGAGGATACGATGGTCGAACGCCTTGAGACGGATGCGAATGTTTTGGCCGTTCATTGCCGTGGTCTTTCTTCAATGGGGTGGCGAATAGCGAATAGCGAATGTCACATTCGCTATTCGCCGATCCCTATTCTCGTAATTACTCGATGATCGAGGCGACGACGCCGGCGCCGACGGTGCGGCCACCTTCGCGGATCGCGAAGCGGAGCTTCTCTTCCATCGCGATCGGCACGATCAGGTGCACTTCCATCGCGATGTTGTCGCCCGGCATCACCATCTCGGTGCCTTCCGGCAGATGCACGACACCGGTCACGTCGGTGGTGCGGAAGTAGAACTGCGGACGGTAGTTGGTGAAGAAGGGAGTGTGGCGGCCGCCCTCTTCCTTGGTGAGGATGTAGGCCTCAGCCTTGAACTTGGTGTGCGGCTTGACCGAACCCGGCTTGCACAGCACCTGGCCGCGCTCGACGTCCTCGCGCTTGGTACCGCGAAGCAGCGCACCGATGTTGTCGCCGGCCTGGCCTTGATCGAGCAGCTTGCGGAACATTTCGACACCGGTGACCGTGGTCTTCTGCGTGGCGCGCAGACCGACGATCTCGATTTCCTCGCCGACCTTGACGATACCGCGCTCGACACGGCCGGTCACGACGGTGCCGCGGCCCGAGATCGAGAACACGTCTTCAACCGGCATCAGGAACGGCAGATCGACCGGACGCTCCGGCTGCGGAATGTAAGCGTCGACCTGCTTCATCAGCTCGAGGATGGCGTCATGGCCGAGCGTCTTATCGGAATCTTCGAGGGCGGCAAGCGCCGAGCCCTTGATGATCGGGATGGTGTCGCCCGGGAATTCGTACTTCGAGAGCAGCTCGCGGACCTCGAGCTCGACGAGCTCGAGCAGTTCCGGATCGTCGACCATGTCGCACTTGTTGAGGAACACGACGAGCGCGGGAACGCCGACCTGGCGGGCGAGCAGGATGTGCTCGCGGGTCTGCGGCATCGGACCGTCGGCGGCCGACACGACCAGGATCGCACCGTCCATCTGGGCGGCGCCGGTGATCATGTTCTTCACGTAGTCGGCGTGGCCGGGGCAGTCGACGTGCGCGTAGTGGCGGTTCTTGGTCTCGTATTCGACGTGCGCCGTCGAGATCGTGATGCCGCGCGCCTTCTCTTCCGGCGCCTTGTCGATCTGGTCGTACGCGGTGAACGTCGCGCCGCCGGCTTCGGCGAGGACCTTGGTGATCGCCGCGGTCAGCGACGTCTTGCCATGGTCGACGTGACCGATGGTGCCGATGTTGCAGTGCGGCTTGTTACGTTCAAACTTTGCTTTGGCCATTTGACTCTCCGTTCAATCGTCAGTTCGAGACCGACGACAATCAGGCAAACTTCTTCTGGACTTCTGCCGACACGTTGGCCGGCGCTTCTGCGTAGTGGTCGAACTGCATGGTGAAGGTTGCGCGACCCTGGCTCATCGAGCGCAGGTTATTCACGTAACCGAACATGTTCATGAGCGGCACCATCGCGTTGATGACGTTGGCGTTGCCGCGCATGTCCTGACCCTGGATCTGACCGCGCCGCGAATTCAGGTCGCCGATGACGGAGCCGGTGTAATCTTCCGGGGTCACCACTTCGACCTTCATGATCGGCTCGAGCAGGACGGACTTGCCCTTCTGCAAGGCTTCGCGGAATGCAGCACGCGATGCGATTTCGAAGGCGAGCGCCGACGAATCGACGTCGTGATACTTGCCGTCGACGAGCTGAACCTTGACGTCGACCACGGGGAAGCCCGCGACCACGCCGGAACTCAGCACGCTGTTGATGCCCTTCTCGACGCCGGGGATGTATTCCTTCGGCACCGCACCGCCGACGACCTTGGACTCGAACTCGTAGCCCTTGCCGGGCTCGTTCGGCTCCACGATGATCGACACTTCCGCGAACTGTCCGGTACCGCCGGTCTGCTTCTTGTGGGTGTACTTGACTTCGGACCTCTTGGTGACGCGCTCACGGAACGCCACCTGCGGCGCGCCGATGTTGGCATCGACCTTGTAGGTGCGGCGGAGAATGTCGACCTTGATGTCGAGATGGAGCTCGCCCATGCCCTTGAGGATGGTCTGGCCGGACTCCTGATCGGTCGACACGCGGAAGGACGGATCCTCCGCGGCGAGCTTCGCCAGCGCCACGCCCAGCTTTTCCTGGTCGGCCTTGGACTTGGGCTCGATCGCGATCTCGATGACGGGCTCGGGGAATTCCATCTTTTCGAGGATCACCGCCTTGTCGGGATCGCACAGCGTGTCACCGGTGCGCGCTTCCTTCAGGCCAGCCAGTGCGACGATGTCGCCGGCATAGGCTTCCTTGATGTCTTCGCGGTTGTTCGCATGCATCAGCAACATGCGGCCGATGCGCTCCTTGCGGTCGCGCGTCGAATTGATGACGCCGGTGCCCGACAGCAGCGTGCCGGAATAGATGCGGCAGAAGGTGATGGTGCCGACGAACGGGTCGTCCATGATCTTGAAGGCCAACAGAGCCAGCGGCTCCTTGTCGTCCGGCAGGCGAACGACCTCGTTGCCGTCTTCATCGACGCCCTTGATGGCGGGCACGTCAACCGGCGACGGCAGATAATCCACGACCGCGTCGAGCAGAGGCTGCACGCCCTTGTTCTTGAACGCCGAGCCGCACAATACCGGGAAGAACGCGCCAGTCAGCACGGCCTTGCGGATCAAGCGCTTCAACGTCGGCTCATCGGGCTCCTTGCCGTCGAGGTAAGCGGCGAGAACTTCGTCGTCGAGCTCGACGGCGGCTTCCAACAACTTCTCGCGATATTCCTTGGCCTTCTCGACCATGTCCTCGGGAATATCGATGTCCACGAACTTGGCGTCGAGCTTCTCTTCTTCCCAGACCACGCCCTTCATGCGAACGAGGTCAACCAGGCCCTTGAAGTTGTTCTCGGAGCCGATCGGAAGCTGGATCGCGATCGGCTTTGCGCCGAGGCGGTCGACGATGTCCTGCATGCACTTGTAGAAGTCAGCGCCGGTCTTATCCATCTTGTTGGCGAAGACGATGCGCGGAACTTTGTACTTGTCGCCCTGGCGCCAGACCGTCTCGGTCTGGGGCTCGACGCCCTGGTTCGAGTCGAGCACGCACACGGCGCCGTCGAGCACGCGCAGGCTGCGCTCGACTTCGATGGTGAAGTCGACGTGGCCGGGAGTGTCGATGATGTTGAGACGCTTGCCTTCCCAGAACGCGGTGGTCGCGGCCGACGTAATCGTAATGCCGCGCTCCTGCTCCTGCTCCATCCAGTCCATCGTCGCGGCACCTTCGTGCACTTCGCCGATTTTGTGGCTCTTGCCGGTGTAATAGAGGATGCGCTCGGTGGTCGTGGTCTTGCCGGCATCGATATGCGCCATGATACCGAAGTTGCGGTAATTCTCTATGGCATGAACGCGGGGCATGGAGTGTTCCTTAGATTCCGTGTGTCGCCGTTACCAGCGATAGTGCGAGAAGGCGCGGTTGGCTTCCGCCATCCGGTGCACGTCTTCGCGCTTCTTGACGGCGTTACCCCGGTTGTTCGACGCATCCAGGAGCTCCGCAGAGAGCCGCTCGGTCATCGTCTTCTCGTTGCGATCGCGCGCAGCCGAGATCAGCCAGCGAATGCCCAGCGCCTGACGGCGCACCGAGCGAACTTCGACCGGAACCTGATAGGTCGCGCCGCCGACGCGGCGGGAGCGCACTTCGATCGTCGGCATGACGTTCTCGAGTGCCTGCTCGAACACGCCGAGCGGGTTCTGCTTGGTCTTGCTTTCGATGAGGCCGAACGCGCCGTAGACGATGCCTTCGGCGACCGACTTCTTTCCGGCGTACATCACCGAATTCATGAACTTCGTGACGATGATATTCCCGAACTTCGGATCGGGAAGGACTTCGCGCTTTTCGGCAGAATGGCGACGAGACATGGACCTGGTTCCCGCTTACTTCGGACGCTTGGCGCCGTACTTCGAACGGCGCTGCTTACGGTTCTTGACGCCCTGGGTATCCAGAACGCCGCGGAGGATGTGGTAGCGCACGCCGGGCAAGTCCTTGACGCGACCGCCGCGGATCATGACCACCGAGTGCTCCTGGAGGTTATGGCCCTCACCGGGGATGTAGCCGATCACCTCGAAGCCGTTGGTCAGGCGCACCTTGGCAACCTTACGAAGCGCCGAGTTCGGCTTCTTCGGGGTCGTGGTGTAAACGCGCGTGCAAACACCGCGCTTCTGCGGCGACTGCTGCAGCGCCGGCACCTTCTTGCGCGACTTCTGCACTTCCCGCGGTTGAGCGATCAGCTGGTTGATCGTCGGCATCCTGGCATTACCCTTTGTGTTCTGCCGCGGCCCGTCACCGGGTCCGCAAATTCTTTCGAGCTACCCGCCCGACGAGGCCGCCTTCCGCGGAACAATCCGCACAAAGCGAAATCGCGCCAACCACCCATCAACGGGCGGAAAGCGCTTCGACGCCACAGAGGACCGCAGTAGTTGAACCGGTCAGCTTGAAGCTGCGGCCCGCGCACCGAGGTCATGCATCCGAATTCGATCTCGAGAGAACATGCTCAAGAGAACTAAAATCGCACTGGCATTGCCTAGCTATGATCGACAGCGTTTGAGCGGCATTCGTCGAGGTTGGTGCCTGTCTTGGTGATCCCAGGGGATCAAACAGGTGGCCCGTTCCGACGTTGGCGATGCTCACCGCCTGTCGTTAAGTGAGGGGGTTCTATAAGTGGGAGTCGGTCAAGTCAAGGCGAAACGTCAGTCAGAAGCGCTTCCCGCACCTGCCGAAATCGCTTCTTGGGCCGCTCGCTGCGCCTTCGTGAGATAGAAATGAAGAGCGCGTCCCGCCACCTCCGAAACCTATTTATACCCGGGCTAAATATACTTTTATAACTATTGGCTAAGGCTTTCTTTCCTGTTGGAGCGCCAATGTGCCGCCTTGGGCAGAGATTAGCGCCATGCGGTACACCGACATTGCCATTATCGGCGGGGGATTGTCCGGCTCGACCGCCGCCGCGATGCTCGGCCGTAGCGGCATTTCGACCATCCTGATCGATCCGCATGAGAGCTATTCGGCGGACTTTCGGGTCGAAAAACTCAGCGGTCACGTGCAGGTCGGGCGATTCCTGCAGACGGGAATCGCCGAATCGGTGTTGCACCGCGCGACCTTTGTGGGTGAGAACTGGATCGCGCGCTTCGGCCGCCTTCTCGACAAGGCGCCGAGCCGGCAGTTCAACATCCTCTACGATTCCCTCGTCAACGCTGTCCGCGACGAAATTCCTGCCGGCGTCGAGCGCATCTGCGCCAAGGCTGTCTCGGTCGAGACGAGTGCGGAGCGGCAGAAGGTCACTCTCTCCAACGACGCGATGGTCTCCGCCCGGCTGGTCGTGCTCGCCAACGGACTCAATGTCGGCCTGCGCCACCAGCTGGGAATCGCCCGAAAAGTCGTCAGTGCCTGCCATTCGATTTCGATCGGGTTCGACGTGGTGCCCGCGGGACGGGACTCGTTCGACTTCCCTGCGCTGACCTATTTCTCGGAACGGCCGAGCGACCGCATCCCCTACCTCACGCTTTTTCCGATCGGGACGCGGATGCGCGCCAATCTGTTCGTCTATCGCAGCTTCGACGATCCCTGGCTGCGTGAGCTGCGCCGCGCGCCGGCCGAGACGTTGAACGCTGCGCTGCCACGGCTCAAGCACATCACCGGACCATTCGACATTCCCAGTGAGCTGAAAATCCGTCCGGTCGATCTCTATGTGAACGATGCCAGCGGCCAGCCGGGTCTCGTGCTGGTGGGCGATGCCTTCTCGACCTCCTGCCCGGCCGCCGGCACCGGGTGCGACAAGGTCTTCACCGACGTCGAGCGGCTCTGCAACGTCTATATCCCGCAGTGGCTGGCCTCCGACGGGATGGATACAAGCAAGATCGCCGCCTTCTACGCAGACCCGGTCAAGCGGGAGTGCGACGATTGGTCGGCCGCGAAGGCCTTCGATTTCCGCTCAGTCTCCATTGCGACAAGCCCTTATTGGACGGCGCAGCGCTGGGCACGCTTCATTGCCTGGTCGGTTCAGGGACTATTGCGGCCGCTTGGAGCAGCCTTCGATCTGGAGCCGAACTTCCTCGGTCACTCCTCCTCATCGTCCTCGTCGAGGTCGTCTTCATCCTCGTCGTCTTCGTCGCTGTCCTCGTCGACGTGAGCCGGCGCGCCATGCGGTTGGTGGATCTGGTCGTTCCACAGCTTGCGATAGGTGCCGTTCTTGGCGAGCAGCTCGGCATGCGAGCCGCGCTCGATCGCCCTGCCCCCTGAAATCACGATGATCTCGTCCATCTCGACCACCGAGGTCAGGCGGTGGGTCGACCAGATCATGGTGCGGCCCTTGGCGACCTTCAGCAGCGTGCGGTTGATCGCAGCTTCCGTGGTCTGGTCGAGCGCCGAAGTGGCTTCGTCGAGCAGCAGCACGGAAGGATTACGGATGACCGCGCGCGCGATCGCGATGCGCTGGCGCTGGCCGCCCGACAAGGTATCGCCGCGCTCGCCCACCGGCGTGTCGTATCGTTGCGGCAGGCTCATGATGTAACGGTGGATCTCGGCTTTCCTGGCCGCCTCCTCCACCTCCTCATCGGTCGCGCCCTCCTTGCCGAGCCGAATGTTCTCCCGGATCGACATGTTGAACAGCATATTCTCCTGGAACACCACCGCCATGCTCCGGCGCAGGGAGTCCAGCGTCACCTTGCGGACGTCGACGCCGTCGATGGTGACGCGCCCCTCGTCCGGCACATAGAGCCGCAGGATCAGATTCAGCAGCGTGCTCTTGCCGGAGCCGGACGGACCGACGATGGCAATGCGCTTGCCGACATTGAGCTTGAGGCTGAGATTGTCCAGCACCGGCGTCTGGCTGCCTTCGTACTGGAACGTCACGTGGTCGAAGGTGATGTCGTTGGTGATGCGGGGCAGATCGGGCGCGCCGGCACGATCGGCGCTGCGCGTGGGCTCGTCGAGCAACTCCTGCATATGACGGATCGCGGCTGCCGCGGAGATCGACACGGGGATGAAATGCATCACATGGGCGATGTTGTAGGACACCTCCCAGAACGCACTCTCGAAGGTGACGAAGGTGCCGATGGTAATCTGCCCCTTCGTCGCCAGATATGCGCCGATCGCGAGCACGACGAGATGCAAGAGCAGCACCGAGATGGTGACCGTCCGCTCCACCATGGTCGACAGGAACGCCGCCGAGGCCATCCTGTTTCGCGTCTCGTCGTTGCGGAATTTGAAGAAGCCGAACATCCGGCGTTGCAGGCTGAACGCCTTGATCACGGCCTGCGCCGCCACGTTCTCCTGCACCATGCCGAGCAGCGCAGATTCATTGAGCTTCTGCTCGTAATTCGCCTGGACAGCCTTCGGCGTCAGCATGCGGGGACCGATCAGCGTGATCGGGAACACCAGCAGCGCAACCGCCGCGAGCTGCCAGTTCAGGAACACCATCAGGATGATGCCCGCGATCAGCTCCAGGAACGGCAATGCCGCGCTGTTGGCGAAGGTCTTGACCGAACCCTCGAAGGCCGCGAGGTCGACTGAGAAGCGCGACAGGATCTCGCCGCGCTTGGTGCGGCCGAAATAGGCCGCCGGCAGGTCCTGGACGTGCTCGAACAGCCGTTTGCGGACGTCGGAAATGATGCACGCCGCGAGCCGCGCATCCCAGCGCTCGTACCAGACCGCGACGATCGAGGTGAATATGCCCGCGACCGCGAGCACGCCGAGGATCTTGTACAGCGCCTGAAAATCCTCCTCGCCGAGCGCGTCGTCGATCAGGTACTTCAGGCTGAGCGGCATGATGACGTTGAAGAGCGTCTCGACGAAGACGCCGAACGCCACGAAGGACAGCATCTGCTTGTAGTTGAACAGGAAGGGTTTGACGAAACCCAGGATGGTCGCGAGCGCGCCGGCGGCCTCGCGCGCGGTAAAGACGACGAGGTCCTCGTCCTCATCGTCGTCATCGAGCTCCAGCCCGCCATCCTCCTCGTCTTCATCGTCCTCGTCGTCTTCAAGGTCCGGCTTGGCGGTAGGGACAAGCTTGTCGTCGAGCTCGGCCGCCTCTTCCGCGGCGAGCTTCTGTTTGTCGGGCGGGAGGGGCTTGGACGCCATGAAACCAACCGATGCTGACGGCCGGCATGACCGCAGAGAAAGCAGGAAATAGCGCCAACCGCTACTGCATCGATTCTATGCGATCAAGATGAATTCGGCAAAACAATTGGCGAAGGCGCCCGCTTCAGGCGGCTAGTCGTCTTCCTCATCCTCGACCTTGTCGAAAAAGGAATAGCGCAAGGAATCGGCGTCGGCGTACCACTGGCCCGGGCCCTTGTTGGCGGCGAGCGTGGTCTCCCAGAGCGCGTCGGTGCAGTCCTTGCGGTGCATCGACAGCTCGAAGCCGTTGCCGAAGAACAGTTCGGACCATTCCCACCAGGTGCCGAGCTTCTTGACGCCGCGCAGAAGGTCGTAGCGGTCGATCAGTGCCGGCGCCATGTCCGAGGTGATCGAGCCGAACACGAGCCCGGTCTTGACCACACGGTTCAGCTCCCTGATCGCACGGACCACCTGCTTCGGGGAAACATGGCAGAGGCTGGTCTCGAACACGAAGTCGAACGCACCGTCCTTGAACGGCATGTCGGTGATCGAACCGAGCTTGTTGTACTTCCTCAGCGCCTTCGGCGTTCTGGCGTGAATGGTGCGGTTGTTCTCGATACCGAAGGCATCGATGCCGCGATCACGTAGCGCGCCGACAAGCTCGCCGCTGGCCGAGCCCGCGATCAAGAGCTTCGTGCCTTTGGCCTTGCCCCAGACGATGCCGATCAGTTTTGTGAGATAGTCGGGATCCGTGAAGTGTTGCCACACCTCGCTGTAGGGGCCCTGGCCGCGATAATTGTCAAAATAGGCACGATCGATCTTGTCCGAGAGCGGCTTGTCGTCCTGCGAACGCTCGCGGCGCAAGCGCATCATCTCGGTCAAGATGATGTCGGTCGCCGCGTCCGAGGAATCGAGCAGGCCGTTCAGCGTCGAGTCGAACAGATAGTCGCCGACCACCACGATTCCGGGATGTTCCTTCGGCTCGGGCCGGTGGTTGGTCATGACGTCGCGCACGGGCAAGCCGCCCGGAATCGCGTTCACCGAGGACAGCCAGCGGTGGATCTTGCCTTCTATGAAATGCGCGCGTGCATCGCCGAGCGATGCCGGAAGCGATTTCAGCGCGGCATCGATCAGCTCCCGGTCGGAGAGATTCGCAAAGGCCAGCGCATCGGAGCCCGGAATCAGCCAGTTCAGCACGCCGTGCTTGCCCACATCATGGCGGGCGCCCTCGTTATAGACGCAGCAACCGCCAAAGGCTTCCGACATGAACCAGGCGCCGGCGATCTTGTCGCCCCAGAACGGCGTGTCGAACAGGATCGAGACACGCAAATAGTGCGCAGGACGGTCGAAGTACGCGACGTGCTTGACCATCGACTTGCGGAGCTGTTCGCCTTCCCAGCCGACGGTCCCGAGCCAGGAATGCGGCAGACAGACCAGCACAAGGTCGAAGTCGCGCGTCTCCGGCCCCTTGCCGTTCATCATCTTGAGTTGATAGCGGCCGGTCGGCGCCTTGCCGACCGTGAGGATTCGGTGATTGAGCTGGATGTCGGCATTGACCTCCGACTGGAGGCACTCGATGAGCTGCTCGTTGCCGTTCTGGATGGAATAGAGGCCGATATAGCCGTCGACATCCATCAGGTAGTTCTTGAGCGCGTTGAGCCCGTTGGTGTTGTGGCTCTCGGTCGCGAGGTCCGAGCGCGCCATCACCTTGAAGAATCGCTTTGCGGTCTCGTCCTCGACCTCCTCGTCGAGCACCTGTTCGGCGGTCTTGTAGGCCCAGGGATTCTCGTTGTCGTGCGCGCCGACACCCTCGTAGTACTCGATCGGCGTCATCGCCTCGGCGCAGCGCTTACGGAACGCCTCGATTGCGGCTGCGGTCTTGGCACCGTATTTGCGGCGCATGCCCGCGACGTCGTTGAGGAGCTCACCGCCGAACTGCACCTGCTCGGCATCCATCGGAATGGTCTGCAGGCCGAAATGCTGGATCAACTCGCGCAACGGATCCGGCCCGGTCATCGAGTAGTCGTAGATCTCGGCAACGCCGGCCTCGTACATCGCGGGCGCGGAATCGAATTTGCGCGTGACGATCTTGCCGCCGAGCCGGTCGGATGCCTCGTAGATGGTGACGCGGCAGAGGTCGCCAAGCTTGCGCTTCAGATACCAAGCGCTCATCAGCCCGCCGGGGCCGCCGCCTACGATTGCGAGATCAAGCATGAGAATTCCGTGGTCTCCGGCCCGCCCCCTTCACGGGACCACCGGTCTAAGCTCTCCTAGCAGAAGCGCTTTTGCGCCTGAAGGAAAGATGAACAAAGGTTGATCCTGCACCGCAACAGGGAAACAAAGCAGCAAAAAGGCCGGCTTTCGCCGGCCTTTTCAGTGTCCTCGGTATTCCTACGGATGAACGATCATTCCGCAGGTGGCAGCGCCATCGGCTCCACTTCCGGCGCCGGCGGCACGACCGCCGCCTGCTTCTCGCGCTCGTCGAGGATCATCTTGTCGCGCTTCACAGCGACTTCGCGGATCTTCGCCATGGAGGCGCCGGTGCCTGCCGGAATCAGCCGGCCGACGATGACGTTCTCCTTGAGGCCTTCGAGCGGATCGACCTTGCCGTTGACCGCCGCTTCCGTGAGGACGCGGGTGGTCTCCTGGAACGAGGCCGCCGAGAAGAAGGAGCGGGTCTGAAGGCTCGCCTTGGTGATGCCGAGCAGAACCGGCGTCCCCGTGGCGATCTTCTTGCCCTCTTCCTTGGCCTTCGCGTTGATCTGGTCGAACTCGATCTTGTCGATCTGCTCGCCCGAGATCATGTCCGTGTCGCCCTGGTCGGTGACTTCCACCTTCTGGAGCATCTGACGGACGATCACCTCGATGTGCTTATCGTTGATGAGCACGCCCTGGAGCCGATAGACCTCCTGGATCTCGTTGACCAGATAGGCCGCGAGTTCCTCGATGCCCTTGACCGCCAAAATGTCGTGCGGCGCCGGATTGCCTTCCACGATGAAGTCGCCCTTTTCGACGACGTCGCCGTCCTGAAGGTGGATGTGCTTGCCCTTCGGGATCAGGTACTCGCGCGCCTCTTCGGTCTTGTCCATCGGCTCGATCGAGATGCGACGCTTGTTCTTGTAGTCGCGCCCAAACCGGATGGTGCCCGCGATTTCGGCGATGATCGCCGCATCCTTCGGACGCCGAGCCTCGAACAGTTCCGCCACCCGCGGCAGACCGCCGGTGATGTCGCGCGTCTTGGCGCTTTCGGTCGAGACACGGGCGAGAATGTCGCCCGCCTGGACCTTGGCGCCGACATCGACCGACAGAATGGCATCGACCGACAGCATGTAGCGGGCATCGCCGCCACGGGCGAGCTTGAGCACCTTGCCGTCCTTGCCCTTGATCACGATGGCGGGACGCAGGTCCCCGCCGCCGCGCATCGAGCGCCAGTCGATGACCACGCGCTTGGCAATACCGGTGGCCTCGTCGAGCGTTTCCGAGATCGACTGTCCCTCGACCAGATCCTCGAAGCCGATAGTACCTTCGACCTCGGTGAGGAGCGGACGGGTGTAGGGATCCCATTCCACGATACGCTGGCCACGCTTGACCATGTCGCCCTCGTCGACGTGCAGGCGCGAACCGTACTGAATACGGTGCGTCGCACGCTCGGTGCCGTCGGCATCGACGATCGCGATCACCATGTTGCGAACCATCGCGACCAGGTGGCCTTCGCTATTGCGGGCGATGGCCTTGTTCCTGATCACGATCTTGCCGTCGAAGTTGGATTCGACGAAAGATTGCTCGTTCAGCTGCGCCGCACCGCCGATGTGGAAGGTGCGCATGGTGAGCTGGGTGCCCGGCTCGCCGATCGACTGGGCCGCGATGACCCCGACCGCTTCGCCGTGGTTGACCGGCGTGCCGCGAGCGAGATCGCGGCCGTAGCACTTGCCGCAGATGCCGTTGACGAGCTCGCAGGTCAGCGCCGAGCGGATCTTCACCTCCTGGACGCCGCCCTGATGGATGGCATCCAGATGGCTCTCTTCCATCAGCGTACCGCGCTTGAAGATCACCTTGCCCGTGCTGTCACGCACGTCTTCGCAGGCCGTGCGTCCGAGGATGCGCGAGCCGAGCGAAGCGACCACGGTGCCGGCATCGACGATGGCGCGCATCTTGATGCCGAGCTTGGTGCCGCAATCGTCCTGCGTGATGATGCAATCCTGCGCGACGTCGACGAGACGACGGGTCAGATAGCCGGAGTTCGCGGTCTTCAACGCGGTGTCCGCGAGGCCCTTGCGGGCGCCGTGGGTCGAGTTGAAGTACTCGAGCACCGAGAGGCCTTCCTTGAAGTTCGAGATGATCGGCGTCTCGATGATCTCGCCCGACGGCTTGGCCATCAGGCCGCGCATGCCGGCGAGCTGGCGCATCTGGGCCGGCGAACCGCGGGCACCGGAGTGAGCCATCATGTAGATCGAGTTGATGTCGGCATCCGCCCCACTCGCCGTCTTCTTGGTCGAGGAGATCTCCTTCATCATCGCCTTGGCGATTTCTTCCGTGGCCTTCGACCAGGCGTCGACGACCTTGTTGTACTTCTCGCCATGGGTAATCAGACCGTCGTTGTACTGCTGCTCGAAATCCTTCGCCAGCGTACGGGTAGCGTCGACGATCTTCCACTTGGAGTGCGGCACGACCATGTCGTCCTTGCCGAACGAGATGCCGGCCTTGAACGCGTTGTAGAAGCCGAGCGCCATGATGCGGTCGCAGAAGATCACCGTCTCCTTCTGGCCGCAGTGGCGGTAGACCTGGTCGATGACGCCGGAGATCTCGCGCTTGGTCATCAGCTTGTTGATGATCTCGTACGGAACGCGCGGGTTCTTCGGCAGCAAATTGCCCAGCATTACGCGGCCGGCGGTGGTCTCGATCCAGCGCCTGGAGATCTTGCCGGTCTCGTCGATGCCTTCCCACCGGTACTTGATCTTGGTGTGGAGGTGGATGACCTTCGCGTGCAGCGCGTGCTCGAGCTCCGCCATCTCGCCGAAGATCTTGCCCTCGCCGGGCAGGCCTTCGCGCATGATGGAGACGTAGTAGAGACCGAGCACGATGTCCTGCGACGGCACGATGATCGGCTGGCCGTTCGCCGGATGCAGGATGTTGTTGGTCGACATCATCAGGACGCGCGCTTCCAGCTGCGCTTCCAGCGACAGCGGAACGTGCACGGCCATCTGGTCGCCGTCGAAGTCGGCGTTGAACGCGGCGCAGACCAGCGGGTGGAGCTGGATCGCCTTGCCCTCGATCAGCACGGGCTCGAACGCCTGGATGCCGAGGCGATGCAGCGTCGGTGCGCGGTTGAGCAGCACGGGATGCTCGCGGATGACCTCGTCCAGGATGTCCCAGACCTCGGGCCGCTCCTTCTCGACCAGCTTCTTGGCCTGCTTCACGGTGGTGGACAGGCCCTTGGCGTCAAGCCGCGAGTAGATGAACGGCTTGAACAGTTCGAGCGCCATCTTCTTCGGCAGACCGCACTGATGCAGGCGCAGCTCGGGACCGACCACGATCACCGAACGGCCCGAATAGTCGACGCGCTTGCCGAGCAGGTTCTGACGGAACCGGCCCTGCTTGCCTTTGAGCATGTCGGCGAGCGACTTCAGCGGACGCTTGTTGGCACCGGTGATGACGCGGCCGCGGCGGCCGTTGTCGAACAGCGCGTCGACGGCCTCCTGAAGCATGCGCTTCTCGTTGCGGATGATGATGTCCGGCGCGCGCAGCTCCATCAGCCGCTTCAGGCGGTTGTTGCGGTTAATGACGCGGCGGTAGAGATCGTTGAGGTCCGAGGTCGCGAAGCGGCCGCCATCCAGCGGCACCAGCGGACGCAGGTCCGGCGGAATCACCGGAACCACCGTCATGATCATCCATTCCGGCTTGTTGCCGGAGTGGCGGAACGCTTCCACGATCTTCAGGCGCTTGGCGAGCTTCTTGTGCTTGATGTCGGAGTCGGTCTCCTGCATCTCCGCACGCAAGGTCAGCTCGAGCTTCTCGAGGTCCATGCCCTTGAGCAGCTCGCGAATCGCTTCCGCGCCGATCATGGCGGTGAAGGAATCCTGGCCGTATTCGTCCTGCGCCTTCAGATACTCGTCTTCCGACAAGAGCTGACGGTCCTTCAGCGCGGTGAGGCCCGGCTCGAGCACCACGTAATATTCGAAGTAGAGGATCCGCTCGAGATCCTTCAACGTCATGTCGAGCAGGAGGCCGATGCGCGAGGGCAGCGACTTCAGGAACCAGATGTGGGCGACGGGGGCCGCGAGCTCGATATGGCCCATGCGCTCGCGCCGGACGCGCGACAGCGTGACCTCGACCGAGCACTTCTCGCAGATGATGCCCTTGTACTTCATGCGCTTGTACTTGCCGCACAAGCACTCGTAGTCCTTGATCGGCCCGAAGATGCGGGCGCAGAACAGGCCGTCGCGCTCGGGCTTGAAGGTACGGTAGTTGATGGTTTCCGGCTTCTTGATCTCGCCGTACGACCAGGACAGAATCTTCTCGGGGCTCGCGATCGAGATCCGGATCTGGTCGAAGACCTGAGCCGGCGTCGTCGGATTAAAGAGATTCATAATTTCTTGGTTCATCGTCTTCTCCTCGCGTGCCGGTCGCCTCCGGCAGCAAATTCGAAAATCACTATGCGGGGCACCCTGCCCTTGCGATTCCAGGACTGGGCGCCGATGCCCGGCCATTCAGGCCGGGCATGAGGGTCGTATTACTCGGCCGCTTCCGCCGTCCCCGGTCCGACCTTGGAATTGTGCAGATCGACGTTGAGGCCGAGCGAGCGCATTTCCTTGACCAGCACGTTGAACGATTCCGGAATACCGGCCTCGAAGGTGTCGTCGCCACGCACGATCGCCTCGTACACCTTGGTACGGCCGGCGACGTCGTCCGACTTCACGGTCAGCATCTCCTGGAGCGTGTACGCCGCGCCGTAAGCCTCGAGCGCCCACACTTCCATTTCGCCGAAGCGCTGGCCGCCGAACTGCGCCTTGCCACCCAGCGGTTGCTGGGTAACGAGCGAGTACGGACCGATCGAACGCGCGTGGATCTTGTCGTCGACGAGATGGTGCAGCTTGAGCATGTAGATGTAGCCCACCGTCACCTTGCGATCGAAGGCATCGCCGGTGCGGCCGTCATAGACGGTCGACTGACCCGAAGCGTCGAGACCGGCAAGCTTCAGCATCTCCTCGATGTCGGCTTCCTTGGCGCCGTCGAACACCGGCGTCGCGATCGGAACGCCGCGGCTCAGATTGTGGCCGAGCTCGATCAATTCGTTGTCGTTGAGCGACTTGATCGTCTCGTCCTCGCCGTAGACCTTCTTCAAGGTTTCCTTCAGCGGCCTGATGTCCTGCTTCGACAAATAGGCATCGACTGTCTGGCCGATACGCTTGCCGAGGCCGGCGCAGGCCCAGCCAAGATGGGTCTCGAGGATCTGTCCGACGTTCATGCGCGAAGGCACGCCGAGCGGATTGAGCACGATGTCGGCATGCGTACCGTCTTCGAGGAACGGCATGTCCTCGATCGGCACGATCTTCGACACCACGCCCTTGTTGCCGTGGCGGCCGGCCATCTTGTCGCCGGGCTGGATCTTGCGCTTCACCGCGACGAAGACCTTGACCATCTTCATCACGCCGGGCGGCAATTCGTCACCGCGCTGAAGCTTTTCGACCTTGTCGAGGAAGCGCTGTTCCAGCCCCTTCTTCGACTCGTCGTACTGCTTCCGCATGGCCTCGATCTCGGCCATCAGCTTGTCGTTCGGCGAAGCGAACAGCCACCACTGCGACTTCGGGTACTCCTCGAGCACCGCACGGGTGATCTTGGTGTCCTTCTTGAAGCCCTTCGGACCGGCGATGCCCTGCCGTCCTTCGAGCAGCTCGGCAAGACGGTTGTAGACGTTGCGGTCCAGGATCGCCTGCTCGTCGTCGCGGTCCTTGGCCAGACGCTCGATCTCTTCCCGCTCGATCGCCAGCGCACGCTCGTCCTTGTCGACGCCGTGCCGGTTGAACACGCGCACTTCGACGATGGTGCCCTGCACGCCCGGAGGAACGCGCAGCGAGGTGTCGCGGACGTCGGAAGCCTTCTCGCCGAAGATGGCGCGCAGGAGCTTTTCTTCCGGCGTCATCGGGCTTTCGCCCTTCGGCGTGATCTTGCCGACCAGGATGTCGCCGGCGCGTACTTCCGCGCCGATGTACACGATGCCGGCTTCGTCGAGGTTCTTCAGCGCTTCTTCCGAGACGTTCGGAATGTCGCGGGTGATTTCCTCGGGTCCGAGCTTGGTGTCGCGGGCCATCACCTCGAATTCTTCGATATGAATTGAGGTAAACACGTCTTCCTTCACGATCCGCTCGGAGAGCAGGATCGAGTCTTCGAAGTTGTAGCCGTTCCACGGCATGAACGCGACGAGCACGTTCCGGCCGAGCGCGAGCTCGCCGAGATCGGTCGACGGACCGTCGGCGATGATGTCGCCCTTCTTGACGATGTCGCCGACCTTCACCAGCGGACGCTGGTTGATGCAGGTCGACTGGTTGGAGCGCTGGTACTTCATCAGCCGGTAGATATCGACGCCCGACTTGGTCGGATCGAGATCTTCCGTGGCGCGGATCACGACGCGGGTGGCGTCGATCTGGTCGATCACGCCCGAACGGCGCGCCGCGATCGCAGCACCCGAGTCACGCGCAACCACGCCTTCCATGCCGGTGCCGACGAACGGCGCTTCGGCGCGAACCAGCGGCACCGCCTGGCGCTGCATGTTCGAGCCCATCAGCGCGCGGTTGGCGTCGTCGTTCTCGAGGAACGGGATCAGCGCGGCCGCGACCGAAACGAGCTGCTTCGGCGACACGTCCATGTAGTCGACCTTGTCCGGGGTCACCGGCAAGACTTCGCCGGCGTGACGGCAGACCACGAGATCTTCGGTGAAGCGGCCCTTCGGATCGAGCGGCACGTTGGCCTGCGCGACCGTATAGCGGCCCTCTTCCATCGCCGAGAGGTACACGACCTCGTCGGTGACGCGGCCGTCCTTGACCTTGCGGTAAGGCGTCTCGACGAAGCCGTACTTGTTCACGCGCGCGAAGGTCGCGAGCGAGTTGATCAGGCCGATGTTCGGACCTTCCGGCGTCTCGATCGGGCAGATGCGGCCGTAATGCGTCGGATGCACGTCGCGGACCTCGAAGCCGGCGCGCTCGCGGGTCAGACCGCCCGGTCCAAGTGCCGACAGGCGGCGCTTGTGGGTGATCTCCGACAGCGGGTTGGTCTGGTCCATGAACTGCGAGAGCTGCGAGGAGCCGAAGAACTCGCGCACGGCGGCGGCCGCCGGCTTGGCGTTGATCAGGTCCTGCGGCATGACCGTGTCGATGTCGACCGAAGACATGCGCTCCTTGATCGCGCGCTCCATGCGGAGCAAGCCGATGCGGTACTGGTTCTCCATGAGCTCGCCGACCGAACGCACACGGCGGTTGCCGAGATGGTCGATGTCGTCGATCTCGCCCTTGCCGTCGCGCAAATCCACCAGCGTCTTGATGACGGAGAGGATGTCTTCCTTGCGTAGCGTGCGCTGGGTGTCGGGCGCATCGAGGTCGAGGCGCATGTTCATCTTGACGCGACCGACCGCCGAGAGGTCGTAGCGCTCGGCGTCGAAGAACAGTGACTGGAACATTGCCTGCGCCGAATCCAGCGTCGGCGGCTCGCCGGGACGCATCACGCGGTAGATGTCGAACAGCGCGTCCTCGCGCGTCATGTTCTTGTCGGCCGCGAGGGTGTTGCGGATGTAGGCGCCGACATTGACGTGGTCGATGTCGAGCAGCGGCAGCTCCTTGTAGCCGTGCTCGTTGAGAACCTTGATCGACTTGTCGGTGATCTCTTCACCGGCTTCCGCGTGGATCTCGCCGGTCTTGGGATTGACGAGGTCCTCGGCGATGTAGTTGCCGACGAGCTCAGCATCCGAGAGGCGCAGCGCCTTCAGCCCCTTCTCCTGCATCTGACGCGCACCGCGCACGGTGAGCTTCTTGCCGGCTTCGAGCACGACCTTGCCGGTATCGGCATCGATCAGGTCGTTAATGGTCGAGTAGCCGCGGAAACGATTGGCGTCGAACGGAACGCGCCAGCCTTCCTTGATCCGCTTGTACTGGATCTTCTTGTAGAAGGTGCTGAGGATCGCCTCGCCGTCGAGACCAAGCGCGAACATCAGCGACGTCACCGGAAGCTTGCGGCGACGGTCGATACGCGCATAGACGATGTCCTTGGCGTCGAACTCGATGTCGAGCCAGGAGCCGCGATACGGGATCACGCGAGCGGCGAACAGCAGCTTGCCCGACGAATGGGTCTTGCCCTTGTCGTGGTCGAAGAACACGCCCGGCGAACGGTGCATCTGCGAGACGATGACGCGCTCGGTGCCGTTGACGATGAAGGTGCCGTTCATCGTCATGAGCGGGATGTCGCCCATGTAGACGTCCTGCTCCTTGATGTCCTTGACGGACTTCGCGCCGGTTTCCTCGTCGATATCGAACACGATGAGGCGTAGCGTCACCTTGAGGGGGGCCGCGAAGGTCATGCCGCGCTGGCGGCACTCGTCGACGTCGTATTTCGGCGGCTCGAACTCGTAGCGGACGAATTCCAGCATCGAGGTGCCCGAGAAGTCGGAGATCGGGAACACCGAGCGGAACACCGCCTGCAAGCCCTCGTCCGATCGACCGCCCTGGGGCTCGTCGACCATCAGGAACTGGTCATAGGACGCCTTCTGAACCTCGATGAGGTTCGGCATCTCGGCCACTTCCTTGATGTGTCCGAAGAACTTGCGAACGCGTTTGCGACCGGTGAATGTCTGCTGCGCCATCGTGGCCTCTCATTTTCGTCGCCCGATTTGGGCGCGCCCTCCGGAACGCGGCGACCGCCGCTCCCCGGGTTGAATTTTTCGAACCCGTCTTGGGGGCCGGAGACTCAGTTTCAGGCAGGAATGTCCTGAATCTGTTCTTCAGACCTTCAAAACGCAAAACGACGCGCGGGGCGCAGGAGCGCGCCCGCCCGTCACAACCAACCTCTTCACGGACTGCAAAAGCCCGAAATAGCTTGCTCTCCCAACGGCTTACAGGGAATGCGGCATCCCTGCCCACCGCGCTTTCGTGCTGCCGACCCGATATGGGGCGACATTAGTGCAGATTCGAGGGACAAACCCTCAAATCCCCACACTTTTTCGTGTTCGGCCTGCGTCGGGTCGTTCCGTCGCACGCCTTTTGCATCCGGCCCGCCCTTTCGGAGAGCGGACCGAGACCCCGGTTGCGATGATGCTGACCGGGATCTCGTGCCAGTAAGCGCTGCTTACTTGAGCTCGACCTTCGCGCCAGCCTTCTCGAGCTGGGCCTTGAGCTTCTCGGCTTCGTCCTTGTTCACGCCTTCCTTGACAGGCTTCGGCGCGCCCTCGACGAGGTCCTTTGCTTCCTTCAGGCCCAGGCCGGTGATGGCGCGGACTTCCTTGATGACCTCGATCTTCTTGTCGCCGGCGGCGGCAAGAACGACCGTGAACTCGGTCTTCTCTTCGGCCGGAGCGGCGGCAGCGCCACCACCAGCCGGGCCGGCCACGGCGACAGCCGCGGCAGCCGAAACGCCCCACTTCTCTTCGAGGAGCTTCGCGAGTTCGGCAGCTTCGAGCACGGTGAGGCTCGAGAGGTCGTCAACGATCTTCTGCAGGTCAGCCATTGTTCAGTTTCCTTGAATGTAAGTCTGGTTCGGGTTTGAGTTTTGCGAAGGGCGTCAGGCCGCTTCGCTCTTTGAGGCATAAGCCTGAATGACACGCGCGAGCTTGCCCGCGGGCGCGTTGGCGAGCTGAGCGATCTTGGTCGCCGGGGCCACAAGCAGGCCGACGATCTTGGCGCGCAGTTCGTCAAGCGACGGCAGCGAGGCAAGTGCCTTCACGCCGTCGACATTCAGGACGGTCGTTCCCATCGAGCCGCCAATGATGACGAACTTTTCGTTCGCCTTGGCGAATTCGACGGCGACCTTTGGCGCCGCTACCGGATCGTCCGAAGTGGCGATCACGGTCGGTCCCTTCAGCATGGGGCCGATGGCAACGACGTCAGTGCCTTCAAGAGCAATTTTGGCGAGACGGTTCTTCGAGACCTTCACCGAGGCGCCAGCCTGCTTCATCTGCGAGCGCAGCTTCTGCATCTGGGCAACGGTCAGGCCGGAATATTGGGCAACGACCGCGACGCTCGTGGTCTTGAAGACCCCATTGAGCTGTTCGACCGCTTCCTTTTTTGCCGCTCGTTCCACAGCAAGCTCTTTCCGGTTGGCGGTCATCGCGAAAGCGGGACCGCCGGGTTGCACCCATCGTCCCGCCCAAACCTGAACCTCAGGGCCAAACCCATCGGACACGCCGGGCAAGACGACAATTCAAAGCCTGCCCTCCGAGAGCCCATTAGAGCCCACGGCGTGTCGAGGTCCGAACCAAACCCATTCCGCAACCGACCCTAAGGTGGCCACGAAGTGAAATCCGGTCTTCACCCGTCTATGCAGGCCATGCGATTAAGCCGTTGAGAAATCGGAATTCCCCGCGGGCGCCTGCAGTCTTGGACAGGACAAGGTCAGCCGGCGAACCGCCCGACCTCTGCCCGCACCCCACACCCGACGGTTTTCCCTCCCTTTCCAGCAAATCCTCACGGACGCCCTGAAAAGGAATGATCTCCATCGCTTGTTTTCGGAATGCGTGCACGAACGCGCCAGCCGAGGCCGGCACGTCCGGAAGCGGTTCTTTAACCGCTCGGGGCCTGCTTGCCAAGAGCAAAATTCACACCAGTTCCAATCCGTTGCCGCTCGCGCTTAACCATGGCCGAAAAGGGCCGGTTTCCGCTCATTTGACCGCGTAAGGCAACTTCTTGCCCTCGAAAAACGCGGTCAGGTTCGCCAGCACGCAGTTCTGCATGGCGACGTGCGATTCCAGGGTGTGGCCGCCAATATGGGGGGAGAACACGACGTTGGGCAGTGCCGTCAGCGCGTCAGGAGCGTGCGGTTCCTTGTCATAGACATCGAGACCGGCTCCGGCGATGGTCTTCTCGGTAAGCGCCAGCACCAGGGCTTTCTCATCGATCACCGAGCCGCGGGAGATGTTGACGACATAGCCGTCCGCCCCGAGGCGCCTGAGGATATCGGCGCTGACGGCATGCTGGGTCTCGGCTCCTGCCCGGACCGCGATCATCAGCACGCTGCACCAGTCGGCCAGCGCCTCCAAGGTCGGGAAATATTGATAGGGCAGATCGTACCTGCTGCGGCTGAAATAGCCGATCTCGCTCTCGAAGGACGCGCAGCGCGCTGCGATCTTGCGGCCGATCTCGCCCATGCCGTAGACGCCGATGCGGCGGCCCGGCATCCCGGCCTGCGGGCGCATCATCGGCGAGGGCTTTGACGCGGCCCAATCGCCGCTTCGGACGTACTGGTCGGCCACCAGGATTCGCCGCGTCGCCGCGAGCATCAGGGTCATCGCGATGTCGGCGACGGAGGCCGCATTGGCACCCGGGCTATGTCCGACCGCAATATTGCGGGCAGCAGCGGCCTTCAGGTCAACACCGTCATAGCCGGTGCCGTAGCAGACGATGGCACCGAGCTTGGGAAACAGGTCCATCGCCTCCGCGCCCAGCGGCGTGCCGCCGGCGGTGAGCACTGCACGGATATCGCCGAGCGCGTCGGCCGAAAACATCTCCCGCGCCGGCTTGCCGCCGGTGTCGAGCAGCTCGAACCGCTCGGCGAAGCGCGCCATCATCGTCTTGGGAAAGCGCGAGTAGATCAGGACCTTGTCAGTCATTGTTCTTGTTTCCGGTGAACGCCGTCACAAACGACGAGGGGCGGAATCGGTTGCCCAATTCCGCCCCTCGCCTCATGTCATTTGCAAACCTTAGCCGAGAATGGTGCCCGGCTCGACCTTCACGCCGGGGCCCATCGACGAGGACACCGCAACGCGCTGGATGTAGGTGCCCTTGGAACCGGCCGGCTTGGCCTTGGACACAGCGTCAGCCAAGGCCTTGATGTTCTCGACCAGTTTTTCCTCGGTGAACGAGGCCTTGCCGACGCCCGCCTGCAAGATGCCGGCCTTCTCGACGCGGAACTCGACCGAGCCGCCCTTGGCGCCCTTCACGGCGCCGGTGACGTCCATGGTCACGGTGCCGATCTTCGGGTTCGGCATCAGGCCGCGCGGGCCGAGCACCTTACCAAGGCGGCCGACCAGCGGCATCATGTCGGGGGTTGCGATACAGCGGTCGAAATCGATCGTGCCGTTCTGCACCTTCTCGACCAGGTCCTCGGCGCCGACGACGTCGGCTCCGGCAGCCTTGGCCTCGTCGGCCTTGGCGCCGCGGGCGAACACGCCGACGCGGAGCGTACGGCCGGTGCCGTTCGGCAGGGTCACAACGCCGCGGACCATCTGGTCGGCGTGACGCGGATCGACGCCGAGATTGATCGCGACCTCGATGGTCTCGTCGAACTTCGCTTTCGCGCGTTCCTTGACCATCTTGATGGCGTCTGCGAGCGGGTAAAGCTTTTCGCGATCAATACCTTCGCGGGCTTTGTTCAAACGTTTTCCGATTGCCATGACCGCTTACCCTGCCACTTCCAGACCCATCGAGCGGGCAGAGCCCTCGACCATCTTCATGGCCGCTTCGATGGAATCGCAATTGAGATCCTTCATCTTCTTCTCGGCGATCTCGCGCACCTGCGCTTTGGTCACCGCACCCGCCTTGTCACGGCCCGGCGCCTTGGAGCCGGACTGGATCTTGGCAGCCTGCTTGAGGAAGAAGGACATCGGCGGCGTCTTCATCTCGAACGTGAAGGAACGATCGGCGTAGATCGTAATCACGACGGGAATCGGGGTGTTTTTCTCTTCCTTCTGGGTCTGGGCGTTGAACGCCTTGCAGAACTCCATGATGTTGAGACCGCGCTGACCGAGCGCGGGACCGATCGGGGGCGAAGGATTCGCCGCACCGGCCGGGACCTGAAGCTTCAGGTATCCGGTCACTTTCTTTGCCATGTATCACTCCTGTTGGGCCGGCCTGGGCCGGCGGTTTCAGGTTCGTGGTCTGGGTCGGATGCGGCTGGCAACCGCCCTCTCCCTCCCACGGCCTCTTGTTGCGCGAGACCGAAGCCTCACGCCTACCCGATCAGACCTTCTCGACCTGACCGAATTCCAGTTCGACCGGCGTGGCGCGGCCGAAGATCGACACCGCGACCTTCACGCGCGAGCGCGCCTCGTCGATTTCCTCGACCACACCCGAGAACGAGGCAAACGGGCCATCGGCCACGCGCACGTTCTCGCCGATCTCGAACGACACCGACGCCTTCGGCCGTTCCACGCCCTCCTGCACCTGGTGCAGAATGCGCATGGCCTCGGCTTCCGAGATCGGCATCGGCTTGTTTTCCGCGCCGAGGAAGCCGGTCACCTTCGGCGTGTTCTTGATCAGATGAAACGCCTCGTCGGTCAGCTTCATCTTCACCAGCACGTAGCCCGGGAAGAACTTGCGCTCGGCGTCGATCTTGCGGCCGCGGCGCACTTCCGTGACCTTCTCGGTCGGGACCAGCACCAGCTCGAACAACTCCTCAAGCCCGCGCTGCTTGGCCTGCTCGCGGATCGATTCGGCGACCTTCTTCTCGAAGTTCGAATAGGCGTGGACGATGTACCAGCGCTTGTCAGACAATTGAGCCGTTGCTGTTGCCATCAGTGAATGCCCAGAAGGAAGGTGATGAGGACGCGGATGATCTGGTCGGCGGCGAAGAAGAAGATCGAGGCCACGGCGACCATGACGAACACCATGATGGTGGTGATCGTGGTCTCGCGGCGGGTCGGCCAGGTGACCTTGGCGGTCTCCGAGCGGACTTCCTGCAAGAACTTGAACGGGCTGACTGCCATCGTTTGATGTCCAACGTCCGTCGACAGACGCGAATGAATTTCAGGGATCCGAACAGCCGCCGTTGGCCCAGCCCTCTGTCGAAGGATGAGCCGGAAATCGGGCTCGATTGTTCGGGGATTTCAAAGCCGCGCCGGAGATCCGCGTCTAACGGGCCGGCTGCGAGTGCGCGGTATCTACTGCGGATGGGACCAAAGGTCAAGATAGAGAGGGCCGGCGTGGGCAAAACGGCCTCCACGGGCGACGGACCAGAGATCAGGCCGATCAAGGGTTTATCTGCCGCCTGCAATGCGCCGTCCCAAGGTCGCAGCCCAACGCGTTCGAGCTGGGCGCGCTGACCATCGAATTGCCCCCGCCTTTGCCGAGCAGGAGGCAGAGGTCGTTCTCCATCAGCAAGGACAACCCACTGAATTGTCGCGCGGCAAGAGTTGGGCGTTTCGGCGTCAGGCCGAGGCATTCGTCGCCGATATCGTGGAGCAGAGGACGCCGTGGCTTCCGGCGCAGATTCCGTGGCCGAGATCGCCCTTGCAGAGGCGATCTGGAAACGGCAGGTCAGCGGCTAGGATTCACGCCGTCCGGCAGCAATATCCGGCCGATGGCTGATCGCCCACGTTCTAGCTAAGTGTTTGATTTCGCTGGCAGGAGTGGCAGGGCTCGAACCTGCGACCCCCGGTTTTGGAGACCGGTGCTCTACCAATTGAGCTACACTCCTACGGACCCTGCGTTGCCGCCCGGATCAGGCCGCTTTGAAGCACAGGGGGCGGCCGGATTGCAAGACCGGATTGCAAGGGTGAAGCGCGCTGGCTTCGCTTGTTTGTGCCGCGCCTTCTGGGCCACAGTCCGCTCCGAACAATAATAAGCACCGGGAGTGCCCATGACTGCCCAAGCGTCTACTGCCCAAGCGTCCGCGACAGCCGCCCCTTGGCCCTCGATCGCACCGAAGACTCCGCCTCTGCCGGAATCCCGCCCCGAGACGCTCGGGCTGTCGCGCCCTCGCCTCCAGGCCATGTCGGACGCCTTCAAGCGCGAGATCGACAAGGGAACCATTCCGGGCGTCACCGTGCTGGCGGCACGGCACGGCCAGGTCGGCTGGTTCGAGGCGCTCGGCAGGCAGAGCCCGACGGGCGCGGCGCCGATGGCGCAAGATTCGATCTTTCGCATCTTCTCGATGACCAAGCCGATCGTGTCGGTCGGCATCATGACGCTGGTCGAAGATGGGCACCTGATTCTTGCCGACCCCATCGCGAAATTCATCCCGGAGTTCGCCGACCAGAAGGTCGGCGTGGTCAGCGGCGGCAAGCTGGAACTGGTTCCGCCGAAGCGCCCTATGACGGTGCAGGACCTGCTCCGCCACACCTCCGGCCTGACCTACGAGCACCAGGGCGACGGCCCCGTGCACAAGATCTATCAGGACTCGCGGGTGCGTAGCCGCAAGATCACCAATGCCGAGCACGCCGCCCTGGTGGCGAGCTTCCCGCTGGTCTGCCATCCCGGCGACGAGTTCAACTACAGTCGCTCGACCGACATCCTCGGGCGCATTATCGAGGTCGTCAGCGGCAAGTCGCTCGGCACGTACCTCACCGAGCGCATTCTCGCGCCGTTGCAGATGGCCGAGACCGGTTTCTCGACAGCGGAGGCCAATGCCAACAGGCTCGCCGAACCGTTCGCGGCCGATCCCTGGACCGGCGACAAGGTCGCGCTGTTCAACATGCTCGAGCAGCCAATCATGGAGTCCGGCGGCGGCGGCCTCGTCTCCACCACCATGGACTATGCTCGCTTCGCGCTGATGCTGCGCAATGGCGGCACGCTCGACGGCAACAGGATCATCGGCCGCAAGACGCTGGAGCTGATGGCCTCCGATCATCTCGGCCCGAATGTGCAGACCAATGGCACGCTGCTGTCGCCTGGCCATGGTTTCGGCCTCGGCTTCGCGGTGCGGCGCGAAGCCGGCATCGCGCCCTTCCCCGGCAGCGTTGGCCAGTTTTTCTGGAGCGGCATTGCGGGGACGTTCTTCTGGATCGATCCGAAGGAGGATCTGTTCGTCGTATTCATGAGCCAGGGCCCGGGACAGCGCGATTTTACGCGGACGCTGGTGCGGGATCTGGTGTACGCGGCGGTGGATTGAAGCGGCGCCGCTATGCGCGGCGCTGCATCACATTTTCGCTGTCATGCCCCGGCTTGACCGGGGCATCCAGGGGGGATTCAAACGGTCGTCGCAACACCAGTTACTTTCACTCATAACAGAAGATCGTCAAGCGCCTCTGCCGGCGTTTTCCAGCCTAGTGTCTTCCGCGGTCGGGCATTGAGGGCCGCTGCCACAGCGGATATCTCCTCGGCGCTGTGGATGCTCAGGTCCGTGCCTTTCGGGAAGTACTGCCGCAGCAGCCCGTTGGTGTTCTCGTTAGTGCCGCGCTGCCATGGGCTTTGCGGGTCGCAGAAGTAGACCTGGATACCCGCATCGATCTTGAGACGATCGTGCTTAGCCATTTCGGCTCCCTGATCCCAGGTTAGCGAACGGCGCAGCTCTTCGGGCAAAGTGATGATGGTGCGCGTGATCGCGTCGCGCACGGCTTCGGCCCCATGTCCCGCAAGGGCTGGCCCGTTCTTCGCGCGCGGAGCTTCGCCATGCCCCGCCAACCGTGGAAGGTGCAAGAGCATCGTAAAGCGCGTCGTGCGCTCGACCAGCGTGCCGATGGCCGAGCTGCCAAGACCGAGGATAAGGTCCCCCTCCCAATGTCCCGGCACTGCTCGATCGGCAGCTTCAGCAGGGCGCTCACTGATCATGATCTCCGGCGAGACAAAGCC